>NZ_JCADBG010000010.1:0-319947 GCF_059358815.1 Streptosporangium nanhuense
CCGACGGCGGCCGGCTGTCGCAGTACACCGACCTCGGCGGCGCCAACCAGCAGTGGCAGCTCGTGAAGCTCGGCGGCTCCGGTGACCCCACCACCCCGCCCCCCGCCTACCCGGGCCCCGGGTATGTGACCGGCGACGTCGGCGTGCACGACCCGGAGGTGACCAAGACCCCCGGCGGCACCTACCTGCTGGCCCACACCGGTGACAACATCTCGCTCAAGACCTCCACCGACCGCACCACCTGGCGCAACGCCGGGTCGGCCTTCCCCGGGGGCGTCTCGTGGGCGCACCCCTACACCGGTGGCGGCAACCACGTATGGGCGCCCGACATCACCTACGTGAACGGGCGCTACTACATGTACTACTCGGCCTCCAGCTTCGGCTCCCAGCGCTCGGCCATCTTCCTGGCCACGTCCACCACCGGCGCCTCGGGGTCGTGGACCCACCAGGGCCTGGTCGTCGAATCCCGTACCGGCGACACCTTCAACGCCATCGACCCCAGCATGACCATCGACGCCCAGGGCCGCTGGTGGCTGACCTTCGGCTCGTTCTGGTCGGGCATCAAGCAGATCCGGCTCGACCCGGCCACCGGCAGGCGCACCGGCACCACCCTCACCGGCGTCGCCGGCCGAGGCGGCGGCGCCATCGAGGCGCCCACCCTCGTCCGCCGCGGCGACCACTACTACCTGTTCGTCTCCTTCGATTACTGCTGCCGGGGCGCCTCCAGCACCTACCGGATCATGGTGGGCCGCTCCACCTCGGTCAACGGCCCCTTCACCGACCGCAACGGGGTGGCGATGAACTCCGGCGGCGGCACCGAGATCCTGGCCGGCCGCGGCAGCGTCCACGGCCCCGGCCACCAGACCTATCTGGACGACAGCGACGGGTCGATCCTCTTCTACCACTACTACGCCGACAACGGCGCGTCCCTGCTCGGCGTCAACAAGCTCGGCTGGGACTCGGCCGGCTGGCCCTTCGTCCACTAGCCCCCCAGGACCAGGGCACGGCCGACCCGATCGCCCCGCCACCCATGTCCCGAACGATGTCAGGAGTGACTCTTGTTACTGTCCCCTCCCCGAGGAACGGCATGGCGAGTCCTGCTGCTCGCCCTGGCCGGCGTGCTGGCCCTCTCCCTGGACACCGCCGTCGGCCCCGCTCGCGCCGCGGCGGCGCCCGGGCCGTCCTTCACCAATCCCGTCGTCGGAACGCCCAACAGTGCCGACCCGACGCTGGTGTTCCACAACGGCTTCTACCACTACGTCGCCACCACCTGGTCGGCCGACGTCGTCATGCGCCGCTCCGCGACAATCGCCGGGCTGCGCAGCGCTCCGGAGCAGGTCGTCGTGCGGACCGGTGGCAACACGATGTGGGCCCCGCATCTGGAGATGGTCGGCAACCGCTGGTACCTGTACTACTCGGTGGAGCAGGGCAGCCTGCCCCGCCGCACCCACGTCGCGGAAAGCGCCGGCTCCGACCCGATGGGCCCCTACACCGTCCGCGGGATCGTCGACCTGATGCCCGGCAACGGGTGGGCGATCGACGCCAGCCTGCTCAAACTCAATGGCAACCTGTACATGACGTTCTCGGCCTTCGCCTCCGACGGCCTGCAGTCACTGTTCATCGCGCCGATGTCCAACCCGTGGACGGCCGGCGCCTTCGGGACGCGGATCTCGGCTCCCACGCAGGCCTGGGAACGCCAGGACGGCGCCGTCAACGAGGGCTCCTTCGCGCTGCAGCGAGGCGGCCGCACCTTCCTGACCTACTCGGCCAGTCACTGCAACGGCCCCAACTACAAGCTCGGCATGCTGGAGTACCGTGGCGGCGACCCGCTAGCCGCCGGTTCCTGGACCAAGTTCGCCAACCCGATCTTCCAGCGCAACGACGCGAACGGCGTCTACGGCCCGGGACACCACTCCTTCTTCACCTCCCCCGACGGCACCGAGACCTGGATCGCCTACCACGCCAACTCCTCCTCCGGTCAGGGGTGCGGCACCACCCGCACCACCCGGGTGCAGAAGATCTCCTGGAACGCCGACGGCACCCCCGGCCTGGGCGTCCCGGTGTCGACCTCCACCGTGTTGGCGGGCCCCTCGGGTGAGACCACCCCCGCCACGGCGCGGATCCGCAACCGGCACAGCGGCCTGTGCCTGGACGATTACAACGCGGTGACCACCCCCGGCGCCGAGGTGCGCCAGTGGACCTGCAACGGCCTGGCCGTCCAGGACTGGCAGGTCACCCCGGCCGCCGACGGCTACTCCACGATCACCAACCGGCACAGCGGCCTGTGCCTCGACAACTACAACTGGGGCACCGCCGCCGGCTCCGAAGTACGGCAGTGGACCTGCAACGGCCTGGCCGTCCAGCAGTGGCGGATCACCTCCGCGGGAGGCGGCTACTCCACGATCACCAACCGGCACAGCGGCCTGTGCCTGGACAACTACAACTGGGGCACCGCGGCAGGCTCCGAGGTGCGGCAGTGGACCTGCAGCGGCAACAACGCCCAGCAGTGGACCGTCTCCTGACGAGAAACAGGGACACCGTCCCGCAGGCGCACGGCCTGGTGCCGGCGGATGCCAGGTCGTGAGACCTCGGCGGCGATCCGGAGGAGCGGGTGAACCGGATCGCCGCCGGGCGGGAAGGTACGGGAACGGCGGCCCCTCACCTGATCGAACAAACATCGTTTCGATCATTCTGTTCCCGGAGTCCGTCAGGGGATCAACTTCGATCAGGTTCGATCGGTACTATGAGGAGGCACCGAGGAGGACCATGACCAGTACGGCGGCGCGCGGCTCCCGCGTCCGGCTCGCGGAGAGCGTCGCTTCAGGCCCACTGCTCGGCAGGTGGGGGACGACCGCCTCGCCGGGCGCTCTGATCGACGTCCTGGCGCGTCCCGACCGTGCGCTGCCCCTGCGCTCCCTGAGCGGCGAGCCGCCGGCGCGGGCGCTGGAGCGCGTGCGGGAGCGGGCGGAGGCCGAGCGCGAGCTGGACGATCCCCTGCTCGTCGCGGTGCGGGGCGACCGGCTGACCCGGTTGCGGCTGGAGCTGCCCGGCACCGCGAGCGGATCGCTCCTGGTACGCGTGGAGGTGCGGCCATGACCCTGTCCGGCTCACCGGCCTCGCTGCCCGACGAGCGCCGCACCCGGGTGGTCGAGCTGCTGCGGCGGCATGGCTCCGTCCGGGTCGCCGACCTGGCCGAGGAACTGGACGTCTCGGTCATCACCGTCCGCCGTGACATCGCGCTCCTCGCCTCGCAAGGGCTGATCCGGCGGGTGCGGGGCGGGGCCGTGTCGCGCGGCGGCGCCCCCGCCGTCGAGTCCGGCGAGTCCGATGAGGAGGCCTCGCCCCGGCCGGTCGCCGAGGGCACCGGCGACGGACGGCGGCTCACGATCGGGATGGTCGTGCCGTCGCTCGACTACTACTGGCCGGAGGTGATCCGCAGTGTCCGCGAGGCCGCCGCGGCGGCCGGAGCCAGGATCGTGCTGCGCGGCGCCACCTACCAGGCCGCCGACGAGCGGCGGCAGTTGTCAGGGCTGATGGACCTCGTCGGCGTGGACGGGCTCCTGGTCGCGCCGACCACCACCGGTGACGACGGCGAGGAACTGGTGCGCTGGTTGCGGCAGGCACCGGTGCCGGTCGTGCTCATCGAGCGGGCCGCCGCCGTCGGGCCGTACGAGGAGACCATGGAGTCCGTCATCAGCGATCACGCGCTGGGGGCGGCCATGGCAGTGCGCCACCTGGCGACGCTGGGACACCGGCGGATCGGGGTGGTCACGACCGTGCACAGTCCGACGACGCCGCACGTGCGGCGCGGATGGCGGCAGGCCTGCCAGGAGCTCGGTCTGCGACTCGACGGCACCCCGGACCTCACCACCGTCGACCAGCGCAACCCCGAGTGGAACGAGGTCATGGACCAGATCCTCGGTTCGTGCCTCGACACGGGCACCACCGCCCTGCTGGTTCACTCCGACCCCGAGGCGATCAGCCTCGTGGAGCGGTGTCAGGAGAGGGGGGTCCGGGTGCCCGCGGACCTGGCGGTGGTCACCTACGACGACGAGGTTGCGGAGCTGTGCGATCCGCCGCTGACGGCGGTCCGCCCGCCCAGGAAGGCGATCGGGCGGGCGGCGTTCGGCCTGCTGTGGGCTCGACTGACGGATCAGGACCCGCATCGGCCGACACATCGCGTGGTCATCGAGCCTCGGCTGATCGTGCGCTCCTCCTCGTCCTGAGGCAGGGCCTCACGGCAGGAGGGACACGGGATCCAGCGTGTCCTCGGCGCCGTCCGGCCAGAGGACCCGGGCGGCCGCGTTCGCCCAGCTGACCTCCGGAGGGGCCGAGGGCGCACTCGAACCGAGGTGGATGCGCACTTCGTACCATCTGTGCGGCTCGGCGGCCGTGCTGGTGCCGCACCAGGGAACGAGGGTCCGGTCCGACAGCGGGGTGGCGTTCTCGGCGAGCGTCACGTCCGACAGGTCGAGGCCGGGGCCGGGGACGATGCGCGAGATCAGCCGTGACGACGCGGTGGCGGCGGGGACGGGCCAGCCGCCCAGGCGCAGGGGGGCCGCGCACGGGGGCAGGACGCGGACCAGGCGAACCTCCCACGCGCCTCGCGACGCCGACAGGACGGTGATCCAGGGCCCCAGGACGGCGGCGCCCGGCCGGCCGTAGCCGTGGTCGGCGGTGTCGGGATCCGGGTCCACCCAGTGGGCCCGCCAGCGGGAGGCGCCGACGGCGGTGCCGGTCGGCAGGAGGTCCACGAGGAGGGTCTCGAAGCCGGTGCGGTGGCTGGGCCGGCCGTCCGGGTCCAGAAGCGTGACCGACTGGTCGAGGGGATCGCCGGCGTGCGGGCCGGCCAGGACGGGCGAGGTGGCGCTGGAGTATCCGAGGCGGGCGTACAGCGGCGAGTCGGCGCGGTGGTCGCCGGGTGTGGCGTGGTCGGTGCCGTGGTTGACGACGCGCACGACGCCGTCCGCGCGGGTGCCGGAGACCAGCCAGCCCGGCGATCGGATCACGAGCTGGAAATCCTCCCGCTCGACCGGCAGCGGCTCCTCGACCGAGGTCCACACGGGGTGGTCGGCGGGCAACGCCAGTCCGTAGAGGCCTTTGGCGGCCCAGTACGGGGAGCCGGTGCCGGAGTAGGACTGGGCGATCGGCCGCCAGGGGCCGTGCCAGCCGAGGGTCAGGATTCCGTCGTCGTCGGGGCTGCCGTGCTCGGCGAAGTGGCGGGCGATGCCGGAGGCGGCGCGGCGCAGGAGACCCGGCGAGGGAGTCGCGACACCGGCCCGCGCGCCCGCCCAGAACTGGGCGGCGGCCGCGAACCGGTAGGTGAGACTGCGGCCCTGCACGAGCGGGGAGCCGTCGGCGCCCACCAGGTGCACGGCGTCGTGAAGGTAGCGCGTGAACCGGGACAGGTAGGTGGCACGGCGGGTGTCGGCGGCCGGGTCGCCGGCCGCCATCTCGGTCCACAGCAACGGGTAGAAATGCAGGGCCCAGCCGACGTAGTGGTCGTAGCCGCGCCGCTCGCCGTCGGAGTACCAGCCCTCCTCCCGGGCGAAGCCGTCGGTGACCGCGAGCCCGGTCTCGACGTCCGGACGCGAGGACGGGCCGCCCACCGAGGCGAGGAACTGCTCCACCACGAGCTGGAACCAGATCCAGTTGATCGGCGGATACCGGCCGCCGATCGCCGGGGCCAGATAGCCGATCACCCGCTCGCGCACGCCGTCGTCGAGGCGGTCCCACAGCCACGGGCGGGTGAGGTGCAGAACCAGCGCGATGGAGGCGGCCTCGACCTTGGCCTGGTCGTGCTCCTCCAGCCGGACCCAGCGCTCGGGAGAGGCCGGATCGGTCCCGGCCGCCAGGCCGCGTGCGTACCACTCCAGGTAGCCGTGCGGGTCGCGGCCACCGTCCCCCGCGACCCGGAAGCCCGCGGCCAGGAATGTCCGGGCGAATCCTTCCAGCGCGTCGACGTCCGGCCCGTACCCGCCAGGCTCGCCGGGAAAGGAGATCCGCGCGTGCGAGGGGGAGGCGTACCGCCGCGCGGACAGCAGCAGGTGGTCGGCCAGCGCGACCCAGTGATCCCTGGTCCAGCCGGTGTACGGCGAGAGCCGCCGGTCGTCCAATTCCCGCAGCCAGCGCATCAGGCCTCCTGTCGTGACTCCGAACGAAACTCCGCGATGCTGGCACCGTTTCGGCGAACACGTCAAGCAGCAATGAATCAAAAGCGTTCATACTGATCATCGCTGACGGCTGCCAGGATCCCCGGATGATCGTATTGATCAATAGCGATCATATTAGCGTTAACAATCTATTGACCTGATTGAAACGATCGGTCATGATCGGCGGCACTGGCAAGCACTGGCTGACGAGAGGACCGGTGTGAGAGACCGACGATCACAGGCTCTGCTGGTGATGGATCCCGTGTACGTCGATGTGCAGTTCCAGGAGCCACAGCTGCGGCGGTTGCGCGATCTCGTCGAGCTCACCGACCCCATGGCGACGGCGGACCTCGACGATCCGCTCGTGCGCCGCCGGCTACGCGAGGTCGAGGTGCTCGTGACCTCGTGGGGCTGTCCTCCGCTCACCAAGGAGCGGCTGGACTGCGCGCCGGAACTCCGGGCGATCTTCCACTGCGCGGGAACGGTGCGCCCGTTCGTCACCGACGAGGTCTGGCGGCGCGGGCTGCTGGTGACCAGCGCGGCGGACGAGAACGCCGTCCCGGTCGCCGAGTTCACCCTCGCCGCGATCATCTTCGCGGGCAAGAAGGCTCCGTTCCTGGCCCAGGACGCGCGCAGACATCGTGACGACTGGTCCTACCTGGAACGGCGGGGCGAGCTGTCCAACCGCGGGCGCACGATCGGCGTCGTCGGCTTCTCCCGGGTCGGCCGCCGGGTCGTCGAAAGGCTGCGCAGCCTGGAGGTGGAGACACTGGTGTACGACCCGTACGCCGGCGCCGCCAAGGTCCGTGAGGCGGGCGGCCGATCTGTCGGCCTGACCGACCTGCTGACGCGCTGCGACGTGCTCACCCTGCACGTCCCGGAGCTTCCCTCCACCCGTCACCTCATCGGGGCGCCGGAACTCGCCCTGCTGAAGGACGGCACGACCGTCATCAACACGGCGCGCGGCACCGTCCTGGACACCGCCGCCCTGGAGACCGAGTGCGCGAGGGGACGCCTGGACGCGATCCTCGACGTGACCGACCCGGAGCCGTTGCCCGCGAACTCGCTCCTGTACGACCTTCCCAACGTCATGATCACCCCCCACATCGCCGGATCCCTGGGATCGGAGACCCGGCGAATGAGCGACAGCGCCCTCGACGAACTCGAACGCTACCTGTCCGGCCGTCCGCCGCGTGCGGTGGTGACGGCCGACGAGTTCGCCGTGAGCGCCTGAGCCCGGCCTCAGGGAAAGGAAACCAGCCCGATGCTCAATCCCGTTCCGCCCGCCAGGACCCGAACACCGCGCCACGTCGTGAAGGCCGCGGGGATGACCGTCATCGCGCTCGCGCTCGCCGCGTGCGGCGGCTCCGGCGAGCCGGCCGAGGGCGGCGGCGGACCCACCACCCTCACCGTCACCGTGTGGAACCTCGCCAAGACCCCCGAGTTCACCGCGCTGTTCCAGGCGTTCGAGAAGGCGAATCCGGGCGTCAAGGTGAAGCCGGTCGACATCCTCGCGGACGACTATCAGGACAAGGTCACCACCATGCTCGCCGGTGGCGACAAGTCGGACGTGATCACGATAAAGAACGTGACGGACTACGCGCGCTACTCCAGCCGCGGGCAGCTCGTCGACGTCACCGATCTCGCCACGTCGGCCGACGCCGCCAAGCTGGCGGGCCTGCAGGCCTACAGCGTCAACAACACCTACTTCGCGCTCCCGTACCGCCAGGACTTCTGGCTGCTCTACTACAACAAGACCCTGCTCGACAAGGCGGGCATCAAGCTCACCGACGCCATGACGTGGGACGACTACGCCAAGTACGCCCAGCAGCTCACCGGGGACAAGGACGGCAAGAAGGTCTACGGCACCTACCACCACACCTGGCGTTCGGTGGTCCAGGCGATCTCCGCGGCGCAGACGGGCGGCGACCAGCTCGGCGGTGACTACACCTTCTTCACCGACCAGTACACGATGGCACTGGACCTGCAGAAGAAGGGGGCGGTCATGGACTTCGGCACCGCGAGCGCCCAGCAGGCCGACTACCGGAACATGTTCGGAACCGGCGCGGCGGCGATGATGCCCATGGGTACCTGGTACATCTCGGGCATTCTGGAGGCCAAGAAGAAGGGCGAGAGCACGGTCGACTGGGCGCTCGCCCCGATGCCGCAGCGGGCGGGCTCCGGCGAGGTCGTCACCTTCGGTTCCCCGACGGGGTTCGCGGTGAACAAGCGGAGCGAGTCCGCCGACCTCGCCAAGAAGTTCGTCCAGTTCGCCGCCGGTAAGGCGGGCGCGGAGGCGATCGCCCAGGTGGGCGTGGTGCCTGCGCTGCAGGATCCGGCGATCACGGAAGCCTACTTCAAGCTCGAGGGCATGCCGTCGGACGAGCTGTCGAAGAGGACGTTCGAACCCGGCAAGGTCGTGCTGGAGATGCCGGTGAGCGACAAGAGCTCCGACGTCGACACCATCCTCAACGAGGAACATCAATTGATCATGGTCGGTGAGAAGTCGGCCGCCGACGGCATCCGCTCGATGAACGAGCGCGTCAAGAACGAGGTCCTCAACTAGGGCGGCCGCGGCGGGCTCCGTGGTCCGCCGCCCGTCCACCTGGTCTGCGAAGGAGTCACGAAGGACGACCATGACCCATGTCATGCCGCAGCCCGCGCCGACCGGGCCGGGCGAACCTCGGGTGCCCCACGGCGGTCGGGCCTGGCGCAACACCCTGATCGGGTGGAGCTTCATCCTGCCGAACTTCCTGGGCTTCGCCCTGTTCACGCTCATCCCGGTGATCGCGGCGTTCGTGCTGGCGTTCATGGACTGGGACTCCTACGGAACGCCCGAGTGGGTGGGGCTGAGCAACTTCGAACGATTGTGGGGGGACGAGAACTTCCACGTCGCTCTTCGCAATACGTTCTACTACGCGCTCGGCCACATCCCGCTGACCCTGATCGCCGCCCTCGCCCTGGCGCTGGCGCTGAACCGGCGGCTGCGCGGGGTGAACTTCTTCCGCAGCGCGGCTTTCTTCCCGTACATCACCTCCCTGGTCGCGGTGGCCGTGGTCTGGAACATGCTGTTCAATCCGACGGCGGGACCGATCAACCTGTTCCTGGAGGCGATCGGCGTCCAGGACCCCCCGCGCTGGATGTCGAGCACCGGCTGGGCGATGCCCGGGGTGATCATCACCAGTGTGTGGCGCGACATGGGCTACTACATGGTGCTCTACCTGGCCGGCCTGCAGACCATTCCCAGGGAGTACTACGAGGCGGCCAAGGTGGACGGGGCCAACGCCTGGCAGCGGTTCTGGGGCATCACGTTGCCCTCGCTGCGGCCCACCACCTTCTTCGTGCTGGTCATGCTGACCATCCAGAGCTTCAAGGTGCTCGACCTGATCATGGTCATGACCGGAGGCGGCCCCGGTCGCAGCACCCTGGTGCTGGCTCAGCTCGTCTACCGGGAAGGCATCGTCGAGGGCCAGTTCGGCTACTCGTCGGCGATCGCGCTCGTGCTGTTCCTCATCGTGTTCACCGTGACCATCGTCCAGTTCCGGATCAACGAACGGAGATACGCGTCATGACCACGTTGCGCGACGCTCCTTCGGCCACGGTGCCGCCGCCGCGACACGACGGGCCCACCGGACCGCCGGGCTCCCGGTACCCCGCCGCCCGCAGGACGCTGGCCTACCTCGGGCTCGTGACGGTGACGTTGCTGACGCTGGTGCCGTTCGGAATGATGCTGTCGGCCTCGCTCAAGCGCAACAGCGAGGTCCTGGCGGTCCCGATCCAGTGGATTCCGGACGAGCTGCGCTGGTCGAACTTCGTGGAGATCTGGGAACGCGTCCCGATGGCGACCTACCTGGGCAACTCGCTTCTCCTGTCGGCCACCATCACGTTCCTGCAGGTGCTGACCGGCAGCTTCGCCGCCTACGGGTTCTCCAAGGTCCGCTTTCCCGGACGCGACGCGCTGTTCCTGGGCTACCTCGCCACCATCGCGGTGCCGTGGCAGGCCTACATGGTGCCGCAGTACATCATGATGCAGCGGATGGAGCTGACGGACACGTACTGGTCGCTCATCCTGATACAGGCGTTCGGCGCGTTCGGCGTGTTCCTCATGCGCCAGTACTACATGTCGATCCCGGACGAATTGTGCGAGGCGGCCAGGATCGACGGGCTCAGCGAGTACGGCATCTACCGGCGGATCATCCTCCCGCTGTCGAAGCCGGCGCTCGCCAGCCTGGCGCTGCTGACGTTCGTCAACACGTGGAACGACTACATGGGGCCCTTCATCTACCTGACGAGCAACGAGCTGTGGACGGTGCAGCTCGGTCTGCGCTCCTTCGTCGGCCTGTACGAGGCCGAACACGCGATGATCATGACGGGTGCGGTGCTGTCCGTGCTGCCGATCCTGGTCCTCTTCCTGTTCGGGCAGCGCTACTTCATCCAGGGCGTCGCGACGAGCGGGCTGAAGGGGTGAGCACGATGCGCGGCCTGCTGCGGCCGGCCCGGCAGGAGACGTACGAGAAGGTCTTCGGCATGGTCTACGTCGCACTGACGACGAACCTGCTGCTGGCGATGTCGTGCGCCCCGCTGCTGGTGGCACTGGCCCTGGTACGGAGTCCGTCGACGTCGTGGCCGTTCTTCGCGGCGCTCTCGGCGGTGTGCGCGCCGGCGCTGGCGGGCGCGTTCCGGTGCTTCGCCCTGCTCGACGAGGGGTCGACGGCGGTGTTCGCGGCCTTCTGGAACGGTTACCGGCGGGCGGCGGCACGGGCACTGGTCACCTGGCTGACGGGCGCCGCGGTGGTGAGCGTGCTCGTGGTGGACGTCATGGTGGTCGGTGGCACCTCGTGGGGTCCGGCGCTGCTGCCGTTCTTCGTCACGGCGGGCGCGCTGGTCGTGGCCACGACGGTGACGGTACTGGTCGTGGTGGCCGAGTCGTCGCGTCCGGTCCGCGGCCTGGTCCTGCCGTGCCTGTACCTGGTGGCGCGTCGCTGGTACCTGACGCTGCCGACGCTGATGGTGCTGGCGCTCGCGGTCGGCGCGGTGCTGCTCAAACCGGTCTTCGGCGTGCTGCTGGGAGCGGCACCACTGCTCTACGCGGCCTGGGCCACGATCCGGTTCGTGGCCCTGCCGCTCCTGCCGAGACCCTGACCGGCCCTCACTCCCGGTCCGCGGCACGAGGGCTGCTCCAGCTCGGGGCCACATTCCGCGAGCCGAAACTGTCGGTGCCGGGCGAGAGGATGGGATCATGACCGACGCACCCCCCAGCACCCTTCTCGCCGACCGGACCGCCTATGCCGAGGCCGTCCAGCTCGCCTTGGACGCCGCCGCTGCCTATTACGGTGACGGCACCTCCACACTTGACGACGACGCCTACGACCGGCTGGTCCGGGGCATCCAGGCGTACGAGGACGAGCATCCCGACGAGGTGCTGCCGACCTCGCCGACGGGCAAGGTGGCCGGTGGCGCGGTGGTCGGCGACGTGCCGCACACCGTGCCGATGCTGAGCCTCGACAACGTCTTCGGCGCCCAGCAGCTGGCCGACTGGGCCGCGTCGCTGGAGCGCAGGCTGGGCCGGCCGGTCACGCGGTGGAGCGTGGAGCCCAAGCTCGACGGACTGGCGATCACCGCGCGTTACCGCAACGGGCGGCTGGCGCAGCTGGTCACCCGGGGTGACGGCGTCGCGGGTGAGGACGTGAGCCACGCGATCGGCACCATCGCGGGGCTGCCCGCCAGGCTCGCCGAGCCGGTCACGGTGGAGCTGCGCGGCGAGGTGATGATGACCACCTCGCAGTTCGAGGACGCGTGCGCCAAGCGCCAGGCGCACGACGGCACCACGTTCGCCAACCCGCGCAGCGCCGCCGCCGGCACGCTGCGCGCCCAGGACCGGCCCTACGTCTGCGAGCTGACGTTCTTCGGCTACGGCGCGCTGTCGCACTCCGACGACACCTCCGAGACGGCGACGCGGCTGCGCGAGCTGCCGCACAGCGAGGTCATGGCGTGGGTCGCCGCGCAGGGGGCGCAGACCCCGGCCGTCACCGACGTCGGCGGGATCGTCGCCACCACCCTGGAGCGGATCCAGGAGCGGGTCGAGGAGATCGCCGCCAAGCGGGCCGAGCTGCCGTTCGGCATCGACGGCATCGTGATCAAGTGCGATCTCGCCGCCGACCAGGCGCAGGCCGGCTTCGGCACGCGCGCGCCCCGGTGGGCGATCGCCTACAAGCTGCCCGCCACCGAGAAGATCACCAAACTGCTCGACGTGGAGTGGAACGTCGGCCGCAGCGGCATCATCGCCCCGCGCGCCGTGCTGGAGCCGGTCGTGCTCGACGGCAGCACCGTCACCTACGCCACCCTGCACAACGTCGCCGACATCACCCGCCGGGGCCTGATGCTCGGCGACTCCGTGGTCGTCTACAAGGCCGGCGACGTGATCCCCCGCGTCGAGGCCCCGGTCGTGCACCTGCGCACCGGCGACGAGAAGCCGATCCCCATCCCGCAGGTCTGCCCGCTGTGCGGCGACGAGATCGACGCCTCCCAGGAGCGGTGGCGGTGCGTGCGCGGCCGCGCCTGCCGGACGATCGCCTCCATCGGCTACGCCGCCGGCCGCGACCAGCTCGACATCGAGGGCCTGGCCGAGAGCCGCATCCAGCAGATGCTCGACGCCGGACTGATCGCCGACTTCGCCGACCTGTTCTACCTGACCCGCGAGCAGGTGCTCGGCCTGGAGCGGATGGGCGCCACCAGCACCGACAACCTGCTCGCCGCCATCGAGCGGGCCAAGGCCCAGCCGCTCAGCAGGGTCTTCTGCGCGCTGGGCGTGCGCGGCACCGGCCGCTCCATGAGCCGGCGCATCGCCCGGCACTTCGGCAGCATGGACGCCATCCGCGCCGCCGACGCCCAGGCGATCGAGGCGGTCGAGGGCCTCGGCCCGAAGAAGGTCCCGGGAGTGGTGGCCGAATTGGTCGAGCTCGCCCCGCTGATCGACAAGCTGGTCGCGGCCGGGGTCACCATGACCGAGCCCGGCTGGACACCCCCCGCCGTCCCCGGCACCGACGCGCGGACGGATCCGGAGGCGGGCGGCGCGTCCGGGCTGCCGCTGGCCGGGATGTCCGTCGTGGTCACCGGCTCCATGAGCGGGGCCCTGGAGGCGCTCACCCGCAACCAGATGAACGAGCTGATCGAACGCGCCGGCGGCAAGTCCTCCTCCAGCGTCTCGAAGAAGACCAGCCTGCTGGTCGCCGGGGAGAACGCGGGCTCCAAGCGCGCCAAGGCCGAGACCCTGGGCGTACGCATCGTCGGCCCCGAGGAGTTCGCCGACCTCGTCGGCGAACTCCTCTGACCAGGACCGGAGCCACAGGAGCGGGGGCTGGGGAGCAGACCGGCGGCCACAGGTCGGTCAACTCATGAGAGCATCCGCCCACAGTGGTGACGTCGCGGGCTGCCTGCCGGCTCACGCTCTCACGTGGGTGACTCGTCGTCAGGTGAAAGGCCCGTCACCATCTCTGCTCCGGAGTCAGGACGTGCCGGGCCCGGTCCCCGATCCAGGCCGCTTCGAGGATCGCGGTCAGGCTGGCGGTGTCGGTCGGGCCCGGGTGGTTCTGGATCAGGCGGGTGACGCCGCCGGCCATCTCCGCGAAGCGCGGGAGGTCGGCGCGTGCCACGCCGATGTCCGCCAGGGTGGCGGGGATGCCGATGTCGGCGAGGAGCCCGTCGAGCCAGGTGAGGAACGTGTCCGCGGCCTCGGCGTCCGAGGCGTCGGTCACGTCGAGCCCGCAGACCCTGGCGAGGATGGCCAGCCGGTCGCCGATGGCGTCCCTGGCCGCGTCCAGCGCGTAGGGCAGCAGCAACCCGACGCCCAGGCCGTGCGGCGTGTGGGTGGCCGCGCCGATGGGGTACTGGAGGGCGTGCGGAGCCGCGTTGCCCGCGTGGGAGAACGCGAGCCCGGCCAGCATGGACCCGTAGGACATGTCCGCGCGCGCGTCCTTGTCGCCTCCGTCCCTGACGACACGGGGCAGGCTGCGGGCGATCCGCTCCGCGGCCAGGAGCGCGTAGTGATCGGTGATCGGGTTGCGGCCGAGGAAGACCTGCTCCACCGGGTCGCGCGGTCCGTGGGCCCGGGGTCGCGCGGTGTAGCTCTCCACCGCGTGACAGAACGCGTCGATGCCGGAGTGGGCGGTGACGGTCGCGGGGCAGGTGTAGGTGAGCTCGGGGTCGACGATGGCGAAGTCGGGCACGATGTGGACGCTGGAGACCCCCACCTTCAACTCGCGGTCCGGGTCGGTCAGCACCGAGACGGGCGTGAGCTCGGAGCCGGTGCCCGACGTCGTCGGGACCGCGACGAGGGGAATCGTCGGCCCCGGCACCTTCGACTCGCCGTAGAAGTCGCGCGGCGTCCCACCGTGGCGCCGGATGACGCCGACGATTTTGGCGAGGTCGATCACCGTGCCACCCCCGATGGCGAGGATCACGTCGGCGTCCACCTCCGCGGCGACCGAGACGGCCAGGGCGACATCGGTGAGCGGCACGTCCGAGGTCGCGTCGGCGAACACCCCGACGACTTCGGCCTTCTCCCCCACGGCGGCCACGATCTCGGCCACGCCCGGCTGCCCCAGAAGAACCCGGTCGGTCACGATGAGGACGCGCGAGCCACACTCGGCCACCACTCGTGGGATGTTCTGCGCGACCCCTTCGCCCACTATCAGCTGGCGTGGTCCGCGGACGGTCTCAAGCATGTCGGTGCCTTTCTGGAACGTCGGCGGTGATGTGCTGGGCGGACGTCCAGGTCACGGTAGGTCGATCGACGCGTAGGTGACGTCGAGGTACTCGAGGATGCCCTCGTGCGACCCCTCCTTGCCGATCCCGGACTGCTTCACGCCTCCGAACGGAGCCGACGGGTCCGAGATCAGACCGCGGTTGACACCGACCATCCCCGTCTCCAGCCCCTCGGTGAATCGGAGCGCCCGCTGGAGGTCACGGGTGAAGACGTATCCGACCAGGCCGTGCTCGGTGTCGTTGGCCTTCGCCATCACCTCGTCGTCGGAGGTGAACGAGATGATCGGCGCCACCGGGCCGAAGATCTCCGCCTCCAGCATCCGCGCGTCCTCGGGCACGTCGACGAGGACCGTGGGCGGGTAGAAGTGGCCCGGCCCGTCCGGACGCTCGCCGCCCACCAGGACACGGGCGCCGCGATCGACCGCGTCGGCGACGAGTTCGTCGATCTTGGTGACCGAGGCCTCGTCGATCAACGCCCCGACGTCCACGCCGTCGTCGAGACCATGGCCCACCGAGAGCGCGCCCATCCGCTCGGCGAAGCGCGCCGTGAACTCCTCGCGCACCGGCTCCTCGACGTAGATCCGGTTGGCCGCGATGCAGGACTCCCCGATGTTGCGCATCTTGGCCACCATGGCACCGTCGAGCGCGACGTCCAGGTCCGCGTCGGCACACACGATCAAGGCCGCGTTGCCGCCCAGTTCCATGGAGGTGCGCAGCACGTTGTCCGCCGCCTGTCGTAGCAGCACGCGCCCGACCTCGGTCGACCCGGTGAACGAAAGCTTGCGGGTCCGACGGTCGGCCAGCAGTGCCGAGACCACCTCGCCGGCGCGCTTGGTCGTCACGACGTTGACGACGCCCGGGGGAACGCCCACTTCCTCCATGACGCGGGCCAGGAACAGCATGGTGAGTGGCGTCTGGGCCGCCGGCTTGGTGATCGTCGTGCAGCCCGCCGCCAGCGCGGGAGCGAGCTTGCGGGCCCCCATGGCCAGCGGAAAGTTCCAGGGCGTCACGAAGACGCACGGTCCGACCGGCTTCGGCACGGTGAGGATGCGATATCCACCGGCGGGAGCGGTGTTGTAGCGCCCCTCGACGCGCACCGCCTCCTCGGCGAACCAGCGGAAGAACTCGGCGCCGTAGGTCACCTCTCCCCGAGCCTCGGCGAGCGGCTTGCCCATCTCGAGCGTTATCAGCCGGGCGACCTCCTCGGACCGCTCGGTCAGTGCCCGGTACGTCGCGGTCAACAGCTCCGACCGTTTTCGCGGCGGGGTCGCCGCCCACTCCGCCATCGCCTCGCTCGCCGCGTCCAGAGCGGCGAGCCCGTCGACGACGTCGGCGTCCGCCACCTCGGCGATGGTCTTGCCGGTGGCCGGGTCCTCGACGGCGAAGGTGGCTCCGCCGGCGGCGTCGCGCCAGGCGTCGCCGATCCGGAGCCGCCGGTGCTCGGGGGCCAGGACGTTCATCGGGTCACTCATCGCGTCGCCTCCTGTGATGTTCTTGGTGATGTCCGGTGTGACCTCGGCGATCGCGCCACGCGCGTCGACGAACGGCTCACACGGCCTCGTCGGGGCCGAGGTCGCCGAGCGGGCCGGACGTGGCCGTCGGCCCTGGGGCGCTGGCCGCGGGGCGGACGCCCCGCGCCACCGGTCGCCCTCTCGGGCCACGGCCGCTTCAGTGTCGTCAGGCCGTGCCCACCGGTGCCCACCGGTGACGGTCCGCCGAGGCCGGTTGCCACGTGCGGGCGCATGGTGACGTCGCCGCCCCGCGCGGTTACCTCCCGGCCTCGGACAGCGCCAGCCCGGTGCCCGCGTCGAACAGGTGCGCACGGTCCAGGTCGACCGTGACGTGCAGCCGCTCGCCCGGCGTACCGGTGACGGTGGGTCGTGCCTTGACCTTGAGGATCTCCGTCCCCACCCGGACGTCGACCACCGTTCGGTCACCGAGCGGCTCAAGGCCGTAGAGCTCACCCGGCAACGACGCGTCCCCGCGCCGCTCGACGGACAGATCCTCCGAGCGCAGGCCCAGCAGCAGCGGACGACCGTCCTCGGCCGTGGTCCAGCGGGGCCGCGGCAGCGTCCAGCCTTCCTCCGCACCGACCAGACGATCTCCCTCGGCGCGGCAGGCGAGCAGGCTGATCGGCGGGCTCCCGACGAATCCCGCGACCCACTGGTTGGCCGGCCGCTCGTACACCTCGGCCGGCGTTCCGACCTGTTGCACCTTCCCCTCCTTGAGGACCGCGACCTGGTCGGCCATGGACAGGGCCTCGACCTGGTCGTTGGTCACGTAGACGAAGGTCGCCCCGAGGCTGCGGTGGATGCGGGTGAGCTCGGTGCGCATCTCGACGCGGAGCTTGAGGTCGAGGTTCGTCAGCGGCTCGTCCATGAGGAACGCGCGCGGGCTGCGGACCAGCGCCCGGGCCAGGGCGACGCGCTGCATCTCACCGCCAGACAACTGCGCGGGACGACGCTGCAGCAGACGTTCGATGTGCAGCAGGCTCGACATCCGCTCGACGGCGGCGGCGATCTCGTTCGAGGAACAGCGGCGTGCCCGCAGCGGCGAGGCGATGTTCTCGTACACCGTGTGCCGCGGGTAGAGGGCGTAGCTCTGGAAGACCATGGCCAGGTCGCGTGCGGCCGGGGTGTCACCGGTGGCGTCCCTGCCGTCCAGACGCACCGACCCGGCGTCGAGCTTCTCAAGGCCGGCGATCGCCCGCAGGGTCGTCGTCTTGCCCGCCCCGGAGGGCCCGAGCACGACGAAGAACGAGCCGTCCGGCACGTCCAGCGTCACCCCGTCCAGGGCTTGGACCTTACCGAAGGACTTGCACAGCCCGTGCACTGCCACGGTTCCCATCAGGCCACCAGCTCTTCCGTGCTCACGTCGTAGACCGGCGGGGGCCCGCCGGTGTGCCGCAGCCCGACCGGCGCGTCAGCGGCGAAACGGACGGTCGGTGGCATCCGAACCCGTACGTCGCGCCCACCGCCGTGGTCGACCACGTAGATGATCTCGTCGCCCAGCCACTCGGCCGAGACCACGCGGGCCGGGACCGAGCCCTCCGCCCCCGGTTCGGTGACCTCCAGCGCCTCCGGCCGGACGCCCGCGACCAGGCTGCGGTCGCGCGGCAGGCCCGGCGGTGGCGTGAGGACCAGTCCGCTCTTGCTGCGCAGCTTCCCCTCGGCCACCTCCACCTCGATCAGGTTCATCGGCGGGGAGCCGATGAACGCGGCGCAGAAAAGACTCGCCGGACGGTCGTAGACCTCCAGCGGCGTGCCGATCTGCTCGACGCGGCCCTTGTTGAGGATCGCGATCCTGTGACCGAGCGACATCGCCTCGACCTGGTCGTGGGTGACGTAGACCATCGTCGTCCCCAGCTCCCCCTGCAGGTGCTTGATCTCCGTGCGCATGTCCGCCCTCAGCTCCGCGTCCAGATTGGTGAGGGGTTCGTCCATGAGGAACGCGCGCGGTCGTCGCACCAGGGCGCGGGCGAGCGCGACGCGCTGCTGCTCCCCGCCGGACAATCGGTGCGGTCGCCGGTCCAGGAGCGGACCGAGCCGCATCAGCCGGGCGGCCTCCTCGACCCGCTCGTGCACCTCTGGCTTGGGCAGTCCCTCGGCCCGCAGGGGGAACGCCAGGTTGTCGCGGGTCCTCAGGTGCGGGTAGAGAGCGTAGAACTGGAACACCATGGCGATGTCGCGCTCGGCGGGCGGCAGGTCGTTGACCAGCGTGTCGCCGATGCGGATGTCGCCCGTCGTCTGCCTCTCCAGGCCGGCTATGGCCCGCAGCGTGGTCGTCTTGCCGCACCCCGAGGGGCCGAGCATCACGAACAGCTCGCCGTCGCCGATGGACAGGTCCACGTGCTCGACCGCGACCGTCCCGTCCGGGTAGCGCTTGTGCAGGGCGTTCACCTCGATGCCCGCCATCAGCGTCGCACCGCCCCGAGCGTCACACCGGCGACGAGGTGCTTGCGCACCAGGTAGGCGAAGACGAGCACCGGCAGGGCGAACACCACGGAGGCGGCGGCCACGAGACCCCAGTCCACGGTGGTTCCGCCGATGAGGCCGGCGATGGCGGGCGGGGCCGTCCGCACGGTGTCACTGGAGGTGAGGAAGATGGCGAACACGAACTCGTTCCACGAGAAGATGAGTGCGAAGACCGCCGTCGCGGCGATCCCGGGAAGCAGCAGGGGAAGGGTGAATTTCCAGAACGCCTGCAGGCGGGTGTAGCCGTCGAGCATGGCGGCGTCCTCGTACTCCGCGGGCACCTCGTCGACGAACCCCTTCATCATCCAGATCGTGAACGGGACGTTGAACGCGGCGTAGATGAGGATCAGGCCGAGCTTGGTGTCGATGAGCCCGACCTGGCGGTACATGAGGAAGATCGGGATCACGACCACCACGGGCGGCATGAAGCGGGTGGACAGGATGAAGAACAGCTGGTCCTTCTTGGCCTTCACGGCGAAGCGTGAGTAGGCCCACGCCGCCGGGACCCCCAGCACGGTGGCCAGCGCCGTGGAGACCCCGGCGACCATGACGGAGTTGAGGAACGCGACGGACAGGGCCGAACGACCGCCGCCGGAGGCGACGAACACGTCCTTGTAATGGTCCAGGGTGACCGTGAAGTCGAAGAACTTGGCCGGGATGGCGTAGACGTCCCGGTTCTCCTTGAGGGACGTCTCGATCATCCACAGCACCGGGAAGAGCATCACGACGGCCAGCACGGTCAGCAGCGCGACCTCCAGCACGGCGCGGCCCCGGCCGCCGAAGCGGCGCGCGGGGGGCGTGTGATCCCGGACAGGACCCGGGGACACGGCCTCGTCGACGGAGAGGGCCATCAGTCCTCCTTGAGCTTGTTCAAGTAGCGCAGGTAGAGCTGCGTGAGGACGATGACGATGACGACCATGAGGATCCCGTACGCCGAGGCGGTTCCGGTGTTGAAGCCCAGGAACGCGACCTTGTAGACGTGGAACGACAACGTCTCGGTGGAGACCCCCGGACCTCCGCTGGTGAGGATGTAGACGAGGTCGAACAGCCGGAAGGCCTCGATGGCCCTGAACAACACGGCGATGAGGAGCAGCGGCCACACCAGCGGAAGGGTGATGGTGCGGAACCGGAACCACTCGGACGCCCGGTCGATCGAGGCGGCCTCGTACAGGTACTTGGGAACCGCGGTGAGGCCCGCGAGTGCGATGAGCATGATGAACGGCGTCCATTGCCAGGTGTCGACCACGATCAGGGAGATCAGTGCCGTCCGCTGCCGGGTGAGCCACTCCACCGGCTCCAGCCCGAGCGAGCCGAGCATGCTGTTGATCACGCCGAACTGCGCGTCGAGCATGAATCGCCAGAACAGCCCGACCACGACCTGCGACAGCATCATCGGAACCAGGAACAGGGTGGTCAGCAGTCCTCGCCCGTGCGTGCGCCGTGAGATCAGGTAGGCGATGGTGAAACCGAGCACGGTCTGCAGGGCGACCGCGCCGACCACGTAGACCAACGTCGTGAAGGCCCTCAGGTGGACCTGCGCCGACGTCAGGATGGCGGTGTAGTTCTCGAACCAGACGAAAGTGGCGGGCCCCCCGCGGGTGGCCGAGTAGTCGGTGAAGGACAGGTACAACGCCCACAGCAACGGGAACACCGACATGGCGAGCAACAGCAGCAGCGCGGGGGAGATGAAGGCCACGGCGAGCCCGCGGTCGCTCAACCGGCGGGACCGGCCCGGCGCGGGCGGCGTCGCGGACGCCACCTGCCCCGGGCGGTCGGTCGTCAGAGGGACGGGGTCACTCACAGTCCGCCGCCGCCCTTGCGGTTGCCGGAGTCGAGTACGCCCTGCTGCTCCTTGGCGATGTCGTTGAGCGCGTCCTTCGGCGTCTTCGCGCCGTTGAGAGCCGCGTTCACGTTGGTGTTCTCGATGTCGACGAGGCGCGCGTACTCGGGCACGTTCCACATGTCCCGCATCCGCGTGACCGAGTCGGCGTACACCTTGTTGAACGGCCCGGCATCGAGGAACTCGGGCGACTCCAGGGCGTCCGTACGCGATGGCACGCCACCGGCGGCGGCCCACTTCTTCTGGATGTCAGCCTGCTCGAACCACTTCATGAAGTTCAGGGCCTCGGCCTGGTTCGCCTCGGGAGAGTAGGCCGACACGTGCATCCCCATGCCGCCGAGAGGCACCAGGTTCGTCTTCTGGCTCGGCAGGGTGGCGAAACCCAGCTTGTCGAGAATCTGCTCCCGCGTGGTGCCGAGCGTCGACTGCTTGGGGTCGAGCAGGCCGCCGCTCGCGGCGATCCAGTTGAACGCGATGCATGCCTTGCCCTGGGCGACCGCCGCGTTCACCTCGTCGATGAACCAGTTGCCGGAGCCCTTGGCGGTCAGCGGCTTCATCTTGTTGACCAGGACGTCCATCGCCTCCTGGCCCGCGGTGTCGTTGATGACGCCCTCGATCTTGCGCGTCTTGGGGTCCCAGAGGTTGCCGCCGTAGACGCCGTTGACCGTGTTGTAGGTCACGGCCGCGGCGTCGGAGCCGTTGGCCTGGTGGAAGGCCAGCCCGCTGACACCGGGGTTGTCCGCCTGGCACTTCTCGGCGACCGAGATCATCTCGTCCCACGTCTGCGGTGGCTTGTCGCCGATCAGGTCCTTGCGGTAGATCATCGTCCAGGTGTCGCCGAGCAGCGGCAGTCCGTACAGGCTGGCGTTCTCGTCGCGCTTGCCGGTCTCCGCCTGGGGGTACTGGCCGTAGGCAGCCAGGAGGTACGGGTTGTAGGCCTTGACGTCGATGTTCTGCTTGACGAAGTCGGTGAGGTCGAGGATGTTGCCGTTCGTCACGGCCTCGCCGATGTGCTGCGAGTCCAGGATCGGGATGTCGAAGTCGGTCTTGTGCGCCGCGAACTGGGTGAACATCGCGTCGTGCCAGTTCGCGTTCGGCACGGTGTTGACCTTGATGGTCACGTTCGACCGCTGTTTGGTGTACTCCGCGTTCGCGAAGTCCTCCAGCGCGTGGGCGGGGGGCCAGTCGAACCAGATGAAGCTGAGGGTCAACGGGTCCTTGGTGAGCTCCGGGATGGTCGCCGGCGCCTTGGGGGCGCTCGCCTCGTCCTGGCCGCCGCCGCAGGCCGCCATGGTCGTGGCCACCAACACGGCCGCCGTCGCCAGCCGCACCTTTCGACCGGGAACGGGCAGTCGTCCTGTTCGCTGTGGGTACCGCATCTTCTTGCCTGCTTTCTGGGGGGAGGCGTCTCGAGCCTTGCTGCCTGCTTCGCCGGGCAGTGGCTGGGTTCGGGCGTGTCGCCGACCGTCGCGGGGGCTGACCCGCGGACCGGCGTCACGAGTACGACGCGACGTAATGGGGCTTCAGGCAGTCGAGAGGTCCTTCGGTCCTTGTGGGGCCCGGTGGCGAACCGAGTAGGACGTCGAGCATGCTCATGGGAGCTCCAACTGATCGAAGCGGAGCGATGGCGGGCGGTTCCCCGATGGATGAAGGATGGCCGGCATCCGCCACCTTTCCTATACGATCCGAGTGGGGGCGTCAACATCCCGTAGCGTTGCGACCAATATCGACAAGTTCTCGAAGACGCAGGAAAGGACCTCACGTCACGATGGACGACGAAGCGATGATCGCGCGGCGCCGTGGGGCCACGACGGGCGGAACGCCACCGGGAAGATCTCGCGGCCGGCTTGCCGACGAGGTGTACGACACGCTGCTCGGACAGCTGATGTCGCTACGGATCGAGCCTGGCTCCCGCGTCACGATCGACGTCCTGGCGCGGGAGCTGGGGGTCTCGCAGACACCGATCCGAGACGCTCTGAACCGCATGGAGGCCGAGGGCCTGGTCGTGCGTGTGCCCCATGCCGGCTATCGCATTCCCCCCCAGATCACACGCGACCGATTCGAGGACATGCTTGAGATCCGCCTGCTCCTGGAGCCGGCGGCGGCGCGCAGATCCGCCGAACGCGCGTCCTCGAAGCAGGTGGCCGGTCTGCGGCGAATGCTGGAGGAGATGGCGGAGCTGGAGGGGGGCGACGGGCTCATGGCCTACGGCGCCTTCGGGCTGCGCGACGCCGCCTTCCACGATCTCGTCGCCCTGAGCGCCGGCAACCAGGTCATCCGCGAAGCGCTCGCCCGCCTGCACACGCACGTGCACCTGTTCCGGCTCGTCCACGACACCCAGGTCACCCACCTGGCCATGGCCGAGCACGAGGAGGTCCTGGCCGCGATCGCCACGCGTGACCCCGACGCCGCCGCCTACGCCATGCGCCGGCACATCCTGCTGTCCGGCGAGCGGTTCCGGCGGCTGTTCGACGAGGCCGAGGGCGCGGACGGAATGGCGGTAAAGGCTTGACGGGCGGGCCGGGCCGGGGAATGCTAACCCAATCGGATCGGATTGGATCGGATCCACCTCACCCGCTTTAGATGCGAGGAGAAGCAGGTGCCCAGAGCGCTGCTCCTGACCGGCGACGCCGCCGAGGAGCTCGACACCATGTATCCCTACTACCGCGTGCAGGAGGGCGGCTGGGACGTCGACGTCTCGTCACGGACAATGCGTGACGTTCAGCTGGTCATCCACGAGTTCGACCCCAACTCCGACGCCTACGTGGAGAAGAACGGCCGAAAGCTGCCGGTCGACGTGCCCTGGGCCGAGGTCGACGTCGAGCGCTACGACGCCCTCATCATCCCCGGAGGACGCGCCCCCGAGTGGATCCGGGTCGACGCCGACGTCAGGCGCATCACCGAGCACTTCTTCGCGCGCGACCTCCCGATCGCGCTGGTGTGCCACGGCGCGCAGGTGCCGGCCGTGTACGGGCTGCTGAAGGGCCGGAAGACGGCGTGCTTCCCCCCCATCACCGGTGACATGGAGAACGCGGGCGCGACGGTCGTCGACGCTCCCGACGTCGTGGACGGCAACCTCGTCTCCTGCCGGGGGTGGCCCGACATGCCGAAGTTCGGCAAGGCGATGATGGAGGTCTTCTCGAAGTCCGTCAGCTCCGCATCGGCATGAGCGCACCGGACCTGTCTCGGTGACGGCACTTCGGACCGTCACGGTCGACGGCTCCCCCGTCCACGTCCTGGAGAGGGGCACCGGGCCCGCGGTGCTGATGCTGCACGGCTCCGGACCCGGTACGACCGGATCCGGCGCCTGGGCGACGACGGCGCAGGCGCTGGGCACGTCCTGGCACCTGGTGGCTCCTGACCAGGCGGGGTTCGGCCGTACACCGATCCCGGCGGGCTCCAGGGGTGGGCTCCGGCTGTGGACGGAGCAGGCCGCGGGCCTGATGGACGCTCTCGGTGTCGAGCACTACGCCGTGGTGGGCCACTCCATGGGCGGTGCCGTGGCGCTGGCGTTGGCGGCCGCGCGTCCCCGGCAGGTCACCCGTGTCGTGGCGGTCTCGACGATGGGCGCCCCCGGGGCGCCGCTGTCCGCCGAGCTCGACGCGATCTGGGCCGCCCCCGCCGGCCCGCCCGGGGCACGGGACATGTTGAGTCGCCTCGTCCTCGACCAGGCGCTCGTGACCGAGTCGGCCGTCGCCGCCCGTGCGGCCGCGATGGAAGCGGGGGCGGCCGCGTTCGCGTCGTTGTTCCCTCCTCCCAGGGCACGGTGGGCCGACGAGCTCACCCTCTCGGCGCGAACGCTGGCGGGGATCCGCGCGCCCGTGCTGCTCGTCCACGGCGCCGAGGACCGGGTCACCCCGCTCGGGACGGCGGCCCTGCCCCTGCTCGAACACCTGGCCGATGTCCGTCTGCACGTGCTCGGCCGATGCGGGCACGTGCCGGCGCTCGAGCACCCGCACGACTTCAGGCGACTCCTGTCGTGCTTCCTCGGCCGGGAACGAGGTCACTGACCGCCGCGACGGGTCCGCAGCCCGTGCGCGAGCAGATAGGCGTGAGGCAGGCGTGATCCGCGCCGACTCTCCGGCCCGCACCCGTGGGGACGTGATCGGGAGGCCGGGGCGCGGTACGCGTCCGCTCGGAGCTACAGGTCGGGGATGTCGTGGTGGTGGCGCCGGATGTGCGCCGCGAAGGCGCGCATGTATCCGGTCAGGAATTCGGCCGTGGACGGCACCTGGATGTCGCCCTTGTCGTCGATCAGCCCCTCGCTGAACTGGATGTAGGCCTCGGGCTGTCCCAGCACCGGGGAGTTGGTGAAGGACAGGATGCTCTTGAGGTGCTGCTGCGCGACCGCGGTGGAGATCGGGCCGGGCGAGGTTCCGATGATCGCGGCCGGCTTGCCGTTCAGCGCGCTGGTCCCGTAGGGCCGGGTCGCCCAGTCGATGGCGTTCTTCAGCGCGCCCGGGATGGACCGGTTGTACTCCGGGGTGACGAACAGCAGGGCGTCGGAGGCCTTGATCGCGTCCTTGAACTCCAGGGCCACGACGGGGTAGGCCGGGTCGTGGTCGTGGCTGTACAGGGGCAGTTCGTCGATGGGGATCTCCGAGAGACGGAGTTCCGGCGGCGCGAGACGGCTCAGGGCCAGGGCGAGCCTCCTGTTGATCGATTTCTTGGACAGGCTCCCGACGATGTAACCGACGGTGTAGGTCATTGCTTTTCCTCTCGGGACATGTCTCAGGACATGAACGTGCCGCCGTCGCCGTCGACGGTCCGGCCGGTCAGGCCCTCGAACCTCTGGTCTCGGTACGCGGGCGTCGTGCGGCGCCACGGGGGGCGTCCCGCGTGCCTGCGGGCTCATCCCTCGACGAACGTGACCGTCTCGTCGAGGGGCGCCCGGCCCGTACGGGCGTGATTCACCGTGTCGTCCTCGAACCCGATCGACACGCCACAGAAGAGGATGAGCCCCTCCGGTGGTGACAGGACCTCCGCGACGGTCTCGCGGTACACCGACCACGCCATCTGCGGGCAGCTGTGCAACCCTTCGGCGCGGAGCAGCAGCATGACCGTCTGCAGATACATGCCGACGTCGGCCCACTGGGGCAGGCCCAGGTCGCGGTCGATGTAGCAGAACAGGGCGGCGGGCGCGCCGAAGCAGTCCCAGTTCGCGGCAGCGACCCTCTGGCGCGCCTCCCAGTCCTCGCGCGCGATGCCGAACTCGCCGTAGCGCTCCTTGCCGAAGGAGGACCGGCGCTCGCGGTACGGGGACTTCAGCACGGGCGGATACATCTCGTACTCCCGCTCGTCCCACGGGTCGCCCGTGGCCACGCGCTCGCCGGCGCGCTTCTTGAGCTCGGCCAGCGGCTCGCCGGTCAGCACGTAGACGCGCCACGGCTGGAGGTTCGATCCGGACGGCGCCCGGGCCGCGGCGGACAGCACGCGCTCCAGCACCTCCCTCGGGACGGGCCGGTCGATGAAGGCACGCACGGCCCGTCGGCTCGTGACCGCCTCATAGACATCCAACCTCACCACCCCCACCCGGCCCAACGCGTCCGATTTGGTCACGTTAGTGACGGTATCATTGATGATAGTATCACTTAATACCATCTGTGGATGTGTGGGTCTTATGTGCAGCAAGGATGGACCCCATCCGGAGCCAGGACACCGACGGCCGCAGCCCTCAGGGCCGAGCCTTCCGCTGAAGCCGCACGGGACGAGGCGCGCCTACGCCCCGCCGCCGGAGGGATAGGCGAGCCGGGTCAGCAGATCCCTCAGCAGCTCGGGCTCGCCGGGTCCGAGTTCGGCGACCAGGCGCTCGGCCAGCGGCTCCGCCGCCACGTGGGCCGCGTCGAAAAGCTCGACGCCCCGGGGCGTGGCCTCCACCGCCCGCGCCCGCCGGTCTCCCGGAACGGCCTTGCGCACGGCCAGCCCCTTGCGCTCCAGGTCGTCCACGACCCGCATGATTCCCGCCTTGTCCGACCCCGTCGCCGCGGCCAGGTCCCGTTGCACCGTGGCCCCGCGGTCGACCAGCACGATCAGCACGGCGAAATGCCGCAGCTCGATGCCGAGCGGCTTGAGCGCCTCCGCCATCACCGTGGCCGCGTGCCAGTGCGCCTGGCGCAGCAGCAGGCCGAGGGCGAACGGCGAGGTGTCCCCCGGGCGAGCGGTCGCACGCGAGGTGGTGGTTTCGCGAGGAACGTCGGCACTCATGGGGGCATATTACCGACCTTGCTCTCATTCGAAACGGTATCGAGTGAAATCAAATTCGGTTCGGCGACCGGCCCCACCTCTCAGGCCCGATCGGCGGCTCGGCAAGCGGCGAGTAGATCTTTCTGTGCTCTGTATCAAACGTAACCCTTGGGCGGTTACAGTTCCTGCGTGCGTTTTATCCCCTTTGTCATGATTTCCGTTGCGCTCACCGCGACCGCTGTGATCCCCGGCTCCCCCGCCTCGGCCATCACCAACGGATCACCCGACCTGACCGCTCACCCGCAGGTGGGTGCCGTCATCGGCGACAAGCCGAACGGTGACGGCACATGGTCCTACTGCACCGGCACCCTCATCTCGCCGACCGTCTTCCTCACCGCCGCCCACTGCGCGGAAGAGGGGCAGAAGACCGCCCGGGTCTCCTTCTCCAGCCGCTATCAGGACGGGGACAAGATCTATACGGGCCGTTACGTCCTCGACTCGCGGTACAAGGACAAGTCCGATCTTCACGACATGGCCGTTGTCATCTTCGACACGGCCGTCCCGGACATCAAGCCCGCCAGGCTGCCCGCCGAGGGCCTGCTCGACCGCCTCGACGCCGCCAACGCCCTGAGGATGACGCGCTTCACCCCGGTCGGGTACGGCGCCGTGGCCGCGGCCAACGTCCCGTCCAAGGGGAAGCACGCCGCGACCAAGGGCAAGCAGAGGGTGCGGCTGACCTACAACGACACCCGCCACCAGGCGTCCATCTCCTTCAAGGACCTCACCCGCAGGTGGCTCAAACTGTCGCTCACCTCCAAGGGCGACGGCAGCACCTGCTTCGGCGACTCGGGCGGCCCGAACTTCCTGGGAGGGCCCACCTCCGACCTGCTCGTGGCCACGACGATCAGCGGGGACGACGACGCCTGCAAGATGACCAACTACGACTATCGCCTGGACACCCCTCAGGCCCGGTCCTTCCTCAAGAAGTTCGTCACCCTTCCCTGAACAACGGGTGATCGCCCCGGCGGGGCGCCGTCATCGCCGTCCGGGCGTCCGCGCCCGCGTGCGCCCGCGTGCGCCCACGGCGTCGCGCAGAGGGCGATCCCGGTGTCGGAGCCGCCTTTGCCCAGGCGCCGGCCTCGTGGCGGTCGCGTCGGGCGGCAGGAGCGAACCTCGCGGTCGTCAGCGCGGCGCGCGCTCCAGGACCCGCCGATGGCGCATCATCCACGCCGCTCCCCTGACACGCCACGCGATGCCCCACAGCGGTTCGCGGTCCGTGCTGTCCGGCGTCACGCGCGCCTCGACCGCCTGCTCGGCGGCGTCCCGCACGGCCACCTCGATGATCGTGTCCAGGAGCCCCGGCCGCCGCGCCGCGGACAGCCCGTAACCGTCGACGATCAGTCGCAGCTGACCGGCGCGTGTCCCGAGCGGAGGAAGCCCGACCCGCTCGGCCACGTCGTCGTCGTGCAGTTGCGCGTTGAGCCGGCACAGCCGCGCCAGTTCCACCAGCGGATCCACCGGGCCGGCCACCTGCCAGTCGATCAGTCCCACCGGCCGCCCCCGCGCGCGACGATGTTCCACGGGCCGGTGTCGCAGTGTCCGGCGACGCGCTCCTCCCCGCCCATCCTCCGCCCGTACCACGGCCGCCACCTCGCCCTCGGCGGGGGCCGGAAGGAGGCACGGCCGTGGCCGCCCCCGGGCGGGGCGCGCCACCCGCCCGGCAGGCCGTTCATACCGTGACGTCCGATTGCTGAATTATTCATCTTGACCGGCGTGAAAGATGCACGCGCTATTGGTGATTGACGCTCTGGTTGCCCTCGAACCACCGTCACATAATTGATTCACATCAGGAACGATTATGTCGGCGTCGAGGGGAGCGAGAATTGTCAGCCCTGGCCCTGCCCCGCCCGTGGTCCGCGTACGGCCGTCGGGTGCCGGTCGCCCGCCCCGGCGCGCCGTGCCGCCGGAAGGCCGGCGAAGGCTCCCGCCACGGGACCGCCGGCACGGCCCCCGGCACCTGGCCCACGCTGATCGACGCAGGCAGAAGGCCCATCACACCACCGTCGCCGGACTTCACGACACGCGGGCGACACACTCGAGGATCTGGTACGCCGTCGAGGCCACGGCGCTCGGATCAGCCGGTCGGACCGTCGGTGGCCACGAACCCATTCGGGCGGAAAAAACACCGAGAACGACGCCGAGAATGCCTTGAGCCGTACTAGGAGACGGGAGAAAGAAACCATGGACTCTCAAGTCAAGAAGCCACCACCACTGCTTCTGTTGTGCCTCGCCCAGTTCATGCTGACGCTCGATTTCGCGATCGTGAACGTCGCACTGCCATGGATCAAGACCGATCTGTCCTTCACCGCCGGCGCCCTGCCCTGGGTCGTCGGAGCGTACGCGCTGTTCTACGGCGGCTTCCTGCTGCTGGGTGGACGCGTGGGCGACATCATCGGACGTAAGCGCATGTTCGTGTGGGGCCTCGCGATCTTCACGGTCGCGTCCCTGGTGGGCGGCTTCGCGACCAGCTCCATCGTGCTGATCATCGCCCGTGCCCTCCAGGGCTTCTCGGCGGCGGCGGTCGCTCCGGCCGTGCTGGCGATGATCGGCGCGGGCTTCCCCGAGGGGGAGGCGCGGGCCAAGGCCATGGGCGTGTTCGGCGCCGTGTCCTCGGTGGGCTTCGCCGGTGGCGTGCTCGCCGGTGGCGTGCTGACCGAGGTCTTCGGCTGGCGGGCCGTCATGTTCATCAACGTCCCGGTCGGCATCGCGATGGTCGTGCGCGCCGCGATCCGCCTCGAAGACGACAGTGTGCGAACCAGGTCCGCGCGCATCGACGTGCCCGGTGCCATCCTGGTGACCGCGAGCATGTGCGCGATCGCCTACGCCCTGACGATCGCCTCCGACGAGGGCTGGGGCACCGCCGGGGTGCTGACCCCGCTGATCGCGGGTGTCGTGCTGCTGGCCGTGTTCCTGTTCGTGCAGACCCGCGTGTCCGCGCCGCTGGTGCCACTCTCGATCTTCCGTAACCGCGGGGTGACGGGCGGCAACCTGGTCGCGTTCCTGTCGGGTGGTGTCATGTCCATCTCGACGTTCTTCATCACGCTCTACATGCAGCAGATCCTGGGCTTCTCGGCGATCCTCACCGGGATCGCGTTCTTCCCCCAGGCCCTCGTGGTCGTGCTGGCGTCGCTGCCGGTGGCGAAGACGACCGCGCGGATCGGGGCCCGTCCGGTGCTGACCGTCGGCGCCCTGTTCCTGGTGGCCGGTTCCCTGGTGCTGGCGCTCGCGCCCGCCGACGGCACGTTCCTGCTGAACGTGCTGCCCGGCGGCATCCTGATCGGCGTCGGCGTGACGGTCATGATGATCAGCACCGCGGTGGCGGCCACGTCCGGTGTGGACGGTGCCCAGATGGGTCTGGCCTCGGGGCTCTACAACTCGAACCGCCAGCTCGGGGTCGGGCTGTGCCTCGGTGTCGCGGTGGCGGTGGCGTCGCTGGCCGCCGGGTCCGGGCAGGGGATCTCCATCGAGGGGATCCAGACGGCGTTCTGGCTCTCCACCGCGCTCTCCGTGGTGATCGCGATCATCTCCGCGACCGTCCTGCCGTCGGTGCGCAAGCCGGCTCCCGACACTCAGGCCGCCTCCTCCCAGGAGGCCAAGACCGCCTCCGCGGCCCGCGCGTAGGTCTCCACCGGTTCGAGGGCCGGTCCCGGCACACGCCGGGACCGGCCCTTCCGCCGTGTCCGTCCGGGATCCGTTGCCGGGGGTCGCGTCAACCGCCCAGGTACTCCCCCGCCGCGTCCAGGAGCCAGGCCGCGAGGTAGTCCGCGAAGGACGAGCGTACGAAGACGTGGAACCCGTCGTCCTCGCGGGCGGCGAGGAGGACCTGGGCGCGGGCGAGCATGGTCTGGGCGCAGCGGCCGGGGCCGAACGCGCGGGGGTGCAGGTCGAGGGCGCAGCCGTGGGAGAGCAGGTCGCGGGCCTTCCGGCCGGCCACGAGCAGCACGGTCCGCTGGGCGGAGACGTCGGTGACGGCGGCGTGACCGGTTCCGGCGGCGGCTCGCAGGAGGGCCTCCAGGCCGGTGTCGCCCGGAGGGCCGACGACCAGCCACTCGTCGGGACCGAGCCACAGCACCTGGCGGCCGCTCACGGAGGTGGCCGACGGCGGCGCGTCGGGGCCGGTGCTCACAGAGGTGGCCGACGGCGGCACGCCGGGGCCGGTGCTCACAGAGACGCCGGTGCTCACGGAGGTCGCGGACGGCGGCGCGTCGGGGCCGGTGCTCGTGAGGGTGCCGGGCTCGGTGGGAAGCGGGACGCCGAGGGCGAGGGCGATGTCGGCGGCGGTGCCGCTCGCGGGGTCCACCCGCAGGCCGACCTGGGTGAGGAAGGGCAGCTCCGCGATGTGGAGGTCCCGGCTCGACACCGGTTCCAGCCGGGCCAGCGGGCTCGACCGCCCGGTCGTCGGCTCAGCCGTCACGGCGCGCTCCCTCGGGGTCGTAGAGGACGTGGTGGGTGACGGTGACGGGCACCAGTTCCTCCCCGACGGGTACGTACAGCCGCTCGCCGACGCGTTCGCGCCCGCCGCTGACGAGGGCGAGGGCGAAGGTCCTGCCGAGCGCGGCGCTGCGGTAGCTGGAGGTGACGTGTCCGAGCATGGGGACCGGAGGCTCCGGCAGCCGGTCGGCGGCCACCAGGTGGGAGCCCTCGGGCAGCAGGACGTCCGGGTCGAGCGGCAGCAGGCCGACCAGGTGCTTGCGGTCGGGCCTGGCGGTGTCGGCGCGGCTGAAGGAACGCTTCCCGAGGAAGTCGGCCTTCTTCTTGGAGACCACCCACTCCATGCCGAGGTCGGCGGGGGTGACCGTGCCGTCGGTGTCCTGGCCCACGATGGGGTAGCCCTTCTCGGCCCGCAGCACGTGCATGGTCTCGGTCCCGTACGGGGTGACCGCGCCGGTGGCCTGGACGGCCTCCCACAGGGCGAGCCCGTCCCAGGCGCTGACGTTGATCTCGTACGCCAGCTCGCCGGAGAAGCTGATCCGGCACACCCGCGCGTCCAGGCCCGCCACCCGGGTGTCGCGCCACGTCATGAACGGGAAGCTCGCGTTGTCCACGGCCAGCTCGGGGGCGAGCCCGGCCAGTATCTCGCGGGAGCGCGGCCCGGCGAGCGCGACCGTCGCCCACTGCTCGGTGACGGAGGTGCAGTAGACCCGCAGCGAGGGCCACTCGGTCTGCAGCCACTCCTCCATCCAGTCGAGGACGGCGGCGGCGTTGCCGGTGGTGGTGGTCACCAGGAAACGGTCCTCGGCCAGCCGGATCACCGTGCCGTCGTCGAAGACCATGCCGTCGGGGCGGCACATCACGCCGTAGCGGATCGAGCCGACCTTGAGGCTGCTCATCAGGTTGGTGTAGAGCCGGTCGAGCAGCTCCGCGGCGTCAGGCCCCTGGATGTCGATCTTGCCGAGCGTGGAGGCGTCCATGGCCCCGGCCGCCTCCCGCACGGCCCGGCACTCGCGCAGGACGGCGGCCTCCATGTCCTCGCCCTCGCGGGGGTAGTACCGGGGCCGCTTCCACTGGCCGACGTTCTCGAACGGCGCTCCGTGCGCTCCGTACGCCGCGTGCCACTCGTGCAGCGCGGTGACCCGGACGGGGTCGTGCAGCGCTCCCCTGTCGCGCCCGGCGAGGGTCGCGAAGGAGACGGGCAGGTAGGGGGCACGGAAGGTGGTGGTGCCGAGTTCCGAGACGTCCACGCCGAGGGCGTGGGCGACGACACCGCCGGTGAGCACGCCGGAGGTCTTGCCCTGGTCGTGCCCGGTCCCGGCGGTGGTGTAGCGCTTGACGTGCTCGACCGAGCGGAGCCCGGCCCCGGTGGCGCGCATCACGTCGGCGACGGTGACGTCTCGCTGCAGGTCGACGAAGTGGGTCCGGTAGTCGTCGGCGGGGACGAGCCACACGTGCTCGGCGGGGGTGGATCCGGCCGGCTTCGCACCCGCCGTCCGGGGGGACGCGCCGGAAGGCGTTCGGAAGCCGGCCGCCCCGGCGGCTCGCGCCCCGGCGGCGGTGCCGTCCTCCAGGCAGGCCGCCGGGGTGAGCAGCCCCCGGGCGGCCCCGGCGACCTCGACGGCCTGGCGGGTGCTCCCCGGGACGAAGGAACCGAGCACCTCGTCGTAGCGGAGCGTCCCCCCGGCCTGGCTGAACAGGTGAACGGCGGGGTTCCAGCCGCCCGAGACGAGCAGCAGGTCGGCCTCGATCTCGCGCCCGCGGGGAGGGACCGTCCCGGAAGGCGCACCGTCCGCGACGGGTCTTTCCGCGACGGTCACGGAGGTGACGCCGTGCTCGCCGTTCACGCGGGTGACGAAGTGGCCGGTGAGCACCTCGGCACCGCCCCGGCCCGGGAGGCCGCCGGCACGCGTGTCCACGACGGCGGCGATCTCGACGCCCGCGGCGGCCAGGTCGCGGGCCGCGGCGTAGGCGCTGTCGCCGGTGGTGAACACCACCGCGCGGCGGCCGGGCAGGACCCCGTACCGGTTGACGTACGCGCGCGCCGAGCCGGCGAGCATGACGCCCGGCAGGTCGTTGCCCGCGAAGGCGACCGAGCGCTCGTGCGCGCCCGTGGCGAGGACGACGCGGCGGGCCCGGACGCGCCAGACGCGCTCGCGGGAGGAGGCGTCCTCTCCCCTGCGCTCCACGGCGACCAGGTAGTTGTCGTCGTAGTAGCCGAACACGCTGGTACGGGTGAGCACCCGTACCTCCGGGTGGCTCCGCAGCGCGGCCAGCGCGGTGGCGGCCCACTCCGTGCCCGGGACGCCGTCGACGGTCTCGCCGGTGTCGGGCAGGCTGCCGCCGGGCGACGGCCGGTCGTCGGCGAGGATCACCCGGGCGCCCGACGCGGCCGCCGTGGTCGCCGCCGCCAGGCCCGCCGGGCCCGCGCCGACCACCAGGACGTCGCAGTGGGCGTACACGCCGTCGTAGCGTGCCGGGTCGGGTCCGCCGGCGAGCCTGCCCCTGCCCGGCAGGCCGGTGGCCACCAGTCCCGCGTACAACTCGACGACGGTGGCCTGGAGCATCGGCTCGGGGAAGGGGTGCTCGATCTGGACGACGGCGTTGGGCTCCTCGGTCCAGGCGGCGAAGATCCCGCGAGGGCGGCCCAGCGCGACGCTCGTCGCGACCGTGCGGACACCGTTGGCGAGCAGCGCGGCGGCGAGCGTGTCGCCCCGGTGGCCCTCGTAGTCGCGGCCGTCGAACCGGAACGGCAGCACCTCCCCGCGACGGCCCGCCCGGCGGAACGGCTGCCCGCTCACCGGCGCACCTTTCTCTCGGCTCCCTCGGCGACGGCCGGAACTCCCTCGGCAACGGCCGGAACGCCCGCGCCGCCGAAGGCCCGGAGGTGCACACCGGACGCCGGGAGACTCGCGCCGGTCACCATGCGGTTCACGCGTCCACCGGCCTTGGCTCGCCTATGCGGTAGACGGCGCGGAACTCGTTGGTGGCGGTGTCGCGGACCGCGTTGAACCAGCGGCGGCATCCGGCCCCGTGGTGCCAGCGCTCGGCGAACGGCCCCTTCGGGTTGTCGCGGAAGAACAGGTAGCGGGCCCACTCCTCGTCGGAGAGCGCGGCCGGGTCACCGGGGTAGGCGACCTGGGCCTGCCCGCCGTAGTGGAACTCGGCCTCGTCCCGTGGACCGCACCACGGGCAGGGGATCAGCAGCATCGGTCGGGCTCCTTCAGTGGGCCACCGCGGCGGCGCCGTGCTCGTCCACGAGCGCGCCGGTGGTGAATCGTTCGAGCGTGAAGGCGGCGTTGAGGGGATGCGGCTCGCCGTGGGCGATCGTGTGCGCGTAGCACCACCCGACGCCGGGGGTGGCCTTGAAGCCGCCGGTCCCCCATCCGCAGTTGACGTAGAGGCGGTCGACGGGGGTGAGCCCGACGACGGGCGAGGCGTCGGGGGTGACGTCGACCACCCCGCCCCAGGTGCGCAGCACGTGGGCCCGCGCGAAGACGGGGAACAGCTCCAGCGCCGCCGCCATCTGCCGCTCGATGATGTGGAACGCGCCGCGCTGCCGATAGGAGTTGTACGCGTCGATGCCCGCCCCCATGACCAGCTCGCCCTTGTGGGCCTGGCTGACGTAGACGTGCACCGCGTTGGACATGACCACCGTGGGGTGTACGGGCTCCAGCAGCTCCGAGACCAGGGCCTGCAACGGGTGACTCTGCACCGGCAGCTCCACCCCCGCCATCCGGCCGACGACCGAGGAGTGCCCGGCCGCGCACATCGCGACCCGGCCCGCGGCGATACGGCCCCTGGTGGTGCGTACGGCCTCCACCCGCCCGTCCACGACGTCGACGCCGGTGACCTCGCAGTGCTCGATCAGGTCGACGCCCATCGCCGCGGCGGCGCGGGCGAACCCCCAGGCCACGTAGTCGTGCTTGGCGATTCCCGCGCGCGGCTGGTAGGTGGCGCCGAGGACGGGGTAGCGCACGTCGGGCGAGACGTTGACGATCGGGCAGACCTCCCTCACCTCCTCGGGGCCGAGCCATTCGGCGTCGACGCCGTTGAGGCGGTTGGCGTTGACCCGGCGGACGCTCTCCCTGACGTCCTGAAGGCTGTGCGCGAGGTTGAGCACGCCGCGCTGGCTGAACAGGATCGGGTAGCCGAGGTCCTCCTCCAGCCCCTCCCACAGCTTCAGCGAGTGCTCGTAGATGCCCGCGCTCTCGTCCAGGAGGTAGTTGGACCGGATGATGGTGGTGTTGCGGGCCATGTTGCCGCCCGCCAGCCAGCCCTTCTCCAGCACGGCCACGTCGGTGATCCCGTGGTTCTTGGCCAGGTAGTAGGCGGTGGCCAGGCCGTGGCCCCCGCCGCCGACGATCACCACGTCGTAGGAGGCCTTCGGCTCCGGACTGCTCCACAGCCGGTCGGGGTGCTCGGGCAGCGCCTCGGTGCTCATCGTCGTCCCCTCTCGATCCCGCCTGCCGCGCTAGCCACGCAGGCGCTCCATCGCCGGGTCGTACAGCGGCTCCTCGGCGACGACGGCGGCCACCCTCCGGTCGAAGTAGCCGATGCGCAGCTCCCGTCCCGGCACGGACAGCCCGGCGGGCAGCCAGGCGTAGGCGATGCCCTTGCCTATCGTGTAGCCGTAGGCGGCGCTGGTGACGTATCCGACGGGGGACTCGCCGTCGTAGACCGGCTCCTTGCCCATGACGACGGCGGCCGGGTCGTCGACGGTGAGGCAGGTCAGCCTGCGCCGGGTGGTCGCGCCGCGCTCGGCCAGGGCCGTGCGGCCGATGAAGTCGCCCCTGTCGGCCTTGCGCACGGCGAAGCCGAGGCCCGCCTCGTACGGGTCGTGCTCATAGGTCATGTCGGTGCCGAAGGAGCGGTAGCCCTTCTCCAGCCGCAGGCTGTTGAAGGCGCCGCGGCCTCCCGCGACGATCCCGTGCTCCTGGCCCGCCTCCCAGAGGGTGTCCCACAGCTTCGCGCCCATGTCGGCCGTCGTGTAGAGCTCCCAGCCCAGCTCCCCGACGTAGGAGAGCCGCAGCGCGGTGACGGGCACGGTGCCGACGTACGCCCGCGCGGCGCGGAAGTAGCGGAAGCCGCCGGGGCCGAAGGCAGGTCCGGCGAGCGGGGCCACGACCTCGCGGGCGAGGGGTCCCCAGACGCCGACGCAGCAGGTTCCGGGGGTGATGTCGGTGACGGTGACCGACCCGTCGGCGGGCAGGTGGCGGTGCAGCCAGTCGAGGTCGAGGTTGCCGTTGGCGCCGACCTGGAACAGGTCGCGGCCCAGCCGGGCCACCGTGATGTCGCTGCGGATGCCGCCGTCGTGGTCGAGCAGCAGGCAGTACGTGACCGAGCCGACGGACTTGTCGACGTCGCCCGTGGAGATCCGCTGGAGGAAGGCGGCGGCCCCGCGGCCCGCGACCTCGATCCGCTTGAGCGCGCTCATGTCGTACAGGGCGACGGCCTCGCGCGAGACCTGGGCCTCGGCGCCGACGATCGGCGACCAGTGGCGGGCGGCCCAGTCGTTGGGGCGGGGGATGTCACGGCCGTCGAGCAGGGGGGCGTTGGCGCCGTACCACTGGGGGCGCTCCCAGCCGGTGGCCTCCAGGAAGTACGCGTCCAGCTCGCGCTGGCGGGCGTGGAAGGGGCTGGTGCGCAGCGGGCGCAGGTTCTCGGCCGGTTGGAGCGGGTGGATGATGTCGTAGACCTCGACGAAGTTCTGGCAGTCGCGGGTGCGGACGTACTCGGGGGCCAGCTGGTGGGCCTCGAACCGGTTGACGTCGCACTCGTGCAGGTCGAAGGACGAGCAGTGGCCGTCGGCCAGCCACTCGGCCATCGCGCGGCCCACCCCCGCCGAGTGGGTGACCCACACGGCCTCGGCCACCCAGAAGCCCCGCACGTCGCGCGACGGCCCGAGCAGCGGCATGTTGTCGGTGGTGAAGGAGAACAGGCCGTTGATCCCCGTTTCGAGCCCGGCCTCCCCCGCGGCGGGCAGCAGCGCCTTCGTCTCGGCCCAGGCGGGGGCGAAGTCCTCGTCGGTGAACGGCAGCACCGAGGGCATGACCTCGGCGTCGGCGATCGGGAGGATCTCCTCGGCGGTGATCGGCATCGGGCGGTGGCCGTAGTAGCCGACGCCGAGCCGGTCGAACCGCTCCCGGTAGTACAGGTCGGCGTCCTGGTGGCGCAGGATCGGCCGGACGGCCTCCTCCGCCTGCCCTGCCAGGGCGGGGACGGGGCCGGTCCAGGCGAGCTGGTGGGCGAGGGGGGTGAGCGGCAGCGCCATGCCGACCATGCCCGCCACCTTCGGGCCCCAGATCCCGGCGCAGCAGACCACGAGGTCGGCGGGGATCTCGCCCCGGTCGGTGACGACGGCCGTGACCTGGTCGTCCTCGACGCGGATGTCCAGCACCTCGTGCCGGTCGAGGACACGGACGCCCCGCTCCCGGGCGCGCGCCAGCTGGACCTCGACGGCGCGTACGGCCTTCGCCAGGCCGTCGGTGGGGACGAACAGCCCTCCGAGGACCATGTCCCGGTCGAGCAGGGAGTGGCGCTCCACGCACTCCTCGGGGGTGAGCAGGCGTGCCTCGATCCCCCAGGAGGTCGCCCAGCCGTGGCGGCGGTGCAGCTCGGCGAGCCGCTCGGGCGTGGTGGCCACCTCCAGGCCGCCGACCTGGAGGAAGCAGTCGAGGGAGACGAGTTTCTCGACGGTGTAGCGGGCCAGCTCCGCCATGGTCTTGGAGGGGTTGGTCTGGAAAACCAGGCCCGGCGCGTGGGAGGACGATCCCCCGGTGGCGGGCACGGCGCCCTGGTCGACGACGGTGATGTCATCCCGGCCCCTGGCCGAGAGCTCGTCGGCCAGGGCCGCCCCGACGACCCCGGCTCCGATGATGACGACGCGTCGGCCCGTCATACCCACCTCCGTCGTTGCGCAGTCCGAAACGAAGTGCGCTTCCCGCAACAGATTGTCCTCCCGTCGACAACACTGTCAAGGACGGGCCGAGGGACAGTGGTCAGTGCCGGGCGGGCACCGGGTGGATGTGCCGCGCGGTGAAACCGAGCAGGGCCGACGCGGGTTCGAGGTCGATCGGCACGGTACGGCCGGGGAAGCGGCGCCGCCGGGGAACCCCGGGGTGGCAGAGGTCGAGCAGACGTTCGGTGGGCAGCGGGGAGAGGGTCTCCGGCGCGGCGACGTACAGCACGTGGGAGCCGGGGACGGTGACGGACAGCGACAGCAGCAGGGCGCGGGCGGCGTCGCGGATGTCGAGATAGCTCCACAGGTCGGCCGCGCCCGCCTCCGGGCTGCGGGCGTATCTCGCCGCCGTCTCCGGCAGCCTGCGCTCCGCGTCGCCGACGAAGGGGAACCGCAGCGCGACCGTGGTCATCCCGTGGCGCAGGGTCATCATCGTCGCGGTGGCCTCGTCCGCCTGCTTGGACAGGGCGTAGGGGTCGGTGATCCGCAACGGGGTGGCGACGTCGACCGGGAGGTACGGCGGCGACACCGGCCGCACCGCGAACGGCAGCCCGCCGATCGCGTAACTGCTCGCGATCACCGCGTTGCCCACCCCTCGGCGCCCCGCCTCCTCCAGCACGACGAAGGTCGCCCGCGCGTTGCCGGTGAAGACGTCCTCCGGCGTGCCCAGCCGGGGCGAGGGCAGCGCGGCGAGGTGGATGACGCCGTCGGCGCCCTTCATGGCCTCGGCCACCGCGCCCGGGTCGCGGGCGTCGCCGACCACGATCCGGTCGGCGGGAAGCTCGCCGCCGGGCCGACCGCCCGGCACTCCACCTTCCGGTCCCCCGTCCCCCGGTGGGAGTACGAGGGCGGTCGCGGCCACGTTCTCCCGGGCGAGGAGGTCGAGGACCGCGCGCCCGACGTGGCCCGCCGCGCCGGTGACCAGCACCCGGTCAGGCATTGCGGGCCCGGGCGGTGGTCTGGCGGATGTGGAGCCGGGGCTCGATCTGGATGTGCACGGGCGCCTCGCCCAGCCGTCCCTCGATCAGGTCCGACAGCAGCCGTGTCGCGACGACGCCCACCTGCTCCTTGCCCGGCGCGACCGCCGTCAGGGGAGGGTCGGCCAGGCTGGCCAGCTCGTCGTCGTAGGCGACCAGCGACAGGTCCCCGGGGATCGAGACGCCGTGGGTGCGCGCGTGCTGCAGCAGGACCAGGGCGTCCTCGTCGCCGTGGCACAGCAGGGCGGTCACCCCGGCCGAGGTCAGCTCCTCCAGCACGGCCGCCGGGCCGCCCGTCTCCCAGGCCGGGCCGGTGCCCAGCCGCTCGCCGGTGATGTTGGGCACGTCGGCGTCCATGCCGTACCTGGCGATGGCGTCGACCCAGCCTCGGCGCACGAAGACGGCGCTCTGGGAGTCGCCCCGGCTGATCAGCGCGACCCGCGTGTGCCCGAGGTCGCGCAGGTGGCGCATGGCGCTGGCGACCCCGCGTTCGTGCGCCGAGCGCACCGTGGACAGCCGTCCCAGCTCCTCGCCGGGCACGGCGCGCTCGATGAGCACGACGGGCACGGGCACGTCGTCGAGGTAGGCCAGGGCGTCGTGGTCGTTCCCGCCCACCGACGGGGCGAGCAGGAGCCCGGCGCATCCGGTGGAGACCAGCTCGGCCACCAGCTTCGGTTCCTCGGCCCGGTCGTAGTTCGACAGCAGGAGGCGGACGTCGCCGCCCGTGCTCGCGGTGACCGACCGGATGCCGTCGACCACGCGTCGGAAGTAGTAGGCGGCCGGTATCAGCACGCCCAGCGTGCGGTGGGGCGCCGGGGCGCCGCCCGCCCCCTGGCCCGGGAACGCGGACTCGGCGGGGACGCTCTTGAGCATCGCCCCGCCGCGGACCTTCTCCAGGACGCCGTCGTAGATGAGGGCCTCCAGGTCCCGGCGGACCGTGACGTGCGAGACGCCCAGCTCGCCGACGAGCTGGGAGACGCGGACGGCTCCCTCACGTTGCGCGGACTCCAGGATCCGCGACCTTCGCTCAGCACTCAGCACCTGTGACCCCCTGTCGCCGAGGCGTGGAATCGCTCATCTTGATTGAAACTATTGACCACTAACGAAAAGTATTCGTAACATAAATGCGCCAAAATGTAAAGTTATGAGGGGTTGTTCGTGCCTGTTCCCGCTGTACAGCTTTACTCCGTTCGCACCGAGATCGCCACGCGCCCGGCCGCGACCCTGCGGTCCGTCGCCGATATGGGGTTCCGCGCCGTGGAGCCCACCGCGGGCCTGGTCGGTGACGACCCGCACGCCTTCCGCGACGCGCTGGCCTCGGCCGGGCTCACCGTATCGTCCCTGCACGGCCCGCTGCTCGACGAGCGCAGGGACGCGGTGGCCGCCGCCGCGCGGGTGATCGGCACGGACACCGTCGTCATCCCGGCGATCCCGGCGGAGGGGTTCGCCGACCGGGCGAGCGTCGAGGACAGCGCCCGCCGCGTCAACGAGGCCGTGAGATGGGCGGCCGGGGCGGGGCTGAGGCTCGGCTATCACAACCATCACTGGGAGTTCGCCCAGGTCGTGGCGGGGCGTCCCGCGTTCGAGCTGTTCGCGGACCTGCTGGAGTCCGAGGCGCTGCTGGAGGTCGACGTCTACTGGGCCCACGTGGGCGGGGCCGACGTGCCGGAGCTGCTCGGGCGGCTGGGAGAGCGGGTCTCCCACCTGCACGTCAAGGACGGTCCCGGCACGGTCGACGCGCCCATGACCGCCGTCGGCTCGGGCACGCTGCCGATCCCCGCCATCCTGGCGGCGGCGCCCCCGGGGGCGTGGCGGATCGTGGAGCTCGACCGTTGCGACGGCGACATGCTGGACGCGCTGGCCCGGTCACGGCACTACCTCTCCGGCCTCACCGGCCTCACCGGACTCACCGGCCTCACCGGACTCCCGGCATGAGCGGCCCGAGCGGCCCGAGCTCCGCGGGCATCGGCGACAGGCCGGTCGGCGTGGCCGTGGTGGGCTGCGGCGTCATCAGCGGGCAGTACCTGCGCAACCTCGCGGACTTCCCCTCCGTACGCGTGGTGGCGTGCGCCGACCTCGACCGGGCCAGGGCCGGGGCCGCGGCGGCCGAGCACGGTGTCGCGCACGCCTGCGGCCCCCGGGAGGCGCTGGAGCTGCCCGAGGTCGAGCTGGTGGTGAACCTGACGATCCCGGCCGCGCACGCGGAGGTCGCCGAGGCCGCGGTCGCCGCGGGCCGGCACGTCTACAACGAGAAGCCGCTCACGCTCGACCGCGAGTCCGCGCGGCGGCTGCTGGCGGCGGCCGAGGCGGCGGGGGTGCGGGTGGGCAGCGCGCCGGACACCTTCCTGGGCGCGGGCCTGCAGGCGATGCTCCGGCTGCTCGCGGGGGGCGGCGCGGGCCGGCCGCTCTCGGCGGTGGCCCTGATGCAGGGGCCGGGGCCGCAGCGCTGGCACCACGATCCGGAGTTCCTCTTCCGCGCGGGCGGCGGGCCGCTGTTCGACATGGGGCCGTACTACCTGACGGCCCTGGTCGCCGCCCTGGGGCCGGTGGCCCGCGTCACGGCGATGTCGGGCAGGTCGCTCGACCGGCGGGTCATCGGCGCGGGGCCGCGCGCGGGCACGAGCTTCCCCGTGGAGGTCGCCACGCACGTGACCGCGCTGCTGGAGTTCGCCTCCGGCGCGGTCGCCACCACGGTCTTCAGCTTCGACTCGCCGCTCGGCCGCCAGGACTTCCTGGAGTTCACCTGCGCCGAGGCCACCGTCGCCGGGCCGAACCCGAACGGTTTCGGCGGCCCGCTCCGGTCGCGCCGGGCGGGCGAGACCGAGTGGAGCGCGCTGCCGGTGCCCGGGACGGTGACCGGGCGCGGCGTCGGCGTCGCCGAGATGGCGATCGCCGTCAGGCGGGGCCGCCCGCACCGGGCGAGCGGCGAGCTGGGGCTGCACGTGCTGGACGTGATGACCTCGATCGGCGAGTCCGCCGAGCGGGGCGAGTTCGTCGACGTCGCCTCCACGTGCCCGCGCCCGGACCCGCTCCCGGAGGGATGGGACCCGCGAATCGCGACACCGATGGAACAAGAAGCAAACTCGACTATCTAAATATTTCAGACTTCTTGCCATCTGGTTTCGTGTGTATGAACATGAGCCAGATGGAAGGAGCGTGAGCCCATGATGTCCCTCCCCCCGCACGCTCGAACACTCCGGCGCCTGCTGCCGATCATGATCATCGCCCTGATGGCCGCCCTGCTGCCCGCCCTCCCGGCGCAGGCGGCCGGGACGGTCGAACAGGTCGCCGTCAGCCAGGCCGGATACAGTTCCGGCTCCTACAAGGCCGGTTACGTCGTGGCCACCGACAAGCTCTCCCCCTGGACCTGCGAGGTCGTGCGCGGCGGCGCCGTGGTCCTGCCGGGCTGCGTCCTGGCCGACCACGGCGTCGTGTGGGGAAGGCGGGTCTACAGCGTGGACCTGACCGCCCTCACCCAGCTCGGCACCGGGTACACCCTGCGGGTCAACGGCGTCTCCTCGCCGCCGTTCGACGTCGCCGACGACATATGGGACGGCTACAAGGACGAGATGACGGCCTTCTACCGGCTGCAGCGCGCCTCGGTGGCCACCTCCTCGGTCTACCCGCCCGGCTACAGCAGCGTGGCGCCCTCCGCCAAGGTGTTCCACGGCGCCGGGCACCTCGACGACGCGGCCTCCGCGGACGGCACCGCCCACCACGACCTGACCGGCGGCTGGTACGACGCCGGTGACTACGGCAAGTACGGCGGCAACCAGTGGGTGGGCGGCCAGATCGCCCTGGCTTACCTCCGCAACCAGAATTCCGCGCGGGTGCGGTTCGACAACGACGCCAACGGCGTGCCCGACCTGCTGGACGAGGCCAGGTTCGGCGCGGAGTACCTGGTCAAGATGGCCGCGGTCGCCGACGGCGCTATGTACGACGTGCGGGGCAACGGCTCCTTCGACCCCCCGGAGGTGCAGACAGACAACGTCCCCGGCACCTCCGACGACCGCAGGATCGGCGGGCTCGGCGTGGGCGGCTCCGCCAAGGCCGCCGGCGCGCTCGCCGCCACCGCCCGCGCCATCGAGGGCGCGCTGGGAACGGGGGCGATCGCCGCGGGCAGGGTCGCGGACTTCCAGGCGTTCGCCCAGCTCTGCGAGGAGACGGCCAGGACCTTCCACGACTACGCCGCCGCCCACCCCGACGACCCGATCGGTTCCTACTCCACGCGCGGCGGGCTGTCCAACTCGCTGCTCTTCGCCGAGGTCGAGCTGTTCCTGCTCACCGGCGAGGCGCCGTACGGCCAGGCAGCCACCGCCAAGATCGGCGCCCTCACCTTCGACGACCTGGCCTCGACCAACTACTGGGACCTGCGGCCGCTGTCGATGGCCGAGTTCCACCCGGTGGCGAACACGGCGACCAAGCAGAAGATCAAGGACCTGCTCACCAGGCAGGTGGAGTTCTTCCTGTCGATGGCCGACGACACGCCGTACGGCGTGCTCAACCAGTTCAAGAACTTCGGCGTGAACGAGCCGCACGTCTCCTACCTCGGCGACATGATGCGCTACTACGAGCTGTTCGGGGACCAGCGGGTGCTGCGGGCGGTGCTCAAGGGGACGTACTGGGTGTTCGGCGCCAACCCCTGGAACACCAGCTGGGTGTCCGGCGTCGGGGCCAGGCACGTGAAGTTCCTGCACACCAGGCTGGACGCCGAGGCCGACGACCAGACCGGTACCGGCGTGGTGGTCCCGGGGGCGATGGTGAGCGGGCCCAACGCCAGGGACCCGCAGGACCCCAAAAGCGCGAGCCCGTGGTACGCGGACCGGCCGATGTGGCAGGACAGCGCCCAGCAGTGGCGCTACAACGAGTACAGCATCAGCATCCAGGCCGGGCTGCTGTACACGATCATGGGTCTGATCAGGGCGAACGGCAACCCGAGCAGCGCCGCCCAGTCCCCCGTCAGGCTGCCCGTCACCTCCCCGGTCATCGGCGATCTCGTCACCGGCGACGTCACGATCTTCGCCCAGCCGGCCGCCACGCTGAGCGGCGCGGACCTCGGGGCCGAGCACACCCCGATGCCCCTGGTGAACGGCGTCCACACCGGCACGGTCAACGTCGACGGCGTCACGCCGTACACCAACCGGCGGGTCGACGTGCGCGGGACACAGACGAACGGCGCGCACACCTACTCCTCCACCCACCTCACGGTGGCGCCCCCGCCGCCGACCCCGCAGACGCCGCTGCTCTACGACGACTTCGGCGGAGGAGGGGTCTTCGGCTCGCAGAACATGGCGTGGGTCAACTGGTGGAACAACCAGGCCGGCATCGGGATCTACACCAGACAGACCATCGACGGGCGCACCGCGGGCCGCTTCTTCCAGAACCCGGCCTCGGCCTCCTCCCAGGCGAAGTTCCAGCCCTGGCACCACAGCGTGGACGCCTCCGGCTACCGCTACCTCACGGTCGTGATGAAGAGCCCGTCGCCGGGGGCGCGGATCTGGGTCGCGCTCAACGACGGCACGAAGGGCTACCGGGTCTCGGGGACGGCGCCGCTGACCGTGCCGAGCGCCTGGACGACCTACGACTTCGACCTGAACGCGTTCCCGCTGATGGACAGGTCCAAGGTGAAGATGGAGATCTGGCTGCAGCAGACCGCCGACGCCGACGGTGAGGTGCACGTCGACGGCGTCTCCTTCACCGGCAAGCCGGAGGGCACCGCGCCGGTGCTGAGCGGGGTGTCCCTCAGCCCCGCGACCGGCACGGCCACGACCGCGTTCACCTACACCGCCACCTACACCGACGCCGACAACCGGCCGCCGTTCTCCGTCGACCTGGTCCTCGACGGCGTCGTCCGCAGGATGGCCGAGGTCACCCCGTCCGACACCACCTACAGCGACGGCAAGGCGTACCGCCTGAAGGTCTGGCTGCCCAAGGGGGTGCACTCCTCCTACGTACGGACCACCGACACGACGTCACCGCTGGTGAGAACGGCCCTGCAGACCGGGCCCACGGTGAACTGACCCGCCCGCCCTGTCCCGGTGGGCGACCCCGCCGGGACAGGGCGCTCAGACGCTCAGACGTCCGAGCGTTCGGAGGCCCGGGGGCTTGAAGGCGTGGAACTTCTGACGAGATGACCTCCGAGGTGCTCGGATCACTCCGGGGCCGGTGATCCGGGGTGCGGGCTTCCGGCGGCCGAAGCCGCGGGAAGCCCTGAACGGTGGGACAGGCTCAGATGCGGACCACGATCTTTCCCCGCGTGTGCCCGCGCTCGGCGTATGCGTGCGCTTCCGCGATCCGTTCGAGCGGGTAGGTCCGCTCGACGCGCGGTGTGTAGCGGCCTTGACGGCCGAGTTCGCCCGCTTCGGCCAGGAGCGTGGAATCGTTCTCGGCGTTGGCCAGATGCACACCCAGGCGCTGCGCGTTGGCGTAGTCGGCGACCGTCGCCACGCGAGCGGGGTCGCCCACGATCGCGATGAGGTCGGTCAGGGAGCCGGAGGCCGCGGTGTCGAGCGCGATGTCGACACCGTCCGGAGCCAGGGTGGCGAGGCGCTCCGCGAGGCCGGTGCCGTAGGTGGTGGGAACGGCTCCGAGAGAGGTGAGGAACTCGTGGTTGCGCTCGCCGGCCGTCCCGATCACGGTGGCGCCCTGAGCCACCGCGATCTCGACCGCGGCACTGCCCACGCCTCCGGCCGCGCCCTCGATGAGAAGGGTGCGCCCTCGCAGGGGACCGAGCGCCTTCAGCCCGCCCATCGCGGTCACGGCTGCCAGGCCGGCGCCGGCGGCCTCCTCGTCGGTCCACGTGGCGGGGGCGTGGGCCCAGGCCGAGAGCACGGCCAGCTCCGCCGTCGCGCCGGTGACGCCGCCCAGCCCGAAGACACGGTCGCCGATGCTCACCCCCCGCACGCCCTCACCGATCTCGTCGACCACGCCGGCGGCGTCACGCCCGGGAATCGCGGGCAGGTCCACGGGGAGTACCGCGTGCACCGCACCGGAACGCACCTTCCAGTCGACGGGATTGACGCCGGCCGCCACGACGCGGACGCGGATCTCGCCGGGCCCGGGATGCGGGTCCGGCGCCTGCTCGACCACGAAGGTCTCCACACCGCCGTACTCGTGATATCGGACTGCGCGCATGACGTTCTACCTTTCCAGACGGCCTGGACCGGCCGTTCGGGAGATCAGTTGGGTGAATGTTCGGCGAGCGCCGACGCCCCTCACCCTAAAACCTGACATTGGTGTCAGGTGCAAGCCGGGCGGGCCGCCCGGACAGGGGAGGACCGGTGCGCATCGGTGAGATCGCCGGCAAGGCGCATCTCGCGGGACCACGAATCCCACTGCTCCCACGTGCGGTGAAGAGGCCTGAAGGCGCGGAGGATCAGGCGATCTTCGGCAGGTCGGCGCCGTCCACCGCGTGCAGCGGCGCACGCCCCTCCGCGAAGCACGCCAGCTCGTCCAGCGCCGCGTCGGCCAGCCGGTACGTCTCCGAGCCCAGCGCCCCGGCGATGTGCGGGGTGAGCACGACGTTGGGCAGCCTGTAGAGCGGCGAGCCCGCGGGCAGCGGCTCGGGGTCGGTGACGTCGAGGACGGCGTCCAGCCGCCCCGCGGCGCACTCCTCGGTGAGGGCGGCGGTGTCGACCAGCCCGCCCCTGGCGGTGTTGATCACGACGGCGCCGTCGCGCAGCAGGGCGAGCCGCCGCCGGTCCAGCAGGTGCCGCGTCTCGGGGAGCTGCGGCGCGTGCAGGGTCACCGTGTCGCTGCGGCGCAGCAGGGTGTCGAGGTCCACCAGCGAGGCGCCGAGCGCGGCGGCGCTCGCGGCCGAGGCGTGCGGGTCGGCCGCGAGCACGGTGACGTCGAACGGGCGCAGCAGCGCGGCCACCCTGCGGCCCACGTTGGACAGGCCGACGATGCCGACCGTACGCCGGTAGTTGGAGGGGTCGGGCACGGCGTCGCGCCAGGGCTCCCACGTCCCCGGGCTGCGGCGGTAGGCGGCGGCGAACCGGTGCGCCCGCTTGCCCGCCATCAGGATCGCGGCCAGCGTGTACTCCGCGACGGGGATCGCGTTGGCCCGCGCCGCCGACGTCACGACGAGCCCGCGTTCCCAGCAGGCGCCGGTGATGTGCTCCTTCACGGTGCCGGCCGCGTGGAAGACGGCCCGCAGCCGTGGCGCGCCGGCCAGCACCTCCGCCGTCAGCGGAGGGCAGCCCCATCCCGTGATGAGGACCTCCACCTCGGCCAGCCGCTCGCGTACGGCCGCCGAGCCCAGCTCCGTCGCCCACAGCGGCGCGCCCGTCCTGGCCAGGCGTGCGAGGCGTTCGCGGCGCGCGTCGTCGAACAACTGCCGATAGGTCTCCCGCGCCATGACGATGAGCGCTTCGGGCCGCTGGGTCACTGCGATGGGCTCCTGCCAGGTCAAGGAACTGAGCACTTGCGACACAAAATATACAACTTAGAAACTTATGTTTCATAGGTCTTGTCTTTTGTGTGATGCCCGACCACTATTGCCAGGACGTAACCGGACGGGCACCCCGGCGTCACACCGATGTCATCGTCGGTCCCGGGCGGCGCGCTTCCGTTCATGGAGGTCAAGGATGAAATCCCAGTTCCGCAGGTTGAATTCCGGCGCTCTCCTGCTCGCGCTCGCGGTGAGCGCGGCGGGCTGCGCCCAGGACGACGCCCCCGAGGCGGGCGGCGCGACCACGATCACCGTCATGGGGATGCCGGCCGCGACCAACGCCAAGGCGCTCAAGCTCTTCAAGGACCAGGTGGCGGCCTTCGAGAAGGCCAACCCGGACATCAAGGTCACGGGCTCCGACCTGCCCTGGGACGTCAAGACGTTCGCCCCCATGCTCGCCGCGGGCAGCGCGCCGACCGTGCTGCGCGTCCCGCTCACCGAACCGGCCGGGCTGATCGAGCGGCGGCAGGTCGCCGACATCACGAAGGAGGCAGAAGCCCTCACCGAGTTCGGCGCGCTGAACCCCGACATCATGTCCTACCTGACCAAGGACGGCGTCACCTACGGCCTGCCGGAGAAGGCGTACGCCCTGGGCCTGGCCTACAACCGCTCCCTGTTCACCAAGGCCGGGCTCGACCCGGACAAGCCCCCGGCGACCTGGGACGAGGTGCGCGCGTACGCCAAGCAGATCTCCGACAAGACGGGGGCGACGGGCTTCGGGGAGATCACCACCAACAACAGCGGCGGGTGGCACCTGACGGCCTACGCCTACAGCGAGGGCGGGTCGATGATCAAGGAGACGCAGCCCGGGAAGTGGGCGGCGTCCTTCAACGACACCGCGGCCCGCCAGGTCCTCGACCGCTGGCGGGCGATGCGCTGGGAGGACGACTCGATGGGCGGCAACGTGCTGGGCAAGCAGGAGGACCTGATCGCCCAGTTCTCCGCGGGCAAGGTCGGGATGTGGGTCACCTCCCCCTCCGACATCTACCCCACCTACATCACCAACGGCGGCAGGCCCGAGGACTTCGGCGGCGGCCCCATGCCCCAGGGCGCCGGGTCGGCCACGCTGGTGGGCGGCACGATCCACCTGGTCAACGCCAAGGCCACGCCCGAGCAGCGGGCCGCGGCCGTCAAGTGGATCCGGTTCCGCTACCTGCGCCCGAACTTCGACACCGAGGCCGCGGTCACCAACGCCAAGGCGGCCGCCGCCGACGGCACCCCGGTCGGCGTCCCGGTCCTGCCGATCTTCGACCAGGCCACCGCGGACAAGGTCAGGGAGGCGATCACCCCGCACGCCAACGTGCCCGCGGAGAACTTCGCCGGTTACGTGAAGTCGCTGGGCGCCTTCACGTTCACCCCCGAGCCGCAGGTCGCCAGCCAGGAGATATACGCGGCCCTCGACCCGGTCGCCCAGGCGGTCCTCACCCGCGAGGACGCCGACCCGGCCAAGCTGCTGGCCGACGCCGAGGCGCGGGTGAACGCCATCCTCCAGAAGCAGCGGTGATGCCCGTCCTCACCACCGCGCCGCCCCCCGCCGACGCCGCTGCCGCCGCGACGGGCCGGCGGGGGGCCGGCGGCCGGGCGGGCGGCTCCGACCGCGACCGGCGCGCCCTGGCCGGGCTCGCGTTCCTGCTCCCCGCGCTGCTGTGCTTCGCCTTCTTCGCCTGGTGGCCGATCGGCCGCAGCGTGGTGCTCTCCCTGCAGCAGACCAACCTGGTCGACCCGCCGGTCTGGGTGGGACTGCGCAACTTCGAGATCCTGTTCGCCGACCCGCTGCTGCCGACCGCGCTGCTGAACACCCTCTGGTACACCGTGCTGTCGCTGCTGGTCGGGCTGCCCGGGCCGCTCGCGGTCGCCGTGCTCATCTCCGAGCTGCGGCGCCTCGGCGGGCTGGCGCGCGTGCTGGTCTACCTGCCGGTCATCGTGCCGCCCGTGGTGTCGGTCCTGCTGTGGAAGCTGTTCTACGACCCCGACTCCGGCCTGGTCAACGGCCTGCTGGGGCTGGTCGGCCTCGGCCCCTACCCGTGGCTGCAGTCACCCACCTGGGCGATGCCGAGCCTGGTGATCGAGGCGACCTGGGCGGGCGCGGGCGGAGCCGTGCTGATCTACCTGGCCGCCCTGTCCGGGGTGCCCCGGGAGCTGTACGAGGCCGCCGAGACCGACGGCGCCTCGGTCGCCCGGCGCGTCGTGCACGTGACGCTGCCGCAGCTGCGCGGGGTGATCCTGGTACTGCTCCTGCTGCAGATCATCGGCTGCCTGCAGGTCTTCACCGAGCCGTACGTCATGACGGACGGCGGGCCGGAGAACGCGACCGTCACCGTGCTGCTGATGATCTACCGCTACGCGTTCCTGTTCGGCGACTACGGCACCGCGACCGCGCTGAGCGTCCTGCTCGCCTGCGTGCTCGCCGTCGTGTCGGCGCTCTACCTGCGACTGACGAGAGGATGGGGAGCCCGATGACGCCCTCCCCCGGCTCCCCCGGCCGCGGCGTGCTCTCGCAGGCCGACTGGCGCAAGCCCGCCACCGGCACGGGGTGGCGGATCACCCACGTGCTGCTCCTGGCGGGCCTGCTGCTCGCCGGGCTCGGCCCGCTGCTGTGGACCTTCAAGGCGGCGGTGTCCTCGACCGCCGACCTGCTGGGCGACCCCCTGACGCTGTGGCCGTCGCAGGCGCGGTGGGAGAACTTCACCGACGCCTGGACCACCCTGGAGATCAGGCACTATCTGCTCAACACGGTCGTGCTGGTGGCGGGGTCGTGGCTCACCCAGCTCCTCATCGCCACCACCGCCGGGTACGCGCTGTCGGTGATCCGGCCCTGGTACGGCCGCTACGTCTACGGCGCGTTCCTCGTCACGCTGTTCGTCCCCGCCACGGTGACGCTCGTCGCGCTCTATCTGACGATCCTCGACCTGCCCGGCCTGAACGTCTCCATCGCCAACACGCCGCTCGCGGTGTGGCTGCCCGCCGGGGCGCACGCGTTCAACATCCTGCTGGCCAAGCAGTTCTTCGACGCGATCCCGCGCGAGCTCTTCGAGGCCGCCCGGGTGGACGGGGCGGGCTCCTGGGTCGTCTTCCGCAGGATCGTGCTGCCCATGTCCGCGCCGATCCTCGCCGTCATCTCGCTGTTCGCCGTGATGAACGCCTGGAAGGACTTCCTGTGGCCGCTGATCGCGATCACCGATCCGCGGGCCCAGCCGATCGCGGTGGCGCTGCCCCGCCTGGCGCAGGCGGCCGATCCCGCCCTGCTCGTGGCGGGCCTGCTCATCGCGACGATCCCGCCGCTGCTGATCTTCCTCATCTTCCAGCGGCACATCGTGCGCGGGATCGGCTTCACCGGGCTGAAGGGGTGACCGCGTGACTCCCACCGGAACGGGCCGCCTGACTCCTATCGCGGCCGACGGCCCGCTGGAGAGGGTTCTCTCACCTCGTGAGCTCGCCGCCCACCTGCCGGAGCCCGGCGCGTGGCGCCCCTTCCCCGCCCTGGGAGACCCCGCCTGGGAGGAGATCGGGTCGGCCACCCGGCGGAGCCTGGCCGAGCAGGCCCGGAGCACGGCCGCCGCCCCCTGGCCGGCCCTGCCCGCGAGCCTGTTCGCCGGTTACGCCCGGACGGGCGACCGCGTCGGCTTCGAGCGGCCCTACTTCGAACGGCGGCGCAGGCTCGCGGCCGCGGTGCTGGCCGCCGGGGCGACCGGGGACGAGCGGTGGCTGGACGAGGTGCGCGACGGCGTCTGGCTGCTGTGCGAGGAGAGCACCTGGTGCCTGCCCGCGCACGAGGAGTTCGCCCGCGAGGACGGCGGCGAGCTGCCCGACCCGCGACGGCCCTTCGTCGACCTGTTCGCCGCCGAGACCGCCGCCCTGCTCGCCTGGACCGACCTGGTGGCGGGCGCCGCGCTGGACGCGTCCTCGGCCGTGGTGCGCCGCAGACTTCGCGAGGAGGTGCGCCACCGGCTCCTCACCCCCTACCTCGCCCGTCACTGGCACTGGTACGACGACGAGGTCAGGCCGGTCAACAACTGGAACCCGTGGATCCACTCCAACATCCTCACCTGCGCGCTCCTGCTGTCCGGGAGCCGGGAGGCGATGCTGGAGACGGTCGTGCGGGCGGTTCGCGGGCTGGACGGCTTCGTCGCCGGGTACGGGCCGGACGGCGGCTGCGAGGAGGGTGTGGCGTACTGGTGGCGGGCCGGCGCGTGCCTGGCCGAGAGCCTGGAGACGCTGCGCTCGGCGAGCGGCGGGCGGCTCGACGCGTTCGGCGTCCCCGTCGTCCGGGAGATGGTCGCCTACCTGCACCGGATGCACATCGGCGGCGACTGGTACGTCAACTTCGCCGACGGCGGGGCGCGCCTGCCCGACCAGACGGCGCTGGACATCCCCCACCGGGCCGGCCTGCTGACCGGCGACGGCGACGTCGTCGCGCACGCCCGCGCGACGCGCCGGACCGGGCCGCCGGTCGTCCACCAGGAGGTCGGCCTCGGCCGCACGCTGGCCGGGCTGTTCGACACCGGGTGGCGTGACGCTCCCCCGGCCGAGGCCCCGTACGTCGAGCAGGCCTGGCTGCCGTCGGTGCAGGTGATGGTCGCGCGGGAGCGGCGCGGGACGCCTGACGGGCTGTTCCTCGCCGCCAAGGGCGGCCACAACGCGGAGAGCCACAACCACAACGACGTCGGGTCGTTCATCGTCGCGCTGGACGGCCGGCCGGTGCTGGTCGACGCGGGGGTGGGCGAGTACACCGCGCGGACGTTCGGCCCCGATCGGTACGGCATCTGGACCATGCGGAGCTCGTACCACAACCTCCCGGAGATCGACGGCGTCATGCAGGCGCCGGGCCCGGAGCACCGCGCCCGCGACGTCTCCTGCGCGGCGGCCGGCGACCGGGCCGAGCTCTCCCTCGACCTGGCCCTCGCCTGGCCCGAGCGGGCCGGTGTCCGCGAGTGGCGCCGCACCCTGCGGCTCGGGCGGGGCGACGACCCCGCGGTGACCGTCGAGGACCGATGGGAGCTGCGGCGGCCTCCGTCGAGTCTGGCCCTGTGCCTGATGGCGCACGGCGAGATCGGCACCTCGCCCGGCCTGGTGTCCGTCATGGGACGGTCGCGCCCGCTGCTCGTCCACTACGACCCGGACGCGTTCACCGCCGACGTCGAGCGTCTGCCGCTCGACGACCCCAAGCTGTCCGCCGTGTGGGGCGACCACCTGCACCGGATCGTCCTGCGCGCCACGACGCCCCGCGCGTCGGGAACCGCCCGCCTGGTCATGAAACCCGGAGCCGCCCCGTGACCCCCCTCCAGAGAAGCCCGAGTGTCCCGATGCCCGAGACGCAGAGTCCCTGGCCCGCCCGCGACGGCCTGCGCATCACCTCGGTGCGGCCCGTCGTCACCGCCCCCGGCGGCGTACCCCTCGTCGTGGTGCGCGTGGACACCTCGGAGCCGGGGCTGTACGGGCTGGGCTGCGCGACGTTCACCCAGCGGTTCCACGCGGTGGCGAGCGCCGTCGAACACCATCTCGCGCCCATGCTGATCGGGCGGCACCCGGCCGACATCAAGGACATCTTCCGCATGCTGCACTTCTCGTCGTACTGGCGGGACGGGCCGGTCGGCAACAACGCCATCTCCGGCGTGGACATGGCGCTGTGGGACATCGCGGGCAGGCGGGCGGGCATGCCGGTGTACGAGCTGCTCGGCGGGCGGGTCCGCACGGCCGCCCCGGTGTACCTGCACGCGGGCGGCGCCACGATCCCGGAGACCCTCGACCACGCCAGGGCCATCATGGAGACGGGCGTCACGCACGTGCGGCTGCAGACGGCGCAGCCCGGGTTCGGCTCCTACGGCACGCCCCGTGCGGGAGGCGGGTACCCCGGCGCTCCCCATCCCGACGGGTGGGACGTCCAGCACTACCTGCGCACCACGCCGGAGCTGTTCCGGCAGGCCAGGCGGGAGCTGGGCGAGGAGGTGGAGCTGCTGCACGACGTCCACTCCCGGCTCACGCCCAAGCAGGCCGTGACGCTGGCGCGGGCGCTGGAGCCCTACCGGCTGTTCTTCCTGGAGGACGTGGTCGCGCCCGAGTTCTTCGACCGGCTGCCGGAGATCCGCGCCGCGTCCCCGGTGCCCGTCGCCGCCGGTGAGCTGCTCACCTCGGCCACCGAGGCCGCGCGGCTGGTCATGGGCGGCGGGGTGGACCTGCTGCGGCTGCACCTGTCGGCGATCGGCGGGCTCACCCCGGCGAGCGCCCTGGTGGCCCTGTGCGAGTTCGCCGCGGTGCGCACCGCCTGGCACTCCCCCGCCGACGTCTCCCCCGTCGGCATGGCGGCCAACATCGCGCTGGACGTGACCACCCCCGCCTTCGGGATCCAGGAGGGCCACGTCTACGCCGACGCCGTCCACGACGTGTTCCCCGGAACGCCGGTGATCCGGCGCGGCCACCTGTACCCGTCGGACGCGCCCGGATGGGGAATCGAGCTCGACGAGGCCCAGGCCGCGAAGTACCCGCCCTCGACGCACGCGCACGAACGGTGGTCCGCCCGGGTCCGCAGGCCCGACGGGGGGCTCGAACCCCCCTGACCCACCGGCTCAGGGCGTCGCGACCGTCGCCCGATCAGCCGCCGAATGTCCGGGAAGTGGGCAGGAGACATGATCAGCGTCTGTGGCCGCGCTCGTCATGGACGGTGACGGCTCACCGCGTGAGGTCGTCGCCGGTGGCCCGGCGTCGACCGGCGTCCGGCGTGTGGCGGGACGCCTCGTGCAGGCGGGCACGGAGGGTGGCGCAGCGGGAGAGGACCAGGTCACGGTTCTTGGCGTCCTTCACCCATGCCGGCAGCCGGCTGGCCAGGCTCGCGTTGCGGTTGGGTTCGCGCTCACGGATGAACGCGCGGACGTATCGCTCCAGGAAATCCAGATGCTCGGCGTCGTACGCCCACAGCACGTGATTTCCGCACGGCGTCTGCAGCCACAGATCGAGTCCGGCGTAACAGGTCGCGTCCGACCGGGTCTCGGGCCACCAGCGCGAGGGGAGGCTGGTCACCCTCCGGCAGCCGGGACATCTCACCGGCATCGACGACGGTGGCGAGCCACTCGAGCGTGAGCCGCGGCGCTGGATGTCACGACCGCAGCCGCCACATCGTCCGCCGGCGTGAACCGCGATCCGGCCCGACCAGCCGCCCGCGGGCACCTCTTTGGCGTATCCGCAGGACAGGCAGGTCACCCGACCGCCCCTGACCACGGCGCAGTCCGCACAGCGCGGGCAGCACACCAGGACCCGGGCCGTACGCAGGTACTGCAGGGGGTCGCCGCGATCGGAGAACCGGCGGGGGTCAGCGCTCATGTCCCCACGATGCCATGGCACGTCGCGGCAGCAGCTCAGGTCGTACCCCCGTAACGGGAGAAGGGCCCGCGGGGGAAGACCGCGGGCCCTTCTCCTCAACTGGTGGTCAGCCCTTGTAACGAGGGGCCAGGCGGTCGCCCGGCAGGCAGAACTCGCCCGTGAAGAAGGTGCTCTCCGGGACGCAGCGCCACATGCTGGGGTTGGTGTAGCTGGGGGCGAGGCGGTCGTCGATCGCCTGCTCCAGCGCGTAGCCGCCGGCCAGCAGCTTCGCCTCCGAGAAGGCGCCGCCGATCAGCGTCACACCGATGGGGTTGCGGCCCGAGGAGCTCTGCTGCGCGCCGTACCCGGCGGGGACGGTGAGCGCGGGGTAGCCGGCGCGGTCGGCGTAGCCGATCACGTTGCTGCCGCTCGGGACCAGGATCAGGTCATGCCCGCTCAGGACGCTGTCCAGGACGGCCTTGTTGGCGGCCTTGCCGGCCTCCAGGTCGGCCGTGTACTTGGCGTTCGTCGCGGGGTCGGACAGGTCGATCGCCTGGGCGGCCAGCAGTTGACCCTGCTGGTACTTCAGGCCCTCGACCGGGTTGGCGTCGTTGTAGTCGATGATGCTCCGCAGCGTCGTGCCGGGCCTGGCCGCGCCGAGGTAGGCGTTCAGGTCACGCTTGAACTCGGTGGCGACGACGCTGTCGGTCGCGGCCGGGGTGGCGATCGAGACCTGGGTGACGGTCGCGCCGAGGCCCTGGAGCCTGGCGATCGCCTCCTGGTAGGGGGCGCTCGTGCTGGACACCACGGCGATCCTCTTGCCCGCGAGGGCGTCTGCCTTGAGGTCCTTCGTGTAGTCGACCGGGCTCGCCGGGTCGGCGATCACGTTGAGGATCGTCGCGGCGTCGCCGACGCTGCGGGTGATCGGGCCGGGGGCGTCCTGCGACCTGGCCACCGGGAGCACACCGGTCGTGCTGACCAGGCCGACGGTCGGCTTGAGGCCCACCACACCGGCCGCGTCGGCCGGGGCGAGGAGCTGCGCCGAGTCGGGCGAGGTCTCCATGCCGATCGTGATCGCGGCCAGACCCGAGGCGGTGGCCGCCGCGGCGCCGGCCGACGAACCCGCCGGGGTCTTGTCGGTGTCGTTCGGGAGCAGGACCTGGCCGCCGAGCGAGGAGTAGCCCTTCGGCAGGTTGGCGTCGAAGACGCCGTTCAGCTCGGTGACGTTGGTCTTGCCGAGCACGATCGCGCCGGCGGCCCTCAGCTTCGCCACGAGGGCGGAGTCGTCGGCCGGCTTGAGACCCTGGAGGGCGATCGAGCCGCCCGTGGTCGACAGCGACCTGGCGTCGATGGTGTCGTTGACCAGCACCGGCAGGCCCCAGAGGGCGGGACGCGGCGGGCGCGTGTCGTTCGGGCTCGTGGGCTCGCCGGTGCGGTACCTCCACCGCTCCTGGTCGAGCTTTCGGGCTTCCTTGACCGCGTCGGCGTTGATCTCGCGGACGGCCTGGGTGGCCGGGCCCTCGGCGTTGGTCAGCGCGATGCGGTCGAGGTAGGCGCGGGTGAGCTCCTCGGCCGAGACCTCGTCCTTGTTCAGCTTCCGGATCAGGCTCTGCGCCGTCTCGGTCTCCAGCGAGAAACCGAGCGGCCGGGAGTCGTAGCCGGTCACCTTGAGGACGGCGTCGTAGTCGGGGTTGCAGGCGCCGCGCCCGGCGAACGGCGGAGCCGGGGTCGTCTTCGCGCAGCGGTACATGCTCGGGTTCACGAGGCTGGCCGGCCGGCGCAGCTTGGTGGCCTGCTCGATGACGTAGGCGACGCCGAGCAGGTCGAACTCGCTGTAGGCGTTGCCGTGGACCAGCACGTTCTGGGCGCGCCGGTGGGTCGCGGTGTAGCCCATCGGGATCGTGATCGACGGGTAACCGGCCTGCGGGGCGCTCGGCGCGCTGCCCAGGATGGCGATCACCGGGTCGGCCGGCTGCGCCGGGTCCGAGTTGGTGTACGTCACCATGTCGTCGATGGCCTTGTGCCAGGCGGCCTTACGGATCGCGAGGTTCGTCCGGTACGCCTGCTCGTTGGCCCCGCCCGGGGTCACGTCCGCCTGCGACGAGTTCAGGTGGTTGACGTTGCCGAACTTGAGCGCCTGGTGAGCTTCGGCCTGGTTGACCTGCACCTCTTCGACCAGCGAGTTGATCGGCGCCTGCGGGCCGAGCCGCTCGTAGTAGGAGTCGATGCTCTTGTGCTGCTCATAGCCGCTGGGCAGCGCGGGCAGCGCGGGGATCGTCGCCTGCGGGCGGGGCACCAGGACGGCGCCGGCGGCGGTCAGGGCGTCGTACGCGATCTTGAGCGGGCTGCCCTCGGTGAGGGTGCCGTTGTACCCGATCTTCTTGCCGCGCACGAAGTCGGGATCGATGGCCTTGGTGTAGTCGGGCAGCGTCGCGGGGAGCGGCGGGATGATGCCCTTGGCGATGTAGTCGTCGCCGAACATGGCCTTGTACCCGGCGTCGGCCACCGGGTCGGGCCCGGCGATCGAGGCCAGTGTGAGCGCGGCGTCGGAGACCGTGCGGACCATCGGACCGGCGATGTCCTGCGAGGCCGAGATGGGCGCGATGCCGTAACCGGGCACGAGACCCACGGTCGGCCGCAGACCCACGAGCGACTGCGCGTTCGACGGCGAGATGATGGAACCGGAGGTCTCGGTCCCGATGCCCAGCGTCGACAGCGCCGCGGCCATGGCCGCGCCGGTGCCCGACGACGACCCGGAGGGGTTCTGGTCGGCGTCGATGCCGTTGATGACCTGGCCACCGTAGTTGCCGAACCCGGAGGGCTGCGAGCCGAAGCTGTTGGCGTACTCCGACAGCCCCACCTTGCCGAGGATCACGACGCCGCGTTCCTTCAGCTTCTTGGTGATGCCGGCGTCGGAGGCCGGGAAGGACCGGCGCAGCGACCAGTTGTTCGCCGTCGTGGGCATGCCCTCGACGTCGATCAGATCCTTGAGCAGGATCGGCAGCCCCATGGCCGGGCCGAGCGACCTGCCCTTCTTGCGCAGGCGGTCGTACGCCTCGGCCTCCTTCAACGCGTTGGGGTTGAGGTCGGTGACGGCGTTCAGGCCGGGCCCGCGCTTGTTCAGCGCGGTGATCCGGTCGATGTACGCCTTGGTCAGGTCGACCGAGGTCAGCTTGCCTTCGGCCATGAGGGATATGGCCTCGGCGCCGGTCAACGTCTCAAGGTCGAGTTCGACCTTGGCGCTGGCCTGCTGGGGTTGCACGGCCACGAGAGTGAGGGAAAGGGAGAGGGAGGTGAGGGAGATCAGGACTTTGCGCACCACGTGCTCCTTGAGGAACCCGGCATTGCGCGTGACGCTATAGATCATCCGTTACGGTGATATGTCGCATATGTTCCCGGGGAGAAACCTGCCGTACTGACCGGTTTATTAGGGCGTCCGCATACCTGGAACCTTCCATTGGCCACGGCGAGGATCACGGTCGAGCAGATGATCCTGCGCGAAAAGATCACCGACACCTCATCCGTCGCCGCCTACGGCCTCTGTCGGCTGCGGCCTCAGGAGCTCAGCCGCCTCCTGATGCGCCCGCACGATCGTGGAGTCCACGCCGACCACCTCCAACCCGACCTGCCCGCGCGATGCGGCCTCGGCGATCAGCACCCCGAACGGCTCCTGGTCGGCCACCGGAACACGGTGGTCACCAAGAGCGTCTACAGGAAGCAGATCCAACTAGCACTCATGCAGAGCGTGAAGGCCATAGATGACATCTTCGGGAGTCAGGCACTTACGCCCCGTTCCGAAGATCCGGAACGGGGCGTCTTGGCTGGTGAGCACCGCTGAGTTCGAAGCAGTGACATCTCGCCTGTGAGGCGAGCGCGCTCAGGACGTGGGAAGCCAGGCCTTCACCTTGTCGGGGTTGTCGCCGACCCACTTCTCGGCGGCCTCCTCGGCCGTCATCTTGTCCTCGGAGATGTACTTGGCCACGAGGTTCTGGTCCTCGTTCGTCCAGGTGAAGTTCTTGACCAGGTCGTACGCCGGGCTGCCGGAGTCGGCGAACTTCTTGCTCACGATCTTGTCGAGGTCGTAGAGCGGGTAGTCGCAGGCCACCTTCTCGGCGTCGGCGTCGCAGCCCTCGGTGTACTCGGGCAGCTTGACCTTGACGAGTTTCACCTCCGACAGGAACCACTGCGGCTCGTAGAAGTAGCCGAGCATCGGGGTCTTCTGCTTCTCGGCCTGCCGGAAGCCGGTGATGAGCGCCGCCTCGCTGCCCGCGTAGACGACCTTGTAGTCCAGCTTCAGGTTCTTCACCAGGGCCGCGTCGTTGGTCACGAAGGAGGGGTCGCCGTCGAGCAGCTGCCCCTTGCCCCCCGACTCGGAGGTCTTGAACAGGTCGGCGTACTTGTTGAGGTTCTTCCAGTCGGTGATGTCGGGATACTTCTCGGCCATCCACGGCGGCACGTACCAGCCGATGACGCCCTTGTTGCCCGTCGAGCCCGCCGAGACGGCGACCTTCTGGTCCTCGATGTACTTCTTCTTCAGGTCGTCGTGGGCCCAGTTCTCCACGATGGCGTCGACCTCGCCGGTGGCGAAGCCCTGCCAGGCGACCTCCTCCTTGAGGTCCTTCTTCGTGACCGAGCAGCCGAGATCCTTCTCGGCCACGTGGGCGATGACCGCCGCGGTCGCCTCGTACCCGACCCACGGGTTGATGGCGATGTTGACCGCGCCGCAGGCCTTCTTCCCGTCCGCGCCCGAGGCCGCCGGGGCGGCTCCGCTGTCACTCTCGCCGACCTTCGCCCCGCCGCACGCGGAGACGAGGAGGCCGGCCGCGACCAGGAGCGCCACCGCCCGCGGTCGCCCGATCCTCGAAACTGTCACCAGGTCCTCCTGTGTTGGGTGTCGTGTGCCGTGTTCGGTTCCGCTTCCCCGTACTTCTCTGTGCCTCGCCCTGCCGTTCAATGGGCGCCGTGCGCCTCGGCGTCGGCCCGCCGCGCCGCCGTTCGGGTGATGCGCTCCAGCATGATCCCGAGTACGACGATCGCCACGCCCGCGGCGAGCCCCTTGCCGCGCAGCTGTAGCTGGGAGAAGCCCGCCACCACGTCGTAGCCGAGCGCGCCCGCGCCGACCAGGCCGCCGACGACGACCATGGCGAGCACGTAGATGAGCCCCTGGCTCGCGGCGAGGGTGAGCGCGCTGCGCGCCATCGGCAGCTGCACCTTGGTGATGAGCTGCCAGGTGCTGGAGCCCGCGGCCGTGGCGGCCTCCACCGCGCTCGGCGCCACCCCGCGGATGCCGTCCGCGGTGAGCTTGACCGCCACCGGGGCCGCGTAGACGACCGCGGCGATGATGGCGGTGATCCGGGTCGCGCCGAACAGGCCGAGGATCGGCACCAGGTAGACGAACGGCGGCATGGTCTGCCCGGCGTCGAGGACGGGCCGCACCAGCTGGTCGACGCGGTCGCTGCGGCCCATCCAGACGCCGAGCACCACCCCGAGGATCATCACCAGGACGGTGGCCACCAGCGTCGAGGCCAGCGTCACCATGCTGTCCTGCCACAGGCCGAGCGCGACGAGCAGGGCGACGCACACCGCCGTGACGAGCACGACCCTGACGTTCGCCAGGATCGCGGCGAACGCGACGAGCACCGCGCCGACCAGCCACCAGGGCGAGCCGGTGAGCAGCGCCTCGAACGGGTTGAGCAGGCCGTAGGAGACGGCGTTCCTGAACGCGCCGGTGTAGACCGCGAGGTTGTCCTGCGCCCACAGGGTGGCCGCGTCGACCCCCTGGCGGACGTAGCGCCCCAGGCTCGCCTCGCTCGGGAACTCCGCGGCCCACACGTAGACGTGGGAGAGGTAGACCAGCACGCCGGTGACCGCGAGGACCGCGCCGATCTCCGCACGGCGGCGGCCGGGCCCGCGCGAGCGTCCGGCCCGGTGCCGGTCCTCGACGCGGCGCCCGGCGGCGGAGGTGACCCGGTCGAGCACGATGGCCATCACGACGATGGCCAGGCCCGCGTTGAAGGCGCTGCCGACGTCGAGGGTCTCCAGCGCCTTGACGACGGTCTTGCCCAGGCCCGGGGCGTCGATCAGCGCGGCGATGGTGACCATGCACAACGCGGCCATGATGGTCTGGTTGACGCCGACGACGATGGTCCGCTTGGCCAGCGGGAGCCGTACCTTCCTCAGCGACTGCCAGGCGGTCGAGCCGAGGGAGGTGCTCGCCTCCAGGATCGCGGGCCGCACCTCGCGGATGCCGTGCGCGGTGATGCGGATCGCGGGCGGGACGGCGTAGATGACGGTCGCCACGGTGGCGCTCGCCGGGCCGATGAGGAAGAACAGGGTGAGCGGCGCGAGGTAGACGAACGTCGGCATCGTCTGCATGAAGTCGAGCAGCGGGGTGACCAGGCGGTTGAACCGGTCGTTCACCCCGGCCCAGACGCCGAGCGGGATGCCGATCAGCAGCGAGAGCACGACGGCGGCCAGGGTGAGGGCGAGGGTGTCCATGCTCTCCTGCCACAGACCCAGCAGGCCGAAGGAGGCGAAGCCGGCCGCGGTCAGCAGGGCGACCCGCACGTTGCCCCACAGCAGCGCGACCGCCGTGGCGACGGCGACCACGCCCAGCCAGCCGATGACCGGCAGCGGCCGCCCGAAGGACGGCTGGCTGATCAGCGCCTGGACGAACGTGACGGACTCGTCGAGGAAGAGCCGGATGTAGTTGACGAAGTACAGGAAGAACGGGTTCTCGTTCCTGCTGTTGTCGATGACCTCACTGGCCTCGTTGACACTCACGTGCAGCGGGGTCAGCTCCGCGCCGCCGAGCTGGAAGGTGTCGCGGCCCTGGACGAACACCCAGATCAGCACCCACGCCGCGACGACGGCGGCGAGCAGGTACCGGCGGGGCCACGCGGGCAGGCGCCGCAGGCCACCGGCCGGGGTGGCCTGGGTGGCCATCACCCCCGCCCCCCGGCCCTGCCGGACCCGGCGGACCCACCGGGCTCGCCGGAATCGCCCGGGTCGCCGGGGGTCGCGTCCGGAGACGGCTCGGCGGGCTCGCCGGAGACCTCGTCCGACGACGGCTCGCCGGAGACCTCGTCCGGAGAGGACCGCTCGGCGGACCCGCCGGAGGCCCCGGCCGGAGACGGTTCGGCGAGCACGCCGAGGACCTCCTCGGCCGTCACGACCCCCAGCAGCTCGCCGCCCTCGACGACCTTGACCGGGCGCGCCGCGCGCAGGACCGTGTGCACGACGTCGCGTACGACGACGTCCGGCCCGACCTCGGGACCGTCCAGCGGTTCTTCGGGCCGGGGCGGGCGCATGATCCAGCGGGTGGTGAGCACGTTCGAGCGGGGCACGTCGCTGACGAACTCGCGCACGTAGTCGTCCACCGGCGCCCCGACGACCTCGTCCGGCGTGCCCATCTGGACGAGCTCGCCGTCGCGCATGATGAGGATGCGGTCTCCGAGCTTGAGCGCCTCGCTCAGGTCGTGCGTGATGAAGATCATCGTCTTGCCGACCTCGCGGTGCAGGCGGATGACCTCGTTCTGCATGTCCCGCCTGATCAGCGGGTCGAGCGCGGAGAACGGCTCGTCGAAGAAGAGCACGTCGGGATCGACCGCGAGGGCCCTGGCCAGCCCGACGCGCTGCTGCATGCCACCGGACAGCTGGTCGGGGTAGGAGTTCTCCGAACCGGAGAGGCCGACGAGCTCGACCATCTCCCTGGCCCGCTCGTAGCGTGCCTCCTTCCGCATGCCGCGGATCTCCAGCCCGTAGGCCACGTTGTCCAGGACCCGCCGGTGCGGCAGCAGCCCGAAGTTCTGGAAGACCATGGCGAAGCGGTGGCGGCGCAGCTCGCGCAGCTGCCTGTCGCCCGCCTTGCGGATGTCCTCGCCGTCGAACAGCACCTCTCCGGCCGTCGGCTCGACGAGCCGCGTCAGGCAGCGTACGAGAGTGGACTTGCCCGAGCCGGACAGGCCCATGACGACGAAGACCTCCTGGGGCCGCACGGTGAAGGAGACGTCGCGGACGGCGGTCACGCAGCCCGTTCTCGCTCTCAGCTCGCTCCGCGAGAGTTCCGCGAGCGGGGTCCCGACGACCCGGTCCGGACGCGGGCCGAAGACCTTCCAGAGCCCTCGCACGTCGAGGACGGCCCGGTCCTCGTTCCGCGCGGCGGCTCCCTGCCGCGCCTGCTGGGTCGGTGACGTCATGGTCATGACCACCTCACGGGTCGTCTGGGGACGGGGGGTCGTCCGTCAGCTGCGGAACCACCGCTGCGGGCGGGGGCGGACGTTCTGCCACACGTGCTTTGTCTCCCGGTACTCGGCCAGGCCCGCCGGGCCCAGCTCGCGGCCGATGCCCGACCGCTTGAACCCGCCCCACTCCGCCTGGGGGACGTAGGGGTGGTAGTCGTTGATCCAGACGGTGCCGTGCCGGAGCCGCCCGGCGACCCGCTGGGCCTTCCCCGCGTCCCGCGTCCACACCGCCCCGGCCAGCCCGTAGTCGGTGTCGTTGCCGAGGCGGACCGCCTCGTCCTCGTCGCCGAAGCGCTCGACGGTGAGGACGGGGCCGAAGGACTCCTCGCGGACCACGCGCATGCCCCGGTGACACTCGTCGAGGACGGTCGGCGGGTAGAAGTGCCCCTCGCCGGGGAGTCTCTCCCCGCCGCAGCGCAGCACCGCGCCCTCCGCGACGCCGGACGCGACGTACGCCTCGACCTTGGCCAGGTGCGCGGCGGAGATGAGCGGGCCGGTCTCGGCCTCGGGGTCGAAGGGGCCGCCGAGGCGGATGCGGGCGGCGCGGCGGACGAGCTCGTCGACGAAGGTGTCGTGCAGGGAGTCCTCGACCAGCAGGCGGGCACCGGCCGAGCAGACCTGCCCGGAGTGGAGGAACACGGCGGTGAGGGCGAAGTCGAGGGCGGTCTCCACGTCGGCGTCGGCGAAGACGATGTTGGGGTTCTTGCCGCCGAGTTCCAGCGCGACCCTCTTCACCGTGGCCGCCGCCGACGCCATGATCGTACGGCCGGTCGCCAGGCCGCCGGTGAACGACACCATGTCCACGTCGGGGTGCTCGGCCAGCGGGGCGCCGACCTCGGCGCCCGCTCCGAGGACGAGGTTGCCGACGCCCGGGGGCAGCCCGGCCTCCTCCAGCAGGCGCATGAACAGGATCGCGGTGGACGGGGTGAGCTCGCTGGGCTTGAGGACGAAGGTGTTCCCCGCGACCAGCGCGGGGGCGACCTTCCAGGAGGCCTGCAGCAGCGGGTAGTTCCACGGGGTGACGAGACCGCAGACCCCGACCGGTTCGTGGACGACGCGGCTGATCGCGTCGTCGCGGCCGGTGTCGATCACGCGGCCCGCGTCGGTCCCGGCGATGCCGCCGAAGTAGCGCAGGCAGGCCACCACGTCGGCGACGTCGTACTCGCTCTCGACGAGCCGCTTGCCGGTGTCGAGCGACTCGGCCCTGGCCACGTCCTTGACGTCCCGTTCGAGCAGGTCGGCCACCCTCAGCAGCAGCGCGCCCCGCTCGCGCTCGGGGGTCGCGGCCCAGGTGCCCTCGTCGAACGCCGCGCGGGCCTCGGCGATCGCGATCTCGGTGTCGGCCCGGGTGGCCTCCGACACGGTCGCCACGAGGCCTCCGTCGGCCGGTGATCGGATCTCCCGGTGGCCGCCCGCGACGGGATCCCTCCAGGTGCCACCGAGGTAGAGATCTGCCACGAACGGCCGTCCTTCCGGTTACCGCATGATTCGTTGCGTATGACGCATCGAAATGCTTAACGAGGAACAGAATCGACCTGATCGCTCACGCAGTCAAGGCTTTGCCACCCTCATTAGCGTGCCAGCCCAATCGTGAGGACACCTCGCCCGCCGCGGCCATCACCTGCTCGGCCACTGCGGGGAGCCGCTCGGCGGGAAGCCGGAAGGTCGGCCCGGACACGCTCATCGAGGCGACGACCGCGCCCTCGACGTTGAAGATCGGCGCCGCCACCGCGGTCAGGCCGATCTCCAGCTCGTCGGCGGCGGTGGCGTACCCGCGCCTCCTGACGGTGTCGAGCTCCTCGCGCAGCAGCCCGGCGTCGGTGACGGTCAGGTCGGTGAACGGGCGCAGCGGCCCGGCGGCCAGCCGCTCGAACCGCTCTTTCGGGGCGTGGGCCAGCAGCACCTTGCCGTTGGACGTCGCGTGCAACGCCACCCGCCGCCCCGCCCAGTTGTGGGCCTGCAGCGCCGAGGGGCCCGCCATCTGGTCGACGTACAGGGCCTCGTCCCGATCGAGGATGGCCACGTTGACGGTCTCGCCGACCGCCGCCGCGAGCCGCTCGCCGGTGGCGCGGCTCTCGCGGACGACGTCGAGCCTCACGGTCGCGGCGCCCGCGAGCCGGACGATCCCCACTCCCAGGCGGTACTTTCCCCGGTCGGCGGTCTGCTCGACGAGCTCGTGCAGCTCCAGCGTCATGACGAGGCGGAACGCCGTCGAGCGGTGGACCCCCAGCTCCGCGGCGATCTCACTGACGCCCAGGTCGCCGTGGCGGGCGAGCAGCCGCAGGACGGACAGCGCGCGGTCGACGGACTGCACCGCAGCGCCATCTCTCTCCAGCTCGTTGCTCATGACACAACTTTAAGCGGCTGACGCACGAGCCCGGTGGCCGGAGCCGTCGTCCCCCCCGGCCGGCCGCCCAGCTGATCCCCGGTGCTCGCGGTGGATAGATTGCTCCTCATGACGAGTGCGTGGGCGGAGGAGGCCATCGAGCGGCTGGAGGAGGAGAGGGCACGAACCGGGCCCACGCCGTTGCGGCCGTTCCCGCTGCCCGGCGGCTGGGGGGTGCGGCTCTGGCTGAAGGACGAGTCGGTCCAGCCCGCGGGCGGTCTGAAGCACCGGCTGGCCCGGGCCCTGTTCACGACCGCGATCGCCACCGGCCGGATCGCGGAGGGCACCCCCGTGGTGGAGGCCACCGGGGGCGCCATGGCCGTCGCGCAGGCGTACCTCGCCCGGCTGCTCGGCCTGCCGTACACCGCGGTCATGCCGCGGGGCTCCCGTGGGGAGGGCGTGGAGCGGTGGGGCGGCGGCTGCCGGTACGTCCATCCGCCACTGGCCATCTACGACGAGGCCGCGAAGCTGGCCGAGCGGCTGGACGGCTGCTACCTGGACCACTACGCCTCGGCCGCGACCGTCGACTGGCGTGGCGGGAGCCTGGCCGAGGAGCTCTTCGGCCAGGTGCCCCGCTGCCCGGAGTGGATCGTGGTCGGGGCGGGCACCGGTGCCACCTCCGCCGCCGTCGGCCGCCACCTGCGCGACCACCGGCTGCCCGGCAGGCTGGCCGTGGCCGATCCGGAGAACTCGGCGTACTTTCCCGGCTGGGTGACCGGTGCCGACGACTACGGCACCGGCATGCCGTCCCGGATCGAGGGGATCGGCCGCCCGCGCATGGAACCGGGCTTCGTCGCCTCCCTCGTCGACATGGTCGTTCCCGTGCCGGACGCCGCCAGCGTGGCCGCCGCCCGCCGGGTGCGTGAGTTGACCGGACTCGCGGTCGGCGCCGCCACCGGGACGAACCTGTGGGGCGCGCTGGAGCTCGCCGTCCGCATGCGCGACCGCGGTGTCCGCGGCGACGTCGTCACCGTGATCGGTGACGCCGGTGAACGCCACCTGCGGACCTGCCACAACGACGCCTGGGCACTGGACAGGGACCTGGACTGGCGACCGCACGCGGCGCGGCTGGCCCGGCTGCTCGCCGCCTAGGACGGTCGGCCGCCGTCCGTCCGCGTCGCCGTCGCGGGTGGTGGGCCGCGGAAGCGGAAGCGGGTACGCGGCCAGCCGGGCAAGCCACCGCGACGCCGGCAGAAACGGGTCAGCGGGGAGGGCCGTCGCGGTGACGGTAGAAACGGGTCAGCGGGGAGGGCCGTCGCGGTGACGGTAGAAACGGGTCAGCGGGGAGAGCCGTCGCGGTGACGGTAGAAGTCGGCGTGCTCGGCGGCCAGCGGGGTGTTGCCCAGGATGAGGTCGGCCGCCTTCTCCGCCACCATCATGACCGGCGCGTAGATGTTGCCGTTGGTCACGTACGGCATCACCGAGGCGTCCACCACGCGCAGCCCGTCGAGGCCGTGGACCCGCATGGACAGCGGGTCGACCACGGACATGGAATCGACGCCCATCCGCGCGGTGCACGAGGGGTGCAGCGCGGTCTCGCCGTCCCTGGCCACCCAGTCGAGGATCTCCTCGTCGGTCTCGACCCCGGGGCCCGGTGACAGCTCTCCGGCGTTGAAGTCGTCCATCGCGGGCTGGTTCAGGATGTCGCGGGCGACCCGGACGGCCTCCACCCACTCGCGCCGGTCCTGGGCGGTGGACAGGTAGTTGAAGCGCAGCGCCGGGTGGACCCGGGGATCGGTGCTCGTGATCTTCACCGAGCCGCGCGAGTCGGAGTACATCGGCCCGATGTGCACCTGGTAGCCGTGCCCGCCCGCCGGGGCCGAGCCGTCGTAGCGGACCGCGATGGGCAGGAAGTGGAACATCAGGTTGGGGTAGTCGACGTCGTCGTTGCTCCGGGTGAAGCCGCCCGCCTCGAAGTGGTTGGTCGCGCCGGGGCCGCTGCGCAGGAACAGCCACCGCGCGCCGACCAGCGGCCGGTTGCGCCACTTCATCGCGGGCTGCACCGACACGGGCCGCTTGCAGCCGTACTGGATGTAGACCTCCAGGTGGTCCTGGAGGTTCTCGCCGACGCCCGGCAGGTCGTGCACGACGTCGACGCCGAGGGCGTCCAGCTCGGCGGCGTTGCCCACCCCGGAGAGCTGGAGCAGCTGCGGGGTGTTGATCGCGCCGCCGCACAGGATCACCTCGCCCGCGTGGACCGTCCGGCCGTCGTACTCGACGCCGACCGCGCGCTTTCCCTCGAAGAGGATGCCGGTGACGTGCGCCCGCGTCCTGACCTCCAGGTTGGGGCGGTTCATGACCGGGTGCAGGTAGGCGCGGGCGGCCGACAGCCTGCGGCCCCTGCTGATGTTGCGGTCGAAGCGGGCGAAGCCCTCCTGGCGGTAGCCGTTGACGTCGTCGGTCAGCGGGTACCCGGCCTGCTGCACCGCCTCGAAGAAGGCGCCGAACAGCGGGTTGCGCACCGGCCCGCGCTCCAGCACCAGAGGGCCGCCCCGCCCGCGCCAGGAGTCGGCGGGGTCGGCGGCCACGCAGTTCTCCATGCGCTTGAAGTACGGCAGGCAGTGGGCGAAGTCCCAGGTCTTCATGCCCTCGTCGGCGCCCCAGCGCTCGTAGTCCATCGGGTTGCCGCGCTGGAAGATCATCCCGTTGATGCTGCTGGAGCCGCCGAGCACCTTGCCCCTGGCGTGGTAGATCCGGCGGCCGTTCATGTGCGGCTCGGGCTCGGACTCGTACTTCCAGTCGTAGAAGCGGCTGCCGATGGGGAAGGGCAGCGCGGCCGGCATGTGGATGAAGACGTCCCACGGATAGTCCGGGCGGCCCGCCTCCAGCACCAGCACCCGGTTGGCGGGATCGGCGGACAGCCTGTTCGCGAGGGCGCTTCCCGCCGAGCCGCCCCCGACGATGACGAAGTCGTACATGTCTGCCTCGCCTCGTTCAGCAGGATGTAATGGCCAAAATTGTAGCGAATGGCGCAATAAGCTGCACCATTCGCAACGGGGATTGTTCCTCCGATGGCATTCGTTGCCTCCAGCGCCTACAGTCCCGTCATGGGCAACGATCCCCTCGGCGGCCGTACCGCCGACAGCAGTGGCGGAGTCCAGTCCGTCGACCGGGCCATCACCATCCTGGAGATCCTCTCCGAGCGCCGCGAGGCCGGGGTGAGCGAGATAGCCCAGGAGATATCGGTCCACAAGTCGACGGCGTTCCGGCTGCTGGGCGCGCTGGAGTCGCGCGGCCTTGTCGAGCAGGCCGAGGAGCGGGGGAAGTACCGCCTCAGCTTCGGGATCATCCGCCTGGCGGGCGGGGTGGCCTCCCGGCTCGACCTCACCCAGCAGAGCCGCCCCGTCTGCCGCCGCCTCGCCGAGGAGGTCGGCGAGACGGTCAACATCGCCGTGCTCCGCTCCCACTACGCGGTCAACCTGGACCAGGTACGCGGCCCGGCGGCGGTCACCACGCACAACTGGGTCGGGGAGCTCACCCCGCTGCACGCCACCTCCAGCGGCAAGGTCCTGCTGGCCCACCTCGACGACCTGCACCGGACCCGGCTGGTCGCGGCGGGCGGCCTGGAGCCGTACACCCCGAACACGATCACCTCGGCCGACGCGCTGGACAAGCAGCTTCTCCAGGCCCGCGAGCGGGGGTACGCCGTCACCGTGGAGGAGTACGAGATCGGCCTGAACGCCGTCGCGGCCCCCATCCGCTCCCACGACGGCGAGATCGTCGCCGCGGTCAGCGCGTCCGGCCCCGCCTATCGCTTCAGCGAGGAGCGGCTGCACGAGCTGGCACCGGTCATGATCGCCGGAGCCCTGGACATCAGCCACCGCCTGGGCCACACCGAACGGTCCTGACCCGCCAGACCGGCCACCGCCTCACGGACCTGACCCGCCAGACCGGCCACCGGCTCACGGACCTGACCCGCCAGACCGGCCACCGCCTCGCGAACCTGACCCGCCAGACCGGCCACCGGCTCACGGACCTGACCCGTCAGACCGGCCACCGGCTCGCGGACACCACAAGCCTGATTCGCGACACGACACTACCGCTCCGCCCCCGCGTTAGGGTATGCGCCGAAAAGTGCCCTTGAGCTGCGGTAATGCAATGGTCTGCTTTTGGTATTGATATGGACTGTTCGTGCCGAGGCGGCTTGCCCGGCGGCTACCTTCAATGGTGACCCGACCTCGACTTTCGCACGTTCAGAGGAAGAAGAGCAGCCGTGGGAGGTAGATGCGGAGCGTTCCGTCCATACTCGCTTCGCGCACGCACCACCCTGGGGATCGCCTCCCTGGCCCTGGTCTTCCTCACCGCGATCGGCGCCGGCATCAACTTCCTGGTGTTCAACCGGGTCCAAGCCCAGATCTTCAACGAGGCGGAGAGGGTCGCCATCAACTGGGGCGGGTCCCTCCGGCCCGGCGGCACGCCGCGACCGGCGCCGCAGGCGGGCATCGACCTCCTCCAGCTCGTCGACTCCCGCGGCAGGGTGGTGGCGGCCAGTCCCGCGGCGGCGGGCAGGCCGGCCCTGACCACGGTGAGGCCCCCGGCCGACGACCGGATCCAGGATCTCACGGAGTGCTCCGGCCAGGACGAGTGCGTCATGCTGGCCGCCTTCAGGATCCTTCGGCCGGACACCGCCGGGGCCCGGCCCGATGAGCCCCTCTTCGTCTACGCCGGGGTGGCGCAGCCGCCCATCCTGACCGGCTACCGCCTGCAGCTCCTCACCGCCGCCGGAGTCCTGCTGGGCGTGGCCCTCACGGCCTGGGTGAACTGGCGGCTGGCGGGCAAGCACCTGCGCCCGGTGGGGGTGATCCGCGAGCACCTGTCCGACATCACGGTGAGTGACCTGAGCCTGCGCGTGCCCCAGCCATCCGGTTGCGGCGAGCACGCGCTGCTCGTCCACACCATCAACCAGACCCTGGCCAGGCTGGAGGAGGCGGTGAAGCTGCAACGCCGGTTCGCCGCGACCACCTCCCACGAGCTCAGGACCCCGCTCACCGGCCTGCGTACCCGGCTGGAGGAGGCGATGCTCTACCCCCGCGACGTCGACCCCCGCGAGACCATCCGGGAGGCGTTGTCGATCACCGGGCGGCTGGAGGCGATCGTCGACGACCTGCTGGTACTGGCCCGTCTCCGCTCCGGCACCCCGGTGGCGCACGAGCCGATCGACCTCGGCGCACTGGTCGCCGAGGAGGCGGCGGCCCAGGCGGGCGGCGTGCCGGTGCACGTCCACGCCGACCCTGACGTGCAGGTCCGGGGCAACCGGATCCAGCTGATCCGGGTCCTGAACAACCTCCTGGCCAACGCCCGGCGACACGCCCGCACCGTGATCGAGGTCACCGCCGGGCACGTGGACGGCCAGGCCGTCGTCACGGTGACCGACGACGGGGAAGGTATCGCGCCGCAGGACCGCGAACGCGTCTTCGAACGCTTCGTCCGCCTGGACGACGGACGGCGCCGTGAACCCGAAGGCAGCGGGCTCGGCCTGGCCATCTCCCGGGACATCGCCCACGCCCACCAGGGAACCCTGCTCATCGAGGACACCCCGCGAGGCGCGCGGTTCGCCCTGCGCCTGCCGCTCCATCAAGAGGCGGCCGTACGAGCCGGCCCGCCGCCGGACCCCGAGGACCCCGGGAACCCCGGCGACTCAGGAAACCCCGGTGCCCCCGACGACCCCGGGGACTCCGGCGATCCCCGCGACGCCGGCCGCCGCCTGGGCCACGCCGAACGGATCTGAACCCCGCCCCACCCTTCCCTGTGACGCGCCCCAACGGCCTCAGTCGCTTCGGGGAAGCCATTCCCGCAGCCCGGGGAGATGCCCGAGTTCCGACTCGATGCGCTGCCTGCACAGCGTCTCGTAGAACTCCAGGGTCTGCTCCACCGACGCGCACGGCATCAGCGGCACCATCGCCTCGTAAGGACGCGGCGGGCCGATACTTCGCCTCGTTCGTCGTCGAGACCTCGGACCAGCCGCTGCCCGAGACGGACTCCGAGATCGGCATCGACCTGAGGCTCACTCATTTCGCGGTCCTGTCGAACGGCGAGAAGGTCGACAACCCGCACATCCTGCGCCGGGCGGCCAAAAAACTCCGCAAGGCACAGAAGGCGCTCAGCCGAAAGGACAAGGGGTCAGCCAACCGCGCCAAGGCCATACTCAAGGTCGCCAAGGCGCACGCCAAGGTAACCGACACGCGCAAAGACTGGGCACACAAGCTTTCCACCACGTTGATCAGCGAAAACCAAGCCGTGTGCGTGGAGGATCTCGCGGTGTCGGCTCTGGCGCGCACGAAACCGGCCGCCTCGGTGCTGGATGCGGGCTGGTCGCAGTTCGTGGCCATGCTGGAGTACAAAGCCGCGAGACACGGCCGACGCTTCACCAAGATCAACCGGTGGTTCCCGTCGTCGAAGCCGTGCTCGGCGTGCGGCACCATCGCCACCTCGATGCCACTTGACGTCCGGTCGTGGACACGCCCCTGTGGAGCTGTTCACGACCGGGACGTCAACGCGGCGATCAACATCCTCGCCGCCGGGCAGGCGGAGAGGTTGAACGACTGTGGAGCGCAGGTAAGACCGGGACCCGTTCCGGCGCCGCGCGAAGAAGCAGTAACCCACCCGAAGCCGCACGCGCGGCAAACGGGAATCTTCGTCCTTCAGGCGAAGTGGATGTCAACCGGCGTAGGTCTCGAACTCGGCGACCCTCGGCGTGCCGGTCGAGCCGGTGATCCTGAAGGTGATCTTGCTCAGCGAGGTCGCGGCGAAGGTGATGGTGCCCGCTCCGCTGCCGGACTTCAGGACGGCGCCGTTGCCGCCGTTGAGGAGCTGCCAGGATCCGATGGCACCCGCGGAGCCCGACGCCTCACGGATGACGACGCTGGAGACCGTCTTGGCGGAGCTCCACTTGATCGAGATGTCACCCGTCGAGCCGGACGGCGACCAGTGGGTGCTCAGGTTGCCGTCGCGCACGTTGCCGTAGCTCGTCCCGTCGGCCTTGCTGGATCCGTCGGAGCCGGCCCCGATGCTGAGGTTGGTCCCGCCGGGCGGAGGGGTGATCGTCGGCGTGGGGGTGGGAGTCGGGGTCGGGGTCACCGTCGGCGTCACCGTGGGCGTCGGGGTCGGCGTCTGCGGCGAGCAGCTGCCGTTCGACACCCGCAGCCCCTTGTTGGCGCCCGCCGTCTGGCGGACGATGTCCGGCACGCAGCTCGCCCCGTCGAGGCTGTAGGCGTACGGGACGCTGACGGTGGTGTTGGACTGCGGGTTGGGCCCGGCGGGGGCGTTGTCGCTGCCGGGGGCCGACCAGGTCACGTTGTCGAAGATGTTGCCCGCGACCTGCCAGTAGCCGGCCTCGTCGGTGTAGAAGGTGCCCAGGACGTCCTTGGAGTCCTTGAAGTGGTTGTTCTCCACCTTCGCGCGGCCCCCGGCCCGGGAGTTGATGCCGGACTCGTAGAGGTTCACGTAGGAGTTGTTGTAGATGTGGGCTATGCCGCCCCGCAATAGGGGGGTGCGGGAGTCGATGTTCTCGTACAGGTTGTGGTGGAAGGTGATGAAGCCGTTCGAGCGGTCGCTCTCGCTGGAGCCGATGAGCCCGCCGCGGCCGGAGTTGCGCAGGGTGCTGTAGGACAGGGTCACGTACTGGACGTTGTCCTTCATGTCGAAGAGGCCGTCGAAACCCTCGTCCTCCCCGCCCGAGGCCTCCAGGGTGACGTGGTCGACCCAGACGTTGCGGACGGTGCTCTCCATGCCGATGGCGTCACCGCCGTTGGAGGTGGGCGAGCCCGACTTCTTGACGTTCCGTACGGTGACGTTCTGGATGATGATGTTGCTGGAGTCGCGGATGTGGATGCCCAGCTGGTCGAAGACGGCCCCGTTGCCGACCCCGATGATCGTGACGTTGCTGATCTGCTTGAGCTCGATCACGCCGGCGGCGGTGTTGCAGCTCGAACCCGACACCTTGGTGGTGTTGCCGTGGTTGATGGTCCCCTCGACCTCGATGGTGATCGGGGTGCTGCTGCTGGCCCGGCTACACAGGGCCGCGTGGATCGCGGTCCCCGTACTGGCCCGCACCGTCTGCCCGCCCGCGCCGCCGGTGGTCCCGCCGTTGCCGGTGGCGTAACCGGTGGCGCTGCCGGCCGCCGCCGACGCCTGCATCGCCGGCACGGCCAGACCGGCCGCGGCCGCGGTGGCCGCCACGGCCAGCGCCGCCTGGAGTCGCAACGCGACTGCTCGTCTCATCCTCGTCTCACCTTCGTGTTCGAACACCTGCTTCGGGGGTGGTCGCCGGCCGCCACGTGGCCGGCGTAGACGTGCGCGTACCTGGACCGAACGCGGGAGTGGCGGGCGCGAAGGTTCAGGGCTGTCCGTCTCGGCCCTCTGCTGGGCCGGGTAAAGGCGCACGAATCCATACAAGGCGGCACGGAAAGCGCTTTCCTGCCATCTGGACCATAACGTCGGCCGTCAAAAGGCGTCAATGGCGCGGGCGGAAGCTGCAACAAAGCTGCACACGCGCGTGTGAGATCAGCGGGTGTTCCACCCCCGCCCGCCGGCGAGCCGCGTCCGAGGAGAAAGCCCCGCGCGCCTTCTCGGCGCCGGGTGTCTCCGGGCCGGATAGCAGGGCTTGGGGACGGTTGTCCGGGGTGCCGAGAAGGCGTCAGGCCTGTCGGCTGAGGTCGGCATGCCACCGATCGGCCGGCTCGTGGTTCGGGAAGCTGAGAACCGGGACAAGGCGGGCTGACTGCGTCAAACGCCTTTCAGAACACGATCGAGCGCCGCCCGGCCCGCAGGTCCCCAGTTCGGCTTGCCGCCGGGAAGGCCCCGATCCCCGTTCTGCCCCATGAGCATCAGGAAGAGGCTCTTCATGGCGGCCAGCCCGCGGGCGCGCCGGATCGCCGCCTCGTCCGCCTGCGCGTACATGTCGAAGAACCGTGAGGCCGTGCCCGCGGGGAGCAGCACCCACGCGGCGGCGAGGTCCCACGCCGGATCGCCGGCGAACATGTCACCGAAGTCGATGACGCCCGAGAGCGTTCCGTCCGAGACGACGACGTTCGCGGGATGGAGGTCGCCGTGCACCCACACCGGCGGGCCCTCCCACGCGTGGGCCGCGACGGCGTCGTCCCAGACGTCCCGGACGTCGGCGGCGATGTCGTCGGGGGCGACGGCCTGGAAGAAGTTCTCGAAGCCGTCCGTGCAGTCCCTGGGATGGGCACCGCGGTCCGTGGCGATCGGTGCCTCGGCGGGCGCCTCCACATGGAGCGCCCGGAGGAAGCTCGCCAGCGTGTCGGCCGCGTGGGCGCCGCGGCTGATCGAGCCGTGGTCCAGCGGCTCGCCGGGAACCCACGTCACCACGGTCCAGTGCTTGGGGAAGCGCTCGGACGGTTCGCCGGACCGCACCGGGAGCGGCACCGGGAGCGGCAGGCGCGGGGCCAGCACGGGTAGCCACCGCCGCTCCTTGAACTGGAGCTCCGGGGTGGGGTCCATGCGCTGCATGCGCACGGCCAGCTCGTCCCCGAGACGCCACATCTGGTTGCCCCAGCCGCCGGCCACCTCGCGGATGGCCAGCCCCGCAAGGTCTGGATGTTGCTCCCGCAGCAGGTCGCGGACCAGGTCCGCGGTGATCTCAACCTCGGTGTCGGTCATGTGAAGTCACAGTACCGAGGTGGCAGGCGGAGTGGTTCTCGCTCTCCGGAGCGGCTGGCGGTGACTCCTCTGGCATCACCGGTCGTGTGAGGCGGGCGCGTTCCCGGCGAACATGCCCGGCACGTCGTCCGGGGTTGTCGGGCATGTTCGTCACCTGCGGAAATCCCTTCTCAGCGATCTCGCTCAGGCCCGGTCGTACGCGTCACACCTCAGCTTTTCCGCCGTCGCGCTCACTTCTCCGGGCGAGGCGCTGGGCCTGCCCGTCGTGCACGTCGCTCACCCACTCCCAGCCGGGCTTGGCCGACGCGCCGATCCGCGGGTCGTCGGGAGCACGGCCCTCCCGCAAGGCGAGCACGTACGCCCGATCCCGCTCGATCCGCGCGTGCGTCTGATCGGCTCCGCCGACCGACCCGTGGCCGGGGACGTCGACGTCGACGTCGCCCGCCACGCCCTCCAGCAGCCGCAGCGCCACAACGGTCTGCCCCGACTCGGACAGGTCGTTCGCGAGGCAGGCCATCTCGTGGTCCTGCACCCCGGGGTCGATGAGCAACACGCCGTCGCGGCCGCGCACGACGACGGCGTTGCTCTGGCAGAACTCGCTCTCGTGGACCAGCACACCCTCCGCTACCGTGCCTCAGCACGGGCGGCTCCTTCCGCTTGTGATTTGCAATCACTTGTCGAGACCGTGGTACCAAGCGGTGGTGAATCGCAAGCACTAGGGGCGAAGCGTACGAGCCCCGCCCGGGGTGCCCGATCAACGTCATCATCGAAATGCCCGGCAGTCGCCGAAGCCTGCTCGTCCTTCGCGACATCGTCGTCGAAGACGGCCGTTGGAAGACCGCCTCTGTTTCCGAAAGCCGCAGGCCGACTCGGAAGGGAGAATCACCTCGAACGTTCTCGCCGGCCGGCTCAATCGACCCTGTCCGCCGCCCTACCTGGTGAGGGTGTCGAAGCGAGCCCGGTTCTCGCGGATCTCCAGGTGGTGGTTCACGGCCCACGCGGCCAGGGCGAGCACGGTGTCCAGCAGGGTGGCGCCCAGAGGGGTGAGAGCGTATTCGACCCGCGGCGGGACCTCCGGATAGGACGTGCGCTCGACAAGGCCGTCACGTCGCAGGTGGCGAAGCGTGAGCGTGAGCATTCGCTGGGAGATGCCGGGAACGGAGCGGTAGAGCTCGGTGTAACGCCGCGGGCCGTCCTGGAGGGTCGCGATGACGAGCGTGCTCCATTTGTCGCCGGCGCGTTCGAGGACCTCCCGGATGAAGTCGGTGTCGTCGGGCCACAGGGAGCAGGGGCCGGCGGTCGGACGGCCAGGACGGACGCCGCTCATTTCACACCTCCACGTTCGGTACGAACACCTGTGTGCCTTTTGTAAGGGTTCTGATTCTAACGCATCATGTCGCTACCGCACTGGGGAGAAGAATCGGAGGTCAGAACCATCGGAGGCTCCCTCGCTCCGTCCCTGGGAGGCACCCTGGGCCGCCTGCCGGCCCCTGCCCGCAGATCCCTGACCCCGAGCTCACCCATGCACCCACGATGGACGGGCTCGTCCTGCCGTACCAGAAATCCCTGATCGCGCGGACGGCCCCCACAAGGCCCGCCGGATCGTCCGGCCGGCCGCTTGACCATTCGACTCGAGGAGTACCTCATGTCCAGGACAATCGCGATCTTCGGTGCCGGTAGCGGCCTCGGAACCGCCGTCGCCCGCCGCTTCGGCCGCGAGGGCTATGCCGTGGCGCTCGTGGCCCGCCGCAGGCAGCCTCTCGACGCGCTGGCCTCCGCGCTCGCCGGGGAAGGCGTCGACGCCGCGCCGTTCACCGCCGATCTGTCCGACCCGGCCACCGTTCCCACGCTGATCAACGCGATCATGGAACGGTTCGGGCGGATAGATGTGGTCGAGTACGCGCCCATCGGGGCGAGCGCGCCGTTCGTCCCCGCCGCCGAGCTGACCGCCGACACCCTGCGCGCCATCGTCGACCTCTATCTGTACACGCCCGTCGAGATCGCCCGCGCGGTCCTGCCCCAGATGATCGAGCGCGGGGACGGCGGCGTACTGCTCGGCCAGGGGCTGTCCGCCGTGCTCGCCGCCCCCGGCATGAGCGGAGTCGGCCCCGTCATGGCAGCGGCCCGCAACTGGATCCATTCGCTCAACGCCGAACTCGCCAGCAAGGGCGTCTACGCGGGCACCGTCACGGTGGCCGCCTGGGTGGAGGGAAGCCTCGGGCACCGGCTCGCCTCGCAGGTCGACCCGGCACTGGGCGGCAATCCCACCGTCGACCCCGCCGACCTGGCCGATCAGTACTGGGACCTGCTCACCAAGCGCGACCGGGCCGAGCAGATCTTCCCGCCCGTCGACCTGCCCTGACCCCCTTCGCCGGGCCCCGCCGGCCCGAGAAGCAGATGCGCCGGCGCCATGGGGCTGCCGTCTCGTCACCCCGGACCTCCGGGGATGTCGCGGACGCATGACCTCCGAGCTCTTCGGCGACGGCGGTTACGCGCTCGATCCGCGACTGGCGGCGAAAAGGTGGCTCACGGCCGTGGGAGACGGGCTCACGGCCCGCCACCAGTCGTCGAGCGGGCTGACCGAGACGGCCCGCTTGTGCCGGGTCGCGAGATAGAGCGACTCCACCTTCGCCGCCACGTCCGGCGCGACGTCGGCGCCTTCCATGTTTTCTCTCTCCGCCTCGGATTTCGTATGTTCAGCGCGCCGAGACGCCACCACCCTTGGTAGCCGAATGGTTACGAAAGCTGTGGACTGGAGTTCACCGGCCTTTTGTTGAACTCCGACAAGGAGGGCCTCATCTCCAATCTCTATACGCCTCAGGCGATCTGGGGCAGAGAGCTGCGCCACTACCGGAAGGCGGCGGGCCTCACCCAGGGCCAGCTGGCCGAGCGGATCCACTTCAGCGAGTCCCTGATCAGCGGGGTGGAGGCGGTTCGCGGCATCACCACGAGCGATCGTGAACAGCCACCCTCGGTCGGCGGCCGAGTTCGCCGGGCTGTTCCCCGACGCCACGCTCGCGGTTCAGCCGGGGGCCGGACATCACCCCTGGATCGACGACGCCGACCGGTTCGTGGCGACCACCGCGGCCTTCCTCGGCTGAGCCGGCGACGGCGGTTGCGCGCTCGACCCGCGACCGGCGCTGGAGGACGGGCTCGCGGCCGCGGGGGGACCGGGCAGTTTCGTTTGGATCAGCCGACCCGCCCGACGATCCCCAAAAAATTGATCAGCCCCAGGTCAGCGGGTCGAGATGGAGGTAGAAGCGCAGGCGGTCGTGGTCCAGGGCGATGCCGTACCTCTCGGCGAACGCCATGTCCGCGGCCCGCCCCCGCTCCTCGTCTTTCCATGTCTCCCGCGCGTTGGCGAGCAGCAGCGCCAGGTCCGCGTAGCGGTCGGCCTGTCCGAGGCGGCCCAGGTCGACGAAGCCCGACACGTCCAGGGTCCGCGGATCGAGGATGATGTTGGGCAGGCACAGATCCCCGTGGCAGACGACCGTGTCGGCGGCCTCCTGCTCCCGTCGCCGTGGCACCTGCCGGGTGAGGCGGTCCAGTAGCCCCCCGGGGGGCGTGTGCCGCTGCTCGACGGGGAGAAACTCCGGGTTGACGGCGTCACGGGCCACGACGTCGCGCGCCACGGCGACCATGGCGTCCAGGTCCCGGCGGAACGGGCACCGCGGCACCGGCACCTCGTGCAGTCGGCGGACCGCGTCCGCGATGCGTTCCCAGGCGACCCGTAGCTTCTCGGCGGGCACCTGATCAGCGGATATGCCGGAAACGGCACTGGTCATCAGACAGGCGCCCACGTCACCGGAGTGCCAGTCGAGCACCCGGGGACCGGGTACGCCCTGATCGTTCAGCCATGCGACCCGGTCACGCTCGGCCTCCAGGTCGGCCGCATCCGCGGCGGGCACGCACTTGGCGTACCGGGTGCCGTCCGCGTCGCGAAAGACAGCGGCTCCCGACTCGCCCGCGGTCACAGGCGACCAGTCGCCACCCCCCACGCCGAGCAGCACCGGCGATATGGCCTGAGGTTCGGAATGATCACTCATCGCGACCACTTTAGCCACCTCGGCATATCGGCCCGGGACCGCGGGACCTCTGCCGTCACCACGTATCACGACTCAATACATGCCCTAGCGGGCCAGGCGGTCCAGCAGTTCGCCGAGCAGCGCGCGTTCGCCAGGGGTGAGGTCGCCCGGGTCGTCGCCGAGCAGCGCACGCAACGTCAGTGCGGCGCTCGCACGGGTCGCGGGAGCGTCGGCGGAGGGCGTGTGCAGGACTCCGGCCAGCGCGGCCTCGCGGACGCGTCCGGACAGCCCGAAGTCCGGCTCCGGCTGGCTGATCAAGGTGAGCGTGATGCCGACGTTGGCGGCGAGCACCTGTTCGGCGGCTTCGTCCGCCGGCACCTTGAGCAGGCCCTGGGCGGCGGCGGCGGTCAACCGCTCGCGCAACGCGGCGTGCGCGGGAGCGGTGACGGCGCAGGGCTTTCCCGGCTCGGCGCGGCCGTAAAGCAGCCCGTAGAACGACGGGTGCTCCAGCCCGAACCGCACGTGCCTGTCCCAGCCCTCGCGCAGGTCGCCCAGCGGGTCGCCAGAACTCTCGACCGCCGTGTACTGGGTGAAGCCGTGGTTCACCACGGCGTCGATCAGGCCCTGCTTGCTGCCGAAGTGGTGGTACAGCGTCGGGGCCTGCACCCCGGCGCGTTCGCACACCGCCCTCGTGGACACCGTGCCGCCGACCTCCAGCAACTCCGCCGCGACGAGCAGGAGTCGATCCCGTGCGTTCTGCATGGTTGCTATAGTAGCTCATATAGCGCTACATTGCGCTCTATAGCGAAAGGAGAAGTCCATGAGGACTTGGTTCGTCACCGGCGGGACGCCCGGAGGGTTCGGCCTGGTCTATGCCGAGGCTGCGCTGAAACAGGGCGATCAGGTGGTGGTGACAGCGCGTCGGCCCTCTGAACTGCAGGAATGGGCTGAACCGTACGGCGATCGTGTGCTGGTTCTCCAGCTCGATGTCACCGATGCCGAGCAGGTGCGTGCGGCGGTCAAGACGGCGGAGGAGCGGTTCGGCGGGATCGACGTGCTCGTCAACAACGCGGGCCGTGGCTGGTTCGGCTCGGTCGAGGGGGCCCCTGACGAGACGATCCGCCGCACGTTCGACCTCAACCTGTTCGCCGTGGTCGAGGTGATACGCGCGGTCCTGCCAGGTATGCGGGCACGCGGCGACGGCTGGATCGTGAACATGTCGTCGGTGGCAGGCCTCGTCGGCGCACAGGGGTTCGGCTACTACTCGGCGGCGAAGTTCGCGCTCGAAGGACTGTCGGAGACACTGCGCCATGAAGTCGAGCCGTTCGGTGTGCGCGTGCTCGTCGTAGAGCCGGGAGCGTTCCGCACCAAGGCTTTCGCCGGCTTCCAGGACGAGCCCGTCAACGAGACCGTCGACGCCTACGTGCCGATGGTCGAGGGCGTCAAGGCGGCGTTCGTGGACCACAACGGCAAGCAGGAGGGTGACCCTGAACGCGGAGTGCAGGCCGTGATCAGCGCGATGAACGCACCCGCTCCGCCGCAACGGATCGTGCTCGGCAACTCTGGCTACGACGTCGTTGTCGCGATGCACGAGAACGCACTCACGGAGCTGCGCGCGAACGAAAAGCTCTCGCGCGGCGCGGACTTCTGAGCCTGTTGCCAGAAGTCGTGTCTGTGACTCGCGGGAGTTGACCTCGCCGCGAACGCGAGGAGCCTCGCCGGGGTGGTTTGAATCACCACACACAACCGACCCGACGAAACCTTCGTCAGTACGCGCCCCACGCATGTATATGCCGACTTGCCCCCTGCTGGGCACCTCGAGCTGGTCACCGCGCCGCACGACCCGTGGCGGGTCGCCGCCCGCGTCGTCATCGTGCCGCTGAGGTGCCGCAGGGACGTGCCAGGACGCGCCCGCGTCCTGGTACCCGAGAAGACCGGAGAGCAAAATGAACGACATCACCCTTCCCAAGGCTGTCGAGAGCTTCATCGCGGCCACCAACGCGCACGACGCGAACGCGCTGGCCGCGGTCTTCGGCGACGGGGCCACCGTGCGCGACGACGGGACGACCTACGCCGGCGAGGCCGAGATCCGCGAGTGGATCCAGGGGCACCTGATCAACCCCAAGATCGTGATCACGCCGACCTCGTTCGCGGGCGACCGTCTGGTGGCCTCCGGGGACGGTGACTTCCCTGGCGGGCCTCTGTCCTTCGCGTTCGTGTTCGGCATCAAGGACGACCAGGTCACCGACCTCGCGATCGACCCCGTCTGACTCATCACCGGCCGGGGCGGCCTGAGGGCTGCCCCGGCCATGAACAGGGGACCAGCCACGGGCCCCATGGACGGACTGATCACCCCGACAGTGGTGACGCAACCAGGGCATGTATTGAGTCGTGATCAATGTGTGGTCCGGGTGAGGTCCTTGATCCAGATCATTCCGGCCAGTTCGTTTGATGAACTCCCACTCCGCATCCGTCAGCGGCACTCGCGTCACACAGCAAGACCTACCGGCCCAAACCTCGACACGAAGGCGAATCCCACAGGCTGATCACGACTCGATACGACCCTAGGTCGTGGCCCGCCACCAGTCGTCGAGCGGGCTGACCGGGACGGCCCGCTTGTGCCGGGTCGCGAGATAGAGCGACTCCACCTTCGCCGCCACCTCCGGCGCGACGTCCGCGCCTTCCAGGTAGTCGTCGATCTCGGTGTACGTCAGGCCGAGCGCCACCTCGTCGGGCAGCGCGGGCCGGTCGTCCTCGAGGTCGGCGGTCGGCACCTTCTCCCAGGTGCTCGGCGGCGCGCCCAGCTCCTGCAGCAGGGCGGCCCCCTGGCGCTTGGTCAGCCCGGTCAGCGGGGTGACGTCGACACCGCCGTCGCCGTACTTGGTGAAGAAGCCGGTCACCGCCTCGGCCGCGTGGTCGGTGCCCACGACGAGCATGCCCAGCTGCCCGGCGATCGCGAACTGGATCACCATGCGTTCGCGGGCCTTGATGTTGCCGCGCACGAAGTCGCGCAGCTCGTCCCCCGACAGTTCCCGTACGCCGAGAGCCGCCTCGGCGGCGACGGCGTCCGCGCCCGGCTTGACGTTCACCGCGATCGACCGGTCGGGCCGGATGAAGCCCAGCGAGATCTGCGCGTCGTGCTCGTCGGCCTGCACGCCGTAGGGCAGCCGCATCGCGACGAAGGTGGCCTCGTGTCCCTCGGCACGCAGCTCCTCGGCGGCGAGCTGGCACAGCCTGCCGGTCAGCGTGCTGTCCTGGCCTCCGCTGATCCCGAGCACGTATCCCCTGGCGGGGGTCGAGCGCAGGTAGTCCTTGAGGAAGTCGACCCGTCGCCGGATCTCGACCTTGGGGACGACGGTCGCCTTGACGCCGAGCTCGGTGAGGATCTGTTCCCGTAGGTTCGCCACGCACGTACTGTACTGGCCGGAGTCGGGCCACCGGAAAACCTACGGCCAGGCCGCCAGCTGGAACCAGACGGACTTGCCGTAGGGATGGAGGGTCCAGCCCCAGTTTCAGCGAGTCCCTGATCAGCGGGGTGGAGACGGGGCAACTCCCGGCGAGTCCGGAGTTCGCCGGGATCTGCGACGAAACCCTTGAGACCGGCGGCGCCCTCCGTCGGCTCCTCGACTGGAGGAAGGGGCGGTCCTTCCCTCCCTGGTTCGGAAAGTGGCACGAAAAGGAGCAGGCCGCAGTCACTCTCCGGACCTATCAACCTCTGGTGATCCCCGGGCTGCTTCAGACCGAGGCATACGCCCACGTAGTGCTACGTGGAGACGAGGCGGCGGTGGAGGCTCGCCTGCACCGCCAGGCCATCCTCGTCCGCGAGGACCCTCCACCCCCGATCTACCGATGTGTGGTCGACGAGGGAGTTCTCCATCGCCCGATCGGTGGCCACAAGATAATGAAGGAGCAGTTAGAGCACCTGATTTCGGCGGTCAATCCACGGCTGAGTGTTCAAGTGATACCTCACGGGATGCATTCTGGCCTGATGGGCGGGTTCGTAATCGCGACGCTGGACGGAGGAGGCGACGTACTGTATGCGGAGACGGCCGTTCGAGGTCGTGAAGCTCACGGACACCGACTACCACCCCGGCCTGGTCGCCGTACGCGACTCCAAGGACCCCGACGGCCCCAAACTCCTCTTCACCCCCGCCGAGTGGGGCGCCTTCCTCGACAGTGTGAAAGCCTAGGAAAAACGCACCTCAGGTGGTTTCGCTACGACCGACTGCCGGTTCATGCCGAGGGTGGGCCATGTGATCCTGACCGTTGAGGATTTCCGGTCGTCGCCCGGCCCGCGCCTTCCTTCGCCGCCGGTCGCTCCGGCCGGAACGAACCGCGAGCGCCAGCAATGTCGCCAGCCCGCTGAGCACGTAGCTGCCCATCAGCACCATCAACCACGTTCCGGCGTGGGACGGATAGACGAGAAGTATTGCCAGGGTGACGTATCCGGGCAGCAGGAAGACGAACCACAGGAGCCCCACGCCCGCCTTCTCGATCGTGGAGTTCACGCGCTGAGCGCGCTGTGCCCAGAGCACCAGGAGCGGTACGCACCAGACCCAGTGGTGCGGCCAGGACACGGGTGAGACAAGCAGCCCCACGACGGCGCAGGCGGTGATCCCGGCGAGCTCGCCCGCCCTCCTCGCGGTCCGCGCGGCGACCAGGAGCCCGCCTGTGCCGACCACCGCGCACAGGGCGAGCCAAAGGGGCACGACGGGCCAGGAGCCGGACACGAGCATGAGCACGCCGCGAAGCGATTGATTGAAGACATCCACGCCCTGTTCCGCGGTCACCCGTTGCGTGTCGAAGAACGCGCCACCCCAGTAATGAAGCGAGTCGGCCGGCAGCAGCACGAATCCGAGGATCACCGTGCCGAGAAAACCGAGGCAGGCCATCAGGGCGGCCCGGAAACGGCGCGTGACGAGGAGATAGGGGATGAATATCAGCGGGGTGAGTTTGATTCCGGCGGCGATGCCCGTCCCTATGCCGTGCCACTTCTCCTTGCCGTGTGTCAGGTCCACCACTATCGCCAGCAGCAGGATGATACCTATTTGACCGTTCCACAGCGTCAGCGTCACCGGATACAGGGGAAGCATCGCGGCGACGACCAACAAGGTGCGGGTCGCCCGGCGGCCACAGCGCCTCACCGCGGCACGGCCGACGAGGATCCACACCACCACCTCGAGGGCGAGTATGGAGATCAGCACCCAGAGGGCGACGGCGACCTCCATTCCGACCAGGGCGAGGGGCGCGAACAGCACCGCCGCGAACGGCGAGTAGGTGAACCTCAGCTCCCTTCCACCCACGATCAGGTCGTAGACAGGGGCGCTCCGCAGCACCGCCGCCCCGCCTTCCCGGTAGACCTCCAGATCGATCCAGCCCCTCGCGTAGGTCGCGTTGAAGACGAAGGCCGCCAGCGCGCCGCCCAAGGCGATCAGAACTCCGCATGCCATCTGGAGAGAGCCGCCGTCTCTCCTGCCCGGACGAATTCGCGGACCGGCTGACACCGAAGCAGGCATGGCAACTCCCGACTTAGCTGCGGTGCACGCTAGTCACGCCGGCTTGTCGAAAGCTTGTCGCACCCCGCCACCCCAGCTGCTACCCCTTAGAGTCCTTTGTCCCTTCTGTACAGTTCTGCTTCATGCGCACCCCCCATATCGCCCTGCTGGCCGGGATGCTGGTCGGCCTGATGTTCACCGGCACCGCCCACGCAGGCGCCACCACCGGCCTCGGGGCCGGCGCGCCGGTGCCCACCGGCACCAAAGCGTTGACCCATAATCCGCTGTACCGCAGCGGCAAGCTGACCCTGCCCTGCAACCGGCACCCCGAAGGTTCCGGCAGCGTCACCGCCGCGAAGAAGCATCTGACGGCGGTGTTCGGCTGTTTGAACGCCTCGTGGTCCAAGCAGTTGAAGAAGACGGGCCTGGCGTTCAGGAAGCCGGCGATCCAGTTCATGACCAAGCCCGGCCGCGCGTGCGGGTCGGCGTGGGGCAGGTACCACACCGGCCGTTACTGCACCAAGGAACAGCGAATGGTCATCAAGATCAGCGACTATGCCATCGCAGCGCCGGCCGATCCGGTGATGCTGCATCTGATGGCGCACGAGTACGCCCACCACGTGCAGAACCTCACCGGCATATCGGCGGCCTACCACGAAATGCCTGCTCCTACCAGGACGCACGCGCTGGCCCAAAGCCGTCGCCTGGAGTTGCAGGCCGACTGCCTGGGAGCGGTGTTCATGGCAAGCGTCTGGGCCTCGCAGGACTACCGGGACGAGAACTGGAAGGAGCTCGTGGAGCACTACCGGCTCAGTGGCGATGAGAGGGTCAACAAGGAGCGCAGTCACGGCACGGGCAAGAACCGGGCCGCCTGGCTGCAGCGGGGTTTCAGCGGCGCGTCCCCTGCCGCGTGCAACACCTGGAGCGCACCGGCGTCCCGCGTGGCTTGACGGACACCCTCCACGACCTCCGTCACCCCGGCACAGGAGCGCCCGTGCCGGGGTGGCGCGGAACTCGTCTACACCGGATAGCCCCACGACTGGTTCGGGCCGCCGACGCAGTCCCACACCTGGAGCCGGCGGCCGTTGACGCTGTCGCCGTACGGCAGGGCAGTTGGTAGATGTCCGGGCACTCGAACGCCCAGCCGGCCCGGTACTCCCCGCGATAGGTCCACGCGAGCAGGTTCGCCGAGCTGAGGAACTTCAGGGTGCTGCCGCGCCCGGCGAACACGTCGCGGACGCCGCGGGCGAGATGCCGGGCTCGTGAGCGAGACGCCGGACCCGCGGCCGACGGGGTCGGCGTCGGCCGCGGGTCCGCGTCTCAGGAGCCGTCCGTGACGCGCTTGACCAGCCTGACCACCACGCTCTTGGAAGTGGGGGTGTTGGAGGTCTCCGCGACCGAGTCGAGCGGCACCAGCACGTTGGTCTCGGGGAAGTACGCGGCACAGCAGCCCCGGGCGGTGGGGTAGGCGACCGCGCGGAAGGACTCCGCCCTGCGCTCGCCGTCGGGCCACTCGCTGACCAGGTCCACCATGTCGCCGTCGGCCAGGCCCCGTTCGGCCAGGTCGTCGGCGTGCACGAAGACCACCCGGCGGCCGTTGCGGATGCCCCGGTAGCGGTCGTCCATGCCGTAGATCGTGGTGTTGTACTGGTCGTGGCTGCGGACCGTCTGCAGCAGCAGCCGCCCCGGCGGGACCCGCAGCACCTCCAGGTGGTTGACGGTGAAGTTGGCCCTGCCCGTCGCGGTCGGGAAGCGGCGCTCGTCTCGGGGGGCGTTGGGCAGCGTGAAACCGCCCGAGAGGCGGGCGCGCACGTTGAAGTCCTCGAACCCGGGGACCACCCGGGAGATGCGGTGGCGGATCACGTCGTAGTCGGCGAACTGCTCCCAGGGCACGTGCGGGTCGTCGCCGAACAGCTCCGTCGCCAGGCGGCGGACGATGTCGACCTCGGAGAGCAGGTCGCCGGAGGCGGGCGGCAGGTTGCCCCGCGAGGCGTGGACCATGCCCATGGAGTCCTCGACCGTGACGAAGCGGCCCGCGCGGCCGCCGGGCGCGACGTCGCGTTCGGTGCGTCCCAGCGTGGGGAGGATGAGCGCCTCCCGCCCGCACACGGCGTGGGAGCGGTTGAGCTTGGTCGAGACCTGCACCGTGAGCCGGGCCCGGCGCATCGCCTTCTCGGTCACCGCCGTGTCGGGGGTGGCGGCCACGAAGTTGCCGCCCATCGCGACGAAGACCTTCGCCCGCTCCGACCGCAGGGCGCGGATCGCCTCCACGGTGTCGAAGCCGTGGTCACGGGGCGGCTCGAAGCCGAACTCCTCGCGCAGCGCGTCGAGGAACCAGGCCGGCGGCCTCTCGTAGATGCCCATGGTGCGGTCGCCCTGGACGTTGGAGTGGCCCCGGACCGGGCACACCCCCGCCCCCGGGCGGCCCACGTTGCCGCGCAGCAGCAGGAAGTTGACGATCTCCCTGATGGTGGCGACGGAGTTCTTGTGCTGGGTGAGCCCCATCGCCCAGCAGACGATGACCGACTTCGCGCCGAGCACCTCCCGTACGGCGTCCTCGACGGCCGGGCGGTCCAGCCCGGTCGCCTCCTCCACCTCCGCCCAGTCCAGGGAGCGCAGGTCCTCGGCCCACTTGTCGAAGCCGTGGGTGTGGGTCTCGACGAAGGCGCGGTCGACCACGGTACCGGGGGCGGCGTCCTCGGCTTCGAGCAGGAGCAGCGACATGGCCTGGAAGAGCGCGAGGTCGCCGTTGAGGCGGATCTGCAGGAAGCGGTCGGCCAGCGTGCTGCCCCTGCCCACCAGCCCGGAGGCCTTCTGCGGGTTCTTGAAGCGGAGCAGCCCGGCCTCGGGCAGCGGGTTGACCGCGACGATCCGGGCGCCGCCGCGCTTGGCCCGCTCCAGCGCCGACAGCATGCGCGGGTGGTTGGTGCCGGGGTTCTGGCCGACCACGAAGATGAGGTCGGCCTGGTAGAGGTCCTCCAGCGAGACCGTGCCCTTGCCGATGCCGAGCGTCTCGTTGAGCGCCGAGCCACTGGACTCATGGCACATGTTGGAGCAGTCGGGCAGGTTGTTGGTGCCGAACCTGCGCACCAGCAGCTGGTAGGCGAACGCGGCCTCGTTGGAGGTGCGGCCGGAGGTGTAGAACAGCGCCTCTTCGGGGCTGTCGAGGGCGCGCAGCTCGCGAGCGATGATCGCGAACGCGTCGTCCCAGGTCACCGGCACGTAGTGGTCGGAGCCCTCGGGCCGGTGCATCGGCTCGGTGAGCCGTCCCTGCTGGCCGAGCCAGTAGTCGGTGTGGCGGGCCAGGTCGTCCACGGTGTGCCCGGCGAAGAAGTCACGGGTGACCCGGCGGACGGTGGCCTCCTCGGCCACCGCCTTGGCGCCGTTCTCGCAGAACTCGGCCGGGCTGCGGTGCCCGCCCTCGGGCCAGGCGCAGCCGGGGCAGTCGAAGCCCTCCTTCTGGTTGACCACGGCCAGGGTGCGCAGGGTGCGGCCGACGCCCATCTGGGCGTTCGCGGCTCTCAGCGACCGGGTGACCCCCGGGATGCCCGCGGCCCACTCCTTGGGCGGACCGACCTCCAGGCCGTCCTCGTTGACGTCGTCGCGCGGAGCCTTCCTGGCCATCCTCGCGTCTCCTTCCGGCCGATCACCCTTGAGCGCACACTACAGGCGCTCAGCTCGGGCCGGTTCCCAGCCTGCCGAGCACCCAGTCGTGGAAGGCCCCGATGTGGTGCTCGCTGGGCACCAGGACCCCACCTTGAGCGTACGCCCGTGAGTTCATCGCGGGCTGGCAGCGCTCACAGGCCTCGAAATCCTGCACGTTGACGCGGTGGAAGAGCTCGACGGACGGGCCGAGGTCCCTGCCCGAGTCCACGACGTCGCCGAGGAAGAGCCAGTCGCACTCCACGATCGTCCGGTCGGCCGCCAGCGGGAACATCCGGTGCAGGATCACGTGGTCGGGCACCAGGTTGACGAAGACCTGCGGCTTGATGGTGATCGCGTAGTAGCGGCGGTCCTGGTCCTCGCCGACCCCCGGGATGCGGTCCACCCCCTCGGAGCCGTCGACGGTGAACCCCCGGATCTCCTCGCCGAACTCGGCGCCGTGCCCGACGAAGGACTGCGCCGCGTACCCGTCGGCGAACTCCGGCAGCACCTCGGTGAGCTCGGGGTGGATGGTGGCGCAGTGGTAGCACTCCATGAAGTTCTCGACGATGAGCTTCCAGTTGGCCTTCACGTCGTAGACGATCCTGCGGCCCACCCGGAGGCCGGCGATGTCGTAGTTCTCGATGGACCGCTCGTCGCCCAGCCTGTGCGTCGCCTCGGCGATCACGTCCGCCTCGAACGACGGCGGCTCGTCGGCCAGGCACACCCACACGTACCCGATCCACTCGCGCACGTGGACGTTGATCAGCCCGTACTCCACCCGGTCGATGTCGGGCATCTTGGTGAGGTTCGGGGCGGCGATCAGCTTGCCCTCGAGGTCGTAGGTCCACGCGTGGTACGGGCACTGGAAGGACCGCTTGACCTCCCCGGACTCCTCGGTCCGTATCCGGGCGCCCCGGTGGCGGCACACGTTGAGGAAGGCCCGGATCGAGTCGTCCCTGGCCCGGGTGACGAGGACGCTCTCGCGGCCCACCTGGACGGTCCTGAAGGCCCCCGGCTTGTCAAGATCGGACGCGCGGGCGACGCAGAACCACATCGTCTCGAAGACGCGTGCCTCCTCCAGGGCGAAGATGTTCTCGTCGGTGTAGTAGCCGCCGGGCAGGGTGGCGATCACGCTGGGGGGCAGGCTTCTCGCGGTCACGATCGCTCCTCTTCACGCGGTCCTACGCGGTGCCCGCGCGGACGCCGGGCGGCAGGTTCGGGGGCTCCTCGGAGGGGATGACGTAGACGGTGCCGTCCTCGACCACCACCCGGTGGGTGCGCAGCGGCAGCTTGGCGGGAGGAGAGCTCGGCCGCCCCGTCCGCAGGTCGAAACTCGACGAGTGCAGCGGGCACTCGATCTCGCAGCCCTCCAGCCACCCGTCGGAGAGGGAGGCGTCCTGGTGGGTGCAGGTGTCGTCGACGGCGTAGATCTCGCCGTCCTCGGTGTGGAAGACGGCGATGGGCGGGTCGGCGTCGAGCCGGTGGGCCTCGCCCGGCGGCAGGGCCGCGAGAGGACAGGCAGGGATCATCGCAACAAACCCCAGTTTCGTAAGACGGAACGGGCGGCGCTATACGCAACAGCGTGACCTCAGGAAATCCCGATGTCAAGGGTCGGGCACCATGGCCTGTCCATGGCCTGTCCATGGCCCGTCCCATGCTCACACGGGGTTCCCCGGGCACGGCAGGGAAGCCCCGCGATTCCAAGGGAGTGCGCGCGAGAGCACCTCGGCCGTGGTGATCCCGCCACCGCCGGACGCACCGTCCAGCCCCGCCGGGGAGAGTCGTACGGCACCATGTCCCTTGTGGATCTTTCCGGGCGGCATGGCCTGCGCGTCGCGGCCGCGGCCGTCACCCTGCTGTTCGTCCTCGGCGGCTTCGACCAGTTGAGAATGCCCGCGCTGCCGACGCCCGCGAACGCGGCGATCTCCGTGGAGGAGATCGCCGAGCGGCTGCGGGGCCGCCTGGACGACGACGTCTTCGAAAGCCCGATGGCGGACATCACCTTCGCCCCCATGGCCACGAACCTGGACACCCCCCTCCTGCACTGGTGCTGGCCGGAGCGGGAGCGGGGCGTCGAGGCACGGCTGCCCCCTGAGGGCGTGCCCGCCTACACCGCCTGGTTGCACGCTCCGGAGGTGCCCGAGCCATTGGAGGTGCGGTTCTGGATCACCTCGCCCGATCAGGCGAGCCGCCTGATCTCGGCGACCCGGCGTGGCGCCGAGAAGTGTGACCGTCGCCACTACGCGATCAGCGGCGTGGGCGACTTCGACCGCGGGGGATGGCGCGGGCTGCGGGCCCTGGTCACCACGGAGTACTTCACCGAGGACGGAGACTCGGGCGCCGGCGCGACGATCGTGGCCACCCGTGGCGCGCTGCTGGCCGAGGTCTCGTGGGCCTGGCCGTTCGAGGCGGGCGGCGAACCAGGCTCGCAACCGCTGCACGTGGGCACCGCCGTGGCGGCGTCCGTGCTGGCCGCCGTGGGAGGCGCCTCCACCACCCTCGCCGTGCCCGCACCGACCGGCGCTGGCTCGCGGGCGGCCTCGGCCGCGATGGCCGCGGCCCTGCCCCCGCCCTCCGCCTACGGCAAGGACATGAAGCCGTGGCCCGACCCTATTGGTCTCACTCATGACCTGATCTGCTCGTCGCATTCCGACAACAACGTGTACGGCGGCGCTCCGGCCGTCACGCGCCGCCTGATCGGTGAGGTCTCCGTCCGCGAAGACGTACTGTTCCTGGACGACGAGCGGAGCGCCGAAGAGGCACGCGTCCGACCGCTCGTCTGGGGAGGGACAGGCTATTCAGCGGAGAACGACAAGAAGCCGTGCGACTCCGAGGACCCGAGGTCCTACAGCGTCGGCCCCCGCCTCGCCCCCTTCACCAGGGGGCCCTGGACGGGCGAGATCGAGACCCTCGCCGTACGGCATCCTGACCCGCCGCCCCGGCCCACCCATCGCGACTCCGTGGCGCACGTCGCCGTGGCGGTGCGCCACGGTTCCACCATGGTCTATCTCCGCTGGCAGGGACCGGCCGGGACCGACCCGGCCGCCGCCCTGCGCACCGGCCGCGCCGCCCTCACCCGTACGCTCGACCGCCTGCCCGCGAGCGGCTGAAGGCGGTCGAGAGGGCCCGCACCGCGTGAGCCCCCGCGGGCGGCTCAGGCGTAGGCGTCGAAGCCGAGTTTGATCGCGACGAGCAGGCCGCAGGCGGCGGCGCCGAAGCGGAGGGCCCGGCCGGACAGGCGGCGGGCGATCGGCGGGCCGAGCAGGCCGCCCAGGAAGAATCCCAGCGCGAGCGGCGCCACCGCCGACCACTGCACCGGGCCGAAGAGGGCGAAGGCGACCGTGGACGCCGCGTTCGCCAGCGAGGACACGACGGACTTGATCGCGTTGACCCTGACCGGCGCCTGGTCGAGCACGGCCGAGAGCACCGCGAACATGAGGATCCCGCCCGCGGCCCCGAAGTAGCCGATGTAGACGGCGACGCCGAACAGCGCGGCGCGCGCCGTCCACCCGTCCTCGCCGCCGAACCCTCCCTCGGCCCTGGGCGGGCGGAGCAGCAGCAGCGCGGCGATCGCGATCAGCCACGGCGCTATCGCCTCGAACGTGTCGGAAGGGGTCATCAGCAGCAGCGCCGACCCCGCCGCCCCGCCGATCAGCGTCGTCACGCCGAGCCGCAGGACCCTGCCGCCCTGCCCGGTGAGCTCGGGCCGCGAACCGATCGCCGCGCCCACCCCGTGGAAGGTCAGCGCCACCGTGTTCGTGACGTTCGCGGCCAGCGGCGGCAGGCCGAAGGCGAGCAGCGCCGGGTAGGAGACGATCGACGCCAGGCTCACCACCGTGCCGACGACCCCGGCCAGCGTCCCGGCCCCGAGCAGTCCCAGCACTTGAGCGACGTCCACGGGGTCATAGCCAACCACACGCCCCCGCACGACGCGCCCCGCCCCCCGCCCCCCGGCCCTTCGGCCCTTCGGCCTGGCGGAGTGCCGGACGTCGGCCGGCGCACCCGTACGGGGTCACGGCCCCGGCCCGGGACCGGAGCGGACCCCATCCGGGGGGCCGGGCACACCCCGGTCCTCCGGGTAGGGGCCGCCACGCGGGTCCCACGACTGCGCGGCCGGGTGGTTCGCGGGCTCCGGGAGGTACGGGGGGCGCGCCGCCCCGGCGGGATCCGCGGGGAGCCGGACGGTGAACACCGCCCCGGCTCCCGGGCGCCCGTCCGCGGTGACGGTCCCTCCGTGGCCGTCCACCACCTCGCGGACGAGGGCGAGACCGAGGCCCAGGCTCGGGCCCCCGTTGTGGGACCCGCCGACGAACCGGGTGAAGAGACGTTCGGCGTCGCGGGGGTCGAGGCCCACGCCGTCGTCGCGGACGTCGAGCCGTACCGTCCCCGGGTCGCCGGAGAGGACGACCCGGATGTGGCCGCCCGGACCGGTGTGGGCGAGCGCGTTGTCGAGGAGCGCGGAGATCACCCTGCGCAGCGCGGACTGCGCCCCGCGCACGACGTGGCCGCCCGGCCCCTGGCGCCGTACCTCGATCGTCACGCCGAGCGCCTCGGCCCGGTCCGCCTCGGCCAGGGCGAGCTCCTCGGCCAGCGCGGCGAGGTCGACCGGGCCGAACGGCCGGCGCAGCTGACCGAACTGGGCCGACAGCAGCAGGTCCTCGACCACGTCCCCCAGCTGCCGGGTGCCGTTCACCAGCCGGTCGACCTCGTCCGCGACGAGAAGCGGGTCGGTCCCCCGCCGCACGCCCCGGGCGACGAGCTGGGCGCGGATGTGCAGGCGGGTCAGCGGGGTGCGCAGCTCGTGGCTGACGTCCGCGGCGAACCGGCGCTGGCGCACCAGGGCCTCGCCCAGCGGCGCGATCGCCCCCCGGGCGACGATCCGGCCGATCATCAGCGCGGCCATCAGGCCGGTGACCTCCGCGATGGCGAGCGTGCGCAGCAGCCGGTTCCGCTCCGCGGCCTGGTGGCGCATGTCCATCGCCGCCTGGACCACCACGCCGCCCCGCCACTGGGTGCGTACGAGATAGGACTGCCCGGCGATCTCGACCACGCCGACCCGGGGCTCGCGTCCGGCAGCGGTCTGGTGCAGCGCGGCGCGCACCGGCAGCACCGCCGGCGCGCCGGGAGAGCCCGTCACGGTGCCGTCCCGCAGTTCGAACAGCCAGACGCAGGGCGGGGGCCGCGAGAGGAGCGCGCGCTGGGCCGCGACGGCCAGGTCGCGCCGCGCGGAGACGTCCTGGTCGCTGAGGATGACGCAGTACACCATCACCCCGACGAGCCCGAGCATCACGGAGATCGCGCCCGCCACCTGCGCGGTGATCCGGCGGCGGGCCCGGAGCAGCAGGTGACGCTCCTGCTCGTGGGAAGGGGGCCTCCTCACAGCCCGCCCAGGCGGTATCCCACGCCCCGCACGGTGCGCACGACGTCCGCCCCCAGCTTGTTGCGCAGGTAGTAGACGTAGGTGTCCACGATCGACTCCGTCCGGGCGCCGTCGAAGACGCGCTGGCGCAGCGAGGCGCGCGTGTGCACCTGCCGCGGGCGGGTCGCCAGCGCGCGCAGCAGCCGGCCCTCCTGCCCCGAGAGCGTCACCTGCTCGCCGGTCGGCAGCCCCACGACGTTGGAATCGGAGTCCAGCCAGCCCGCGCCGAGCGGCAGCAGCCTGGCGTGGTCGAGGTTCCTGCGGAGCAGTGCCCGCACCCTGGCCAGCAGCTCGTCGATCTCGAACGGCTTGACCAGGTAGTCCTCGGCGCCCGCGTCGAGCCCGGCGACCCGGTCGGCGACCGTGCCGAAGGCGGTCAGCATGAGCACCGGCACGGTGACGGCCCGGCGGCGCAGCCGTGTCAGCAGCTCGATGCCGTCGACCGCCGGGAGGCCCCGGTCGACGATCATCGCGTCGTACGGGCGGCTCAGGCCCAGGTGCAGGCCGCGCTGCCCCTCCAGGGCCAGGTCGACCGTGTATCCCTGCTCGGTGAACAACCCGAACAGCATGTGCCCGAGCTCGCGGTCGTCCTCGACGAGGAGCAGCCGTCGAGCGGGCGGGCCGGATGTCCCCGATGTCACAGCCACAAAACAACCGTGGCATTCCTCCCGCCGAATTACCAGAGTTACCAGAATAATTGAAAGTTACACGGCAATGCTCGCAGCGTATTCGATCGACCACAAAGCGGTATTCGCACTGCGTTCAGGGCTTTCGACGTATTCGAGCGGTCACGAGGAATGGGATTTCTCGGCCTTTTCCTCCAGAGAACGTGTGTCCGGGCCGGTGGGCCCGGATTCGTGGGCGCGTTCGTAACGCTCCGGCAGCGCCAGTTTGTACAGCGGCAGGGCTCCCGCGGTGGTGATGATGGCCACGAGCACGAGGATGGCGAAGAGCTCCTGCGTGATCATGCCCTGCGCCAGGCCGATGTTGATGAAGATGAGGATCATCAGCCCTCGGGCGTTCATGAGCGCCCCCACCGCGTAGGACTCGCGCCAGCCGAATCCCAGGGCCCGCATCGACAGCGAGCAGCCGAAGTACTTCCCGCAGAAACCCGCGGTCAGGATCGCGGCGAACGCCAGGAGCATGGGACCGCCGGCGATGCCGTCGAGGTGGGTGTTCAGGCCGGAGAAGGTGAAGAAGACCGGCAGCAGCAGCGTCGAGACGACGTCCATCATGCGGCCGTGCAACGCCTTGCGGAACGCCGGGTCGCGGGGCATCGCCAGCCCGGCGAGGAAGCCGCCGAAGACCGCGTAGACCCCGATCCAGTCGGTGAGCCAGCCCGCCGTGAGGGGGACGAGGACGACGACGTACATGGCGCCGGGGCCGATCCGGCCGGTCCGCGCGACGCCCTCGCCCAGGGGCCGCAGCAGCGGCGCGACCACCTTCAGCATCACCACCGCGAACAGCGCCGTCAGGGCGATGGTGCGCACCGCGTCGCCGGGACCGGCGTCGAGGTGCATCGCCGACAGCACGGCGAGGATGCACCAGGCGAGGGCGTCGTCGATGGCGGCCGCCACCAGGGTCAGCTTCCCGAGGGGGGAGTTCTCCAGCCCCCGCTCGTACAGGATCCTGGCCAGCATGGGGAAGGCGGTCAGCGACAGCGCTCCCCCGACGAACAGGGCGAACTCCCACCGGCTGACGTCGGGACGGGAGAGCATGTCCCACAGGAGCAGACCGACGCAGGAGCCGAGGATCAGGGAGGGGACGATGCCGGAGAACGCCAGCGTCGCCGCCCGGCGGCCCTCTCCGGGCGGCGACGCGCCGTGGTCCAGCCCGGCGCCGACCAGGAACATGTACAGCGTCAGCCCGATGGTGCTCAGCACGTACAGGACCGGCCTGACCTCGGCGGGGAACACGGCCGCCTGGGCCTCGGGGAACAGCTGGCCGAACAGCGTCGGCCCGAGGAGGACGCCGGCGACCATCTCGCCGAGGACGCGCGGTTGCATCATCATGAGCGCCAGCCGGCCGCAGATCGCCGCGGCCAGCAGGATGACGACCAGGGCGGGCAGGACCTTGAGGATCAGTTCGAGGTTCGGGTCACCGGCGGTGACCTGTGCCAGGGTGGGCATAACCGTTTCTCCGCTCGTGGTCCGGACGATCATCTGCTCCCCGCGGCGGCCGAACGGTCGGCCTCCGCGAAGTGGCGCTCGCACAGCCGCTGCCTGCGCGCGTCCCAGACCATGTAGGTGCCGAGGACGAGCTGCACGAGGCTGCGCCAGACGTCCTCCCAGCGGTCGCGGAACCGCACGAACCGCAGCGTCGCCCGATGGGCCGCCCCCTTGGGGACGCCCCGCGGAACGAGCAGGCACGGTCCCCGGTTGGGCATCGACCGGGTGTGGGAGGCGGAGGAGTCGAGGGCGTACGCGCGCAGGATCTCCCGCGCCGCGACCCGCATGGTGATCGGCGCCAGGCGCCAGGCGGGGCAGGGGCGGTTGGCGGCGACGCCGAACGGGATGTGGTTGAGCTCCCTGACCGCGTGCCGGCCCGGGCGGGGCCGGTCGGAGGCCGGAGGGCCGGGGGCAGGAGGGTCATGGGCAGGACGGCCGGAGGCGGGACGGCCGGAGACGGGACGGCCGGAGGCGGGACAGCCGGGTGCCGGGCGGTCGGAGGCGGGAGGGTCGAAAGCAGGACGGCCGGGGGCGTCCCAGCCGGATCGGTCGGGCTCCGGGCGGGCCTGGAACGAACGGTCAGACTCCGAGCGGGCCTGGAACGAACGGTCAGACTCCGAGCGGGCCTGGAACGAACGGTCGGGCTCAGGGCGGGCCTGGAACGAACGGTCAGACTCCGGGCGAGCCTGGCCTGAACGGTCCAGGTGCGAGTAGTTCGAGTGCGAGCGGTCCGTGCCGAAACGGCCGGGATCGAAACGGCCGGGGTCGGCGAAGCCCTCGCGGTGGAAGGCGGGGTAGTCGAAGCACAGCACCGAGCCCGCCGGGATCGTCGTGCGCTCGTCGAGAAGGATGTCATCGGTGGTGACGCGGTGGGCGACACCGAAGAGCGGGTAGAGCCGCAGCGTCTCGGAGATGACGCGGTCGAGGTGGCCGTCGTCGCCCCGCTCGTCGCCCGCGAGCACCCCGGCCTGGGCGTCCGGGTGCTGGGCGAGGACCATCAGCAGGTGGGCCATCGCCTCCGACATCTGGACGACCGCGGTGTTGAAGAAGGCTCCCTGCAGGTAGAGGGCCTGCTCCCGGTCCGACAACCCCGCCGGGAGCCGGTCCCGCACCTTGGGCAGCAGGCCGACGAGATGCCGGGTCAGCCGGTCGCGCCGGTCCATGTGCCGCAGCCCGCAGCACTTGAGCGCGGTGACGACGTCGTCGGCGTTGCCCACGATCAGGTCACGCGCCACCCGCGGGCACGGCTCGCCGAAGACGAGCTCGTAGTAGAACTCCGCCCAGACCGGCATCATCAGGTCGCGCAGCCGGACCAGACCCACCTTGTCTCCCACCTTGTCCCGCAGCGCCCGGGTCACACAGCGGCGGGTGAGCTCCTCGGCCTCCACGCGCGGCACGGAGAGGAAGCCGCGCGTGGCGCGGGCGACCGCGTCGTACCGCTCCCCCGCCTCGATGTGTTCCTGGTGCATCTCGGCACCCGGCGACAGCCAGTACCAGAACAGGTCCGACAGCGCGGCCCCCCTGCTCCGCCCGCCGGCCGCCGGGTGGGAGTAGATCTCCCTGAACCTCTCGACGCCGACCAGGTCTCCGGGGACGGTGATCCCCTCCTCGCCGTTGACCCGGGCGAAGACCCGCGACCGCAACGCCACGATCCTGGCGGGGAGCCATCGGGGCAGGCTCAGCACGGTCGCGGCGGCGACCGCGACCGCCGCCGCCCTGACCGGCGCGGTCACCGGCATGACCGTCGCACCATGCCCGGGTCGAGGTCGTCGACCGACGCGCAGCCGCACAGGGTGAGCGCGTGCTCGACCTCCGAGCGGAGCAGGTCGAGCACGCGGGTCACGCCGCGCTCGCCGTCCGCGGCCAGGCCCCAGATCACCGGACGGCCGACCGCGACCGCGCGGGCGCCCAGCGCCATCGCCTTCAGGACGTCGGTGCCGCGCCGGACGCCTCCGTCCATCAGCACCGGGACGGCTCCTCCGACGGCGGCCACGATCTCCGGCAGCAGGTCGACGGCGGCGGGGACCGTGTCGAGCTGGCGGCCACCGTGGTTGGACACCAGCAGTCCCGAGACACCGTGGCCGAGTGCCAGGCGCGCGTCGGCGGGATGCGCCACGCCCTTGAGGACGATCGGGAGCGCCGTCATCTCCCGGAGCAGGCCGATGTGCTCCCAGGAGATCTCCGGCGACATGACGATCGGCCGTACCCGCTCGCCGTCGCGCAGGTTCTCGCAGGCCATCCCCTCGGGCAGGTCATGGAAGCCGTGGTGCCGCTCCCGGTCCCGCAGGCCGCGGGCCGGTGAGTCCACCGTGACGACCAGCGCCCGGCACCCGGCCGCCTCGGCGCGCCGCACGAGCGTCTCGGTGAAGGCCATGTCGGGCTGGACGTAGAGCTGGAACCACAGGGTCGCCCCGGGCGCCGCCGCGGCCACGTCCCCGACGGCGACGGTGGAGGCCATGCTCACGATCATGATCGTCCCGGTGGCGGCCGCCGCCCGCGCGGTGGCCCGCTCGCCCTCGGGGTCGGCGAGCCGGTGGAACGCGGTCGGCGCCACCAGCACGGGCACGGCCGCCCGGCCGCCGGGCAGGGCGACGTCCGTCCGGGGTCTCCCCGCGCCGCGCAGCACCCTCGGCAGCAGGGAGAGCCTCCCGAACGCGGCCTCGTTGGCCCGTACGGTGACCTCGTCCCCCGCCCCGCCGGCGAAGTAGTCGTAGTGCTCCGGGGCGAGGCGCGCGCGGGCCGCGGCCTCGAACTCGCGCGGGGTCCGCGGGGCCGCCGCCGGAACCGCCGAGGTCTCCGGGGCCGCTCGTGTCCTCGTGTCCATCACGCCGGGATCGAGGCGGCCTGGCGGGCGAAGAAGGCGCGGAGCGGCTCGACGTGGGTCTCCGGGGAGGTCCACTCGTTCTCCAGGTTCTCGGTGACGTGGTGAACGGCCGGCGGCGCGCCGGGCCGGTGGTACCGCACCACCGGGTGCAGGTAGTGGCCCTCGGCGGCGCGCTCGGCGTCGTTCTGCCGGATCCGGCCCACCCCGATGTCGAAGGGATCGACCTTGTCGTGCTCCGGCCCGTACTCCAGCGTGATCGTGAAGTGGCCGCCGTCGCCGATCGGCGGGCCCTCCAGGTCGACCGGCAGCTCCTCCAGGTAGCGCGCCCCGCCGTGGCCGTCGAGGACGATGACGTCGCCCAGCAGCCCGAACTGCTGCCACAGCGCCGAACTGCGGTTGACGCGTTCGAGCACCGCCGCCGCGAGCGCCTCCGGATCGGCCGGAAGCTCGTGGCCGGGCCATTCGGCGCCGTGGTACCTGCTCTCCAGGAGGCGGTGCAGCGCCCGGGTGCCGTACCGGAAGCCGTGGATGAACCCGCTGGTGCCGCGCTTGAAGTCGCGGGACTGCGTCACGGTCCCGGCGAAGTACAGGTCGGGCACGTTGACCGACTCGTAGGCGGGGGTGAGCGCGGGGAACCTGTCGCGGATCGTCAGATCCGGACGGCACTCGTCGGAGAAGATCGAGGCGTCGATCCGGAAGCCGGTGCAGACGACGACCCTGTCGTACGGGATGTCCTTGGTGACCTCGTCGGCGCGGACGAAGCTCACCGTCACCAGGTACGAGCCGTCGGCCTGGCGCTCGATCCGCCTGACGTCGCCGTCCAGCACCGCGTTCTGGGACTTGAGCTGGTAGGTGTCGAGGAAGTTGTTGTTGACCGCGCGCAGGTTCCCGACGAAGTGGGTGCGCCACGCCAGCCTGATGGAGTTCGGCCCGGCGACGTGGATCACCGCGGCCGTCTCGACCAGGCTGTCGGCCGTCTCGAAAGCCGAGTTGCCCTTGCCGATGACGAGCACCCGCTGGTTCACGAATCCGGACGGGTCGGCGGCGAAGGTGCCGTAGGGTTCGGCCGTCTCTATGCCCGGTATCGGCGGGACGTTGGGCCGGCTCACCCCGGTCGCGACGACCAGCCGCCTGGCCTCGTGGGTCCGCCCGCGCTCGTCGGTCACCAGGAAGTGGCCCGTACCGGGGGCGCGGGTGACCTGGGAGACGCGGGCGTCGTAGGTGACGCGCAGGCCGCAGGCCTCGGCGAAGTCGGCGAGATAGCGGACCATGTCGTCGGCCTCGGGGAAGTAGCGGTCGCTGTAGCGGGTGAACAGCAGGCCCGGATCGTCCGACAGCAACGAGTTCCAGTCCATCCGCAGGTTGAGCTCCGGATCGTCCGACCCGGTGTACCTCTTGTTGATCGAGATGAGCTGCCGGTGGCGCGGGAAGGTCCGGAAGAAGGTGCCCGGCGCGGGGCCCGCCTCCAGGATCAGGTAGTCCCGCCCCGCCTTTTCGAGGAAGTACCCCAGTTGCAGCCCCGCGGGGCCGGCACCGATCACCACGTAGTCCAGGGCGTTGTCCGGCACGGACACCTCCGTCACAGCGATCTGGTCGAACGGACGTCCCCAGTGTTGGCGGGGAATTCTCAGAGAACGATCAGAGAGGCCGCCGGTCGAGCAGTTCCAGCAGCGCGCGCTTGTCGGGCTTGCCGCTCGCGGCGACCGGGACGGAGGGCAGGATCGTGATCGTCCAGGGGACGCTGCCCTCCCCGAGCTCGGTGCCCACCAGCGCGGCCAGCGCTTCGCAGTCCGGGTCCGCGCCCTCGGCCGGTACGACGAACGCGTGGACGGCCTCTCCCGTCAGCTCGTCCGGGGCCCCAGCCACGTACGCCTCGGCGACGTCGGGGTGGCCGCTCAGCACCCGCTCGACGGCTCCCGCGTACACCACGATCGCGTTGACGATGATCACGTCGCGGGTGCGGCCGGCGAGGTGCAGGAAGCCCTCCTTGTCCAGGTGCCCGAGGTCCCGGGTGCGCACCCGGCCGTCCCGCAGGGTGTCGCGGGTCTCCTCCGGACTCCCCCAGTAACCCGACATCAGGTACGGGCTGCGCACGTGGACCTCACCGGTGTCCCCCACGGCCACCTCGCGGTCCTCCTCGTCGCGCACGCTGATCTCGACGCCCGTGAACGGCCGCCCGACCGAGGACAGGACGCCGTCCGGGCATTCGGCGATGTCCCGGGGGGTGAGCACCGAGATCAGGCCCGCCTCGGTCTGCCCGTACCCCTGGTAGACCACGGGACCGAGCCGCTCCACCGCCTCCACCAGGCGCCCCGGGCCGAGCGGCGACCCGGAGACCATCAGCGCGCGCAGGCGGCCGACGTCGACCGGCTCCTTTCTGAGCAGGTCGAGCATCTGGCACAGCCGCGGCACGGTCACGATGGAGCCGGTGATCCGGTGACGTTCGATCGCGTACGGGAACAGGGGCCGCCCGTCGTCCTCGGGGATCACCGCGGTGCCGCCGCCCAGCAGGCACAGCGCCAGGAAATCCATGATCACCATGCTCGCCAGGGTGCCGAACAGCAGGTAGCGCCCGAAGCCCGCGGCGAGCTCCTCCGTGAGCGGGGACCACAGGCGGGGCTGCCACGACCAGTGCTCGCCGAGCGCGCGGTAGGTGATCGCGCAGCCCTTGGGGCGGCCGGTGCTGCCGCTGGTGAAGGTCAGGACGGCCACGTCGTCCGGGCGGGCCGCCAGGACGAGGGGCCGCCCCTCGCCGGTGCCGGTGTGGGCGAGCAGGTCGATCGCCGACGCCGGCATCGGCGAGGGACACGGACCGAGCGACAGCAGCGTGACGGGCCCGGCGGCCCGGAGCAGCTCCGGCGTCACGGTGGACCGGTCGACGAGGAGGGCGTCGACGTCCATCCCCAGCACGTGGGCGAGGTGCCCCTCCGGGTAGCCGGGCCGCACGCCCACGACCCGGCAGCCCAGCGCGTGGGCGGCCATGTGGGCGGCGAACGCCTCGGGGGAGACGGCCGTGCGGACGGCGACGGCCCGGCCCGGGCCCAGCCCGGCATCGCGCATCGCCCCCGCCAGCCGCCGGATGGTCTCCAGCAGCTCACCCCGTGAGACGAGCCTGTCCCCCTGCTCGAAGGCCGGGTCGCCGGGCGAGCTCCGCAGCGCTTCGAGAAAGGAGTGCGGGAACGGCGGTTCGGCGGGACCACTCATGGTCGGCTCCTCTGGTCTCACGCGGGTCGGCGCGGCGTCCTCGCGGTTCCGGATCTCTTCCAAGACGTGTCCGGGACCTTGCGGCGGGCCTTCGGACTCGTCTGAAACGGCACGTCGTCGTACAACCGGTATGTCGCTCGTCACGAAGCTAGACAGCGCAGATCAGAGAATCATCAGAGATCCCGCCCGGGAGCGGGGGCGGGGACGGCGGCGCGGCTCACGACGAGCCCCTGCCGGTTACCTGGCGGGCCTTCACCCGCGAGGGAGCCTCTGGTAGGACCTACCGGTTCCGGGCGTCCTGGCGGGTGATCGAGCCGTTGCCCGGACGGGTGACGACCTTCCCGGTGAGCCCGCGCAGGACGACGTCGCCGTTGCGGCTGTGGACGGTGACGTCGATGCCCGCCGGGACGACGAAGGAGTAGTCGGTACGGTCCCGCGGCGTGTCGCGGATCGTCGTGCAGACGAAACCCTCGTCGCACAGGAGGCCGACGGTGAGGGAACCGCCTCCCGACGACTCGCCGCGCGGGGCGTCCCCGTGGTGGCGGCGCGTCACGCGGACGTCGGTGACGTCGGCGCCGACGACCTCCACGTTCCCGTGGTCGGTGTCCACGGAGAGGCTGCGGATCCCGGGGAAGACGGTCTGCTCGGGCGCCTCCCCGATGTTCCCCACGGAGAACACCACCACCAGCGCCAGCGCCAGCGCGATCGGGGCCGCCGCGAGGACCCACGCCCACGAGCCGAAACCGCGCACCGCGCCCACCGCCACCTGCCCGAAGCCGTGGAGCGTCTCGTGGTCGTCCCACCCGGAGGTCGTGGAGCGTGTCGTGCGCATGCTGGGTCGTCCTTTCAACCGGGCGCGGGAGGCGGGTGCCCGAGGTGGTGAGAGGTTTGTACCGCACCGGGCATGCACGGCCCTTGCAGGGCGGTTACACGTCACGGTGTGCGGACGCCCGGGACGGGAGCGGAACAGCCCGCCGGGGCGAAGGCGGGAAAACCCTTCCGGCATGAGGACCGGGGAACACCGTCCACACCGGACCCGGACCCGCACCCGGCGGACCCGCCCTCGCCTCGAAGTGAAAGATCGTGACCTCAAAGTGAATCTGACCGCGCCCGGCCGATCGAATGACCGTCCATGGGGCACAGCCAACAGGTGAGCAGCGGACGGCCCGGGCGCGGGGCGGTGCGGGAGCGGCCTTCGCCGGTGAGACAGGGCGCGCGCGTGGCGAGCGTGCTCGGCGCGGCGCTGCTGGCCGCGATGGTCGTCGCGCAGGTCGCCTCCGGGCTGCAGCCCCGGCCGATCACGCTGACCAGCGTGGTCGTCCTGCTGCTCGCGGCGGGCGCGCTGGCGTTCGCCTGCGCGACCCACCCCCCGGCCAGGGTCGTCGCGGCGTTCGCGGCCGTGGTCGCGACCGGGTACGCCGCCGAGTGGATCGGGATCAGGACGGGCCTGCCGTTCGGCGACTACCACTACACCGGCGTTCTGTGGCCCGCGCCCGGCGGGGTGCCGGTGATCGTGGCGCTGGCGTGGGGCGGCATGGGGCTGGCGGCCCACGCGGTCGCCGCCGCCGTCGCGCCGGTGAGCCGGGCGGCGCGGATCGTCACGGGAGCGCTGGCCCTCACCGCCTGGGACCTGTTCCTGGACCCGCAGATGATCCGGCTGGGCCTGTGGGTCTGGCACGACCCCGGCCCCTACCGGGGCGTTCCGCTCGGCAACTTCGCGGGCTGGCTCGTGGTCTCCCTGCTGGTCATGGCGCTGCTGGAGCTCGTACTGGCCGAGCCGGCCGCCTGGAGCGCCGGGCTGGTGTCGATCTACACGGTGATGGCGGTCATGGAGACCGTCGGATTCGCGGCCGTCTTCGTCCCGCCGGACCCGCTGGTGGCCACGGCCGGGGGGCTCTCGATGGGAGCGTTCACCCTGCTCGCCTGGCGGCGCGGACGCCGGGGGCGGCCGGTTCGCGAGGCGGGCCGGGCATGACGGCGACCTCACTCCCCGGAACTCCCCGAAAGGAAAGCGGATGCCCGAGGTAACGGTGATAGGCGGCGGCGTCGGGGGCATGGTCTCCGCGCTGCTGCTGGCCCGGCAGGGGCACGAGGTGCGCCTGTACGAGCGGCTCCCCCGGCTGGGCGGCAAGCTCGCCGAGCACACCAGGGACGGTTTCACCTTCTCCATCGGCCCCTCCCTGCTGACCCTGCCCGCCGTCTTCACCGACCTCGGGCTGGAACTCGACCTGGTGGAGCTCGACGAGCTGTGCCGCTACCGCTTCGCCGACGGCTCGACGCTGGCGGCGTACCGCGACCCGGCCCGGATGGCCACCGAGGTCGACCGGCTCGCTCCCGGCGAGGGCCGTGCCTGGCTGGCCTTCCACGACTGGGCGCGGGGCTGCTTCGACGCCTCGCGCCGCACCTTCTTCACCGGCCCGCTCACCCGGCCGCCCACCGAGGCCCGCCTGTCGGACCTGCTGGCGGTGGCGCCGGGCCGTACCCTCGACGGCCTGGCACGCCGCTTCTTCACCGATCCGCGCCTGCGCCAGTACGTCGGCCGTTACGCGACCTACGCGGGCTCCAGCCCGTACCGCGCCCCGGCCGCGCTGGGGTGCGTCCCGGCGATCGAGCACGGCGAGGGCGGCTGGTACGTCCCCGGCGGGTTGCCCCGCATCGCCGACGCCCTGACCCTGATGCTGGAGAAGGCGGGGGTGGAGGTCGTCCTGGGCGCGGAGGTGGCCGGGGTGCTCTCCGACGGCGAGCGGGTCAGGGGGGTGCGGCTGGCCTCGGGAGAGCGCCGGCACGCCGACATCGTGGTCGCCAACACCGACGCGGCGGCGCTGTACGGGCGGCTGCTGCCCGACCGGCGGCGGCTGCGGCGCATCGCCGGGCTCGGCACCTCCTCGTCGGCGTTCCTGCTGCTGGCCGGGGTGGAGGGCAGGACCGAGGGAATGGCGCACCACTCGATCGTCTTCTCCGGCGACTACGAGCGGGAGTTCGGCGACATCTTCCGGCGGCGCAGGCCCCCGGAGGACCCGACCGTCTACATCGGCCGCTCGGTCGTGGACGACCCGTCACAGGCTCCGCCGGGCACGGAGAACTGGGTCATGCTGGTCAACGTCCCGGCCCGCGACCCGGGCCGGTGGCCGATGTCGCCCGAGGCGTACCGGGACCTGGTGCTCGACCGGCTGGCCTCCAGGGGGCACGACCTGTCGGGGCGGCTGCGCTTCGTGGACCTGTTCACCCCCGCCGACCTGCGCGACCGGTACGGCGCGTGGGGCGGCTCGATCTACGGCGGCGCCTACTCGGGCAGGTTCGCGCCCTTCCGCCGCCCCGGCAACCGGGGCCCCCGGCGCGGCCTGTACCTGGTGGGCGGTTCGGCGCACCCCGGCGGCGGGCTTCCGCTGGTCGCGATGGGCGCCCGCATCGTCGCCTCGCTCGTACGGGAGGACTTCCCCGCCGCCCTCTCGGGTGCGAGCGGTTCCCGGGGCCGCCGCCCGACCGGGACCACCCGGTGAGCCGGACGGCCGGGCCACCTCGGCCCCCGAACCACCCGGACCACCCGGACCACCCGGACCGTGCGGGCCACCCGGGCCATGTGGGCGCGGGCCGGCCGGAGAGGACACGACCCCCCATGGGGACACGACTCGCGGAGGCACGACGATGAGACTCCTGAACGCGCTGCAGGCCGTCGCCGCGGTGGCCGTGGCGGTGCGGCTGGCCAGGGGGCGGCGTCGCCGGCCCGCGCTGGCCCCGGTACGGGCGGCGTCGCCGCGCGTCTCGGTGGTGATCCCGGCCCGCGACGAGGAGGCCCGCCTGGGCCCCTGCCTGTCGGCGGCGCTCGCCGATCCGGACGTCGCGGAGGTGCTCGTCGTCGACGACGAGTCGCGCGACGGTACGGCATCGCTGGCGTCCGGGCTCGGCGCGAAGGTCGTCACGGGGGCGCCGCTCCCCGAGGGCTGGGTCGGCAAGCAGTGGGCGCTGCAGCAGGGCGTCGAGGCGGCGGTGGGCGAGATCGTGGTGACCCTGGACGCGGACGCCCGGCCCGCGCCGGGGCTGTTCGGCGCGCTCGCGGCGGCCCTGGAGGAGTACGACCTGGTGAGCGCGGGCCCCCGTTTCGTGTGCGAGGGAGCGGCCGAGCAGGCGCTGCACGCCTCCTTCCTCGCGACGCTGGTCTACCGCTTCGGCCCGATCGGGCCGGCCACTCCCCCGCCCCCGCACCGGGCGATGGCCAACGGCCAGTGCACGGCCTTCCGCCGCACGGCGATGCTGGACGCCCACGGGTTCGCGCGGGTACGCGGGCACATGGCCGACGACGTGGCGATGGCCAGGACCCTGGCGGCGGACGGCTGGGCCGTGGGGTTCCTGGACGCCGGAGGCCTGCTGGAGGTCGACATGCACGACTCGGCCGCCGGGGTGTGGCGGGAGTGGGGGCGGTCGCTGTCGCTGCGCGACGTCACCGCGCCGGGCTGGCAGGCCGCCGACCTGGCCGTGGTCTGGCTGGCCGCCGCGCTGCCCGTGCTCCGGCTGGTGACCGGCCGCCCCACCCGGCTCGACCTGGGCCTGCTGGCCGTGCGTCTGCTGCTGGCGGGCGCGCTGCGCGGCAGCTACACGCGCCCGGGGCCGGGCGTGCTGCTCTCCCCGCTGCTGGACCCGCTGGCGGCCCTTCGGCTGACACAGGTCACGCTGCGCCCGGTACGCGACTGGCGAGGCCGCGCCTATCCGGCCACCACGGCGGCCTCCCGGCTCGGCTCCGGCACGACGGACGCGCGGCCGGGTCCGGTCACGACGGGCGGGTGGTCCGCGACGCCTGGCCGAAGCGCAGCCCGATGAGGCACATGAGCAGGCCGGTCGCGGCCACGTACGTGACCGGCGCGAAGAGCAGCTGGAACAGCGGGATGCCGAAGACGCCGGCGCGCGCCCCGATCGCGAAGGACCGCGTCACCAGGGCCACCGCGACCAGGGCGGCCACCCCGAGCAGGAAACCCAGGGGGCAGATGACGGCGAAGCCGCCCACGAAGGCGAGGATCGACCGGCCGCCCCTGAACCCGGCGAAGACCGGCCAGGCGTGCCCGGCCATGGCGGCGGCCACCGCCAGGTACACCGGCAGCACGCTGTCGCCGCTCACCCCGCCGGGCCAGGTGAGGTGCGCGCCGCCGGCCCACAGGCCGAGCAGCCCGGCGAACGTGCCCTTGAGCGTGTCGCCCGCGAAGACCGGCACGGCGGCCCGCCAGCCGAGCCGCTGCCTGACGTTCCAGAAGCCGGGGTTGCGGTCGCCGACCTCGCGGGGGTCGAACCCGTGCGCGCGGGCGACCAGCACGGCGACCGGCACGGATCCGAGAAGGTAGCCGCCGATGACCGAGACGAGCAGCGGAACCATCGCTTCCTTCCATCTCATGAGATATGCGGATATGGGGGCTATGCGGTACATGGCGTTCGATCGGCCGGTGCTGAGAGGCACGCCGGGGCTGACGTTCTGGCGGCTGCTCGGCTCCGGCCGCGGGGCCTCGACGAGCATGGGCGCGGACCTGCGCCGCTGGGCCCTGCTGGCGGTGTGGCGCGACGAGCGGGACCTGGACCGCTTCCTGCGCGACTCCCCGGTGGCGGAGCGCTGGCGGAGCACGGCGCGGGAGTCCTGGCACGTACGGCTGGTTCCCCTCGCCTCGCGCGGCGGCTGGAACGGGGTGGCCCCGTTCGGCCCCCTCCCCACGAGCCCGCCCCGCCTTCCCCCCGGGGGCGCGTCCGGCCTTTCCCCCGGAGGGACACATGGGCCCGATCCCGATGGTCCCGTCGCCGTGCTGACCCGCGCGTCGATCCGGCCCGCCCGCCTGGTGGCGTTCTATCGCTCGGTCCCGGGAGTGGACCGCCTCCTGGCGGAGCAGGACGGCTGCCTGGCCTCGGTCGGCGTCGGCGAGTGGCCGCTGGCCAGGCAGGGCACGTTCTCGCTGTGGCGCGACGCCGCCGCGATGCGCGACTTCGCGCACCGGGGGCGGGCGCACCGGCAGGTGATCGGCAGGACCCGCTCGGAGGGCTGGTACTCCGAGGAGCTGTTCGCCCGGTTCTCCCCGTACGCCAGCGAGGGCACCTGGGACGGCGCCGATCCCCTGGCCTGACCCGGCCCGACCCGCCCGGCACGGCGGTCCCGCTCCCCTCAACGGACGGGTTCCGTGGCGAGGCGGTCGCCGAAGCGGGTGGCGACCCCGCCCTCGGCGAGGTCGTGCGCCACCGCGCAGGCGCGTGCGATCGTCGCCGCCCGCGAGGAGCCGTGCGCGACGACGACGGTGCCGCTCAGCCCGAGCAGCGCCGCCCCGCCGTGGGTCTCGGGGTCGTAGCGGCCGGCTACCTCCCGCAGGTCCTCGGCCCCGGCGACCCCGGAAAGCGCCACCAGCGTCAGCGCGGCCCGCACGGAGCCCTCGACGTTCTTGAGCACCACGTTGCCGGTGAAGCCGTCGGTGACGATCACGTCGACGGTGCCCGCGAGCACGTCGTGGCCCTCCACGTTGCCGTGGAAGCGGAGCGGCAGATCGGGAAGCAGCTCACCGGCCCTGCGCGTCAGCCGGTTCCCCTTGCCCGGTTCCGAGCCGATCGACAGCAGGCCCACCGACGGGTCGGCGACGCCGAGCACGAGCTGGGCGTAGGAGACGCCGAGCAGCGCGAACTGGGCGATCATCTCCGGGGTGGGGTCGGAGGTCGCCCCCGCGTCGATCAGCACGGTGGCGCCGCCGGTGACCGAGGGCAGCGCGATGGCCAGGGCGGGCCGCAGGACACCCGCGGCGCGGCCGATGCCACGGATGGCGCACGAGACGACCGCGCCGGTGGATCCGGCCGACACGAACGCCGACGCCGCCCCGCGCCGTACGAGCTCGCAGCCGACCGTCAGGCTGGTCGTGCCGGAGGAACCGGAGGAGACCGCTCCCGCTCCCCGCTCGGCCATCGGGACGACGTCCTCGGCGTGCACCACGTCGATCTCGGCGGCGGCGCCGTGCCGGTCGAGCTCGGCGCGGATGTCCCCGGCCCTGCCCACCAGCAGCACGGGGATCCCCAGCTCGCGCCGGGCCGTCACCGCCCCGGCGACCGTCTCGACCGGTCCGTGGTCTCCGCCCATCGCGTCGACGACCACAGGTTCCGACATCACGCCCTCCCGGCAACGGTGCTGAACGAACTGACGAACGAGGGCGGCCCCGTGACGGACGCCCTCGTGACGAACACCCTCATGGCGGGCCGTCCGGCGACAGGCCGCCCCGTGACGGCCCCGTACGGCCCGTTCACGGGACCTCCTCGATCAGGCGGCGTTCGGCGCGGCCGGCCGCGGACGCCGCGAACAGGTGCCGCGCGAAGATCGTAGCTCTTCGCCGCCGGGGCACGGCGACCCTCCCGCCGAGGACGTCGTAGCGAGCGTCCTCGATCCGGTCGAGGATGCCGCCGTACAGCTGGAAGGCCGCGCGGATGCACGGCCGGGAGGAGGGGGTCAGCATGCCGATGCCCTCCTCGGCCCGCGCGTAGTGGTCCCTGGCCCGCCGGGTCTGGAAGGCCAGCAGCTCGCGCAGGGCCGGGGTGCCGGTGTCGCGCCCCAGGTCGGCCACCGTCACCCCGAACTCCTCCAGGTCCTCCAGCGGGAGGTAGACCCGGCCGCGTTCCAGGTCCTCGGCGACGTCGCGCAGGAAGTTGGTCAGCTGGAAGGCCAGCCCCAGCTGGCGGGCCGGTTCGCGGGCCTTGTCCTCCATGCCGGGCAGCGGTTCGAGGACGGGCAGCATCATGGTGCCGATCACCGCGGCCGATCCCTCCATGTAGACGAGCAGGTCGTCGTAGGTCGCGTAGCGGGTGACGGTCAGGTCGGCCCGCATCGAGCCCATGAACGCGTGGATGTCACCGTGCTCGATACCGAAGGAGCGCACGGTCTGCGTGAACGCGGGGAGCACCGGGTCCTCGGTACTCCCGCCCTCCAGGGTGGTGGCCAGCCGGGCGCTCAGGCCGTCGAGCGCCCGCGCCCTGTCGCCGGTCATCGTGAAGGAGTCCACGATCTCGTCGGCGTAGCGCGCGAAGCCGTACAGGGCGTGCACGTGCGGGCGCTTCCAGGCGGGCAGCAGCAGGGTCGCCAGGTAGTACGAGCGGCCGTGACGGGCGTTGAGCCTGCGGCAGAGCTCGTAGCTCGCGGTCAGGCTCATCGGGCGCCCTCCAGTACGCGTTCGGCGGCGAGCCGGCCGGAGATCAGCACCGGGGGCACCCCCACCCCCGGCGCGGTGTACATCCCGGCGAAGTGCAGCCCGGGAACGCGCCTGGCCGCGCCCGCCGGCCGGAACCAGGCCGTCTGGGTGAAGCGGTGGTCCAGCGCGAACGGGGTGCCCGCCGAGTGGCCGAGCCGCGCCCAGGCGGGCGGGTCGAGGGTGAGCCTCGGCGCGGAGGACAGGTCTCCGTAGCCGAGGTCGGCGAGCCTGCCGAGCAGCCGGTCCTCCAGGCGCGGGGTGAGCCGGTCCCAGTCGGCGCCGCCGCGCAGGTTGGCCGTCGGCTCCAGCACGGTGAGGGTGGCGTGGCCGCGCGGCGCCGCGCCGGTGTCGGACTCCGGGTAGGTGACCAGCAGGTTCGGGTCGGGCTGCGGCCGCCCGGCCCGCAGCGCCTCGAAGGTGGCGTCCCACTCCTTGCCGAAGTGCAGGGTGTGGTGCGCCTGCCCGGCCAGGCGCCGGTCGAGGCCGAAGTGCAGGACCAGGCAGGAGGGCGAGTAGCGGGGACGGCGGAGCCGCCAGTCGCCCGCGCCCTTCGGGAGCAGCCCGGTGTGGGCGCGGGACAGGTCGCAGGCGACCACGACGTCGCCCGCCGCCAGGCGCTCCCCGGTGTCGAGCCTGACCCCGGAGACGCCCGAGGACCCGGCCTCGACCTTCACCGCGCGCACCCCGTAGCGGATCTGCGCGCCCGCCTTCTCGGCCAGCGCGGCCAGGGCGCGCGGGATGGCGTGCATGCCGCCCTCGCGCGGGAAGAAGACGCCCCCGACGGTGTCCATGTGGGCGATGACCGCGTAGATCCCGAGTGCCCGCCGGGGCGGCAGGCCCACGTACAGGGCCTGGAAGGTGTGCGCCTTGACCAGCCGGTGGTCGGTGAGGTGGCTCTTGACGAGGGAGTCCAGGCTGCGGAAGCCGCCCAGCGCCGCGATGCGGGCCAGGACGCGCGGCCGGGCGAGGTCGCGCAGCCGCGTCATGTCGCGGTCGATGAAGGCGGGCCACTCCGCGTCGAACAGCTCGCCGAGCCGGGCGCGGAAGCGCCGGTACCTCTCGGCCTCCGCCGCGCCGCTCAGCTCGCGCACCCGCTCGGCCATGGCGTCCTCGCCGGCCACCACGTCCAGGTGGGAGCCGTCGTGGTAGCGCAGCCGGTAGTACGGGTCCAGCCGCCGCAGCGGGAGCACGCTCTCCATGTCCTCCCCGGCGGCGGCGAAGACGTCTGCCAGGACCTCCGGCATGGTCAGCACCGAGGGGCCGGTGTCGAAGCGGTACTCGCCGAGATCGGCCGTACCGCAGCAGCCGCCCGGCACGTCGCTCGCCTCCACGATCGTGACGTCCCGCCCGGCGGCGGCGAGCCGGACGGCGGCGGCCAGCCCGCCCAGACCGGCGCCGATCACCACCACCTGGCTCACGCGCTCCTCCTCGTCGCCAGGTCTCCGCGACCGGCCGGCGGGACCGTCCCTCGTCCGGTACGGGGGTCCGTCCGCTCACCGGGCCGATCGGTCTCACACGTGACAGCGGCCATGGGCATCACTCCTTAGCGTCCATGGAGGACTTCGCAAGCAATGCCGTGTCCGGATGCGTCCGTGCGGCGGCATGCTCACGGCCCATGACCGATGGCGTCGGGCGACCCATCCCCGGGCGGGGCTACCGGTAAATCAACCCATTACGCAAGAAGGTGCAAAGGAAGCCGCGGGGAACGCGCGAGTCGCCGGGTGAGCGCCCGGGGCGGACCGGCGTGGCCCCGGCGGCTCGGCATGCCGGGCGCGGTGGTGCTCACCGGTCAGGTGAGCGGCCGGACCGATCGGCGGACCGGCGGGCACACCGGTCAGGTGAGCGGCCGGACCGATCGGCGGACCGGCTGGTACGCCACGCCCGACGCCTCCTCCACCACCGTGGACGACACGGTCACCCGGGTGACCGGCCGTCCGGCACGTACGTTCGCACAGTGGGTGGACGAGCACGCGGACCGTTTCCAGGCCGGGAGCCTCCCCCGGCGCCTCGCCGGCGGTTCGCGCTCGACGGACCCGCCGCCCGGCCGCCGGTCGGCCACGGCCCCGACCACGGCCGCCGCCGAACCGTTACCCCAGGCGGGGGACGACCTGTGACACCGGCCCCCTTCCCGTACGGGAAGGGGGCCGGATGCCCGGTTCGGGTCAGCGGACCGCGCGGAGGGCGTCGACGATCCCGTGGCCGTAGAAGCCGTTGCGCAGCACGCTTCCCTCACACGTGTGCGTCGAGGTCGCCGTGGTGCCGTCCGGCAGATGCCTGGTGTAGGTGTAGGCGGGCGGGGTGGGGCAGGCCGTCCTGGTCGCGGTGGCCTTGAGGACCGTCTCCACGACGGCGGGGTTGAGCTTCTTGCCGCCGTGCGCCCGGTCGCGCTGACCGTACTTGCTGACGATCAGCGCGGCGACCCCGGCGGCGCGCGGGGAGGCCATCGAGGTGCCCTGGAGGTACACGTAGTAGGCGCAGACGGAGCCCTTGCAACTGCGGACCACGTTGGTGACCTTGGGCGTGCCGTCGGGGTTGAGCTGGCCGCGCGCCTCGGCCACGGACCGGGGATAGGCCGCCAGCGTCGCCCTGGTGACGTCGCGGGTGTTGTCGGCGGTGTCGTAGACGTCGCCGCCCGGGGAGGAGACGTCGACGTAGCCGTTGCCGTAGTCGGAGTAGTACGACTTGCGCTTGCTGATGCCGGTCGAGGAGACCGAGATCACGTGCTTGCCCTCGCTCGGCATGGAGACGCAGCTCGGGGGGATCGTGCGCGAGTAGGGCAGCTCGCCGGGGACACTGGCGAAGTCGGGGCTGGAGGCGTCGACGATCGTCTTGGTGTAGTCGGAGGCGCCGTTGCCCGCCGCGGCCACCAGGGTGACCCCCCTGTTGTGCGCGTAGTCGAGCGCCCGCTGCATGGCCTTGATGATCGTGGCCTGCTCCTGCCGGTCGGCCGGGGAGTCGGCGGGGTTGTCGACGCAGTTGAACAGCCACGGGTCGACGTAGTAGCTCATGTTGACCACGTCGATGCCGACGTCACCGGCGTGGGTCAGCGCGTCGATGCTGGGCTGCAGGAAGAAGTATCCGGAGTCCTGGCCGGCCCGCAGGTTCACGATCGAGACCTTGGGCGCCACGCCCGAGGTGCCGAGCCCGTTGACGGGCGAGGCGATCGACGACGCCACGTGCGTGCCGTGCTCGTTCTCGTCGACGTCCGCCGGGTCGTTGCAGGAGCGGTCGGGCTCGGCCTCGCACGGGCCGTCGACCTCGTTGCCGTTGGCGTCGGCGGGGATGTCGACGGTGAAGTTGCGGCTCAGCGCGCGGTTGAAGTTCGGCGCGATGTCGGGGTGGGAGCCGTCGACACCGGTGTCGATGACACCGACCAGCACGCCCGGGTCGCCCTGCTGGTGGCGGTAGGAGCCGTCGACGGTCGCGTGGATCTGCTTCATGTCCCACTGGAGCTCCGACAGCGGCTCCGCGGCGGGTGCGGGCCTGCCGAAGGTGGAGGCGGCGGGCGCGCCGTCACCGGCCTTCTCCACCTCCCTCGACTGCACGATCGCACGGCCCGTGGTCCCTCGCCTGGCGGTGGGCACGCTGCCGATGGACCGGTTGTGGGCGATGTCGTCGATCGAGGCGGCGTCGCGCACCGTCTCGGCGAAGCGGTCGTTCGTCGTGGTGATGGTGGCGACGCCGACCGCGGCGTTCTCCTTCAGAATGCTCCCGCCCGCCTCCCGGATGGCCCGCTGGGCGTCCGCGGGACGCGCGCCTTCCGCGTAGAGGACGACGTACTCGGCTTGCGCGCCCGGTTCGGCGGTCGCCTGCCGGGCTTGCGCCGGGGGCACCAGCGCGGCTGCCGTAAGGGCGGCGACAGCTGCGGTGATGATGACGCGTTTCACATATACCTCCGTATATCCGAAGAGCTACCCGCAAATGTGATTTCACGCGCACCGAACAATCCAGCCGTGCCCACATTTGCCGCCAAGGTGTAATAAAGCCAGCAGTCGCCGGGGAATCCTGAGCTCCTGTGAACTGCACACATTGGCGAATCATGCCATCGGGGAACCGTTACGCGGGAATTCTCGCGCCAAAATCGGTGACAGCGTGAAGTTTCACGTGGTCAAACCCGCTTTCAGGCGGGCGGACATGAGGATAAAAGGGTCATAGAAGACGGAAAGGGCAAGTCGGAGGACAGGGCGGGGCTCAGCCGGGCGGGCCGACCCGCTCCTGCCGTTCCGGCCGCGAGGTCACGTACGAGATGAGCGCGCGGAGCGGACCGGAGAGATCCCCCTCGCGGGCACGCGTCGTGAGCACCCGGCCGCCGTCCTCGACGGTCAGCTCGTAGTCGAAGCGGTCGGGCTGTCCCGCCGGGGGCCCCGACCGCTCCGGCGCGCCGGACAACCCGGCCCGATCCACCCTGGCGCGCAGCTCGGCGGCGGCCTCCGTCGCCAGCGACGCGGAGTCGACCGTGATGACCGTGACGAGGCCGGCGATGCCGCCTCCCCGGACGATCGAGACCTTCATGAGAACGATCCTAGACGGGCCCGCGCGGCCCGGCCGGTGGCCTCCTCGACGATCAGGTGGTGTCCACCGCCGGGCCGCGCCCCACCCCCACCCGCGACAGGCGCGCGAAGGGACGTCGACGATCTCCCCGCTCCTTCTCGCGGCCTACCCCGGCACGCCGGCGCGGGTCGCGGTGGCGGTGGCTGTGGCTGTGGCGGTGACTGCGGCAGCGGGGGCCGTGGCGCTGGTGGCTGCGGCGGTGGCGGTGGTGCGAAAACGCGCCCGGTAGATGGTCGGCGCGACGCCCAGGGTGTGCTGGAAGACGCGGCGCATGGTCTCCGCGGACCCGAAGCCGGACTCCTCGGCCACCTTCTCCACCGGATTGTTCCCCGCCTCCAGGAGAGCCTGGGCGGCCTCCAGCCGTACCGATTCGAGGTAGTTCCCCACACTCGTCCCCGTCTCGCGGCGGAAGAGCCTGCTGAGGTGGCGGGCGCTGACACCGGCGTCACGGGCCAGGGACTCCAGGCTGTGCGGGGCGGCCGGGTCGGCCACGACGGCGTCCATCACGAGCCGCAGCACCGGGTGCGCCGCCTCGCGCGGGGCCAGGCGGGCGCTGAACTGGGACTGCCCTCCGGGGCGGGCCATGAAGACGACCAGCTCGCGGGCGACGTCGCGCGCGAGATCGGCCCCGTGGTCGGCCTCGACCAGGGACAGCGCCAGGTCGATGCCCGCGGTGACGCCGGCGGAGGTGACGACGTGACCGTCCCTGACGAACACCGGGTCCGGCTCGACCCGTACCCGGGGATAGGCGGCCGCCAGCTGCGCGGCGAGCCGCCAGTGGGTGGCGGCGCGCCGCCCGTCGAGCACGCCGGTCTGCGCCAGCACGAAGGCCCCGGCGCACACCGAGGTGACCCGCGCCGAGCGGCGGGCGAGCTCCGCGACCAGGGTGAGCAGTTCCTGGTCGGCCACGGCCCGCCGCCAGTCGTGGCGGCCGGGCACGACGACCGTGCCCAGCCGCGCGGGCAGGCTCTCCAGGGCTCCGTCCACCCCGATCCGCACCCCGGACGAGGTGCGCACGTCCGCGCCGGACGGGGAGACGACCCGTACCGCGTAACGGGCGCCGAAGCCGTTGGCCGTGGTGAGGACCTCGGCGGGACCCGTGACGTCCAGCAGCTGCACGCCGTCGAAGGCCACCACCGCGACCACGTGCTCCGCCCGCCGGCGAGCGGTCACTCGGCCCACGGGGAGTCCAGGATGGTACGCACGAAGTCCCCGCGCACGAAACCGGGAACGTAGTGGGCGAGCACGTCGGCCTTCACGTTGCCGAACGTGGTCTGCGGCTTGTGCCGGACCCCCTCGGTGAAGGCCTCGAGGATGCGCCGCTTGAAGTCCGGGCGCGGATGCAGGGCGACGACCGCCGCCCGGTCGGCCTCGTCGAGGTCGTGGTAGCCGATGCCCAGCACGTCGTACTCCACCCCCGCCGTCACCAGCGCCACCTCCGGCTCCATGAACTCGGGGACGCCCGGGGTGGTGTGCAGCGCGATCGCGGTCCACACCCGGCGGACGCCGTCCTCGGGCACCTGACGCTCCCGGAGGAAACGGCGGGCCTCGTCGGCGCTGTCGACCTCGAACCGCCGCCCGCTGCCGTGGAAGGGCTCGCCCAGGCCCAGGTCGTGGAACATCGCCGCGACGTAGAGCAGCTCGGGGTCGAAGTCCAGATCTTGGTCGCGCCCCCGCAGGGCGCCGAAGAAGTACACCCGGCGCGAGTGGTCGTAGATCAGCTCACTCACGCTGTCACGTACCAGCGCGGTCGCCTCCCTCGCCAGCGTCGAGTCCGGCACCCGTACCCCGGCCGGTGCGGAGAAGTCCCCGATCATCGCCATCCCCCCTGCTCACGATGCCTGCCGGCCCCTCCGGCGGCACCTCCAATCTACGAATCGCCCAACCACGGCGCCATGACCGTGGGGCCCTGTAACCCACAGATACGGACATCGACCGGAATCAGAGGCGCGGTGCCCTCACCTGACGGAGGAGCGGTCGATGAGATCGGCGATCTCCGCCGGGGAAGCACGGAAGTGGCGGGCGGTGGTGCCGATGAAGGTGACGAGGGTGTGACCGAGGGGGTTCAGGCCCGGGCGTGGCCGGACTTCACGCAGCCAGGTGTCGTAGGTATGGTCACAGGCGCGGCAGGCCGGCGTCCCTGCCGGTGGTGCGGACGGACCACGTCGATGACAGCACCGACCGGATCCAGAGTCATCTCAAGCGGTAACGCGGCTGTCGACTTGGTCGGCATCTCGCCCGCCATCACGATCGTCAGCCTGATCGCCGATCTCAGTCCCGCCACCGTTGCCGCTCTCGCCGTCGGCGCCCGCACGCCCGAGGCGCCCGCCAACGGGCCGAAGTGAGGGGCGGTGACCGTCCGTCCGATCGGAACCCGTGGAATCGGAACGCCTATCGGATTTCGCTGCTCGTGGCACGCTCCGTCGAGCCGGATGCCGTTCGGGCCGCCTTCTCGCGGTAGTTGCGCACGTTGAGAACGAAGGTGACGGCCACCATCAGCCCCACGAAGATCGTGGAGGTGACGGCCTTCGGCCAGTCGAAGGCGAAGGCCTGCCCTGCCTCGGTGTCGAACCACATGTAGAGGAGGCTCGACAGGAAGCCGGCGACGGCACCTGCCGCGAATCCGAGAAGAGCCACTCGCGGCGCGGGAGTTCCGTTTTCTCTCATGTCGATGAGACCGAAAAGGCCGTATCTCCATTCACGACCTCGGCGATCGTTCATGTCAACCCCCCTTCGTCCGCCGGAGAAGCCGGACCCCGTTGCGACCGTGCTGTTGGAGCCATACCTCTACCGCGTCAAGGCGACCGGAAACATTCCGAGCCGGCGTTCCGGCGATTCACCGCACGGGCCCGAGGAGAATCACGCACATTCTTACTCGTAAGACGGGCATCGCCCCGGCTGGTGACGTCGACCGAACTGTGCCGGGGGTTGATACTGGTGTGATCGCCTAATCAACTGTCGCCAGTTCCCCGGGGAGTCCAGTCAGCTGGTGACTGACTGTGGTCGCCAGCGGCTTGTCGCGCCACCGGGTGATGGCCTTGTCCTGGTAGCCGAGCGAGTCCGATACGACGGCGCAGGATTCGGCACCGGGCCGGAGAACAGCTGAGAATAGGGGGTGCTAACTTCCTTCCCGTGGCGAAGCACCAGGACGAGACCAGGACGGCCTACGACGGGGTCGTCGAGTTATATGCGTCGATGTTCGCTAACCGACTGGAGACGCAGCCGTTCACGCGGAACATGATCGGCACCTTCGCCGAGTTGGTGCGTGGGACGGGGAATTCGCGGGTGGCGGATGTCGGCTGCGGGCCCGGACATCTGACGGCCATGCTGCACGACCTGGGGCTGGATGCCTTCGGGCTCGACCTCTCTCCGGCCATGGTCGACCACGCTCGGCGGGCCCATCCGGCGCTGAAGTTCGATGAGGCCCGGATGGAGGAACTCCCAGTTGAGGACGGCGCGCTCGGCGGCGTGCTGGCCCACTACTCGATGATTCACACCCCTCCTGGGGAACTACCCGCGCTGCTCGCCGAGCAGGCGCGTGTCCTGGCGCCGGGGGGCCTTCTCCTGGTCTCGTTCTTCGGAACCGACGCGCCCGAGCCGGTCCGCTTCGACCACAAGGTGACACCCGCCTATAGCTGGCCGGCGGACCGCTTCGCCGAGTTGCTGGCCGGGGCTGGGTTCGCCACATTCGCGCGGCTGCTCCACGACCCGGCCTCCGAGCGGGGCTTCCTGGACGCCCACTTGCTGGCCCGTCTCCGCTAGAGAATGGCCTTCTGCTGTGGGCTCTCGTAGTCAACTGTCGCCGGCTCCCCGAGGAGGCCGGCTTGTCGGTGACCTTGTGTGATCGCCAGCGGCGTATCGGCTCCATGTCCCGCCGGTCTCTCTGATGAGGCGGCTGGTGGTCTTGTTGTGGTAGCCGAGAGCGTCGGCAACGACGGGAGCGGGCAGTTCGAGGAGCTGCTGGCGGATGGCGGCGCCACGTGCTGCGGAGGCCGGGATCCCGGCCTCGTTCAGGAGCGCGGACAGGTGGTCGGGGCGGGCTGGCTGTCCTGCCCGGCGGCCCGGGAAGAGCCATCGGGAGGCGGGGTTGGTGGCGGTGTTCATGTTGTCGCGGTTCGCTATGTGCTCCAGCAGCAGAGCGGCGACCGGGGCGGGAACGGGCGAGGCGGGTTCACCGAGCCGTAACAGTAGGGTGTCGCCGTCGTGGACCACGTCGTCGACGCTGAGCCGGACGATGCGGCTCACGGGCCGCGCATAGAGGAGCACGATGACCCCCGCGACACGCAGACGTATCGGAATCTCCGTGTCGGTCAGCAGCCGGCCAAGGGCGTCGAGGCGTTCGTCTTCGCTCAGTGCGGCCCGCCGGGAGACCTTCATCGCGGGGATGGACAGGGAGCGTGGGCAGTTACGGGTCTGCATGGCCCAGCTGAGAAAGGCCCTCAGGCAGGTGCGGCTGTGTTCGCTGCTCTCGGCCCACCAGGCGTCGATGTCGATCTGGCCGCAGGACGCGAGGCTGTTGTTGCGTTGGCCGAGCCATTGCAGGAAGGCGGTCGCGTACTTGATCTGTTCGGCGGCGAATCTCCGGACGCTGGGTGTGATGTGGCTTCGCTCGGCGCGGGCCCGCAGCCGCGGGAGGACGCGCCAGGTCGCGAAGAGCCTGATCGTTTTGACGTGCTCGGAGTCGGTGATGCTGGCCAGATGCCCGGGAAGCCAGCGTTGGAAGGAGCAGAGGTACTTGTCGACCGTAGGCAGGACTCCGCTGGTCATCAGGAGTTCTTCCAGGTGAGCGGCGGTTCGCCAGGGCTGGAGCTCGTGGAAGGCGTCGTGGGTCAGCGAGATCTGGCCGAGGCCGAGCTGTTGCAGCAATCGGGAGGCGTTCGCCGGTTGGCTGCGGCGCATGGCCAGCCAGGCCAGTCCGCTGCCGGGCTTCTCCATCGCCACCAGCAGGTTGAACTGCGGGACCAGCGCGGGACGGATGCGGCCGGTGCCGTCGTCCAGGAGCGCGGTGAGGCGGTCGCTGAGCGTGCAGCGCTCACACAGCCGCCCGCCCAGGAGCTTGCCCTCGAAGCCGCAGCGTGAGCAGTCGAAGGTTCGGGAGAAGCCGGCGCAGGTGGTGCAGATCGGGACTCCGTCACCGGGGCGGAGCCCAGGCAGGGCCCGGTCCTGGCCGCATCCCGGACAGGTACCCCGTGTCCGGACGGCGCGGTCCGAACAGGTGCGGCAGACGTATCCATCCGGCCAGGTGCCGGCCTTGTGCCTGCGGCGGCCGCAGCGGCAGCACTCGGCCATGTACCGGCGTTCGTACTGCTCGCCGGTGGCGTAGGTGCGGGTCATGCGTCGGGCAGGATGCGGGCCGCGCGGGGCCGCAGCTTCGCGACGTTCGCGGGCGGTGCGGGCAGGTCGTCGGTGGCGGTCTTGCGGACCCCGGCGTTCTCGGCGGTGGTGTCCACCAGGTCGGCCGGAGTGCAGGACAGGATGTCGCAGAGCGCGGCCATGACCTGCAACGACAGGCGTTCCGGGGTGCCGGAGACCAGGCGGTGGACCTGGGAGGCGGACAAGTCGATGCCCCGTTCGCGCAGCAGCGGCACCAGTTCGGTGGCCGTGAAAATCTGGTGCTGGGCCATGACCTCACGCAGCCGCCACGTGTAGCCGACCTTGCGTTTCATGCCTGCCTCCCGGTCTGGGTCCCAAGGGCCGCGGCGATGGTGGCATCCAGGTGCCGCCGCAGGGTGCGGGTGCGCAAGTCCGAGGAGACGCAGGTGTAGAGCGAGGTGGTGCTGGCGTGCTCGTGGCCGACTTGCTCCTGGACGAAGCGCGGGTCCCAGCCGTCCTCGATGAGGTGGGTGACGTAGGACCTGCGGAAGGAGTGGAAGTCCAGCCCCTCGTCGAGGCCCAGGGCCTTGCGGTAGGCGATGAAGCGGGAGTTGAGCCGCTGGCAGCCGATCCGCAGGCCCCGTTCGGAAGGCCAGGCCGCCGGGTTGTCGTTGGTGCCGAACAGCGGGTGGACCTCGGTGAACCACTCGTCCAGGACGTCCGGAGTCCAGTCGAACACGGTCAGCACCCCGCGGCGCTTGGGCGGCGAGCCCTTCTTGGCCTTGCCGAACCGGACCTGGCACCGGCCGTACACGCCGAACTCGCCGCCGTGCGGGTTGCGGCCGAAGTCGGCGGCGTCCAGCATCCGCGTCTCGTTGCGCCGCAGTCCGAAAGCGTAGGCGGTCTTGAACAGGGTCGCGTCGCGAAAGGCGGGCAGCCAGCCCTTGCGGCCGAAGGCCCGGATGCGGGCGACCTCGTCGTCGCAGTGCGCGAAGAAGGCGTGCAGCTCGGCCTTGGTGAACGCGCGCTTCTTCGCGTCCGCCTCGTTGTCCTGGACGTGCATGGCGGTGTTCCACTCGTGCACGACCTGCACCGGGTGGGTACCGAACCGCTCTTCGCAGGTCGCCGTCCACTCGTAGAGCGGATCGGTGATGAAGTGGCAGAACGCCCGCACGGCCTCGGAGTACGAGCGGATCGTGGAGCGCTTCAGGTCCCGCAGCGAGCGCAGGTCACCGAGCCACTCGTCGACCATCGCCGATGTCCAGTGCCAGGGGTAGGTGTTCACGTAGTCCGCGAACGCCTTGATTGTGTTCTCTCGGCCCTCCACGGTCGTCCGGGCCAGATTCCGCGCGAGCTGCTGGTTGGCGAACCCCGTCAGCATCGCCGCGAAGACCTGTTCTTCCGGCCGCAGCAACGCGACCCCGTCGACCAGGTGCAGCCCGGCCGCCCCCGGTATCGACCCGTTGAACCCCACCGGTTCACCACCCTCCGCGACTCGCATCAGATGCGAGAAAACCGCATCCTATGCGAGTCGTCGGCGGAGTCCCAGGCCAGCCCCCTGCACGGGTCGCAGCAAGGCCCTCGTGACCGGTATCGTCGCGGCCAGAATCCTGCTCAAGTACGCAGGTCCACAGCGTGATTGCTCCCCTCTCCGGGCAGATTCTCCACCTGTCGCGAGTTCGCATCCGATGCAATTGGCGGCGCTTGCAACATCGGAACGGAAAGCGGCGCCAAGAGCACGTGATCATGGTTCTTGACGGGACCGGCTTTTCCGGTGTTCCTCACCCCCGGGTTTGCGCGGTCGCCGATGTCTTGCGCGTCACGGCGAAGGGAGTCAACGTGCATGAGCTGGCAAGGCTGTTCGAAGGGGTCGCCCGCGGCGCTTTTCCCGATGCCGACGGTGTGGTGGAGTTCGTGGACCAGCCCAGCCCGCGCGACTGCGGGGTCGTCGCGTTCACCGCGCACAGCGTGGTGTTCGCCGATGTCGACCGCGAATGGATGCGCGGCCTGCTGCCCGCCGGCGACATGTCCGCGCCGCTGAACCCGCCGTTCCTGCGCGCGCTGGAGGAGCGGACCGGGCGCCGGGTGGACAACCTGCACCTGCTCGCCGTCGCCGACGCGCTGAGCGGCCCGCCCCCGCTGCCCCTGCTCGAGATCGCCGACGTCGACCATCCTCGGGTACGCCGCGCCCTCCGGCACCGCGACGGGGTGCGAGCATGGCGGGCCGACGGAGGAATCGTGCTGCTCGGGCAGGGGGTGGCGGGCCGCTGGGAGATCGCCGTCGAGGTCGAGGACACCTGCCGTGGCCAAGGCCTCGGCCGGCGACTCGCGCGGGCCGGACGACACCTCCTCGGCGCCGGGCAGGCGGCGTGGGCACAGATAGCGCCGGGCAACGCCGCCAGCGTACGGGCCTTCCTGGGCGCGGGTTTCCTTCCGGTCGGCGCCGAGGCCCTGCTCGCCCGACAGGCGACAGCGAGCACTCCAGCCAGGTGACGAGGTGGGCAGCAGGCGCGGGTGGTGGTCGGAACTCCTCGTCGTCGGGCCGGCGGCGCGACTGCTCGCGGTCGCCGTCGGTGATGCCGGTCAGCCGTTCCCGGCGGGTGACCCGGCGCGCCGTGCCACGGGCCAGGTCGCGGGGTCGAGGCCGGCTTTCAGAGCAGCGCAGGTGGCGGCCGCGCTGCCGGTCCGTCTCGATGCGGTGCGGGGTGCCGGCCGTACCTCACCGGTGGATGTCGGGGACGAGTACGACCTTGCCCGTTGTCGCCCGTGCCCTCAGGGCGGCGTGCGCCGCGGCCGCCTGTGACAGAGGGAAGGTCTGGAAGGCGGGCAGCAAAGTCCCGTCGGCGGCCGCCGCGAGTGCGCGAGCCTCGTCGGCGGAGACGTTCTGACCTTCCAGCAGCAGCATCAGCGCGTCGGTGAAGCGCAGGCCGCGCTCCTTCAGCTCCGTCTCGTCGGGACGGAACGCCTGGCGCGAGGCCGCGCCGATGGTGATGTAGCGCCCTCCCTCGGCCAGCAGCCCGAAGGCGGCGCGCCCCTTGTCACCCTCGACACCGTCCAGGACGACCGTGACGCCACGCCCGCCCAAGGCCTCGCGGACGGTGCCCGCCCAGTCCGGCAGGTTGTAGTCGACGGCGATGTCTGCTCCGAGCTCTCGCACGACCGCCGTCTTCGCCGCTCCTCCCGCCGCGCCGATGACCGTGGCGCCGAGGCGGCGGGCGAACTGGACGGCCAGACGGCCGATACCACCGGCCGCGGAGGTGATCAGAACCACGTCGCCGGAGGTGAGATCGGCGATGTCGAGCAGGCCGACGGCGGTGGTACCGGTGACGACCATGGTGACGGCGGCCTCGTACCCCAGTCCGGCCGGAATCCGGTGCAGGGACGGGACATCGGCGACGGCGAGCTCGGCATAACCCCCCGGCCTGCCCCGCGCGGTCACCACCTCGGCACCGATCCAGGCCCCGTCCACGTCCGGCCCGACCGACTCGACAACGCCGGCCACCTCTCCCCCGAGGATCGCCGGGAGTTCGGGAAGAGGCGGACCGATGTCCAGCCCTTCCCGCATCGCCGTCTCGATCTGGTGGACCCCCGCGGCCCTCACCGAGACGCGGACCTCGCCCGGCCCCGGTACGGGATCGGGCACGGTCTCGTAGCGGAGGTTCTCAGGGGGCCCGAACACATGCAGCACGACAGCGCGCACAACCGTTCCTTCCAGTAGGTCTACCGAGGAACACCCACCCTGCTACCTCTACATAACTTGAGGTCAAGCGCCGCAGCCGAACACCGCGTCCCCGCGGCCGGCGCGGACACCCGTCATGTTCACGCGGCGGCCGCCGGGCGGAGGGCGGCCCGGGTGGCGTCCGCATCGCGCCGCATCCGCGAGTAGGCACGGGCGGCCTGGTGGTCGGCGCGACCTCGGTGATCGCGCGGGTAGCGGGCCCGGTTCGGGTGCTGCCGGAACACGACGGAAACGCACTGCGGCCCGACGGCTGATCGTCAGGGTGGGCGTCGTCATTGAAGTGAACCCGAGGAACAGACGCAGATCAGACAGAGCCGACCGAACAGAACGAAGGCTCCGTTCGGTCAACCGAATGACATCCCCGCAGGTAGGCGCATCGTTGGCCATCGGACCGCAATCCGGCCCCAGTGTCCCGTCTCATCGAATCTGGTCCACGTCCCATGGAGTTGGACCATCTGCAAGATGGTCTCACCGAATCTGGTCCGCAGGTGTTTTCACCCTTCTGGGCGTCTTACTGCACCTGGTCCGTGTGAGCATTCCGCTGATGTGACACGGTCTTAGACTTGGCGCATGCCGCGCTTCGAGGTCGTTACGCATGTCATCGCGCCGCCGGATCGGGTCTTCGACATCTCGCTGGACGTGGGCGTCCACACCACCTCGATGGCGGCCTCGTCCGAAAAGGTGGTCGGCGGAGTGACCGTCGGCGGCTTGGGGCTCGGTGAGAGCGTCACCTGGCAGGCACGACACTTCGGCATCCGCTGGCGGATGACTTCCACGATCAGCGCTTACGATCGGCCGGGGTATTTCGTCGACGAGCAGGTGTCGGGCCCGTTCAAGCACTGGCATCACGCTCACCGTTTCCAGTCCGATGGTCATGGCGCCACGGTGATGAGCGACGTCATCGATTTCGCCGCACCCCTTGGTCCTCTGGGGGCCATCGCTGAAATCCTGGTCCTCCGCCGCTACATGCTCAGGTTGATCCAAGTCCGGAACCAACACGTCAAACAGGTTGCCGAAACCGCTCCCACAGTCGAGTGACGACCCGCCGCGTTGGACCACATCGTGTGAGGCGGTTTGAGCATTCCGTTGCCGTCGGGCCGCACGCCGACCCGCCGCCCGGCAGGCCAGACGTGCCTGCGGTGCGGGGGTGAGGAGACATCGAAGCCCCGGCGACCGTACGCCGCACCGCCGGCACGAGAAGCCGTGGACACCCCGCAGGAGGCGAGGACGGTGAGTGGAAGAGCGCCTCGTCGCGTTCGCCGGCGCGGTCCCACGCGCGACGCTGGACCTGGAAGGCGTTGTTCCGGTCGGATGAGTCGAACACGCCACGTCGCGGATGCGTGCACCCGTTCATCCTCCGGGACAGTCGTTGTCCCCGCCGCTGCGCTCGATGCAACGGCCCGGAGACACCGGCTCGGGAGAGAGGGCCGGGTTGGCCTCGCGTTTTTCGAAGGCGACCACTGTCACGACGGTGAGCAGGCAGAGGGCGGCCACAACTCCGAACGTCAGCGTGGCGGCCCTCCTGCGGGCCCTCTCGGCGACGATGGCCGCGAGGGTGGGCACGGCGACTCCGGCAACGGCCGCGGCGATGAGGAAACGCTTGGCTCGGGCGCCATCGGGAAAATTTCCGAACGAGCCCTCCATTCCCACCGCGACTCCTTGCATGAACAGGAACGGGGTTCCTATCAGCCAGATCAACGCCAAGATCACCAGGATGGGAACATCCCGTGTTCCCGATCCCGCGGTGCCTGATTTCATGATCCGAATTATCCACCGGCGTGACTGCGCGAATTCAAACGAAACTATTAATTCACTCGAAGCGGCAGGCCTTTCACCCCCGGTCGAGTTCGACCACGTCACCGTCCCCTCTTCCGCCGACGGCACCGGACGCCTCGCCCGCTTGATCGAGGCCGGTTGATCGAGGCCGGTGATCCGCACGCGCTGCACCGATGCCGCCTCCGTCGCCCGCCGCGGGCGACGTCGCCGTCGTCCTCCCACCGGGCGAACGCGATCAGCAGTTCCTCGGCCTCCTCCGGGGCGATGAGAAGGTGGCGGTCCTGATCGGGCAAGCGCGCGTCGGGTGGCCATCAGGGGCCGCCGCGCCTTCACGCGGTCCCCGGTGCCGGGCCTGTGTCCGCCGTACGACCCGGATGCGGCCGGCGAAAGCGCCGAAAGCGTCCGGAGGCCCCGGACCCCGGAGGCCCCGGACCCCGGAGGCCCCGGAGGCCCCGGAGGAGAGGACACCCTCCCCCGGGGAGCGTCATGTCGCTGCGTTCGCACCGCCTTGTGAGGTGTCTTCCCCGGAGTGTGACCTCAGGCCGCCCCGCCCCGCCCGTACGTTCATCTCGCGCCACTCCGGCCGCAGTCCCGCCAGGTTCGTGGTGAGGAAGTACGCGGCCGCGCAGACGAGCAGTACCGGCGCGAGTCCGGCAGCGGCCACCGCCGCACCGGCGAGCAGGCCGCCGAGAGGGATCCCGGCCCAGGACAGCGAGTCACCGAGCGCGTTGACCCGGCCGAGCATGCGGCGCGGCACCCGTTCGAAGAGGACGGCCCCCAGCACCGGGTTGATGAAGCCGGAACCGAACCCGCTGACGGCGAAGACCGCCAGTACCGCCCACAGCGGGGCGTCGAAGGCGAGGACCAGGAATCTCGGCGCCCCGGCCAGCAGGAATCCGATGAGAACCACCATTCTGCGGTTCAGCCTGTGCGCGGCCGCCGCGGCGATCAGGCTCCCGGCGACCGCCGCGGCTCCCGTCACACTGCCCATCAGGCCGATCGCCGTCGGCCCGTTGCCGGACTCCCTGGCCCAGACGGGGATGAGCACCGCGCCGATCGCCGCGTCCAGCAGGTTGGTGATCCCCACCATGACGATGACGGTGAGCAGCAACGGCTCGCCGCGAAGGAAGGTGAAGCCCTCGCCGAATCGTCGCCAGTAGCCCGGTTGCGTTCCGTCCTCCGACGAGTCCTCCACGGTCGCGTGCCCCATACCGCGAGGCAGCGCCAGTCCGATGATCACCGATCCGAGAGCGAAGCAGCCCGCGTTGACGGCAAGCCCTGTCAAAGGGCCGAGCAGCGCCACCAGCGAGCCGCCGACCGCTGGTCCGATGGTGGAGGCGAGCCGCTCGATCACGCCGGACAGACCGGTGGCCCGCTCCAGCGGTATCCCACCGCGCTCGGCCGCTTCCGGCACCATGACCTCCTTGGCCAGGTCGCCCGGGCCACGGGCCGCGCCGATCACCGCGACCAGGGCCAGCAGCAGCGGAAAGGACAGCAGGTGCAGGGCGTGGAACAGGGGAACCATGGCGGCGGCGGCCGCGCTGACCAGATCCGTGGTCCAGGAAACAGGCCGTGGGCCGATCCGGTCGACCAGTGGCCCGGTGAACGCCTTGACCACCACGTACGGAGCCATCTGGAAGAAGGCGACGAGCCCGGTCTGAGTGGCGCTGCCGGTCGTCACGAGCACGAACCAGGGCAGTGCCACGGCCGAGATCCGAGTACCGGTCAGCGACACGGCCATGGCCGCCAGCACCCCGCCCAGCGGCCGTAAGGACCGCCTGCCGGGTACGCGGTCGGCGTCTGAAACGCCCTCCCTCATAACCTCCCCGTTCCTGACGCGTTCTCGGGACCGGCGTGAGCCGCCGCCGCGGGCGTGTCCAGCTCGGGCAGGAAGTGGGTGATGAGGGCGACCCGTTCGGCTCCCTCGGGGGCCCTCGCCGCCACCTCCGGCGTATCCCGCCGGTAGCGGGCGATGACGTCCCGCAACTCCCGGTACAGAGCGGCGGTCTCCTCGGGCGTGAGCCGAAGGGCCCAGTCGCTCATGTCGAAGGAATCCCGCCACGCGCGCGGCATCGTCTGCAGCTCGTTCAGCGCCTGTTGAGTGCGCAGGGTGTGGATGGCGGCGATGGACCGCAGGTAGGCCAGCGTGGCCTCGGGCTCCCGCTCGGCCAGGTCCGGGTCGTCGAACCGGGTCGTCCGGTGTACCGAGCGCCACCAGCGCTCTCGCGCGTTCCCTCGTTCCGTTTCCTCCTCGACGAAACCGGCCGCGCCGAGCCGGCGCAGGTGGTAGCTGGCCGTGCCGGAATTCACGCTCAGCCGTTCCGCGAGGCGGGTGGCCGTGGACGGGCCGTACTTCCGCAGCAGCCCGAGCAACTGCACACGTACCGGGTGCGCCAAGGCGCGCAGCCCCCTGGCATCCAGAACAACCGTGTCCGCCTCGATCTGCGGACCGTCCGGCCTCGCGCTCGGGTCAGTCATACCGTGCACCCTAAACCGCAAAGATTTGTTTGCGAAGAAGTCTTCGCGGTTCAGGTGACCTTCGCGGTGCCGCCGCTCATCTACCGGCCGGGGCGCGGTGGGCGGCAGCGCAGCCGCACGTTTCGCGGCCCGGCGGTAACCACGGCGAGGCGCATGGCCGACTACTTGACGGCCATAAGGGCATGTCTCGATACACTACGCATGTGTCGCGCTACTACGCGTAGCCGATGCTGGGATTTCGCCTGGCTACCGGCGAGGAGCGCCAATGGCCACCAGTGATCGGCGTCGGCCGGAGATCGTCGTCGGACTCGTGGCGACCCCGCCCGACTACCCGGCCCAGGTGGTTGCGCGGCTCACCACCGAGCTGGCCGACCGGCTCGCCGAGCAGGTGGACGCGAACGTGCGGTGGACCGTCAGGGAAGGCTGGGGCGAAGTGGCTCCGCGCCGCGACGGCGGCGTCGAGGCGCTACTCGACGATCTCGCCCGCCGGCGCGCCGACGCCCGGTGGGACGTCGCGATCTGCCTGACCGACCTGCCGCTGCACACCGAGCGGGTGCCGCTGGTCGCGCAGACGTCCACCCGGCGCCGGGTCGCGGTGGTGTCCTTGCCCGCGCTGGGGTTGCGCCAGCTGCGAGCGGTCCGCGCGGCCGTTCCGGGTCTCGTGGGCCGGCTACTCACCGACGCTTCCGAGGAGCGGGTGCCGCTGGCCGGCTGGGCACCGGCCGAGCTGGCCGGCCAGGTTGCCGCCATTCACCGGGTGGTCGGCGAGACCGATGCCGGGGAACTGGGCTACGTCGCCTCGCGGCTGATCGGCCGGGTGCGGCTGGTGACCGGAATGGTCCGGGCCAACCGCCCCGGGCGCGCTCTGCTGGGCCTGTCCAAACTGCTGGTCGGCGCCTTCGGCACGGCCGCGTTCGCGCTCACCACCGACACCATCTGGCAGATGGGCGACGCGCTCGGCGGACTTCGCCTCACCGTGATCATGCTTCTCGGGCTGACCGCGCTGGTGGCCTGGCTGATCGTCGCGCACGACCTGTGGGAGAAACCGGACCGGAAGACACCGGCTGAGCTGGCCCGGCTGTTCAACCTGGGCACGGTCCTCACCCTCATCCTGGCCACCGCGGTGTCCTACCTGGTGCTGTTCGCCGGAACGATACTCGCCGCGGCACTGCTGATCGACACATCCGTGCTGGAACAGACCCTGCAACGGCCGGTCGATTTCACCGACTACCTGATACTGGCCTGGATCATCAGCTCGCTCGCCACCGTCGGCGGCGCGATCGGCTCCGGGCTGGAGGACGAGGACACGGTGCGGGCCGCCGCTTACGGCTACCATCCCGAACCCGGCGGCCGGCGGGACGAGAAGGACGCGTAGCTCCCGCCCCGGGACAGGGCTCGTCCGCACTGCCAGGCGAGCATCGCGGACCAGCGCCGCCGGATGGACCCGCATCCGGCCACCGCGCTCGCCACCGCGCTCGCCACCGCGCGATGCGGGTGGCCGTCAGGTTCGAGGACGACCTTCTCGCAGTTGTCCCGCTTGTTCTTGAAGAGCCCGAAGCCGCGTTCCGCCTCGTCGAGCGGCGCCTTGGGATCTCCGCAGCCTGAACCGGAGGCGGAAGGCAAGCCCCGAAGACATCCGATTCCAGATCCCGCAGAGGGTGCCCTCCGGATCTTGCTCGAATCCCTCGACACACATCCCGTCCACAGGGCCACGACCTTCATCGTCGGAGCAGCATCGAACTCTCCTTCACCTTCGGGACACACGAATACCACCTTCGGGACACACGGATACGGCAGAAAGGGATCACACGCGGGGACAGCCGCTGGTCGGCGTTGGGGGGCGCCGCAAGGCGCCTTCGGCGGCGGAGATAGCGTGGAAATGTGGAGGAGGCTGAGCAGCGGCTCGTCCCCGAGACGCCGCCGAGACCGGTGAACCGGTCGTCGGCGACGCCCTTGACGGGGCGGTCATCCATGTCGCACCGACCGGCGGCACACCCTCGATGACGTAGGGGAATCCGGAGGTCTGACCATGCGGTCACAGACCAAGGACGCGAGCGTCGTTCAATGCTCGAAATGCGGACGGAAGAACCGGCTGCCCAGGACCGCCTCGGGAATCCCGCGGTGCGGCCACTGCCACCAGCCGCTTCCCTGGGTCACCGAGGCCGGGGACGACGACTTCGGCGAGGTCGTCGAAGCGGCCCGGATCCCGGTGATCGTCGACTTCTGGGCCCCTTGGTGCGGCCCGTGCCGCATGGTCAGCCCGGCGCTGGAGCAGGTCGCGGCCGATCTCGCCGGTCGCCTGAAACTGGTGAAGGTGAACGTGGACGAAGCGCCCCGGCTCTCGGAGCGCTTCACCGTACAGGCCATCCCGACCCTTGTCGTGATCGATCAGGGCCGGGTTCTCACCCGGCGATCGGGCGCGGCACCGGCTCCCGTCCTGCGCGAATGGGTGGACAATGCGCTGGCCGCCTGAGCTTCGCGAGACGCCGGACCCACAGGGGGCCTACCCGCGGCTGAGCGACGCGCAGCTTCAGACGCTGGCCCCGCACGGCGAGCGGCGCCGCGTCCGCCAAGACGAGGTCCTGTACGCGGAGGGCCTTCCGTGCACCGAGTTCTTCGCGATCCTGGCCGGCAAGGTGGCGACGGTCGAGGGATTCGGAACCGACGATGAGGTGATCGGCGTCCACGGGGCAGGCCGGTTCCTGGGAGAGCTCAACGTGCTCACCGGCCAGGTGGGCTTCGTCACCGGCGTGGTCGCCGAGGACGGCGAGGTTCTCGCCGTGCCGGCGGACGCGCTCCGCCGCCTGGTCGCCGGGGATCCGGCACTCGGCGACCTCATCCTGCGGGCCTACCTCATCCGCCGCACGATGCTCATCGGGCTGGGGGCGGGCTTCCGCATCATCGGCTCCCGCTTCTCGGCCGACTCCCGGCGGCTGCGGGAGTTCGCGGCGCGCAACCGGCTGCCGCACCGGTGGATCGACCTGGAGCAGGACGAGGAGGCGGAGCGGTTCCTGCGGAGCATGGGCGTCAGCCCGGAGGAGACCCCGGTCGTGATCTGGCGTGGCGAGAGGGTGCTTCGCAACCCGAGCAACGCGGAGCTGGCCCGGGAGGTCGGACTCCTCGCACCGAAGGCGCAGGAGAGCCGATGCGACCTGCTCGTCATCGGTGCCGGGCCGGCGGGGCTGGCGGCGGCGGTCTACGGGGCGTCGGAGGGCCTCGCGACGATGGTCCTGGACGATGTCGCGACGGGCGGCCAGGCGGGTACCTCCTCGCGGATCGAGAACTACCTCGGCTTCCCGTCCGGGATCTCCGGCGGCGAACTGGCGGAGCGGGCGGCGATCCAGGCCGGCAAGTTCGGCGCGGGTTTCTGCGTCCCCGCACAGGCGTGCGGGCTGCGCCTGGACGCGGGCGATCACATCGTCACCGTGGGAGAGGGCGGCACGATCCGCGCGCGCACCCTGATCGTCGCGACCGGCGTCCGCTACCGGAGGCTCGATGTCGCGAACCTGGAAAGGTTCGAGCCCACGAGCGTCTACTACGCGGCGACTATGTTCGAAGCCCAGATGTGCGAGCAAGATCCGATCGCCGTCGTGGGCGGAGGCAACTCGGCCGGCCAGGCCGCCCTCTTCCTGGCCCGGCACGCCGCCCGCGTCCGGCTGCTCGTGCGCGAGGACGCGCTGTCCGCGAACATGTCCCGCTACCTGGCCGTCGAGATCGAACGGCACCCCCAGATCCAGGTCATGCTGAACACCGAGGTCCGGGAGCTGATGGGAGAGGAGAAACTCGCCGCGGTCATCGCCGAGAACAACGTCACCGGCGAGCGTTCCACGATCGAGGCCCGCGCGATGTTCATCTTCATCGGCGCGAAGCCCTACACCGCCTGGCTGGCCGACGAGATCGCGCTCGACGCGCGGGGTTACATCCTGACGGGCGCGGACGCCACCCGGTGCGGCAAGGAGGGCACGCCCCTCTCCACCGGCCGGCCGTTCCCGCTGGAGACGAGCAGGGCGGGCGTGTTCGCGGCCGGGGACGTGCGGAGCGGGTCGATCAAGCGGGTGGCCGCGGCGGTCGGTGAAGGCGCCATGGCCGTACGGCTGATCCACGACTACCTCCGAGCCGGAGAGTGACTCCGGACCGGAAGGAAGGAGACCTCCATGGCTGTCATGGCGGTGCCGAGATTCGAACGCCTCTTCCGCAGCGCCGCGGGCGTCGATGTCGACAAGGACGACCTGCGGCGCTACGGCGACTTCGTGAACGACAAGCTCCACGACCTTCTGGTGATCGGCCAGGCCCACGCCAAGGCGAACCATCGCGACATCATCGAACCCTGGGATCTACCCGTCACCAAGGGCCTGCAGGAGAGCATCCACCGGTTCCGCCTCCTCGACGAGGACATCGAGCTGAAACCCGTCCTGGAGCAGCTCGCCGCGCTGCCTCCGCTCGACCTGTCGGTCGGCGAGGAGACCGCCGGCCGCCTGCCCGAGATCGTCGGCGGCCTGTCGGTGGCACTGGCCCAGGCTTTCAAGATCGTGGATCCGGAGGTGAGGAACCCGGCGACCGAGCAGTGGGAACGCACGACACGCGTCTTCGACCTGCTGCTCTGAGGCGGCCGGGACGGCCTGGGCGATCAGCTCGGAACGGCCCCCCGGACACCCGGTGAATCCGGCGCCGAACCCTCCCGCAAGGCGCGGCCCCGGCGAGCGAGGAAGGAGGAACGAACCGTTGCCCTGCTGTACGGCGCAGAACCTCTCGCCCCGTCGTCGACGGGTAAGGCGATCCTTCGCAATCAACCACATGCGAGGAAATCATGAAAGCGATCGTGTACAACGGACCTCGACAGGTCAACGTCGAGGAAGTCCCGGACGCGCGCATAGAGCGGCCCACCGATGTCCTGGTTCGCATCACCACGACCAACATCTGCGGGTCGGACCTGCACATGTACGAAGGCCGGACCGATTTCGAGACGGGCCGCGTCCTCGGTCACGAGAACCTCGGCGAAGTGGTCGAGGTCGGACCGGCCGTCGACCGCGTCCGTGTCGGCGACGTGGTCTGCATCCCGTTCAACATCTCGTGCGGCTTCTGCGCGAACTGCGAGAAGGGCCTGACGGCCTACTGCCTCACCACCAACCCCGAGCCGGGCATGGCCGGGGCGGCCTACGGCTTCGCGGACATGGGCCCCTACAACGGCGGCCAGGCCGAGTTGTTGCGCGTGCCCTACGGCGACTTCAACTGCCTCGTCCTCCCCAACGACGCGAAGGAGAAGCAGAACGACTACGTGATGCTCGCCGACATCTGGCCGACCGGCTGGCACGCGACCCAACTCGCCCAGGTGGAGGCGGGCGACACGGTCGTGATCTACGGAGCGGGGCCCGTCGGGCTGATGGCCGCCTACTCCGCCACTTTCAAGAGCGCGAGCAAGGTGATGGTCGTCGACCGCCACCCCGACCGGCTCGCCAAGGCCGAGGAGATCGGCGCGATCGCGATCGACGACTCCCAGACGTCACCGGTCGATCAGGTCATGGAACTCACCAACGGCCTGGGCGCCGACCGGGGTTGTGAGTGCGTGGGCTACCAGGCCCACGACCCACAGGGACACGAGCACCCCAACATGACGCTCAACAACCTCGTCAAATCGGTCAAGTTCACCGGGACCATCGGCGTCGTCGGCGTCTTCATCCCCTCGGACCCCGGCAGCCCGGACGATCTCTTCAAGCAGGGCGAGATCGCCTTCGACTACGGGATGTTCTGGTTCAAGGGCCAGAAGATCGGCAACGGCCAGTGCAACGTGAAGCGCTACAACCGGCAGCTTCTCACGCTCATCCACGAAGGAAAGGCCCGGCCGTCCTGGGTCGTCTCGCACGAACTGAACCTGGACCAGGTACCGGACGGCTACGAGCACTTCGACCGCAGGGATCTCGGCTGGACCAAGGTCGTCATCCATCCCGGCGAGCTCAACTGACACGCAACACCCGGATCACCGACGCGAGTGCGCACACCATCACGGCGGCCGGCCTTCGCTCGGGGCTGGCCACCGTGACGGCGTGCCCGTCGCCGGAAGGGTCCCGGTCGAAGGGGTGATATCTATGGGCGACGCCCGCGCGCTCAAGGACAAGCTGCTCGAGGCCTTCAACACCCACGATCTGGATCGTGTTCTTCAGTGCCACAGCCGGGACGGCGTCCTGGTGACCCCGGAGGGCACCGCGGAAGGACACGACCAGATCGCCTCGTTCTACAAGGATGTCTTCAAAGGGTTTCCGGACCTGAGCATGACGGTCTGGCACACGGTGTTCTGCGACGATCCCGCGGTGACCGAATGGATGCTCACCGGTACGCACAATGGGCCTGTCATGCTGCCCGGCGGGGGTGTGCTGGACGGAACGAGCCGTCCTGTCGCTGTCCGCGGCACCAGCATCTGCTCCGTCGGCAACGACAAGATCATCACTCATCGGATCTACTACGACCAGCTGGAGATGTACAGCCAGCTAGGTGGCGAACTCGTCTTCGCCGATCGCCTGTCACCCGTCGGCGAGGGACGGCCGTCGCCCGGCGGCTGAGGATTCGATGTCGCCTCCGTTCGGGGTGCCCTGTTTCCCGAGGACGCCAAGAAGGGTCGCACCGTTGGGTACTGCTCCCGGGACACCGCAGGTAGTGACCCCCTCCCACCAAAAGCTGCGCCGATCCTCCCCTGAGGCCGTTTCCGCGCGGATGTTCCTCGCCCCCCGAAATGCTCAGGGTGGGCGGGGCCTGTCGCGACCGTCCGGCGACGCCGGCCAGTGCCGTCGATGGATCCCACCGGGCGCCGGCCAGGTGTCCTCCGCCATCCGCGTCTTCCACCGACGCAGATAGTCCCGGGGCCGGCCGAGTTCGTCCAGCGAGATGACGCTCAGCTTTGACGGGTGCCGTCGAGGGTCTCGCGGATGATGTCCGCGTGCCCGCCGTGGCGCGCGGTCTCTTCGATCATGTGGAACAGGACATAGCGCACGTTGCACTCGATGATGTCCTTGCGCGCGCAGGGACTGTCAAGATCCATCGAAGCCACGATGGCACGGGACTCCTCGATCTGCTCCCGGTAGTACGCGACCCAGTGCTCCACCGTGTCGTTCTCGTCGACCATCATGTCGGCGTCACGAGGATCGGTTTTGACGGCGGGCCAGTTCTCGGGAAGCTCGCGTCCGGCCATGATGACCTGGAACCAGCGGCGCTCCCAGGTCGCGGCGTGCTTCACCAGTCCCAGCAGTGACAACGAACTCGCGGTCGGCGCCTTTCGCGCCGCAGCGTCGTCGAGCCCTTCGATCGTCAGGAGCAGCCCCTCGCGCTGATAGTCGAGGAAGCCCTCCAGTGCCTCACGCTCCGAGGTGTAGGCGAATATCGCATCCTTGTCATCGGGCATGCGTGGATGCTAACAGCGGCGACGGCGACCTTCAGTGATCGCTCGCCGAAGCGGATGGACCGCTCCGGCGCCAGGTCAGGGCGGCCGCGGCGGCGAAGGCCAGGACCGCGCAGCCGATCTGCGCGAGGGCTGTCGGGGTGGGCACGAACGGCAGGTCTCCGAGGTCGCCGAGGGCCGCCGCGGGCAGGAACAGCAGCAGCGCGGTTCGCCGCCCCACGGCGGATCGGCACGCGTACCCGGCCGCCAGTGCCACCACGACAAGCCACGGAACGGGCTTCCATCTCACGATGTCGAAGTGGGCCATCACGTCCACCCAGCGCACGACGGCCTTGCCGGCGGTCAGTCCTGCCGGTGCGAGCGGCCCCCACACCAGAAAGGCGCGCCAGGGGATGAACCTGATCGCACGGTGCGCCGCGGGATGGTGCGGGAAGATCGTGGCGTCCTCGTGGGTTGGGGTTGGGCGTGAGGATCGGTGAGGCAGCCAGGACCAGTGGCGTCAGCGCCAGGTCGCTGCGGTTCTACGAGGACGAAGGTCTCATCGTCCCGGGCCGGTGCGGCAACGGGTACCGCGACTACTGCGGCTCCACCATCGACCGAGTGGTCGTCATTCGCCTGCTGCTGGATTCGGGACTGTCCGTGCGACTGATCAGGGACGTGCTGCCCCACGTCACAGGCGAGTCCATAGGCCGCGATCAGCTGTGCGAAGAGTTCCTGGTCGAGGTCCGGCGCTATCGCGATCGGCTCGAGGCCCGCATCGCCGCGCTCACCACCCAACGGTCGGCGCTCGACGCGTTCCTGGACGAGAGTTCACCCCGGCCGTGGCGAACGACTTGACCTTGACGCCAGTGTGAGGGTCCTACGTTCCGGGGATGGACATCGAGAACGTGACACCCGCCGGAACGATGCGTGCCCTCGTGCAACACTCGCACAGCGGCCCGAAGGACCTGACCCTGGTGGTTGACCATCCGCGTCCCATCGGTCCAGGCTCGGGTGACTACATGATCCGAGTGGGTGCGGCGGGGATCAACTTCGCGGACGTGATGCAGACCTACGGAACCTACGGTGGCGGGCCGCACCCTCCCTACGTGGCCGGGTTCGAAGCAGCAGGCGAGATCGTCGCCGCCGGCGCTGAGATCGATGACCCGCTCCCGCTCGGCACCCATGTCATAGGAACCGGCCCCGCTGCCTTCGCGGAGTACATGCTGATGCCGGCCGCAGGCGTCCTCCCGGTTCCGTCGGGGTGGAGCGATGCCGAAGCCCTGGGCATGGTGCTGAACTGGACGACGGCCCTGGCGGCGCTGCGGCCGCTGGGCGAACTCAAGGCCGGTGACGTGGTGCTCGTTCATGCCGCCGCAGGGGGCGTGGGACAGGCCGCCGCCCGCCTCGCCCTTCACTACGGGGCCCACGTCATCGCCACCGCGTCGCCGGCGAAACACGATGACGTCAGGGCGCTCGGGGTCGACGTGATCCTGGATCCCTCTCGCGACGATCTGGCCGAGGAGATCCTGCGCCGGACCGCCGGTGTCGACCTGGTGCTGGAGTCGGTCGGCAAGGCCACCTTCGAGGCCAGTTTGTCGGTGACCAAACCCTTCACCGGCCGAGTCGTCGTCCTCGGTGCCGCGTCCGGGGACGCCGGCCTGACGACCCACGACCTGGTCTTCACCCACCGGGCGCAGATCAAGGGACTCCACATCGGCGCGTTGGCCGAGGCGGCGCCCTCCGTCTACCAGGGGTTGCTCGACGAGATCGAGCGGCTGATCGTGCGGGGCGTCTACCTGCCCGGCACCCCTCAGGTGCATCCCCTCGACGAGGGCCCGACGGTCCTCCAAGAGCTCGAGGCAGCCCTGACCCGCGGCAAGCACGCCCTTGACCCGAGACGCTAGAGGAGCGCGATCGGCCCCCAACCCAAACCGCGGCAGATCCTCCCGCCGACCACTCACCCCATCCCGTATCCGTCTCCGCGCCAAGCCCCGCAGCACGGAGACGTCGACCGGCCGCCCTCGGCAGCGGTAGCATCCCGGTCGATGTGGAGCGAAGTACGACCTCCGACGACGGCTCAGGTGCGCGACGCGTTCGGCGTCGAAGTGGGCGAGCTGCGGCCGCATCCGGGCGGGTTCGAGGCGGATGCGTTCACCGACGGGCGCTGGTTCGTGAAACTGTGGCGTCAGCGGCCCGACAGCGACGCCGGTCTGGCGCTGACCGCTGAGCTGGCGGCTCGGGGCATCCCCGTTCCCGCGGCGGAGCGAGCACTTGACGGCTCGTACACCTCCGAGCACCATGGCCGGCGCTACGCGCTGTTCCCGTTCGCCGACGGCCGCCAGGGAACGTGGAACGACGCGGAGGCGATCGCGCGGGCGATGCGCGCGGTGCACGAGATCACCGACCTCGTCCTGCCTCGCACCGATATGGACGAGTGGTGCATCGAGGTGCTGCGCGACCGGCACGACCACCCTTGGATCGGAGACCGCCGCGACGAGATCGTGGCCAACGTCGACCGGCTCGAAGCGGTGATCGAACGGGCACGCGCGATCGACGTTCCCCACGTCGTGTGCCACCACGACCTGTTCCCTCAAAACGTCCTCATCGGCCGCGACGGCCGATCCGCGACGCTGCTCGACTGGGATCACGCGATGCTGGCGCCGCGCGAGCACGATGTGTTCGCCGCCTTGTGCGGGCCCGACCCCGTGCGCTTCCTGCGCGCCTACGGAGCGGAGGGACTCGATCTCACCCACCTCGAGTACGCCCGGCTCGCCCGCTCGCTGCGCGACCTTGCGAATCGCATTTACCACGAGGTCGACCTGGAGGGCATCAACACCTGGGGATTCGACGGGTTGCGCCGGGTGGACGCCGATCTCGAACTCTCCCGGCCGTTCTGCGACCGCTGAGGTCGTCCGATGTGTCGATCGACGAGACAGCGGCTCGACCCACGCCGGATCACGGTTCCGAGTCGGCGATGGCGTCGTTCGAGGCCCACCACGGCTTCCGGAGCCCCCGCGGCACGTTCAGACGGCCTGCGACGCGGAGGCCGGCGTCGATCGCCGCGATTCGCCCCTGAGGCCGATCGCGAGCCGCGTCAGTAGGAGTAACCGCTCGCGGCCTGAGCCGCGCTGCAGGCGCGTTCGGCGGGGAGCACGGGAGGAGCCCATGGACTCCATGGGCTCCACACCTGCACGTTGTTCGGCCACACCTGGGCGAACAGGCAGTCCCCATCCGGCTCCCGCAGGGCGATGCCGATCGCGCCGTCGTGGACGGCGACCTCCTGACGGATGCGCGGGTCCAGATCCAGGGCCCGGACGGCACGCCGGGTCGCGTCAAGGTCGAGGGTCGCGGGCAGGTGCTTCTTCAACCACGAATCGGTTCGAGCCGGCAACGTGGCCGGCGGCCGGAAGGTCCGCTGAGGAATGTTCGCGGGGCAGCCGATCTCGGTGATGTTCACCCTCCAGTCCTCTTTGCGCGGCGTGACGTGGTTCACCGGCTCGGGCTTGATCACCTCCAGGTCGAAGCAGACGAACACCACCACGGCAGGAGAGGGGGTATCCGCCGGCCCCATGGGTGGCTGTGGCGTGCGGTCCTTCCCCCGGACCCTGATCCGCACGTGTCCCGGACCCTCGTGCCCGTCACCGGCGACGTCCAAGACCGTGAGGCTCTCCTCCTCCTGCTGCGTGAGGTAGTAGCCGACGTCTTCGGAGACCCACGGGTCGTAGCCCTTCAACTGGTCGGCGATCCGATCGGCATGCTCTCGCGCGTCATGCACGGCAGGGGCGGCGCAACCGGTGAGGGACAGCGACAAGGCCAGAACGAGGGGCATGAGTCGGCGCATGTATCCCTTCGACACCGAGCGGGGCAGATCTGTTCGCGCCGAGCGACACACTGCCGCGATTTCGTGATCACACCGCGCGCGTCAGGGACGGCAGGGCAGCCCCAGGTCGGTGTTCTCCGGGAGTCACACGAGGACTCAGGAGTACGGGAACGGTGACCGGAGGCCGTGTTTCAGTGATTCCTCGACAGGCGGGCATTGTCCATGGCGCCGGTGCCCCTGGCGAGCGGCCGGGCGCCTTTACAATGTAGATTCGCTGCAGGTTCGCTTCTTCCGACGCCAGGCCTCCTCGGCCAGGGTGAGGAACCGACGGTCGGGCACGAGGGCGGCCGCGGACCTCCGGACGCGCAGTTGGCGCGAGAACCCGCAGGTCACAGACTTGGTTGGGGGGCGTAGCGCTGACCCGTCAAGCTCGTGGCACGGCACGGGAAACGCTACTACCGCTTCCTCGCGGCGATGAGGATGCCGAACCGAGCCTTCGCGGCCGGTGCGATCGGTCTCACTCCCAGCGTGAACTTCAACGTCCTGCGCTCTTACCGGCCCGGAACGATCTTCCGGCTGTTCACCTGACGACAACTGTTCACCTGGCGATGACCGGTGGTGAGGTGGTCGCGAGCCCGCTGGGGGTCGCCCGCCTCCCCGATCCAGTTGGCGAGGTCCCGCGAGATGGCGAGGGTCTCGGGACCATAGCCCCATAGTACGTTTTCTACATAGGTGTGCGCCGGTGTCATCGGGGAGAAATGGCGTTCGGGACTCGCGTATCCGGCGACGCCGGACCGTGGGGCCATGCGGCACCCCGCTCAGGAGGCGTGCCGCTCGATCTCTCTGATGAGTTCCGGCCAGACGCCCGGCGCGAACGTGTGCCCCATCCGCTCGATGAGCACGTACCGCGCCCCGGGGATCCTCTTCGCGAGCGCGGCCCCCGCCGTGGGGTTGATGAGCGGATCCTCCGCCCCGGAGATGACCAGGGTCGGCCGCGTGATCCCGCGGATGCCGCCCGCGGGCAGCTTCTCGGCCCGGCGGGCGGCGCGCACGCGCATCCCGGCGTGCGGGTCGGGCATCCGGCGCCGCACGGCCTTCTCGGCGGTCTCGCGCACCCAGGCCTCGTCGAGGGGCATGCTCTCGGCCTCGGCGAGCCGCATGATGTCCATGAGCATGCGGACCTTCTCCTCGGGCGTGTCCCCGTACCGCTTGAAGGCGATTTTGAGGGGGCCGGGGAGACGCACGTACCGGAACGTCCCGAAGTCCGCGCCGACCATCTGGATCGGCGACATGAGGATCAGCGACCGCACCCGCCCGGGGTTGCGGAGTGCCGCGAACTGGGCCAGCCCGCCGCCCATCGACAGCCCGCACAGATGCGCCGACTCCCACCCCAGCGCGTCCTGGACGGCGATCATGTCGTCGACCATGTCGCCGACGCTGTAGGCCCGTCTCCTCCCGGTGAAGTGGGTGGACAGGCCCGCGTCCCGATGGTCGTACCTGACCACCTGGAACCCCGCCTCGGCCAGCGCCGCGCAGAACCCCTCGGCCCACCCGAGCATCGTCCCGTCGAGCCCGTTGATCAGCGTCAACGGACGCCCGCCCGGCCTCCCGAACACCTCGTAGGCGATCTCGACCTCTCCGTTGAGTGCGATCCCGCTCTCCGCCACGCCACCTCCCGGCAGGGTTGCCATGCGTTCGCATGATAGGAGGAACGCGGCCGGACGATCGCGGAAGCCGTCATCGATCCGGTCACGACCGGCGGCGAGCTGAGCGGGCCCTCACCGGAACAGTTCGCGGAACACCCGTTCGCCCCAGCCGCCGCCTTCCTGACCGGAGGGCGGGTGACTACCCGCCGGCGCCGGGTGCGGCGAAGTAGGCGGCGCTGTCGGCGTCCGTCGGGTAGTACGACTCGATCGCGACCTCGTCCAGGGTGATGTCCGTCGGAGTGCCGAACGTGGTCGTCGTCGAGAACAGCCGCAGTTCGCGCCCGCCGAAGCGGAAGATCATCGGAATGGCGACCTCGGACTCGACCGGTTGACCCACCTCCCCCGGATGGGGGGCCAGGAGTTCCTCGTAGAGCGCGGTGAGCAGGGGATCGGGAGCCGTGGCGAGCTGCCGCGCGATCCGGACACGCAGCAGCGCGCGCACCTGTGCCAGGTTGACGATGTGCGGAGCGAGCCCGCGCGGGTCCAGTCCCAGCCGCACCATGTTGATCGGCGGGACCAGCAGGCCGGGGGCGACGCCGGCGAGGAACGGGTCGATGGCGCGATTGCTCATCACGATGTCCCACCGGCGGTCGACGGCCAGTGCCGGATACGGCTCATGCGCGCGCAGCACCCGTTCGATCGCGTCCCAGGCCGCCGGCGACACCTCCCGCGGCTGCTCGGCATAGCGGGGCGCGAAGCCTGCGGCCAGCAGCAGCCGGTTGCGCTCTCGCAGCGGCACGTCGAGCCACTCGGCCAGTCGCAGGATCATCTCGGCGCTCGGGCGGGACCTGCCGGTCTCCACCAGGCTGACGTGACGAGCCGACACATCGGCGGCGATCGCGAGATCCAGCTGGCTGAGCCGCCGGCGATGCCGCCACTGCCGCAGCAGTTCCCCCACGGTGTACATGGACGACGATGCTACTCATCGAAGAGCCGAACGCCATGAAACGCGATTTCATCGACAAGCATCCCGGACGCTGGAAAAACTGCTGCCCGTGACCACTCAGAACACGACCCACGACAACAAGAGCATCGTCCGGCAGGCGCTGGCCGCACTGGTCGCGACCGGTGACGTCGACGCGCTCGCGCCGTTGCTGAGCGACGACTTCCTCCACCACCGCCCGGACGCGACCTCCCAGACGAAGCCGGAATGGCTCGCCGCCGTGAGCGCCGCGCTCGTCCCGCTGGCCGGCATGCGGGTCGAGATCCAGCACGTGCTGGCCGACGGCGATCACGTCGTGATGCATTCGCGGCGCCGGCTGCCCGGTGCCGGGCCGGAGATCGCGGTCGTCGACATCTGGCGGCTCGACAACGGTCTGATCACCGAGGCGTGGGAGATCATCGAGCCGGTGTCCCGGGCGGCCGCCAACCTGACGTGGTGGGAGATTCGCTGATCGCCGGCCCGGCCGCAGGCCGGGCGCCACGACGTCGCCGCCCGCGCATGTAAATAAATTTTGACATGGTGTCCGGTGCGTTTTACATTGGGTGATGTCAGCTTTGTTTTACACGAGGAGCGGGCATGGCCTTCGAGGAAAAGCGCGCCTGGGTGATGATCGTGGTCTCCGTCGGCGCGTACACGATCTACCTGGTGACCGTCCTGGGCCGGGCCGGCGACGGCCCGCTCACCGACGTCGCCTACGCGGGAACCATGCTGTGGACCATCGGTGGCGCCATCGTCGTCGCGATCGTGGCCAACATCGCGGTGGCCGTCGCGGGCGGCCACGGCGCCGACCGCACCGACGAGCGCGACCGTGAGATCCACCAGGTCGGCGAGCGCATCGGGCAGTCGATCCTCGTCATCGGCGCGCTCGCCGCACTGGTCATGGCCATCGCCGAGCTGCGCCACTTCTGGATCGCCAACGCCGTCTACCTGGCGTTCGTGCTGTCCGCGATGCTCAGCTCGTTCGCCAAGATCATGGCATACCGCAAGGGCGGCTTCCAGACGTGGTGAAGCCGACGCGGGTCACCAACGCGATCCGGACCCTGCGGTTCGCACACGACGAGATGACCCAGGCCGAGCTGGCCGACCGGGTCGGCGTCACCCGCCAGACCATCATCGCGATCGAACAGGGTCGCTACTCCCCCTCGCTGGAGATGGCCTTCCGCATCGCCCGGGTGTTCCGGGTCGGGCTCGACGACGTCTTCCAGTACCCCGACACCGAAGGAGACCCCCCATGAGGGCGATCGTCCAGGACGAGTACGGCCCGCCGCGCACGCTGAGCCTCGGCGAGGTCCCGATCCCTACGCCCGGCTCCGGCGACGTGCTGATCCGGGTGCGCGCGGCCGGCGTCGACTACGGCGTGTGGCACGTCATGACCGGGCTGCCGCTCGCCGCCCGCCTCGGCCTCGGCCTGCGCCGGCCCCGCAACCGCGTGCTGGGCATGGACGTGGCCGGCGTCGTGGAGTCCGTCGGCGCCGGCGTGACCGCGTTCCGCCCCGGCGACGAGGTGTACGGCGCGGCGACCGGCTCGTACGCGCAGTTCGCGCTCGCCCGCCCGGGCAAGCTCGCCCGCAAGCCCGCCAATCTGAGCTTCACCGAAGCGGCGGCCGTACCGGTGTCGGGGGTGACCGCGTTGCGGGCCGTCGGCCAGGTCACCCCCGGCGAGAAGGCGCTGGTCATCGGCGCCGGCGGCGGGGTGGGCAGCTTCGCGACGCAACTCGCGGCCGCCGGCGGCGCCCACGTCACCGCCGTGTGCAGCACGGCCAAGGCCGACCTCGTCCGGTCGCTGGGCGCCCAGGCCGTCATCGACTACACGCGCGAGCCGCTCACCGGGACCTACGACCTGATCATCGACATCGCGGGCATCCGGCCGCTGCCCCTGCTGCGCGGGCTGCTCACCGAACGCGGCCGGCTCGTCGTCGTCGGCGGCGAGGGCGGCGGCCGCTGGTTCGGCGGGATCAGCCGGATGCTGGCCGTCCGGCTGATCACCCCGTTCACCCGCCAGCGCCTGGACGGGCCGATCGCGCTGACCCGCACCGCCGACCTCGACACGCTGCGCGACCTCATCGAGGCCGGGACCGTGCGACCGGCCGTCGGGCGCACGTACCCCCTGGCGGAGACCGCCACCGCGGTGGGTGACCTGGCGGCGGGCAACGCGCCCGGAAAGCTCGTCATCACGGTCGACTGACTCCACGGCGGTCACGGCGCGGTCGGCCGCATCGGCGGCATTAGCGACATCGGCGGCCCGGCGGGCGTAAAGCTCCTCGCCGGGTCGCCTCACCCGCCGACGGAGCGATCTTGACCGCCGCCGGACGGGCCATGAGACAGGTGACGGCCGAAGGACGGGCCCGCCCCCCGAATCGCCACACCGAAATGCCCTGGACGGCACTACCGCACTATGCGAATATACGTTCGATTGATGGAGATCATCAACGGAAGCGAGTCCCCGGTCGTGTCAGGGTGCTCGCCTCTCCCCTTCCCATCCAGAACGGAGTGCATGTGCGCCCATCAACCTCTGGTCGTGCTCCCCTGTCCCGCCGATTGGTCGCCCTGGCCGGATCCCTGCTCCTGACGGCGGCCCTGCTCGTCGCCCAGGCGCCCGCCGCCGCGACCGCCGCAGTCGCCGCGGCCCCGGCGACCGTCACCGACCTCGGCGTCACGGGGCAGGGCGCAGACGTGGTGGCGCGCAGCAGGAAGGTCTTCGTCGCCGCCGGCGACCAGATCGTGGTCACGTCCACCGACGGCAAGGTCGTCAACACGATCCCCGGCCTGTCCGGCGCCGTCGCCCTGGCCTCGCCGGAGAGCGGCGGGAAGGTGTACGCGGCGCTGCGCGACTCGAACGAAGTGATCGAGATCGACATCGCCACGCTCACCATCACCAGGCGCGTCGACCTCACCGCGTACCCGTGCCCGTCGAGTCTGGCGCAGGAGTACGACCGGCTGTGGATCGGATTCGGTTGCGGCGAAGAGGGACAGGGAGGGGTTCTCGGCCTCGTCACGTGGCCGGCCCCACCCACCCCCGCCTTCCGGGTGGGGCCGGCCACGACCCGGGCTCCGCTCGTCGCCGTCTCCGGGAACACGCTGGTGGCCGGGGAACCGGGAGTCAGCCCCGCCACCGTCAAGGTGTACGACATCAGCACCACGCCTCCCACCTCGCGCGGTGAGATCCACGGGGAGGTGAACGACCTGCCGGCCCTGCGGGATCTCGCACTCGCCGGGCACGGATCGGAGGCGCTGTCGACGTCGGACGACCCCCGCCGGTTCGACGCCTGGGACACGACGGCCCTGACCCGGGCCCGCGCCTACGACAGCAGCGGATTCGGCGAGCACGGCCTCCCCACCGCTGTCGCGGCCAGCCCGGACGACCCCTACGTCGTGGGCGGCTGGAACTCCCCCGCGGGCGACGCGGCGGAGCTCGTGGTGTACGACGCGACCACCTCGGAGGTCATCTACACGGCCGCCCACCAGGGGAAGGCGGTGGTGGCGGGCAGCATCGAGTTCTACGGCACACTCACCTACGCGGTTCTGAAAGAGCCCGGCACCGGGCGGATGCACCTCTGGCGGCTGCCGCCCTCGCCCTACCACTCCTCCGCGCTGACCCTGACGGCTCCCTCCGAGGTGACCGCGCTCAAGCAGTCGACCTTCGGCGGACGACTCACGCTGAGCAGCGGACTGCCACCCGGCGCGCAGACGCTCGAACTGAACCGCTGGCTCCCCGACGGCACCGTCCGGCCCTTCCAGGAGATCACCACGGCGGCGGACGGGACCTATGAGTTCACCGACATCCCACCGTCCACCGGGACGTTCGAGTACCGGGTGCACTGGCCGGCCAACTCGTGGTTCCGGGGTAGCAGCGCCTCGGCGACCGTGACGGTGGCCCGGCATCGGCCGGTGCTCACCGTGACCGGACCGGCGACGGTCGACGTCGACGAGCGACTCGACTTCGACGGCACCTTCGGCGCCGAGGGCGTCACCTTCCCGCGAGCGACGATCGTCGTCTCACGCAAGGTCGTCGGCCCGGACGGCACCGTCACCTCGAAAGCCCTGGTGAAGCTGGCTTCCGCCACCGACGGGTCGTTCGGCTTCACCGACACGCCGACCACGGCCGGCGAGCACACGTACACCATCGCGCTGGCCGGGACCTCGGTCATCGAGCCGGCGCACACCATCCACGTGGTCACCGTCCTCCAGCCCCCCGCGTAACATCCCGGCGACCGGGTGACGGCGATCCGAACCGCCGTCACCCGTGTCTCCCGTCCCCCGGTGAGGGACCGCGGAGGCCCCGCGACGATGGTCACCGGCGTGGCCGGCCACGGGTGTCGCCGAGACCGGCTCGTCTCATGGCGACGCTCATGGTGACTCTCATCGCGACTCTCACGGCGACGGTGCCACCGTCACAGCCCGTCCCTGTCCTCCAGCTTGGTCGTCACCTTTCCGCCCCGAGCCGGTGCCGGTGCCGGGATGACGGCCGCACGTACCTCGACGTTCCTCAACCCCCGGGACGAGCTCGGTTCACTTCAGGGTGTACTTGCACGAGCTCTCGCCGCCGTCGTTGGTGGCGACCTCCTCGCCGTCGACGAGAATGCGGCACCTGGCCGGCTTGAGCATCCGGTTGGAGTCGCGGACCGCGCCGGGGATGACGGAGAGCGGGTAGCCGACCTTCTGCTCGGCCTTGGTGAGTTCGACGGTCACGGTCTTCTTCCAGGGAAGGGTGACATCCGACTCGCTGCCGTTGGTGTCGGCGAAATACGCGATCGGCTGGTAGATCTTGCCCTTGCCGTTCACCTCCAGGGTGACCTCGTAAGCCTTCATCTGGGGCGCGGAGGAGCGGGCGGGCGACTGGCTCGACGGGGAGGTCGCGGCGGGGGGTGACGCGGACACCGCCCCGTCGGTGCCGCCACAGGCGGCGACGGTCAGAGCGACCGTCGCGAGCAGTCCGATACCTCGCCTGTTCATCATCAATGAGGACATGGCGGCCAAGGTTATCGATCTTCATGAGCGGTCGTACGCGGTTCGGTGCCATACACGTCATCGGGCCCGGCCCGCACGGTGAACGGCGGGCCCCGTCCCAGCTCGGGCAGCGGGCCGGCGACGGCCGGGCCCGCGCCGGCGTCGTGCTCCCGGACGACGAGGTCCGGATCGGCGTGCGGACGACTCCGGGAACCTCCGGGCGTCGTCCGCGGTCGTCTCCGGTCCGATCACGCCGATCGGTGTGTCACCGCGACGCCGGACATCCCGGTCCGGGCGTCTCAGTCGTCGTGGGCGATGAGCATGAGCCGCCGCCACAGCAGCACCACGAACACCGCCGAACCGGCGAAGGCGAACCAGAAGGGCGCCGCGACACCGAAGCGGGTGGCCAGGAGGCCGCCGATCAACGAGCCGACCACCAGCCCGGCGTAGACGCAGACGGTGTTGACGCTGCCCACCCGGCCCTGCAGCTCGTGCGGGACCGCGCGCTGGCGGACGGTGACCGAGGTCGTGCCCCAGATGAACGCGTGCGCGCCGAAGACCAGGAAGATGCCCCCGGCGATCCATGGCGAACGGGTGAGGGCCAGGCCCAGGTGGGTGAGCGTCTCGATGACGAGCCCGATCCGCATCAGGGCGCCGAGGCTCACCCTGCGGGTGATGGCCCCGTACAGGCCGGTGCCGATCAGGCCGCCGATCCCGCCGATGGTGGTCATCAGACCGAAGCCCAGGGCGCCGAGGCCGAGCCGCTCCTGGGTGTAGAGGACGAGGACCGACCAGGCCGCGCCGAACGTGAAGTTGAAGATCAGAATTGTGAGCGCCAGCGTGCGGACCGCCGCGTGCCGGACGGTCCAGCTGAACCCGGCGATCAGTTCCCGTACGGTGTCGGGCGCGAGATCGTCGCCCTGCCGGCTGTGCGGCGGCAGTTTGATCCGGGAGAGCAGGACGATCCCCGCCACCACCAGGAGCAGCTGGGCCGCGAACGGCCAGGTCAGGCCCAGGCCGAACAGTGCCGCGCCGATCGGCGGCCCGGCGAGCTGGTTGAGCGTGATGAATCCCGTACCCAGGCGGGCGTTGGCGATGACGAGATCGTCCCTGCCGACCATCATGGGAGTCAGGGTGGCCGTCGCGTTGTCGGCGAACACCTCGGCGACGGACCGGAGCGTGAGCGCCACCAGCGCCGTCGCCACGGTCACGGTGCCGCTCACCGTGAGCGCGACGAGTGCCACCAGCACCACGGCCCGCACCGCGTTCGCGACGAGCACGATCCCGCGCCGGTCGTACCGATCCGACAGCACGCCCGCGTACAGGCTGAACAGCAGCGGCGGCGCCCAGCTCACCAGCGCCGACAGCGAGATCATCAGCGGGTCGCGGGTCAACGTCGCGATCAGCAGCGGGCCCGCCGCGGCCGCGACCCCGTCACCGAGATTCGTCAGCCAGCTCGAGGCCAGCAACCACCGGAACCCTTTTCCCAGCCGAGCGGGCAGGACTCGCTCCATCACCGTGACCACGAGCGCAAAACCATACGTTTCAGAAGCATCCACGGCAACGCGTTTTCGCGCCGTGCGGTACGGCCCGGGGCTCCTGGCCTGGGGGCCGCCTCCGTGCCGGATACCGGGATCAGACCCGGAACACGGACAGGGAGGCCGTGCAGAGGGTCTGCTCGGCGCCGAACGCCTCGAACGTGCCGGCGGGGCGGAAGCCGAGGCGGGCGGCGAGTTTCAGGGATCGCTCGTTCGCGGTCCGGGTCACGAGCGAGACCGGCTGGTCGGGGAGCTCGCGGGCCGCGGCGCGCAACACGGCCGTCGCGGCCTCGAACGCGAACCCCGCGCCCCACGCGCCGCGCCGCAGCACGTAGCCCAGTTCCAGTTCCTCGCCGTCCTCGGTGACGTGCCCGGGGCCGCCGGCCGACCGGCGGGCGAGCGTCAACGTCCCGATGAACCGGTTCGTCGCGCCGTCCGCGATGACGTAGTTACCGAGCCTGGACGTCGCGTCGGCGATCGCCGCGTCGAAGCGCCGCTCGACGTCACTCCGAGGCTGGGGACCACCGATGTACGCCCGAACCTCGGGATCGGTGTGGAGCTCGACGAATCCCTCGCGGTCGGTGTCGTGCAACGCCCCGCGGAGCAGGAGCCGCTCCGAGGAGATCTCCGTGGCGGACAGCGTGCGCGACTGGCTCATAGGCCCGTGATCATAGAACACGGGCCCCTCGGTCCGGGCCCCCGCACTCGCCCGCGCACCCGGCCTCCGGGACGTCGCCCCGGAGACGGGCTCAGGTCAGACCCGCCGATCTCCAGATGCGTACGAGCACGTCGAGCTGTGCCGGGTTGTAGAGATCCAGCAACGCCTCGACGACGATGCCCGCCGCGGCGTTCCGCCCGGACGTCGCCCGCTCGATGATCTGCGGTGGCGCCGGGTGCCTTCCGGTAAGCGCGAGCATCTGCGGAGCGATGCGTCGTGCGAGCCGCTCGCGTGTCCCCTCGTCGGCATCGGGCGGGAGCGTGTCGAACTCGTCGGTCGCGTCGTCCGGCCGGTAGTCGCGCAGGAGAGCCTGCCAGTGCCGCGAGTCGCCGCCGCCGATCACGTGGGAGATCACGGCGAACAACGACCGATCCGCGGGTGACAGCCGCGTGCCGGTCGCCGAGGCCGACATGTCGAAAGGCAGATCGGTCGGTACGGGGTGACGCCGCAGCTTGGCGATCTCCCGCCTCGCTTCCCCCCAGCCGCGGGACTCGCCGGCGCCGGATTCTCCTTCACGGAGAACATCCTCTACCTCGGCCGCACCGTCACCACCTTCGCCGCGGCGGGCACCTCCGACGTGAACGCGGTCGCCCCGCTCGGCGCCGGCCTGTTCCTGCGCGTGGTGATGGTGCCGTTCTTCCACCCGCTCATGGTCGCCGTGTTCGGGCTCGCCGGCGGCCGTACCGCGAAGATCACCAGCTTCACGGTCTACCGGCGGACGGGCTGGAGCGATGCCGAGCCGCCGCCGCCCGCCGAGCGCGGTTGACCCCTCCTCCCCTGTTCCCGGGCCCCGGCCGTCAGGGTGCGCGCCGCACCCGGATCACACGGACCGGTTGTCGGTGCCCCCTGGCATGATCCCCGGGTATGACGAACTTCGCCGACCTCGCCCGCGCCTATCTGCCCGCTGACACCGCCGACCGGCTGCTCGCGCTGATGCGCCCGGGGATCCAGCTGTCGATCGCCCAGGACGGCCGGCCGGTGGTCGGGCGGCTGGGCGGGGCCGCGGACCTGCCGGAAGGCGAGTCCTGGCCGGGCGGTCCGGGCTCGTTTCCGCTCTCGCTCGTCGCCACCCTCGACTGCGCGCGGCTGGCCGCGTACGAGGTCGACATCGAGCTGCCCGGGGACGGCACGCTGCTGTTCTTCGTCGAGGCCGAGGGGGACGACGATGCCGTGATCTACGTGCCCGCCGGGACGCCCACGCTTCAGCAGTCCCAAGGCTGGGTCTACCCGGAGAGACCGCTCACCGCGCGAACCGTGCCCACCTGGCCGGAAAGCGTTCAGCCGGAGCTCTCCGAGGCGTTCGGCGGAGGCTCGGCGGTGTATCCCGCGATCTGGAACCACGTGTCGGCCGGACGGGAGTTCCTGGAGGTGACGGGCGAGTACGAGCGCCGCCACCATGGCTCACGGCACCAGGTCGGCGGCCACGCCATGGTCCTGCAGTCACCGTTCGAGGCCGTCGCCGCCGCACGTGAGGGCGCGGGCTGGTACGACGAGGAGTCGTTCTACGCCGAGGCCCGCCACTGGGTGCTGCTCCTCCAGCTGGACGAGGAGGAGAACATGATGTGGGGCGACGGGGCGCACATCATCTGGGGCATCCGCCGGGACCACCTCGCCGCCCGCGACTTCTCCAGGGTCGTCTTCGACGTCCAGGGGCATTGACGTCCCGGCCGCGCGCGGATGTCACCGGGGCTCCGCCGGAGCACCCGCGCTCCTCACGCGCGCGATCGCCCGGACCGGTGGTCAGGCCGGCGGGTGGAGGTGGGCGCGCTGTCCGTCGCGGTCGAGGATGACCAGGATCTCCGCCGGTCCGCGGTGGGCTTTGACGGCGTGGGGGATCATGGTGGAGAACTCCGCCGCCTGTCCGGTCTCGACGTGGACGGTGCGCTCACCGAGCAGCAGCGTGACGGTTCCCGACATGACGGTGAACCACTCCCTGCCGGGGTGGACCCCGAGCTGATCGGTCCCGTCCCCGCGGGCCTCGTCGGTGACGCGCATCTTGGCGACGGTGACACCGGCCGGCCCGGACTCGCGGCTGAGCAGCCAGGTGGTCAGTCCGAGCCGTTCGTCGCGACGCGGCCTGATCACGACGTCGTCGTCGTCGACGGACTCCACCAGCTGGTCCAGGGACGTGCCCAGGGCGCGGGCCAGTGCGATCAGCTGGTCGAGGCTGATGCGCCGGTGCCCGGTCTCGATCCGGCTCAATGTGGAGGGGCTGAGGAAGGCCCGCTCGGCCAGGTTGTCCAGGGACCAGCCGAGCGCCTGCCGCAGCCCCCTGATCCGGAGGCGGATGGTGCCGTCCAAATCGCTTTCTTGCGCCATAGGCAAGAGTGTATGCCCTTCGCGCATATCGACGTTAGGGTCGAAACATGAACGCAAAGGACATCGAGGACACGAGTCGCCCTCACCGGAACCGCGAACGGGCCGAGGCCGGCACCGTCGACCTGGCGGAACTCCTGGATCTCGACGCCGAGGTCCTGCACAGCCATCTCGCCGAGCTGACCGCCTGGCTGGACGAGCTCGCCGACCCGGCCCCCGGCCATGTCCTCGACGTGGGCAGCGGAACCGGCACCGGGACCATCGCCCTGCTGGAGCGCTTCCCGCGGGCCCGGGCCACCGCGCTGGACCTCTCGCCGCGGATGCTGCGCCACCTGTCGGAGAAGGCCCGCGGGCTCGGCCTCGCCGACCGGATCGACACCGTCGAGGCGGACCTGGACGCGCCCTGGCCCGAACTCGCCCCGGCCGATCTGGTGTGGGCGGCCTCTTCCCTGCACCACATGACCGACCCCGGCCGGGCCCTGGCCCGGGCCTTCGACGCGCTGCGGCCCGGCGGGCTCCTGGCGGTGACCGAGATGGACTTCTTCCCCCGCTTCCTGCCCGACGACACCGACCTCGGACACCTCGAAGCCCGCCTGCACGCCGCCCTGAACGACGGCCCGGCCGTCGACTGGACCGGTGACCTGACCCGCGCCGGTTTCGTCCTGGAGGCCAGGCGGCCCTTCACCGTCGACCTGCCCGCCCCGCTGCCCGAGGCCACCGGCCGCTACGCGCAGGTGTCCCTGAGCAAGCTGCGCTCCCACGCGGACGGCCGGCTGTCCGACGCCGACCTGGCCCTGCTCGACACCGTCCTTGACGGCGACGGCCCCCGGAGCGTCCTGCGGAGCGAGGACCTCACCGTACGAACCGCCCGCACCGCCTGGGTCGCCCGCCGCCCATGAAGCGCCCCTGAACCGTCCCTGAACCGTTCCGCGTACGAGTCTCCCCGCCCGCTCACCGGCCTGTGGGACCTTGACCGGCCGGTGAACGGGGAAAACGGACGTCTCCCCCGTTCACCGCGGTCGTGACCGTGCCGCCGCTACCCCTCCCCGCGGACGCCCCGGGCCAGTGCGGTGGTGAGGGCGCGCAGGGACGCCAGGCCGGCGGTCTCGTCGGGGGCGTCGAGGAGGACCTGGACGAAAGCGGTGCCGACGACCACCCCGTCGGCGAAGCCCGCCACCTCGGCGGCCTGGCCGGGGGTGGACACGCCGATGCCGACGCAGACCGGCAGATCGGTCGTCGCCCTGGTCCGCCGTACGAGATCGGCGGCCGAAGCGCCGACGCTCTCACGGACGCCGGTGACGCCCATGGTCGAGGCGGCGTAGACGAAACCGGAGCCGGCGGCGGTGATCCGCCTCAGCCGTTCGTCCCCGGTGCTGGGCGCGACGACGAAGACGGTCGCCAGGCCCCGCTCGCCGGCGTGGTCGCACCACGTCGCGGACTCCTGGACGGGCAGGTCGGACAGGATGCAGCCCGCCCCGCCCGCGTCGGCGAGCTCGGTGGCGAAGCGCTCGACGCCGTAGCGGGCGATCGGGTTCCAGTACGACATGACCAGGACGGGCTTGCCCGTGGCGGCGTGGACCTCGCGGACGGTGCGGATGACGTCGGCGATCCTGAGGCCGCCGCGCAGGGCGAGGTCGTCGGCGGTCTGGATGACGGGGCCGTCCAGGACCGGGTCGCTGTGCGGCAGCCCGACCTCGACGATGTCGGCGCCGGAGTCCAGGACCGCCCTGATCGCCGCGATGCCGCCGTCGACGGTCGGGAAACCGGCCGGGAGGTAGGCGACGAGCGCGGCCCGGCCCTCGGCCCTGACGCCGGCGAAGGTGTCGTTCAACAGCTGGAGGTTGCCGCTCACTCGGACTCCCCGTCGGTGTCGTACAGCCCGAAGTAGCGGGCGGCGGTGTCCATGTCCTTGTCGCCGCGGCCGGACAGGTTGACCAGGACCAGACCGTCCCGGCCGAGTTCCCTGCCGACGTCGAGGGCTCCGGCCAGGGCGTGGGCGCTCTCGATCGCCGGGATGATCCCCTCGGTGCGCGACAGGAGCCGGAACGCCCGCATCGCCTGGTCGTCGGTGACCGGGACGTACTCGGCGCGCCCGAGGTCCTTGAGGTGGGCGTGCTCGGGGCCGATGCCCGGGTAGTCCAGGCCGGCGGAGATCGAGTGCGGCTCGGTGATCTGACCCTCCTCGTCCTGGAGCACGTAGGAGCGCGAGCCGTGCAGGACGCCCGGCTCGCCCGCCGACAGCGTCGCCGCGTGCTCGCCGGACTCGACGCCGTGCCCGGCCGCCTCGCAGCCGACCAGGCGCACACCGGCGTCGGGCAGGAAGGCGTGGAACAGGCCGAGGGCGTTGGATCCGCCGCCGACGCACGCGACCGCCGCGTCGGGCAGGCGTCCGGTGCGCTCCAGCAGCTGGCGGCGGGCCTCGACGCCGATGACGCGCTGGAAGTCGCGGACCATGGCCGGGAACGGATGCGGACCCGCCGCGGTGCCGAACAGGTAGTGCGTGGAATCGACGTTGGCGACCCAGTCCCGGAACGCCTCGTTGATGGCGTCCTTGAGGGTACGGGACCCGGATGCCACCGGGACGACCCTCGTGCCGAGCATCCGCATCCGGGCGACGTTGAGCGCCTGTCGCTCCATGTCGACCTCGCCCATGTAGACCACGCATTCGAGGCCGAACAGGGCGCAGGCGGTGGCCGTCGCCACGCCGTGCGACCCGGCGCCCGTTTCGGCGATCACCCGCGGCTTGCCCATCCGCCGGGCGAGCAGGGCCTGCCCGAGGACATTCGTGATCTTGTGGGAGCCGGTGTGGTTCAGATCCTCGCGTTTGAGGAACATCCGGACCCCGCCGGCGTGCTCGGCGAACCGGGGCACCTCGGTCAGGGCGCTCGGCCGCCCGGTGTAGTCGGCGAGCAGCGCGCCGAACTCGGCGGTGAACCGCGGATCGGCCTTGGCCTTCTCGTACTCGTCGGCGACCTCGTCCACCGCGGCGACGAGCGCCTCCGGGATGAACTTGCCGCCGAACGCGCCGAAGTAGCCCTCGGCGTCCGGGGCGCGGCCTTCGGGGGCCGGGATGAAGAACGTGCTGGACATGCGACAACTCCTCCGCCGGGACGCGTGCCCCGGCCGTCAGGTCAACGGTGATCACCGATCGCGTCTCCACGCAGAGGGGCAGGGCTCCCGCCCTCTCAGCCACCCCGACGGCGCCCGCGAGCCCGGACGCGCCGGAGGCGTCGAGGGACCCGGCAGGGGCGGCGGATCAGGGACGAGCGCTGTGGACGGGCGGAGGAGAACTCCTCAGACGCCCTGCGTCATGCGCGGCGCGCGAAGCCATCGCATGCCGTTGACCTGACCGGGATCGGAGCCGATCGCGTACCGGACCCGCCGGCCGTGCACCCGCCGCGCGGGCGCCCGGCAGCCGCGAGGGCGGCAACCAGGGGCGAGACGGGCGGCGACGGACATGTCCCGCAGCCTACCGGAGTCGGCGATCGCCCTTGAGCCGGTCCCGGTGGCGGGTGGGGCGCGGCGGGCGCGGTGAGGACATCGCCGGGAACGGCCCGGTGGTGGTCCGGTGGTGGTCCGGCCGGGACACCCGGTCGACGATCGGCAGGGCGGTCCGGTGCCGGACGCCTGCGCTCTCGGCTGCCTCGCCGTGGCTTCGGGACACCGGGATTCTTACTCGGTTTTTCGGGCGAAATCGAAGATCTTTGAACCACATCGGACGAGTAGGCTGGCCGCGGTCGCCCGCGACGGTGAAGGAGCCACTGATGACCGCAGACCCGACGATGACCCGGATCGGCCAGGGGGTGGAGCTGCACCACCACCGGGGGCAGCGTGAAGCCGCCCGCGACCTGTTCGCGCAGATCTGGGACGACATCGGCGGCGAGCAGGGCGACCCGCTGCATGTCTGCGTCCTCGCCCATTCGATGGCCGACGTGCAGGACGACGTGCGGCAGGAACTGATGTGGGATCTGCGGGCGCTCGCCGCCGTCGACCTGATCACCGATGAGCGGGTGGCCCAGGCCGGGGTGCCGCTTTCGGTGGCCGGCCTGTATCCGTCGCTGCACCTCAACCTGAGCGACTGCTATCGCAAGCTGGGCGACCTCGACCGTGCCCGCGAGCACCTCCAGCAGGCGCGAGCCGGGATCGGCGCGCTGGGCGACGACGAGTACGGGCGGCTCATCAAGGGGGGCCTGGAGCAGCTGGCCGAGCAGCTGGACAAGACCGTCTGACCGCGTCCCGGCGAATCCGGACCACTCCGGAGCGCCGGAAGCCTCCGGCGGTCCCGGCGCGGTCAGGTGTCGACCGAGCTCCCGCGTCGCGGCTGTCTGTCGGCTTCGGCCCGGCGAACGATCTCGTCGACGACGTGCGCGAGCGGTGCGGTGGCGTCGATCGAGACGCCGTTTCTCGGAATGTCCTCCTTCGTTCGGTGCAATCGCACGATGAGTTCACGTTCCGCCTGCTTGCCGCCCCACTCGTCTTCCGGTCGCCGGTCAAGTCGCCGATTCAACGTGTCGAGGTCGACTTCCAGCACGAAGACGCCGTCGAACAAATCGATGAACCGGGAAAAGTTCCTGGAACCCCCGCAGAAGAACGTCACCGCCTCATCCTGGTCGGCGACCAAGGCTCTCACCTTGTCCATCCGCCAGATGTGGTGCTCGTGCCCCAGGCCACTCGTCGGCCTGCCTGTTTCCGGATCGCCCTGGTAGGCCAGATCGGTGTCACCGTTGACGGCGTGGTAACCGCGCCGCCACAGTTCTTTGCAGACCGACGTCTTGCCGGTGCCGGAGACTCCTTCGATCAGATAGTTCCTGATGCCCATCGCCAGAGGATAACCGAGGACGTACCCGCCCCCTTGAGGATGCCTGCGACACCGTGCCCCTTTTAAAAGTCCCGTCCTCGACGGTCATGGCTCATGGCGTGTGAACGTTCAGGTCCCGCATCCGCACGGCGCCGTCACCGTCTCCGGTGACGGTGACCGGTCGGCCGTTCACCCATCCGACCGCCAGTGTGAAGACACTGTTGGTGTGAACCATCGGGTTCCCGATGGGTCGGCGCGTGGCCAGATCCCAGACCCGCACACTGCCGTCGTCGTTGTCATCGTCGTCATTGTCACCACCGGTGACGGCAACCGGACGGCCGTTCACCTGCCCGACCGCCACCCCCCGGACACCGTCGATGTGGCCGGTCGGCACCGGCTCTCCGATGAGCGTGTGCGTGGTCAGGTCCCATATCCGCATGTTCTGGTCTTCGCTGCCGGTTACGGCGACCGGTCGGTCGTTCACCTCTCCAACCGCCACCCCCCAGACACGGGTTTGACTGGTCATCGGCTCGCCGACGGGTTCGCGTGTGGTCAGATCCCACACGCGCACGGTGCCGTCGACGCTGCCGGTGACGGCGACCGGACGACCGTTCACCTGCCCGACCGCCACCGCCAGGACCGGGCCGGTGTGCCCGGTCATCGGTTCGCCCAGGGGTTCGCGCGTGATCAGATCCCATACGCGCACAGGGTTCTTGTGGGTTTCAGTGCCCCAATCTCCGGCGGTGACGGCGACCGGCCGGCCATTCACCTCTCCGATCGCCACCGCCCCGACACTGCCGGTATGGCCGGTCATGGGCTCGCCCATTGGTTCGCGTGTGGTCAGGTCCCACACCCGCACGATGCCGACAACGCTGCCGGTGACGGCGACCGGACGACCGTTCACCTGCCCGACCGCCACCGTCTCAACGCTGTAAGGCTGGCTGACTATCGGTTCGCCGATGGGTTCGCGCGCGGTCAGATCCCAGACTCGCATGGTGTCGTCATTCATGCCGCCACCCACGGTGACGGCAACGGGCTGACCGTTCACCTGCCCGAGCGCCACCGCCAGGACGACGTCATCGTGGCGCCCCACCAAATCCGCAGAAGGCCAGAAGCAGACAACGAGCGTCACGCATGCTGTCAGCGCGGCGACCATCCACCCGAGGCGCGGGCGGGAAGGCGCTGACCGCACCACCACGGCCGACGCCCCTGAGGTCCCGCCTCCGGCGGGAACCGTGTCCCCCGCGACCGTGAAAACCTGCGGCGCCAGGCCGACAGATGCAAGCCAGGCGGACGAGACAGGATGGTCCAGGTCGGAGGGACCACTCGCACGCCGCCCAGTCGTGTCTTGACCGGATGCTTCAAGATCACTTGTGTCCAACCGGCCCGGATCGGGCACCACTCACCACCTTTTCTGGCCGGCATCACATCTCGGGGCGGCCGGACGGAGCCATCCGGCCGCAGAGGAGGCGAGATGAGCAAGCCGTCGTGTCCGCCCTTCGAATCATGACGCCTCCCGCACCATAGATCACCACAAACAGTGACCAATCCTCGCCACAGGGCCGATACATGCATTCCCCTGCGCCCAGTGACCTCGGCTCGCAGATCAGCCGAGGTTGAAGGCGGTGTCCCACTCCCGTGGCACGTGCGGGGCGGTGGCCCGTTTCCCCGCCTGGAACCCGTCCGGGGAAACGGGCCGGGCAGGCGCGGGGTCCTCACGCCTTCGAGGAGACCCCGGCGGCTCTCGCCGGGGTCACAGGCCGAGCGGCACGGGGCCGGCCGGAACCCCGTCGGCGATCAGGGCCGCCAGCGGCGTGGCCAGGTCGCGCGGTGAGAACACGTCGGGGCCGCGGTAGTCCGCGATGTCCGGCAGCCGCCACCAGCGGAAGCCGACGATGTTCTCGGTGGCGAGTTCGTCGTCGGACATCGCGCCACGGGGGTCGAACGACGCGACGCGGACGAGGAAGTAGTCGTTGACCACTCCGTCGTAGCCCACCGCGTGTCCGGGGTCGACGACCTCCTGGTGCCAGACATGCGGCGGGTCGGTGTCGATGACGATTCCCGCCTCCTCGCGCAGTTCCCTGCGCAGGGCGGCAAGGACGGCCTCGTCACGCTCGACGCCTCCACCGGGCGTCGCCCACACGGCGATCGTCCCGGTCGGCTTGGGAATGACCATCCGGCACAGCAGGACGCGGTCGTCCTCGTCGAGAACGACCGCGCGGACCGAATGACGCAGACGCATCAGAGACATCCGCGCATGCTATCCGCCCGCCTCCCGTCTGAACGACCCCCTGGAACCGAATCCTCCAGGCGCGCGCGCCTCAGCACGCCTCAGCGCAGACGTCCCTCGACACGGAGCACCGCGAGCCCCGCGGGGTCCACCGCCGCGAGCACGGCGTGGATCTGCCGGGGATCTCCACGGCGGACGGGTCACCGCGCAGGCGGACCCGCGCTCACCTCGCAGACGGACGACGGGCGCCGTCGTGACGACGACCATGGATTCCGCTTACCGCAGCTCTCGTCGAAGGACACGAACATGTTCGAGAAGTCTCTGCCGGCCGCGCTCGCGGCGACGGCCGTCGCCGCCCTCGCCCTGGTCCCCGCCGGTCCCGCCACGGCCGCCACGGCCGCCGCGGCCGCCGCGGCCGTCACGGTCGAGATCCGTCCCGGGCAGGTCTCGACCCTGAAACAGTCGAACAGCAAGTTCAACTGCCCGACGAACGAGGTGCTGGTCGGCCGCGGGCACCGCGGCGACGAGAACGGCTGGACCCAGTACGAGTACGGCTGGATCTCGTACAGCGGCTGATCGCGGAGCCGGGCGGCGATCGATCCGTCCCACGGGAGCGCCGCCCGGCACCCGCACCCGCACCCGCCAGGCATCCGGCACCCGCTCGAACCCCGCCACCGCCCGGCACCCGCACCCGCCGGGCATCCCGCGCCCGCTCGACCCCCGCCACCGCCCGGCGTCCGGAACTCGCTCGGACCCCGCCGTCGCCGCCGCGACCGCCCCGCCCCCGTCGTCCGCGGCACGCTCGTCGCCCGCGGCACGCTTGGAAGGAGACGGGGCCCGGGTCAGCCGGCGGGGTCGGTGAGGTGGTGGCGGGCGGTGGTGAGGGCCGTGTCGACGCCGATGCCGAGTTCGCGGACCGCGACCGCGTAGGCGCGGGCGGCATCGGCCAGGCGGGCGGCGCGTTCGGTTTCGGACAGCTGGGGGATCTCGCGCACGACGGTGCCCTGCCCCGCCCGGCCACGCAGGTAGCCCGCGGCCTCCAGCTCGCGGTAGGCGCGAGCGACCGTCCCCGCCGCCAGGCCGAGGTCGCGGGCGAGTTGCCGGATGCTCGGGAGGCGGGCGCCGACCTCCAGCCCCCCGGTCCGGATCAACGCGGCGATCTGGCTCCTTAGCTGCTCGTACGGCGGAGTGGTCGCGTCCGGGTCGATCTCGACGATCACGCCGGGCCCCTCAGGGCGGGGCGCGGGCGGGTTCGCAGGCCGAACCAGGAGTACAGCGCCGCCAGCAGCATCGCGAAACTCAGCACGCTCATGATCCAGTTGAAGGGTTCCGGGGCGTCGAGGTCGAGCACCATGGCCCACATGGCGTCGAGAGCCGCCAGGCACATCAGGGCCAGCGACGCCCCGCTGATGGTGTGCAGCGCGCTCACCCGGATCCCGTCGTCAGCCTCGTCGAGATCGGCGGCGCGCACCGGCCGGGGGCGCATGACGACGAGCCGGCACGACAGCCACAGGACGGCCGTGGCCAGGCCGATGCCCGCCAGATCGAGGATGACGTGAGACGGTGACACCTCGGCAGGCCCGGCCTCGGACCACACCCGGTAGATCCAGGTGTGAACGCCCAGCGCCGCGACGATGAGCACCGGACCCCAGCGCGCCCACCAGGTCAGGCCGTCACCGGGTCTGCGCGCCATGAGAGCGGCGCGGCGACGGCCCTCGGGCACCGGCAGGGACGTCCCGACCTCGGCCGCCAGCGCGCCGGCCAGGTATCCGGCCACGCCCAGGAAGTAGTGGTAGCCGCTGCCGGAGGTGAACGCGCCGGCCGCCAGCCAGCCGATCGCCCCGCCGCAGGCCCGCCACCTGCTCGTTCTGGTCAGGTAGGCGGAGAGGACCGGCCTGGTGTCGCGGGTGAGGGTCACGCCGTACTCCACGCAGAAACGGGCGACCCGCCTCTCGGAGACCGGCCAGAACCCGAACAGCAACACCACCGCGGGCACGGCCAGCAGTCCGATGAGCATCACCGTCGTCGACGACATGGCAGACCCCTCCCCTTCGCCTGTCAATGTACCAACATGACGGTACATTTGATACATCGAGTTCGGGGCGCAGGCAGGACTCCCGCCACCCGGGCGCGGTCACTCGTCGCGGCCGGCGCCTCCCTGGAGGACCCCGACCTGCTGCCACGCGGCGTGCACCTTCCGCTGCTCCTCCCCGTCCGCGCCGAACAGCTCTCCGGCCACCTCCACCGTCGCCTCCGCGGCCTCCCGGAAGTCGGAGCGCGGCCGGAGCCGCTCGGTGAGCGTGACGTACCAGATGCGTCCGGCGCGCTCCCAGGCGTTGCCGCCGATGGCGGTGGCGGCGAGGTAGAAGGCGTGGTTGGGGATGCCCGAGTTGATGTGGACACCACCGTGGTCGTTGGCGGGGTCGCCGTCGTCGGGCAGGTTCACGTAGTCGCGCATGTGTCCCGGCTGGCGGTCGCGTCCCCCGGAGGGGGTCGACCAGGCGGTTCCCGGCGCCTTCATCGACCGCAGGGCCGTCCCGCGCAGGGCGCTGCCCAGGATGCCGTCGCCGATGAGCCAGTCGGCCTGCTCCGCGCTCTGCCCGCGGCTGTACTGCTTGGCGAGCGACCCCAGGACGTCGGAGAACGACTCGTTGAGGGCTCCGGACTGCTTGCTGTAGACCAGGTTCGCGGTGAACTGGGTGATGCCGTGGGTCAGCTCGTGCGCCACGATGTCGACGGCCTTGGTGAGGGAGCCCTTGGTGAAGATCTGCCCGCTGCCGTCGCCGTAGATCATCTGAAAGCCGATCCAGGCGGCGTTGTCGTAGTCGGTCCCGTAGTGGACCGAGGAGACGATCTCCAGCCCCCGCCCGTCGATGCTGTCGCGCCCGAAGACCCGCCGGTAGAAGTCGTAGGTGATGCCCGCCCCGTCGTAGGCGTCGTCGACCGCCGCGTCACCGGACGGCCCGTCGCCCTCCCCGCGCCTCTTGCGCCCGGGGAGGTCGAAGTCCCCGCCGTTCTCCACGTCGTAGACCGTGCGCACCATGCCGGGGGCGGGCGCCACGTCGGCGACGGTGAGGCTGAGCTGACGCAGCACGCCGGCGAACGACGCGCGCTGCGCGCGGGCGGTCTCGGAGGTGGCCAGGGTCCTGAGCGCGGCCTCCCGCTCCTCGGGGGTTCCCTGCTCGGCGACCGCCTCGAGCAGGTCGGGGGGTGCGATGCAGCACTGGGGCATGCTGTCGAATGTCGTCATGCGTCAAGCATCGCCGCCGTCCCGGCCGGGCGCACGGGTATCTCCGTACTCGGTCGGGGGCGCCGTACCCGACGCCTTCACGGCGGGGTGGGGTGTGACTCCGGGGGCGGTCGTGAGAGGGTTCTTTTGCTCGGCGATCACGAGTTCGTGACCGCGCCCGGGGAAGCGGGCGAGACGGAGGCGGCGGTGCTTGGGAACGTGGAAACGAACGAGGGGACGGCGGGGACGCCCTCGCCGCCGGTGCGCGGCACACGGCCCTCACCACAGGTGCGCGGCGCCCAGCCCTCACCACAGGTGCGCGGCACACGGCCCGCCCCGTCGGCACGCGGCACACGGCCCGCCACGGACACCGGCCCCGCCCCGGCCGGCCCCACCTCGGCCACCGGCTCTCCTGGGACGGGCCGCGCATGACGTCACTGCTGGCCATCAGCGACCTGCACATCGGCTACCAGGAGAACCGGAGCATCGTCGAGAATCTCCGGCCCACCTCCGCCTCCGACTGGCTGCTGGTCGCCGGGGACGTCTCCGAGAAGGTCTCCGACATCGAGTGGGCCCTGGGGCTGCTCGCCGGACGGTTCGAGAAGGTGGTGTGGGCCCCCGGCAACCACGAGCTGTGGACCCACCCCAGCGACCCCGTCCAGCTGCGCGGCGAGGAACGCTACCGGCACCTGGTCGAGGTGTGCCGGAACCTCGGGGTGGTGACGCCCGAGGACCCCTACCCGACCTGGACCGGCCCCGACGGCCCGGTCACCGTCGCCCCGCTGTTCGTGCTGTACGACTACACCTTCCGCATGCCCGGCGTCGCGACGAAGGAGGAGGCGCTCGCCCGCGCGTACGACAAGGGTGTGGTCTGCACCGACGAGATGCTGCTCCACCCCGATCCGTACCCCACCAGGGACGCCTGGTGCGACGCCAGGATCGCCGAGACCGAACGGCGTCTGGAGGCCAGGCCCGCCGGGGTCCCGACGGTGCTGGTCAACCACTACCCCCTGGTGCGCGAGCCCACCCTGATCCTGTACCACCCGGAGTTCGCGATCTGGTGCGGCACCGAGCGCACCGCCGACTGGCACCTGCGCTTCGACGCCGCCGCGGTCGTCTACGGTCACCTGCACATCCCCCGGACCACCCGGTACGACGGTGTCCGCTTCGAGGAGGTCTCCTTGGGGTATCCCCGCGAGTGGCGTCCCAGGTCCACCGCGCCCGGCCAGTTGCGGCACATCCTGCCCAGCCCTCGGCCCGTCGCATGATCGAGAAGATCCTGCCGCCGTGGGTGGCGAGCTCGGAGTGCTTCGAGGACCCGCCGGACGTCGTGCTGTTCCCCGAGGAGGAGGCGGCCATCGTCCGCGCGGTGGAGAAGCGGCGGCGCGAGTTCGGCACCGCGCGCCACTGCGCCCGCCAGGCCCTGGCCGAGCTGGGGCTGCCCCCGGTGCCGATCCTGCCCGGCGAGCGCGGCGCGCCCGGGTGGCCGGACGGGGTGGTGGGCGCCATCACCCACTGCGCCGGGTACCGCGCGGCGGCCGTCTCCCTCGAGGCGCTCACCGTCGGCATCGACGCCGAGCCCCACGAGCCGCTCCCCGAGGGCGTGCTGCCCGCGGTCTCGCTGCCCGAGGAGCGGGCCGAGCTGGAACGGCTCGACGACGGAGTGCACTGGGGACGGTTGCTGTTCAGCGCCAAGGAGAGCGTCTACAAGGCGTGGTTCCCGCTGGCCAGGCGCTGGCTCGGCTTCGAGGAGGCCCGCCTCACCTTCTCCCCCTCCGGTACGTTCACCGCCCGCCTCCTCGTCCCGGGCCCCCGGGTGGAGGGCCGGGAGCTGACCGGCTTCACGGGCCGCTGGATGGTGTCCGACGGCCTGGTCGTGACCGCCATCGCCGTGCCGGGAAAGCCCGCGCCCTGACCGCGCACCGGCCGCCCGGGAACGGAGTCCGCTCCCACCCGGTCCTCCCGCCCGGCGGGCACGCCGCGCGGGTGCCGGTGAGGCGGGGCCGTCAGGACTCCAGGTAGCGCAGCACGGCGAGCACGCGTCGGTGGTCGCTCTGCGACGGCGGCAGCCCGAGCTTGGTGAAGATGTGCGTGACGTGCTTCTCCACCGACCCGTACGACAGGAAGAGGGCCTCGGCGATCGCGCCGTTGGACCGTCCGTCGGCCATCATGACGAGCACCTCCCGCTCCCGGGGGGTGAGGGTGTCGAGGGTGTCGGCGCGCCTGCCGGTCGCCATCATCCGGGTGACGACCTCCGGGTCCAGCACGGTCTCGCCGGCGGCGATCCGGGAGAGCGCGGCCAGGAAGTCGCCGACGTCGGCGACCCGCTCCTTCAGCAGGTATCCCACTCCTCGCGAGTCCTCGGCGAGGAGCAGGGTCGCCGAGCGCGTCTCCACGTACTGGGAGAAGACCAGCACACCGATGCCGGGGTGGTCGCGGCGGATGTCGATCGCGGCGCGCAGTCCCTCGTCGGTGTGGGTCGGCGGCATGCGTACGTCCACCACGGCGACGTCCGGCCGGTGCTCGTCCACCGCGGCGCGCAGCGCGGCCCCGTCTCCCACGGCCGCGGCGACCTCGTGCCCCCGCGTGGTGAGCAGCAGGGTCAGCCCGGCCCTGAGCACCGCGGAGTCCTCGGCGACGACGACGCGCATGCGACCTCCCGCGTTCAGGTGGGGAACGGCACCTCCACGGTGACCACGGTAGGCCCTCCGGGAGGGCTGTCGATCTCCAGCCGTCCGTCCACCACCCCCACCCGGGCCGCCAGTCCCGGCAGTCCGGTTCCGGCGCCCATCGAGGCGCCGCCCGTCCCGTCGTCGCCGACGTGCAACCGCAGCAGGCCGCCGTGTCCGCCCACCTCGACGATCGCCCTGCGCGCGCCGCTGTGCCTGACCACGTTGGCGAGCAGTTCCGCGGTGCAGAAGTAGACGATCGTCTCCACCGCGGCGGAGGGACGCCGGGGCAGGTCGACGCGGAGGTCGACGGGCAGCGTGAAACGCGTGGCGAGCATGGCGAGCGCGGGCTCCAGCCCCTGGTCCAGGGCGGGCGGGTAGATGCCGTGGATCAGCAGGCGCAGGTCGGCGATGATCTCCTTGCTCTCGCGGTGGGCGGCGTCCACCAGGTCGCGCGCCTGCCGGAGCCGGTCCTCCGGGGGGAAGGCGTCGAGCCGCCGGTCCCCCGGTGGGACGGCGGCGAGCTCGTCCTTCGCCATGCCCAGGCTCATCGCCAGCGCCACGAGGCGGGCCTGCGGTCCGTCGTGCAGGTCGCGCTCGATCCGGCGCAGGGTCGCCGTCGCGTCCTCGGCCATCCGGGCCCTCGTCTCCTCCAGGTGGCCGATCCTGGCCGAGACCCTGGTCGGGCCGAGCAGGGCGCGGGCGAGGAACCGTTCGGGGAGAAGCGCGGCCCGCAGCGCCAGGGGGGCCGGCGCGAGCAGCGCCAGCCCGGCCACGCCCACCAGCAGGACGGCAGGCCAGGTGTCGGCGTGCGGGTCCCAGGCACCGGCGTACCCCGCCGACCAGCGGACGGGGTAGGAGAGGAGCCACAGGCCGCCACCCCAGAATCCGGCGGCGGTGCAGAGGGCGAGCGACGCGGTCAGCGGCTTGACCAGCAGGTAGGCCGCCGCCCGCCACCCCGCCCCGTCGCCGAGGGCCGACACGAACCAGCCGATCGGCCCCGGTCCCGGCCTGAAGGGGGCGGGGGCGGGCGTCCGGACGTCCAGCAGCAGGCGGGCCAGGCCGAGGTGGAGCGCCCCCAGGCGCCGGGCCCCACGGACCGTGACGGCCAGCAGCGGGAGGCCGACGACCGCCGTCGACCACAACGCGGCCAGCAGCATGGCGAGGAGGAGGACCAGGCCGGCGGCGGCGAGCGGCAACCCGGCCAGCGCGTAGCCCAGCTCGCGCCAGACCCGCCGCGTTGCCGGTTCCTGCCCCGGTCGAGCCGCTTCCGCCGCCGAGGACACCGGAAGCGGGAGCGGCCATGGCGCGGGCGGGACCGGAGCGGACGCCGGAGACGGGGACGCGGCCGGGATCGGCACGGGCGACTCGACCGGGATCGGGGCGGGCGAAGGCAAAGGCGAGGGCAAAGGCGAGGGCGAAGGCGAGGGCGAAGGCGAAGGCAAAGGCGAAGGCGGGGACGACTCGGCCGGGGGTGGAGGGCCGGAGGGAGGGCGGCTCATTCCTCCAGCGTGCCGCACCCCGCCCGCGCCCGACATCCGGCGGGCCGGTGGGGGATATCCCGAGGTTTCCCGGCGGACGTCCCCGTGGCCTCCGCGGGACGGGTCGGCGACGGTGGAGGAGAGCCGGCGGAAGACGACTGCATGGCGTACCCACCACCGTCCGGACAGAGGAGCCACGGATGTACAGGAAGATCGGATCGTTGTTCACGGGACTCGTCGCGGCGTCGGCGCTGCTCGTCCCGGCGGGGGCGCCCGCCTACGCGGCGGGATCGGCACAGGCGTCACCTGCCGTCGCGACGCCGGCACGGGCTCCGGCATCCGCGTCACCGGGAGCGGCCTCGCGGCTGGAGTGGAAGGCGTGCGCGGGCGAGAACCTCCCGGAGGGGATCCGGTGCGCCACCGTCACGGTGCCGGTCGACTGGAGGAGGCCGCGCGGGCGCAAGCTCACCCTGGACCTGGCCCGGCTGCCCGCCACCGACCCGGCGAACCGGATCGGGAGCGTGCTGCAGATACCGGGAGGCCCCGGGGCCGAGGGAGTGCAGAACCTGAAGGACTCGGCGCCCGGCCTCACCGAGCTGCGCCGCCGCTTCGACCTCGTCGGCTACGACCCGCGCAATACCAAGCTCAGGGAGAAACTGCCCGCGGTGTGCTGGAACATGGGAACGCAGCTGCTGGAACCCCGCGACCGCGAGGAGTACCGGACCCAGGTGGCGAAGGTGGAGGCGGCATCGCGCGAGTGCCGGGACGCCGACTCCAGCGGCCTGTTCGACAACCTCGACTCCCTGTCGGTGGCACGGGACATGGAGGCGGTCCGCGAGGCCCTGGGCGAGCGACGGCTGAGCTTCATGGCCAACTCCTACGGAGGGGTGACCGCCGCGGCGTACGCGCGCCTGTTCCCCGGGCGCGTCCGGGCGATGTACCTCGACGGCGCGGCCGACCAGGTCAACGGGTGGGCCAAGCTGCACCTGGACCACGCCGCCATCGGCGAGCGGATGTTCGGGCGGTTCCTCGCCTGGTGCGCGGCCGACAGCGCCTGCGCGCTGCACGGGGAGGACGTGAGCGCGGTCTGGCGCGCCCTCGTCGAGAAGCTCGACCGCTCCCCGATCCCGATCTCGTCCCCGGAGCTCGGCGAGGGGAAGCTGAGCGGGTGGCACCTGAAGCTGACGAGCTTCCAGGCGAACCCGGGCCCGGACAACGCCTGGTGGAAGGCCTTCGCCGCGTCGGTGGACAGGCTCAGGAAGGGTGACGCCTCCGGTTTCGCGGAGTTCGTCAACAGCAACTCGCGGATCTGGGCGGTACCGGCCCCGCGGGCGATCACCTGCCCCGACGACCGCGGCTTCACCGGGTACGAGCAGTTCCGCGACGTCTCGCGCCGGATGCGGGAGGCCTCCCCCCACCTGGGCGCCGCGCCGTTCGACATGCTGGGCTGCGCCGGCTGGCCTCGGCCCGTCGCCAACCCGTCCCGGCCGCTGCCGGTCCGCGGCCTGCCGCCGTTTTTGGGAGCCGGCTCCTGGACCGACCACACCATGACCGCGAGCCTGGCCGGGCTGGTGCCCGGTTCGGTCACCGTCCAGTACGACGGTCCCGGGCACGCCCTGTACCTGCCGGGCAACAACGGGCCCGCCAGCCGGTGCGTGATCGGCCACGCCACCCGCTACCTCGTCGACCTGACGCTCCCCGCCCCCGGCACCGTCTGCCGCCCCGGCGAGTGACGTCCTCCCTCACCGGCCGGCCCGGCGCGGGGGCGCGGGCCGGCCCCGCGGACGGTCACACGACGCCGGCCTTGTGCGCGAACACGGCCATCTGGAGACGGTCGCGGAGGTTGAGCTTGCTGAGGAGGTTGGACACGTGGAACTTGACGGTCGCCTGGCTCACGTACAGCTTGCTCGCGATCTCGGTGTTGTTCAGCCCGTCGGCGACCAGGGCGAGCACCTCGTGCTCGCGCTCGGTGAGCGACTTGACGGACTCCGGCGGACGGTAGGGAAGCCCGTTCTCGAAGCGGCTCAGGAAGCTGCTGGCGACCTGCGGCGCTAAGAACGCCTCCCCCCGGGCGATGGCCCTGATGGCCCCGACCAGCTCGTCCTGGGCGCTGGAGCGCAGCAGGAAGCCGCGGGCCCCGGCGCGTACGGCGTCGAACATGGCCTCGGGGTGCTCGGTCAGGATGACGCTCCGCACCGAGCCCGCCAGCGGGTCGGCGCGGAGCCGCTCGGTGACCTGGACGCCGTCGAGGCCGGTGAGCCGCTCGTCGACGAGGGCCACGTCCGGCCGCAGGCCCCTGGCCTTGGACACCGCCTCGAACCCGTCGCCGGCGTCCCCCACGACGCGCAGCCCCGGTTCGGCGGCGAGGATCGAGCACAGTGCCGTGCGCAGCAGTCTCTCCGAGTAGCAGATCAGCACCCGGATGTCCGTTCCAACCCCGTTGTTCATCGGTGTCTCATCTCAGGCGCGCGAGCGCGATGTGCCGTGAGGGGACGAACCCGGCGAGGGGTTCCCTGCCGGTGACGACGACGCCGGTGAAGCCGAGTGCCAGCAGCGGCGGCACCCGGCCCTCCGCGAGCCCGTCGGCGCCGCGGGCGTCGTCGAGCAGGAGCAGGCACCGCCCGCCCGAGACCGGGGACGTCATGCGGGCGATGCGCGCCCGCCGCACCGCGTCGCGCAGCTCGCGGGGGTCGCGCCGGTCGCGGCCCAGGTCGAGGAAGAGGACGTCCAGCCCCATCCGCTGGCGCAGCACCAGGGCGCACTGGGTGGCGAGGGTGGTCTTGCCGACCCCCGCGGGGCCGGTGACGGTCACCAGCGCGGGCTCCCCGCCACCGGAGGCGAACGACACCGTGTCCTCGATCTCCCGCAGCAGCGGGAGCCGGCTCAGCGCGACGGTGCCGCTCACCGAGGGCAGCGCCCACTCCGGGGGCGGCGCCACGGCGGGGGCGCCGAGCGAGCGGGGCGGGGCGGCCTCGAAGGTCAGGCGGTCGTCGCCGGTCAGCTCAAGGGCGGCGGCCAGGCGGCGCACCGAGGTGCGGTGCGGGTAGCGGGTACGGCCCCGCTCCAGGTCGCGCAGCGTTCGCACGCTCAGGCGGGCGCGCTCCGCCAGTTCCTCCTGCGTCAGCCGCGCCTTGTCCCGATGGGTGCGCAGCAGCTGGGCGAACCCCAGGCTGTCGGACAGAAGTGCAGACCTCACGTGAGTCCTCCCGGTGACGATCAGATGCCGTCAACATAGGAAGATCCGATTATCGTCGGGTATCGCCGCGATATCGCCGGTCATTCCGCCTGGTCACCCCGTACGTGCGCTGGCAGCGTGAGCCTCATGCTTCCGACAGGACGGATAAGGCGGCCCCCGGCACGGTTACTCGACGACGCGGTCCTGACCCAGCGCTTCGACTGGGAGATGACCACCCTGCTCCGGCACTACCGGTGGATCGAGCTGACCCAGACCGGCGAGTACGCCCGCATGGGCCTGCTCGGCCACGACGCGGCGGAGCGGATCCGCCGGGTGGTGCTGGACCTGACGCCCGAGCAGGTCGGCGCCGAGCGCGCCGCGGCCATGTCGGACCCTTTGTTCGCCCTGGAGAGGTGCGTCCAGGCACGCGTACCCGAGGGCGCGCACGCCTGGCACGTCGACCGCAGCCGCAACGACGTCCAGGCGTGCGCGCAGCTCATGCTCGGCAGGGAGCGGCTGCTGGAGACCGTGGCGGCGGTGGGCGGGCTGGCCCGCGCGACGCTGCGGACCGCGGCCGGGCACACCGAGTCGTTCATGCCCGGCTACACCCAGCACCAGACCGCGCAGACCATGACCTTCGGCTTCTACCTGGCCGCGCTCGCCGAGGCGGCGACCGGCGCCGCCGAGTCGCTCCTCGCGCTGTTCGACGCGGTCAACCTCTGCCCGCTGGGCGCCGGGGCGATGGCCGGGCTGGAGCTGCCGTGGGACCGCGAGCTCATCGCCGTCGCGCTGGGCTTCGACGGCCCGCAGCCGCACGCGCTGACCTCGGTCGCCTCCCGCGCCTGGGTGCTGCGCGTCGCCGGGGAGCTGTCGGTGCTCGGCACCACGCTGAGCCGGTTCCTGACCGACCTCATCTGGTGGAGCGGGTCGAGCTGCCGGTTCGTCGACCTGCCGGACGAGCTCGCCGGGATCTCCTCGGCGATGCCGCACAAGCGCAACTTCCCGATCCTGGAGCGGGCCCGCGGGATGACCGGCCACCTGGTCGGGCTCTCGTACGACATCATGATCGGCCAGCGCAACACCGGCTACACCAACCTGGTGGAGGTCTCCAAGGAGAGCACCCGCTTCCTGGAGGACCTCTTCTCGACCTGCGGCACGATGCTGGCGCTGTTCGAGCGGGTGGTCGCGAACGTGCGCTTCCACCCGGAGCGGGCGGGCCTGGTGGCGCGCGGCGAGCTGACGGCCGCCTCGACCGTCGCCAACCACCTCACCCTCGAACACGGCGTGCCGGCCAGGAGCGCGCAGGTCGTCGTCGGCTCCTGGATCTCGGCCGCGATGGAGCGGCTCGGCCCGGCCGACACCCTCACCCCCGGCCGGCTCTCGGCGCCGGACCTCGTCGCCGCGGGCGAGCGGCTCGGTTTCACCTTCGCCGTCGAGGAGGCCGAGGTACGCGACCTGCTCGACGCCGAGGCGAGCGTGCGGCGCAAGCGGACCGGCGGCTCGACCGGCCCCGAGCAGGTCCGTCTCCTCCTGGAGCAGACCGGCGACCGGCTGGACTCCGCCGAGCGGGGAGCCGCGGAGCGGTCCGGGTGGCTGCGGGAGGCCTGGGAGCACACCACCGGCACGAAGGCGGGCGATCTGTCATGACCATCCAGATGCCGATCGAGGAGACCGTCACCGGCCGGGCCGGAGGGGTCGGCCGGGGACGCGCCCCCGGCACGTTCGGCGAGCTCCTGCAGGGGATCCTGTCACCCGGTACGGACTTCCTGGTGACCTTCCCCGTCGACCTGTACGTGGAGGCCGTCTTCGAACCCGACCCGCAGCTGGACCAGGTGATCGTCTCGCCGCCGCACAAGAACAAGGCGCGGCGCCTGGCCACCCGGATCCTGTCGCGGTACGGGGTGCACACCGGCGGCTGGCTGATGCTCAACAGCGCGCTGCCGGAGGGCAAGGGCATGGCCAGCTCCACCGCCGACCTGGTCGCCACCGCGCGGGCGGTGGACTCGGCCTTCCGCCTGAGGCTGCCCAACCGGCTGCTGAAACAGATGATGGCCGAGATCGAGCCGTCCGACGGGGTGATGCACCCGGGGATCACCGCGTTCTTCCACCGGGAGGTGCGGCTGCACCGGCGCATGGGCACGCTCCCCCAGCTGACCATCGCCGGGATCGACGACGGGGAGAGCGTCGACACCGTCGCCTTCAACCGGTCGAGGAAGCCGATCCCCGCCCACTGGGCGGTGCGCTACGGCGAGCTCCTGGACGACCTCACCCGCGCCGTGCGCGACCACGACCTGGCGGCGGTCGGCAGGGTCGCCTCAGCCAGCGCGCGGCTGTTCCAGACCTTCAACGCCAAACCTCACCTGGCGGCGGTGGAGGAGATCTGCCGCGACGTGGGCGGGCTCGGCACGGTCGTCGGGCACAGCGGCACGTGCCTGGGGATCCTGCTGGCCCGGCACGACCCCGAGCACGGTCCCCGGCTGGCCCGCGCCCTCACGGAACTGGAGCGGCTGGGGCGGCCCCTCATCGTCTGTAGGAGCACGAGCCGAACATGACACTGAGAACCGACGCGATCGACGCCATCGGCCGGACCCCGCTGATGCGCCTGCGGGCGACCGGCGGGGCGACCGTCCACGCGAAGCTGGAGCTGGCCAACCCCTACGGAATGAAGGACCGCGTCGCCAGGCAGGCGATCCTGACCGCCAGGGCCGAGGGGGTCCTGGCCGACGGCGGCCTGATCGTGGAGAGCTCCTCCGGCACCCTGGCCATGGGGGTCGCCCTGGTCGGCACCTATCTCGGCCACGGGGTGCACATCGTCACCGACCCGCGGATCGACCGGATCACCATGGCCAAGCTGGAGGCGCTGGGCGCCACCCTGGACATCGTGCCCGCCATGACCGGCAACGGCTGGCAGAGCGCGAGGCTGGAGCGGCTGCAGGCCGTGATGGCCGCCAACCCGGGCGCGTTCTGGCCCCGCCAGTACGACAACCCGGCCAACCCCGCCGCCTACGACCGCCTCGCCGAGGAGGTCGTCTCGGAGATCGGCCGGGTCGACGTGCTGGTGGGGGCGGTGGGCAGCGGCGGCTCGCTGTGCGGGACGGCGCGGGCGCTGCGGCGGACCAACCCGGGGCTGCGCGTGGTCGCCGTCGACGCGGTCGGCAGCGCCATCTTCGGCCAGCCCGACGTGCCCAGGCGGCTGCAGGGCGGGCTGGGCAACAGCCTGGTCCCGGCGAACGTGGACTTCTCGGTCATCGACGAGGTCCACTGGCTGTCGGACCGGGAGGCGTTCGCCGCGACGCTGGAGCTGGCCTCGTACGAGAAGGTGTTCGCGGGCAACAGCTCGGGCTCGGCCTACCAGGTGGCGCGCTGGCTCGCCTCGCGGCTCGACCCGGACGTCTCGGTGGTGGTGATCTTCCCGGACCGGGGCGACCGGTACGTGAACACGATCTACAGCGCCGAGTACCGGGCCGCGCACGGCCTGACCGACCTGCGCCCGCCGCTCGCCCCCGACCTCATCCAGCTCACCGACACCGCCGTGACCTGGTCCTACGCGACGCTGGGCCGGGCCCTGGAGTACGCATGAACCCGTCCCCGCCTCTGAACCCGTCCCCGGTCCTCGTCTTCGTGGAGTCCAACACCACCGGCTCGGGGATGCTCGCCTTCGCCAAGGCGGCGGCGCTGGGCTTCACGCCGGTGCTGGCCACCGACAGCCCCGCGCGCTACCCCGGGCTCGCGGCCACCGGGGTGCGGGTCGTCACGTGCGCCACCGGCTCCCCCGCCACCCTGGCCGCAGAGCTGTGCCACTCCCTCGGTGAGATCGCCGGGGTGACCACGACCAGCGAGTTCTACACCGCCGCGGTCGCCAGGGTCGCCGCCGACCTCGGGCTTCCCGGCAACCCGCCGGAGGCCGTCGCCACCTGCAGGGACAAGGGGCGGATGCGCCGCACGCTGGCGGCGGCCAGGTTGCCCTCCCCCGCCTTCGAGCTGGTCGGCCCCGGCGACGACTTCGACTCGCGGATCATCGTCGCGCTGTCGCGGATCGCCCTGCCGTGCGTCGTCAAGCCCGTCGACGACACCGGCTCGCTGAGCGTGGTGCTGTGCTCCACGCCCGGCGAGGTGGCCGCCCACTGCCGCCGGATCATCTCCTCCGGCGTCAACGTGCGGGGGCAGGCCACCGCGAGGACCGCGCTGATCGAGGGGTACCTGGGAGGGCCGGAGTTCAGCATCGAGACGGTCAGCTCCGGCGGGTTCCACCGGTGCGTCGGCATCACCGCCAAGCGGGTGACGTCCCCGCCGCACTTCGTGGAACGCGGGCACGTCTTTCCCGCGCCGCTGCCCGCGGAGGAGGTCCGGGTGCTCACCGGGGTCGCGCTGCGGGCGCTGGCCGCCGTCGGGATCACCCACGGCGCCACCCACATCGAGATGAAGCTCATCGACGGCCACGCGTACGTCGTGGAGATCAACGCCCGGCCCGCGGGCGGGATGATCCCCGAGGTCATCGCGCGGGCGTGCGGCTTCGACCTGCTCGACGCGCACCTGCGGGCGGCGGCCGACCTGGACCAGCTGCCCCTGCCCGACCACTTCACCCCCGCCGGCATCGCCTTCCTGCTGGCGCCGGACGGCGCCGGGGGCGAGCCGGGGAAGGTCACGCTGCGGGAGGTGGCCGGGGTCAAGGACGCCGGTTCCGTGCCGGGCGTCGACACGGTGACGGTCACGGCGCCGCCGGGCTCGGAGGTGCGGCCGGCCCGCAGCAGCTACGACCGGCTCGGCTACGTGATCGCGCACGCGCCCGGCCACAGCGAGCTGTACGACACGCTGGACACCGCGCTCGGGCACCTGCGGCCGGTCCTGCTCCACGAGCTGCCGCCGATCGAGATCCCCCGGCAGGGATACCGCATCTCCCCTTCCTGACCCTCCCTTCGATCCGACCGCCCCTCCCGGAAATCCCGATTGGAATCCCATGACGAGCGTGCTGGACACACCCCACCTGGTCGCCGGAGAGCACGACGACGGCGGCGAGATCGAGCTGCGCAGCGACACCTTCACGCTGCCGACCCCCGAGATGCTGGAGGCCGCCGCGAACGCGCCGCTGGGCGACGACGTCTACGGCGAGGACCCGACGGTGGCCAAGCTGGAACGGCTCGCCGCCAACCTGCTCGGCAAGGCCGCGGGCTGCCTGATGCCGAGCGGCACCATGGCCAACCTCGCGGCGCTGCTGGCGCACTGCCCGCGCGGCGGCAAGGCGATCGTCGGCCACGAGTCCGACCTGTACGTCTACGAGGCCGGGGGCGCGTCGATGTGCGGCGGCATCGTCTACGAGCCGCTCGCCAACCAGCCGGACGGGACGATCAGCCTGGACGACATCGCCGAGGCGTGCACGGTCGACCGCACCGACCCGCAGATCGCGCCTCCGGCGCTGGTCAGCCTGGAGACGCCGCAGAACCGGTGCGGCGGCCTGCCGCTCCAGCTGGACTACCTCGCCGAGGTGGCCCAGCTGACGCGCTCGCACGGGGTGGCGCTGCACCTGGACGGGGCGCGCATCTTCAACGCCTCGGTCGCGCTGGGCGTCACCCCCGCGGAGATCGCCTTCTACGCCGACACGGTGCAGATCTGCCTGTCGAAGGGCCTGTGCGCGCCGATCGGGTCGGTCCTGGTGGGCGACCGGGCGATCATCGCCCAGGCCCGGCGGATGCGGAAGATGCTCGGCGGCGGCATGCGGCAGGCCGGCATGATCGCCGCCTGCGGCATCATCGCCCTCACCGAGATGACCGGCAGGCTGGCCGAGGACCACGAGAAGGCCGCCCGCCTCGCCCGCGGGCTGTCACGGCTGCCGGGCGTCCGGCTGGCCCCCGGCCCGCCGATCACGAACATGGTGTTCTTCCGCGTACGCGACGAGCGCTACACCACCCGCTCGTTCATCGCGGCGGCCCGGCGCCGGGGCGTCCGGGTGGAGGAGCTGGGCCACGGGCGGATCCGGGCGGTGACCCACGCGGGGGTCGGCACCGACGCCGTCGACCGGGCGATCAAGATCTTCGCCGAGCTGCTCGCGCCCAGCGGCCGATGAGAACCCACCGGGGCGGAGGGACCATGAGAACGAACGGGAGCGACGCGGCGGAGCGGGCCACGCACGGCGCCGGGAACGCACCGGCGGAGAGGATGGGGGCGACGGCGACGAGCGCCGCCGGGGCCCCGGGGCGGGAGACGGGAACGAGCGCCAGGAGCCCGAAGCCGGAGACGGAAGGGAACCCCGTCCCCGCCGGGCTGGGGCGGCCCTTCCACCACCTGTGGGCCGCGTCCGGCCTGTCGAACCTCGCCGACGGCGTCCTGCTCGTCGGCGTACCCCTGCTGGCGATCTCCCTCACCCGCTCGCCGGTGCTGGTGTCGCTGGTCAGCGCCGCCACGACGCTGCCGTGGCTGCTGCTGGCCCTGCACGCGGGCGCGATCGCCGACCGCCGCGACCGGCGCCGGATCATGATCCTGGCCGGCTGGTCGCGCGCGGCCGTGCTGGCCGCGACGGCTGCCGCCGCCTGGGACGGCGTGCTGACCCTGCCGGTGCTGGTGGCCGCGGTGCTGCTGGCCGGGGCCGCGGAGGTGTTCGCCGACACCTCCGCCCAGTCGGCGCTGCCGATGACCGTGACCGGCGACCGGCTGGAGGCGGCCAACGGGCGGCTCGTCGCCACCCAGACCCTCGGCAACCACTTCCTCGGGGCGCCGCTCGCGGGCCTGCTGGTCGGCCTGGCCGGCATCGCCGCCACCGCCGTCTTCGGGACGGCCGCCCTGCTGTACGCGGGCGCCGCGCTCCTGCTGCTCGGCCTGCGCGGGCGGTTCCGCCCGGAGGCCGCCCCGGCGCAGGCGCTGCGCGCCGACATCGCCGACGGCATGCGCTACCTGTGGGGACACCGCGCCCTGCGCGGCCTGGCCGCGTACTCCGGCGTGCTCAACCTCGCCTACGGCGCGTACTTCGCCGTCTTCGTGCTGTGGGTGGTCGGCGACGGCTCCCGCGTGGGGCTCACCCCGGGCCAGTACGGCTTCCTGGCGGCGACGCTGGCGGCGGGGGCGGTGGCCGGGTCGGTGCTCTCCGGGCGGCTCACCCGGGCCGCCGGCGCGAACGGCGCCCTGATGGGCGTCACGCTGCTGAACGGGCTCCTGCTGCTGGTGCCCCTGCTCGTCCCCTCGCCGCTGGCGGTCTTCCCCGCCGCCGCGGGCATCGGCGCGGCCAACGCCGTCACCAACGTCGTCTCCGTCTCGCTGCGCCAGCGGCTCATCCCCGACGGCCTGCTCGGGCGGGTGAACGCCACCTGTCGTCTCATCGGCATGGGCGCCATGCCGCTGGGCGCCGCGGCCGGTGGCCTGGTCGCCGCCCTCGCGGGCCTGCCCGCCGTCTTCTGGGCCGCCTGCGCGCTCTCCCTGCTCGGCGCCGCCCTGGTGCCGCGCGGCGAGACCGTTCCGAAGCCGTGAACAACGGGGCCGGCCCGCCACCCGGGGGGGGAGGTGGCGGGCCGGCGCGTACGTTCCGGTCAGGTCGCCGTACAGGTGAGGGTGGGGGTGCCGCTGGTACCGGTGCCGAGGAACCCGAAGGTGCCGACGGCGCCGGCGCCCAGTGAGCCGTTGTGGGCGACGTTGCGGGCGCTGACCGAGGACCCGCTGCTGGTCAGGGTCGCGTTCCACGACGAGGTGACCCTCTCGCTGCCCGCGAAGGTCCAGTTCACCGTCCAGCCGGTGATCGCCCTGGAGCCGGCGGTCACGCTCACGTCGGCCTGGAAGCCGCCGGACCACTGGGAGGTGACGCGGTAGGTGGCCGAGCAGCCGCCCGGGACCGGGGTCGGGGTCGGCGTGGGAGTCGGGGTCGGGGTGGGAGTCGGCGTCGGGGTCGGCGTGGGGGTCGGGTCGGGGTTCGAGCCGCCGGTGAAGTTGACGTCGCTGCAGAAGTAGTAGGACTGGTCGAGGTGGCTGGCCTGCCAGACGGTGTAGACGATGTGGTGGCCGCTACGGCCGGGCGCGTTCACCGGGATGGCCGTGGTGGTGCCGGTGGGCCTGCTGCCCAGCTGGTTGACGAGTTCCAGGTCACTCCACCTCAGCGCCTGGGTCTTGGGGTTGAAGCCCTGTTTGGTGACGTAGACGCGGATGTAGTCCGCGCCGTGCGAGGCCTGGTCCAGCAGGTTCATCGTGAACGAGGCGGGACGGTCCACGGTCTTCCACGCGCCCACGGTGTCCATGGAGTTGTAGCGCCCGCCCTCGGTCCGGCCGCCGCTGCACAGCTGCCCGTCGGGGATCGCGGCCTGGTGGTTGCCGCCGACGCCCTCGCGGAACAGCCCGTTCCAGTTCCACATCGCGTTGGTGTTGCTCTGCCAGGCCTGCCAGCACATCGGGTCCTGCTGGGCCATCGCCGGGTTCTGGAAGTCGCCGCCCCAGCGCTGCCAGCAGCCGTAGTTGCGCGAGGGCGGGTCGCTGATCGAGCCGTGCGCGGCGGCGGGGGTCGCCGTCACGGTGGTGAGCGCGAACGCGGTCGCGAGCGCGACCAGCGCCGCGACGACCGTCCGCCAGACCGGGATCCGGCGGACGAGCGCGACGTCGGACAGGCGGGCCTGGTCGCGCAGGAGTCGGAGCGTACGTGACCTCATCGGGTACAGGTCTCCTTCTAGGGTGCCGGGGGACGGGTCCTGGCGCGCCGAGTGAGGGAGGGGTCCTCACGCCAGAGGTTCCTCACCGTCGCCGAATCCGTATGTGGGGGCAACAGTGATCTACGGCTCTCGAAGGGGGACGGGCCTGGAGCTGGCCATACCTCGCAAAAGCGGATGAAAGGTTCATTTCCAAATGGTTTTCCTGGGGGCGACCTCCATCCGAGTCAGACGCGCACCTCCGCGGTGTGGGCGTACCCGCGGCTGCCACCCACTTCCACCTTGAGCGCGTTCCTGGACCTGCGCACGCTGCGGTCGCTCTCCTTGACCGATCTCACCGGCCAGGGCAACGTGATCTTCACCTCGTCGACGGTCCTGGACGGGTCGGACACCGCGAGCCGTACCCGCTCGCCGGCGCGGCGGACCAGCAGCGTGCAGGGGCCGTCGACGGTGAGCGGCCCGTCCTGGGTCTTGACGGTTCCCGCACGCCAGAAGACGGCGGCTATCACGCCGTCGCGCGAGATGGCCTGCACCGCCCCGGAGTTGGCGAGGACCTCGATCCGCCCCTCGTAGGCCTCCATCTGCGTGATGGAGGCGTCAGGCAGCACGGCGTAGGCGTAGCGGGCCCTGCGGGGATCGACGCCGTGGTCGATGAGGATCGTCGTGTAGTGCCTGGTGACAGGGGAGCTGTCGCCACCGGTGGTGGCGCCCTTGTCGATGTCGCGCCAGCGGCCGGTGCGCTTCTTGCGGATCACCTTCGCGTCGGCGCCGTCGAGCAGCGCGTAGCCGGCCACACCGGACAGGTGGATCCAGCCGTCGCCCCGGGTCAGCGGCGGATGCCGGTCGTGGGTGTTGCGGTTCTCCAGGACGGTCTCGACGCGGCGGCCGTCGGAGGCGGTGATGCCGGCGCCGAGCGCGATCACCGCGTCGTCGAGCATGAACCACGCCTTCTTCGCCCGCAGCGAGGAGCCGGCGGCGATCAGCCTCATGGCCGCCACACCGTACTCGCCGTCGAGTGCCACGCCGCCCGCCCACCGGGTGGGGGGCAGGCGACGGTGGTCGTGCGGGAGATCGGCGCGCCTGCGCCTGTCGACCGTCGTGCCCGGCAGCCGGTAAGGGTCGATCGTGGGCCACAGGTCGTCGTTCCAGTGGGTGAGGTCGCCGGTGTAGAGGTAGGTCATGCCGTCGCCGGTGTACCAGCCGTGCAGGTTCTCCCGGTTCATGGCCTCGGCCGCGCCGATGCGCCGCGAGCTCATCGCGATCGCGTACGCCCAGGTGGGACGGCGGTGCACGACCCGGTCCATGTCGGCGAAGACGTACGTGCCCGTCGTGCGCGGGCCGATCGGCACCGACGGGTCGGCCAGCAGGGCCGTGGCCCTGGCGATGCTCGCCGGCGGTGCGAACGCGCCGTAGGGGGTGGCCTGGTTGCGGGCGAGCCAGCCCTTGACCAGCGGCCGCCAACGCCGGGCGTGGCGCTCGGGTGCCGTCTCCAACAGGGTGAGGACGGCCTCGACCGCCTTGTGTCCCGAGTGGTGGTCACGGTGGCCCTGCACCGAGATCTGCCGGCCGCGTACGCAGTCCATCATCAGCCCGTCGAAGACGAACGGCACGAAGGAGCGGTCCACGAGATCGTAGACGTTGCCGATGCCGGTGATCTCCCACGGTGACCTGGCGAGCATGGCGATCAGCTTGGCCACGCTCTCCAGGTAGTCCACGCCGTAGCTGCCGGTGTAGGGGTACACGTCGTGCTGGATGAACGATCCGTCACGGTAGAAGCCGTCGCCCGGGCCCCTGGTCAGCCGCAGCAGGTCGGAGACCGCGTCCCTGGCCCGCCTGACGAGGCGCGCGTCGTGGGTGAGCACCCCGCGCATCGCCACCGCCATGGCCTTGCCCGCGCGGTTGGCACCGGTCTCGACGACGCCGGGGTGGCTGACCCGGCGCTCCGGGTCGGGGCACCAGCGGCGCAGGGGGCGCAACCAGCGGTCGAGGCGGCCCGAGGGCAGGCCGTCGTACAACAGGGCGCAGGTGTCGGTCAGCGCGCGCGGGACGCCGATCTCCCACCAGAACCAGTTGCTGCCCCGCCGGTCGAGCCCCTCGTGGTAGGCGTGCTCGTAGAGGAAGTCCAGCGCCCTGACGGCGGTCTCGGCGACCCGGCCGTCCCGGTGCATGGCGGTGCCCGGCGTGGCCCAGGCCAGCGCCAGCGTGCGCATGCGGTTGTAGGAACGGTTGAAATTACCCGTCCGGGGGTCCGACAGCGGCAGGTCGGGCCACAGGCTCGGGCGACCGGCGGCGGGCCTCAGCTTGCGCAGCACCGCGTTGGCCGAGCCCTCGAGCGCCTTCGTCCTGTCGATGTACGCCCTGTCGGTATGAGCGGAGCTGTCCGACCCACCGGCCAGCAGGCTCACCCACCGCTCACGCGCGGCGTCGAACGCCGCCGCGTCGACCGCGGCGCCGCCGACCGCCTCGGCCGGTCTCTCCCACAGGGCGAGACCGGCCACTGTCGCGGCGCCCAGCAGGGCGGACCGCCGGCTGAGGGGGTGGTGCATGAAGACTCTTCCGGCGATGGGGCAATATTAAAAAGATCATAGGGTGACATACGGGCTGGTTGTTCACTTCCGGTGACGGTGAGAAGGACTCCGTCAGGCCCATGCCGAACCGGTCGGCGTCCAGCAGCCCGAACAACTTGAGTGATACAGGAAGCAGTCGTCCGGTGGCGCCCGGGGCGGACCAGAGCCCCACCGAACCCGGATCGCTTCATGGTGCGATGAGCGAGTCCTCTGGTGAGGGAGCGAGTGGCGTCATGAACCCTCCGATGGAATCGGAAACCCCGCGTTCGCAGTCTCTCCGGTCGTGGTCACGGCGTTTCGTGGTCACGGCGTTTCGTGGTCACGGCAGCGGGGGCACGTAGCAGTGGATCTCCGCCCGATGCCCCGTGGCACCGGCGAACTTGGCGTCGTCGGTCAGCAGCGGTATGCCCAGCAGTTCGGCGAGGGCCACGTACATGCCGTCGTAGGCGGTGAGATTGTCGCGCAGTTCCAGCACCCGCGACCGCAGAGGCAGCATCGGGTGCCGGACGATCCTGAGCTCGGCGTAGCGCTCCAGCATGATCCGGCCTCGCGCCTCGGAGATCCGCACTTCCGGCTTACCGGTGATCACATGTCCGCGCACCACCGAGGCGATCTCCACATCGATCGACGCCGGGGCGTGCACCTTGCGCGCCAGCCTCCGGCGGAGAAGGGCATCGCCCTTCACATTGGCCAGCAGGCGGAAAACGATCGAGGCGTCCACGACCAGGCTCACCGGCGATCCTCACGCAGCGTCTCGCGTACGAAATCAGGGTCGTACGGCGCCGGCTCGTCAGCGGCGATCTTGGCCATCACCTCGTCCGACGACGGGGTGGCCGCCTCCTCGTTCAGCAGGTCACGCAGGTAGGCCGTCAGTGATTTCCCTTCGCGTTCGGCTCGCGCCTTCAGCGTCCGCTCGGTCGCTTCCGGGACATCTCGAATCTGAATGATTCCCACCCTTCCACGCCAGCATGCAGTCTGCATGCAACTTTGGCGCCGACTGCCGTCACACCCTTGACGTGTTTCTCAAGAGATCCGGACGCCTTTTCCGGCGCTCACCTTCCCGCAACCATGCTCCTTCGGTGGTCAGTTCATCACTTTTAGCGATGCCCGCAGGCCAGGCGGCCATCTCCTCGGCCGGGCAATGGATTTTCTTCGGCCAACGCCCGACGTGACCGCCCGCTCCGCTTCCCTCCCCGCCCTTCGCCGCCGGTCAACGGTTCGAGCCGGGTTCCCGCCGGTCGAGTCACCGGCGGGAGACGGGCCCGTACGGGCGAGAGGTCAGCTGGGGTCGTAGGCGAGGTTGGGGCGCAGCCAGCGCTCGACCTCGGCGAGGTCCATGCCCCGGCGCAGGGCGTAGTCCTCGACCTGGTCCCTGCCGAGGCGGCCCACGGTGAAGTAGCGCGACGACTCGTGGGCGAAGATCAGCCCGCTCACGCTCGCGGCCGGGGTCATCGCGAAGGACTCGGTCAGGCCCATCCCGAGCTTGTCGGCTCCGAGCAGCTCGAACAGCTCCCGCTTCTCGCTGTGGTCCGGGCTCGCGGGGTAGCCGAGCGCGGGGCGGATGCCGCGGAAGCGCTCGGCGTGCAGGTCCTCGATGAGGGGCTCGGCGTCCGGCTCGAACCAGCCGCGCCGCGCCTGTAGGTGGATGTGCTCGGCGAACGCCTCGGCCAGGCGGTCGGCGAGGGCCTTCACCATGATCGACCGGTAGTCGTCGTTCTGGGCCTCGTAGCGGGCCGCGAGCTCCTCGGCGCCGTGCACGGCCACGGCGAACCCGCCCAGGTGGTCCCCGGCCGGGGCGATGTAGTCCGCCAGGCACCGGTTGGGCCGGCCGTCGGGCTTGGCCGTCTGCTGGCGCAGCATCGGCAGGCGAAGACCGTCCTCAAGCACGATGTCGTCGCCCTCGGAGTGGGCCGGCCAGTACGCGTAGGCGCCCTTGGCCTGGAAGCTCCCCTCGGCGATGATCTGGTCGAGCATGGTGTTGGCGTCGTCGAAGAGCTCGCGGGCCACCGGCTGGTCGAGGATGGCCGGATACTTGCCCTTCAGCTCCCAGGCCAGGAAGAGGAACTGCCAGTCGATCATCGCCCGGAGGGTCTCCAGGTCCGGCTCCACGAGGCGGACGCCGGTGAAGCCGGGGACCGGCAGGTCCTCGAAGGAGACCTTCTCGGGGTTCGCGCGGGCCTTCTCGACGCTCAGCAGCGGGGTGCGCTGCTTGTTGGCGTACTGCTCGCGCAGGCGCTCCTGGTCGGCGCGGTTGCTCTCCTCCAGCGCCCGGGCCCGGTCGTCGTCCATCAGGTCGGAGACCACGCCGACGACGCGCGAGGCGTCGAGCACGTGGACCGTGGGGTTGTCGTAGGCGGGGGCGATGCGGACCGCGGTGTGCTGGCGCGAGGTGGTGGCGCCGCCGACCAGCAGGGGCAGCTTCAGCCCGCGGCGCTTCATCTCCGCGGCGACGGTGACCATCTCGTCCAGCGACGGGGTGATCAGCCCGGAGAGCCCGATGACGTCGGCGCCCTCGGCGACCGCGGTGTCGAGGATGACCGAGGCGGGGACCATCACCCCGAGGTCGATGACCTCGTAGTTGTTGCAGCCGAGGACGACGCCCACGATGTTCTTGCCGATGTCGTGCACGTCGCCCTTGACGGTGGCGAGCACCACCTTGCCCTGGCCGCGGCCGGTGTCGATGCGCCCCTCCAGCCGGGCCTGCTCCTTCTCGGCCTCCATGTAGGGCTCCAGGTAGGCGACCGAGCGCTTCATCACCCGCGCGCTCTTGACCACCTGCGGCAGGAACATCTTCCCCGACCCGAACAGGTCGCCCACGACCTTCATCCCGTCCATGAGCGGCCCCTCGATCACCTCCAGGGGGCGTGCCCTCTGCTGCCGGGCCTCCTCGGTGTCGGCCTCGATGAAGTCGACGATGCCGTGCACGAGGGCGTACGACAGGCGCTCCTCCACCGGGGCGTCGCGCCAGGCCAGGTCCACGACGCGGCGGGTGCCGGAGCCGCTCACCGTCTCGGCGAAGGCGACGAGCCGGTCGGTGGCGTCGTCGCGCCGGTCGAAGATCACGTCCTCGACGAGTTCGAGCAGGTCGGCGGGGATGTCCTGGTAGACCGCGAGCTGCCCGGCGTTGACGATGCCCATGTCCAGCCCGGCGCGTACCGCGTGCAGCAGGAACGCCGAGTGCATCGCCTCGCGCACGACGTCGTTGCCGCGGAAGGAGAACGACAGGTTGGAGATGCCGCCGCTGGTCAGCGCCCCCGGGCAGCGCTCCTTGATCTTCGGCAGCGCCTCGATGAACGCCTTGGCGTAGCCGTTGTGCTCGCTGATGCCGGTGGCGACCGCGAGCACGTTGGGGTCGAACACGATGTCCTCGGGGGCGAACCCCGCCTTCTGGGTCAGCAGGTCGTAGGCGCGGGCGCAGATCGACACCTTGCGCTCGGCGGTGTCGGCCTGGCCCTGCTCGTCGAAGGCCATGACCACGACGCCCGCGCCGTAGTCGCGGATGATCCGGGCCTGCTCCAGGAAGGCCTCCTCGCCCTCCTTGAGGCTGATCGAGTTGACGACGCCCTTGCCCTGCACGCACTTGAGCCCGGCCTCCAGCACGCTCCACCGCGAGCTGTCGATCATGACCGGGATGCGGGCGACCTCGGGCTCGGTCGCGATCAGGTTCAGGAAGGTGGTCATGGCCTGCTCGCTGTCGAGCAGGTCGGCGTCCATGTTGACGTCGAGCAGGTTGGCGCCGCCGCGTACCTGCTCCAGCGCGACGTCGACGGCCGCCTGGTGGTCGTCGCCCTCGATCAGGCGGCGGAAGCGCGCCGAGCCGGTGACGTTGGTGCGCTCGCCGATCATGACGAACCCGGTGTCCGGGCCGATCTCGAAGGGCTCCAGGCCGCTGAAGCGGGTGCGGGCGGCCGGTGCCGGGATCTGGCGGGGCGAGTGGCCGGACACGGCGGCCGCGATCCGCTCGATGTGCGCCGGCGAGGTCCCGCAGCACCCGCCGACGATGTTGACCATGCCCGCCCCGGCGAACTCGTCGAGCAGCGCCGCCGTCTCCTCCGGGGTCTCGTCGTAGCCGCCGAAGGCGTTGGGCAGGCCCGCGTTGGGATGGCAGGCGACGTAGGTGCCGGCCAGGCGCGACAGCTCGGCGACGTGCGGGCGCGCCTCCTTGGCGCCCAGCGCGCAGTTCACGCCGACCACGAGCGGCTCGGCGTGGCGGATCGCGCTCCAGAACGCCTCGACGGTCTGTCCCGACAGCGTGCGCCCGCTCAGGTCGACGATCGTCACCGAGATCCACAGCGGCAGGTGCGGGGCGACCTCGCGCGCGGCGGCGATCGCGGCCTTCGCGTTGAGCGTGTCGAAGATCGTCTCGATCAGCAGCAGGTCGACGCCGCCCTCGGCCAGCGCGCTGATCTGCTCGGCGTACGTGGCGCGGACCTCGTCGAACGACACCGCCCGGTAGGCGGGGTCCTCCACGCGCGGGGACAGCGACAGCGTGACGTTCAGCGGGCCGATCGAACCGGCCACGAACCGGCCGCCCGCCTCGTCGGCGGCCTGGCGGGCCAGCTGGGCGGCCCGCACGTTCATCTCCCGCACCATCGACTCCAGCCCGTAGTCGGCCTGGCCGATGCTCGTGGCGGTGAAGGTGTTGGTGGTGGTGATGTCCGCGCCGGCCGCGAGGTACTGCCGGTGGATGTCCAGGATGACGTCGGGACGCGTCAGGTTCAGCAGGTCGGGGTCGCCGGTCACGTCGCGCGGGTGGTCGAGGAACCGGTCGCCGCGGTAGTCGGCCGGGGTGAGCGAGGCTCCCTGCAGCATCGTGCCCCAGGCCCCGTCGAGCACCAGGATCCGCTGTTCCAGCAGCTCCCGCAGGGCTCTCGCGCGGCCCTCGGCTCCCGGCACGCCGTCAGTGGGTACGAGGTCGCGCTCGTCGTGCTTCGAAGATCCGTTCACCGGTCAGCCTCCCGTCGTGGGAGGCGCCCTTGCCGGAAGATCCGGGCCGAGCGTGGCGGGCGTGAGCCCGTTGCAGCGCCTCTCGGCCTTGAGATCGAGAATACCGAGGGTTGGAACAAGACGCCAAACAACGGTCCACAATCCGGAAAGATCCTGTCCATATACCGTCATGAGACGTCTTCGGACGTCCTCGCGCGAAGATCGCCGCCTTCCCGTCCGCGGGTCGTCGTCCCCCGTGAGACTCGTCCCGCGCGGGAACCCGCCGGCCGGTCCCGGCGGCCTGGCTCACAGCGACCGAGCGAGCCGGAACCTCAGGTCGTCGAGTCCCGCTCACAGCGACCGGGCGAGCCGGAACCCCAGGTCGTCGACGCGGAAGGTGGGATGGCTCTTACGGCGGCACGAGGCCCGGCACCCCCGGGGCAGATCGGACCAGCTTCCCCCGCGGAACACGCGGTACGGGCCGTAGACCTCGGGGTCGTAGACGTCCCAGCACCACTCCCACACGTTGCCGATCATGTCGTGGAGCCCCCACGCGTTCGGCACCCTGGTCGCGACGTCGCGCACCTCGTCGCCGGAGTTCCCCCGGTGCCAGGCGATCTCGTCCAGCTCCCCGTAGCGGACGCCGGAGGTCCCGGCCCTGCAGGCGTACTCCCACTCCGCCTCGTACGGGAGGCGGTAGCCGCCGGACTCCGGCTCGCAGACCACGTCCAGCCCGTCGGGGTCGGCTCCCGCCGAGTAGCAGGGGTCGAGCCCCGCCGCCCGCGAGAGCAGGTTGCAGAACCGGACGGCGTCCATCCAGGAGACCTCGGTCACCGGCGTCCGCGGCCCCGCCGCGCTCTCGGGCGCCTCGCCCAGAACGCCGTGGTAGAGCTCGCGCGTCACCGGACGCGACGCCAGCAGGAAGGCCTTGACCTCCGCCTTCCAGACCGCCTTCGTGCCCTCGTCCCGCAGGAAGATCGCCCCTGCGGGGATCGTGACCATGTGTTCGGCGGCCCCCCGGGGCGGCGTCGATTCTGAGCTCATCGCGAGTCTCACCCTATATGGGCGCCGAACGCCGACGACGTGCCGAGACGCCCGTCCGCGAACGCGACCACGCACGCCGGGGGCACCCCCGCGGGCGCGGATGCCGAACGGCCGGCCTGTGACCGGTTGTGGCGGCGCTTCATCCGAGGGCGCGGGCCAGGGACTCGGCTCTGCGGTGATCGTAGGGTGCGGCCAGGCGTTCGGCGGTCGCCATCGCCCGTTCGGCCGCCCGCCTGGCCTGCCTTCGCCCGCCCAGGGCGGCCAGGATCAGCGCGAGGGCCCAGCCGATCCGGGCCGCGGCGCCGGGGTTGCGGGCGGCGTACCGGGAGAGGTGCCCGAGCAGGAGGGGGGCCGCGGTCCGGTCCTGTCCCGTGTCCCCGAGCAGCTCGGCGAGGCCGGTCCAGCACTCCAGCATGCCGGGTTGCACCGTCGGCAATCGCTCGGCCAGCGTCGCGGGCGCCCGCGCCGGGTCCAGGCGGGCCGCGATGGTGAGCAGGCGCAGCTCCCGGATCGTGCGGCTCGCCGGGCTGTCGCGCAGGCCGATCTCCTTCGCGTGCGTACGCCGCCGCTCGTGCGAGGCGCGGGCGGCCACCAGCAGCTCCCTGATCCGCTCCACCGGCACCCCGTCCAGGCGCAACAGCGCTTCGGCCCGGCCGGTCAGGCACCAGTGGCGGCCGATGTCGTCTCCGCCGACCCGCGTGACCGCCAGCTCCTCCGTCTGCGCGTATCCGGCGGCCGCCGCGGCGAACTCGCCCTGCCACAGCGCGGTCTCGGCGAGCATGCCGGCGCAGTTCTCGGCCACCCGCGGGTCGATCGTCCGCGACCGCCCTTCCGTGAACGACCGTCTGGCGTCCTCGAAACGGCCCGCGTGCAGCAGCTCGATCCCGCGGGCCAGCCGGGCCCGGTGCACGGCCTCGTCCGGGTGGTCGACGGCGGACAGTGCCCGGTCCGCGAGGCCGCCGTAGCGGGTGGCGATCCGGTGGTGACCGGCGAGGCGGGCGATGGTGGCGAAGTTCGCGTAGGACTCGGCGCGCAGGGCGGGGTCGGTGCCGCGGTCGGCGGCGTTGAGCTGGCGCAGCGAGGTCACCAGCATCACGGGGAGGTCCTGCTGGTGGTAGGCGAGCCGGGCGAGCACGGTCAGCGCCTGCGCGGCCTCGGCCTCGTCCCCGCGGGGTGCGGGCGGGAGACGGCGGGCGGCCGTGATCGGCAGGAGGCGGTGGGCGGCCTGGCGGGTGGCGGCGGCCAGGAGAGCGATCGCGAGGCCGGTGGGGGTGGTGGGGAGTGGCTCGCCGAGCGTGTCGAGGGCGGCGCGGGCCAGGCGGGTGGCGGCGCGTTCCCTGGCGAGCTGGTGGGAACTCACCGCGGCCATCCTGAGCAGGCGGGCCCGCAGGCGCGGGTCCTGCGCGGGGCGGTCGAGGTGCTCGCGGACGATCGCCACCGACTCCTCGTACAGGCGCAGTCGCAGGCACAACGTCCAGTAGTGGTCCAGGAAGCGCGGCTGCCCGGACACCCGCCAGGCCAGGCGGATGTTGTCCATCTCGGCGCCGAGCACGCGGACGGCCTCGGTGTCCGAGCCGTCCTGGAGCGCGGTGGCGTGCCGTTCGAGGAGACGGGCGTAATGGCGGGCGTGCCGTTCGCGTACCCCGGGGTCCTCCACACGGTCGGCGGCGAGCCGCTGGATGACGGGGTGGAGGGTGTACCGGCCGGACGGGGTGAGCCGCAGCATGCTGTGGTCGACCAGGTGGACCAGCGCCTCGGGGCCGGTCTCGGCGACCTCCAGGGCCGCGCGCAGGGTGGCGCCGCCGCCGAACACCGACAACGCCGCCAGCGCCGCCCGCCTCGCCGGGTCGAGCAGCCGCCAGGACGTCTCGAAGACCGTGCGCATGCTCGCGTGCCTGGACCGGGCGGCGGGCCCGGCCGCGCAGAGCAGCCCCGTGTCCACGCCGAGGCGTTCGGCCAGGTCTGCGCACGGCACGGCACGCAGCAGGCCGGCCGCCAGCTCGATCGCCAGCGGCAGCCCGCCGGTCGCGGCGCAGATCGCGGCCACCAGCGGGGCCTCGCGCTCGGGGTCGAACCCCGGCCTGGCCGTGAGCGCCCGCGCGACGAACAACGCCTCGGCGGACGGCCCGGCGAGTCCCTCGACCTCGACGGTCACCTGTCCGGGCACGTCCAGCTTCCGCCGGCTGGTCGCCAGCACCCGCAGGCCCGGCGCCACCCGCAGGATCTCCGCGATCACCCCGTCGAAGGACGGCAGGTGTTCGAGATTGTCGAGCACCAGCAGCGCCGAGCGACCGGCGAGGGCGGCGAGCAGCAGCTCGGCGGCGGGCCGCGGCGGCGAGAGGTCCACGCCGAGCCGGCGCGCGAGCGTCGTCACGGCCGCCTCCGCCCGCACCCCGACAAAAGACACGAACGCGACATCCGTCGAGGAGGGGGACGCGCCGTCGTGCTCACCGGTCCCCGTGGAGGACCCAGTCTTCGTGAAGGACCCCGTCTCCGTGGAGGACCCCGTCTTCGTGGAGGAGAGGGACGCGCCGTCCCGGTCCCCGGCCTCCGCCGCGGCGATGGCCAGGCGGGTCTTGCCGATGCCGCCAGGGCCCAACAGGGTGATCAGGCGTTCTCCGGACAGCAGGGCACGCAGGCGGCGAACGTCGGACTCGCGGCCGACCAGCTCCGCCCCGGGAACCGGCAGGGCGGCCCGGCGGGCGGTCGCGGGCCGGGGCGTGAGGTCCCGGCGGAGCGCGCGGGTCTCGGGCGCGGGATCGACGCCCAGCTCGCGCACCAGCCGCAGGCGCAGCTCCTCGTAACAGGCCAGGGCCGTGGCCCGGTTCCCGGTCCTGGCCAGGGAGGAGATCAGCACCCGGTGGGCCTCCTCGTCGTACGGATCGAGCTCCGTCACGATCCTGGCCAGGCGTACGACGTGTTCGCAGGCGGCGGGCCCGGCGCGTACCAGCAGCTCGCGCAGCACCAGCCGGGCCCGCCGCCGCTCGCACTCCAGCCACCCGGCGAACGCGGGCGCGTCCCCGAAGGCGAGACCGTCGAGGAACTCCCCGCGCCACAACCGGAGCGCCCCCGCCACCGTCGGGTCCCGGGTGAGCTGCCGGTAGTCCACGAAGCAGCCGTCGTCGGCGCGCAGGCCGACGTGGTCGCGGGTGATGTCGAGCCAGCCGCCCACGTCCCTGCGCAGCTCCGACAGCGCCAGCCGCAGGCTGCCCCTGGCGTTGGCGTCGGGACGCTCGCCCCACAGCAGCCCCGCGAGCTCGGCCCGCGAGCGCGCCCCCGGCGCGGTGGCGAGGTAGCAGAGGAGTGCCCGGGTCTTGGCGGAACGGATCCGCACCGGCCTTCCCCCGACGGCCAGCTCGGGCGTGCCGAGCAGCAGCAGGCTGAAGGACTCTCCCATACGAGGAAAGTAGGCGCGCGCCTGCCGCCCGGCTGTGTCAGAAGGCACGGAGATCGTGTGCTCTATGCCGTTGACCTGTGCTCTCACGATGTGCTCACGCCGCGTCCGCGACTCTGATGCCGCGTTTCGCGACGGTCGCGAAACGTCAGCGTCTCCAGGAGGAGCAGCATGCATTCTCGTAAGGTGATCGCCGCACTCGCCCTGGCCGGAGGTCTGGTGGCGCCGGCGGCGCTGGCCGCGACCCCGGCGGCCGCCACGGCCGCCACGGCCGGCTCGTGCCGCGTGGAGCTGTACGACATCGACGCCGGCAACGTGGCCGACCGGGACGGCCGGGACGAGATCCGGTTCCTGGTCGGCGGGAACCTGTTCCCCAGGAACAACGCCAACTACTTCGGCATGAACTCCGGTGGCGACGGGGATCCCGGCGACTTCGAGGACCCGACCTCGATCATCCTGAACACCCAGAACGTGGTCTTCGGCCTGCGCGAGACCGACGGCCCGGCCTGGGGACAGGGCGACTCGCTCGGCACGGTGACCGCCTTCGGCACCACGTGCGCCGGGCTCGTCACGGGCACCAGCACGATCATCGCGGACACCCTCACCGGGACCGAGCAGACGGCGTACTCGTACGAGGTCAGGCTCAAGATGACCGCCCTGTAACCGCCCTCGGAGCCGAGGCCGCGCTGCCGCCGCGGGGCGGCGCGGCCGAGGCCCGCACAGGACGACGTGCTCGGGTACTTCGACACGCTGTCGAAACCGGGGACGGTGGGGCGACGACGAGCCCGGCACTTCGCAGCACATCACCGACGACGTCCGGCCGGCGGCGGCACGGACCCCGTTACGCCCATTGTCGTAACCAGGCGCTAAGTTCACTCCACCCGAACTCGATCTTCACTCACCACCAGGATGTACGGCATGCGCCCCCTCGTCATCGCCTTGGCCCTCGTCACCGCCGCTCCCACCACCGCCCACGCCCGAACGGCCGAACCCGACCCGGTGGCGGTCCTGCGCTCGCTGCTCGCCCGCGGCTCCGGCGCGACGACCGAGTTCTACGGCAAGTTCTCCACGGACCTGTCCAAGAAGGTGCAGCTGAGCAACGGCAGACGCACCTTCATCGGAAGCGCTCTGGACATGCAGGGCACCGGCAAGGTCAAGCTGGGGCGGGCCGGCGTGATCGCCTCGGAGCACGTCCGGCGGCTCAGCGTGGAAAACAGGGAACTGATGGTGGAGGAGGCGGCCAAGGACCCCTACTTCGCCGGCCTGCTCCGCACGGTGGGGACGCTGCGCACGATCAGCGTGGGCGGCTGGCAGTACCAGCTCGCGCCGGGGGCGAGGACCTGGGTGCGCACCGGCCGGGCCGGCGGCGCCGCCGCCGCGTACGGCGATCAGATCATCAATGTCCTGGAACCGGCCACCCTGCGCAAGCTGCTGTCCACCAGGAGCCGCAAGGTCGTCGCGCCGTGGGCCAAGAACAACACCACCGGCCGCAGGCAGAAGATCTACACCCTGACCGGGACGATCACACTCAAGGATCTCCATCGCGTCTCGCCCAGTTTCCGCGAGGCCGCGGGGACCTCGGCCCTCGGGGCATCCGAGGTGACGTGGACGTACATGTACGACGACCGCGGATGGCCGTACCGGGTCGGCTGGCGGTTCTACGCGCACCCGCAGCCCGAGGTCCCGGGGCTCGGACACAACCGGATCCCGCGCGGGCATTTCGCCACGCAGTATTGGAACTGGGACAAGCCACTGACGATCACCGCGCCCAGGGCGAAGCCGGGCCGGGGACTGCCGGTGGACGACCTCGCCGACGTCCTGAGCGCCCCCGGACGCCGCGAATGAGAAGCGGCGACCGGCGGCCCCGGGCGTGTCACCCAGGACGGCGAGGAACTGGAACCGGGCTGTGTACTCCTTGCCGGATCAATCCAGCCAGTCGGCGACCGGTGGACTCCGGCCCACCGCGGGGAACGTTCGCCCCAGTCCGCGTACCGCACCCTTTCAGCCTGCCACTCCGTGCCGGGGAGCGTGGGCCCGATCCGGCCCGCGGTTCGGGTTCGTCCGGGCCCGTGTGATTCGGGCCCGTGTGATTCGGGCCCGTGTGATGAGTGGGGCCGGGCATGGTCTCCGGCAGACAGCACCGCTTAGAAGCCCCGAGCCAGCCCCGCACGTCGGGTTCCCTCGCCGACCTGGCCGGTCGACCGGGTCCTGTCGCCGGACCGGCGACTTCCACGACGCGGTCCGCCCGGACGCGGCGCGACGCGGCCGCCACTCGAGCCACCCCGCCCGGCGGCTGCCGACTGCAGCGAAAGTGTCGGTGCGCGACGTTCGGCTTGTCGCACCTGACACTCCCAGATCCGCGGTCGGGTCCGTGTGTGGTGTCAGGAGATGACCGGGCTGCGTCGCTCGATCAGTACGACGTCGCGCCAGAGGCCGTGGTGACGGCCGATCCGTTCCCGGGTGCCGATCACCCGGAACCCGGCGCGGGCGTGCAGAGCGAGGCTGGCGGTGTTCTCGGGGAAGACGCCGGACTGGATCGTCCAGATTCCGGCGGCCTCGGTGGAGGCGATCAGCGCCGCGAGCAGCGCGGAGCCGACGCCGCGGCCTCGGGCGGCGGGGTGGACGTAGACCGAGTGCTCCACCACCCCGGCGTAAGCGCACCGGTCGGAGACCGCGACCGCCGCGACCCAGCCCAGCACCCGGCCGCCGCCGGTGTCGCCGTTCTGGCCGTCGTCGGCGTCAACGGCCTGGTCGACGGCGACGTGGCGGTGGGCGGGCAGCTTGGCCGCCTCGAAGTGCTCCCATGCCGGGACGGTGGTTTCGAAGGTGGCCTGGCCTTCGTCGATGCCGAGCCGGTAGATGGCCAGCACCTGGGCGGCATGCCCCGCGGTCATGGCCGTGATGCGCGGCCCCGCGGTGGTGTTCACGCCCGGTCCGCCGGTGCGGGGACGAGTCCGGAGAGCAGCGTGCGGACGTGGGCGTCGATCTCGTCGCGGACGCGGCGTACGCGCTCGACGCCTTGCCCGGCTCCGTCGGACCCGCCGGTCCCGGCCTGATCCACGATCGGCAACGCCTGCTTCGACATATCCCTAAGTTGACATACCTCTAATCAGCATTGCAAGCTCAGGACGCCCCCTATCTAGATGTTTATCTAAATAGAGGCGAAGCGGTGACGGTCACCCCCCACCGATCGTGGAGGATCGCCATGTCCCGTGTTCGGCTCGCCCTGCGCGTCTCCGACCTGGAAGGCTCGATCGCCTTCCACTCCAAGCTCTTCGGCGTCGAGCCGTGGGAGGTCTACGTCGTCAAGGCCGGCACCGACGTCAACAGGTCCGTCACAGGGCTTGCATCCGGTACCTGGGTACAGGCCTACCGTCGAGGCATGACCCACGACATCACCGTTGACCAGGGATGGGCGCCCTCGGCGTGTACGCTGCCCACCACAGACCGGCCACTGCGGGCGGCCGAGTTCGACGCCTTGTTCACCGAGGCGGTGCGGGCCATCACGCGCCCGCGGCGGACGCGGCTGCGGCTGGAGCTCGCCCTCAGCCCCGAGCACGCGGCCCGGGCCGCCGAGCTGGGCGCACGGGAGAACGGCTGCTGCGCCTTCTTCACCTTCACCCTGACCATCACGGGCGGCCACCTGGTGTTGGAGGTGGCGGTGCCGGCCGAGCAGGCCGAGGTGCTGGACGCGCTGCAGGAGCGCGCCGCGGCGAGCACTGTGCCGGCGGGGCGGCCGGCATGAAGCGGGAAGTCGTGCCGCGGGGTTTCGGCGGGCCGTACCTGCGCAGCGGTCAGGTGGCCGAAGCGGCTGGGGTCAACCCGCAGACACTGCGCTACTACGAACGCCGCGGGCTGATCGCCGAACCGGCGCGCAGCTCCGGCGGGCACCGCGCCTACCCGCCCGAGACCGTCGCCCTGCTCACCGTGATCAAAGCCGCCCAGCGGCTCGGCTTCACCCTGGAGGAGATCGCCGAGCTGCTCGACACCAGCCGTCGCCGCCACCCCACCCCCGACCTGCGCGCCCGCACCCAAGCGAAGATCGCCGAAGTGGACGCGAAGATCGCTGACCTGACCGCCATCCGGGCGGCACTCACCGCGGTGGTCTCCGCCGGATGCGACAGCCTGACCCACTGCACCTGCCCCGACTGCCCCCTGCCGATCGCCGATCCGGCCGCGGGCCCCACCCTTGAGGGGAGTCGACCGAAGTGATCACCCCGTCCCGGCCCGGAAAGCCGGGAGTGAGGTCAGGGGCGCTTCGCCCACGGTCAGCATGTGGTCGGCGCCGCGCTGGAACTCGTAGGGGACCCTGCGCACCGCGCACACCAGCCCTTCGGCTCGTAGATCCGCCTGAAGCGCGTCAAGGAAGCCGACCGGCTCACTGTCGCCCAGGTGGACCAGGGGGAAGATCCTGACCTCGCCTCGGCTGACCCGGCTCATCTCCGTGATCGCCGACCGGTGCCACTCCCGATCCAAGCGCCCGGCCCAGGTGAACAGCAGGTGTGAACACAGCACCATGTCGACGCTGTCGTCAGCCATCGGGAGACGCGGCAGGGCCGCTGCGAGATACGAGGCCGGATGCCTGCGAATATCGGCCATGAACTCGCTCCTGGCGTTGACGCGCATCTCCTGACGCCGTTCCGCCGAGCCGTACCACTCCCACACGAACCGGTCCGTGTTCGCGTTGATCATCGCATCGCCCCGGTCCAGGTCGACCGGCAGACGGTCGGCGAGCACGGCGGCGCCAAGCGCGTAGAGCGGGTCCGTCGCGAGGGCCCGGACTCCCATCGCCCTTGCCTCCGCGACGAAACTGGATGCCCCGCCACCGCAGTCGAGAACGACGCCGCCCAGGTCGCGATCGTCGATCGCGAACATCGCCCGGTATTCGGCGAAGGAACGAGACGACATGATCATTTCCGTCTGACTCACTGTCTTGCCTCCAGTTTCCGCAACCGTCTTCGTGCCGCCTGGCCGCCTGGCCGCCTGATCAACCTGTTCAACGGTTCTCGATCGATCATGTCCCGTGCTGTTCATGAAGGCCGTTCCGTACGATGATCTCCGCATGTCGTCCCGTACGTCCGCCGCGCCGGCGGGCTTGGTCCTGGCCGTCCTGACCGTCCTGGCCGCCGGATGCACCGATCCGGCCCCTGACCGGGTGCCGTATGTCAGCGCGACCCGGCCCCTGGTGACCCCGCCACTGGCATCCCCGCCGCCGTCGCCGCTCACGGCGGTCCCGTCACCCTTGCCCACGCTGTCCTCGGGTCCCGTAGAGCACCCGTTCCCGATGGCGACCTCCTTGGCCGAGCCCATGGCGACCGGAGCGCCCCTGACCGCGACGGGCCCGCCGCGGTTCTTCGTCTCCGCGCGCACTCCGCTCACCCGCTTCCCCGGCAGGTCCAAGACCGCTGTCGTCACCCCGGTGCCGCCCGCCGTGCACGACGCCGAGACCGGGGCGTTCGTCGCGAACGTCCCGTTGCCGTCCGGCATCGATGGTTCCTGGCACCTCGTGGACGCCGCCCCGGACAACCGCACGTTCGCCATCGCCGGCTGGACCAGGCCGGAGAATATCGGCATCCGCTTCTTCGTGGTACGTCTCGGCGAGGACGGGCGGCCGGGGAAGCCGGTGGCCATCACGCAGACCGACCCTGACTACCTGGATTCTGTCAATGACCTCGCCCTCAGTCCCGACGGCACCCGGCTGGCCTACGCCACGTCGCTCATCGGAGGCGGCGACAAGATCTCCGTGCTCGACGTCGCCACCGGCCGGCGCCTGGACTGGAGGTCGTCGACGCAACCGAGGGTGAGCAGCCTGTCCTGGGCTCCGGACGGCCGCTCGCTCGCCTACGTGCTCAGCGGCCGGTCCATCGCCCTGCTCGACCTCGCCCGCCTGGGCACCGACCCGGACGACGCCGTGTCCCGGATCGTCGTGAACACCACGGGCGCCCTGCCGTTCGCACTCGAGTCGGTCGCCCACACCCCTGACGGCAGCGCGCTGATCTACTCGTCCGGGCACACCGTCGAACGCGTCCCCCTGACGGGCGGGCCCGCGCAGGTCCTGGCCCGGCCGGAGCTGCCGCCCGACGCCTCGCTGACCCTGCGCTTCAGCCTCGACGGGACCGGCGAGCACCTGCTGTACGTGCACAAGTGGCGCGCCTACCGGGCCGCCCTCGCCGACGGCGCGATCACCTCGGTGCCGATCACGGTCGACGAGCATCCGGGGAGGGGCGGCTCGCTGCGAGCGGCCTGGTGACCACCGGGCACGGCGGTTCCGGGATTCCCTTACATCGGAGCAGGTCAGAGGCGGGTTCGACCGGAACCCATCCGAGTGCCGACCCTTGTTTCACTCCTGGCCGTGATAGGCGCGCGGCTCACGGCGCGTCCGGTGGCGGTCGCGGCGGTGCTCTTCGCGGCGGAGGCGGGACCACTCCCGGCCCCCGTGGCCGTACCCGAACAGGTAGTAGACGTAGGGCTCGGGGAAACCGGTTCCGACGCTACTACGGGCCGCGGGAATGCGCGTTGTGCGGTGCACAGCCCCCTTGTTGACCAGACCAGAGCGGACCGGGCGGCGGTAGCGGGCGTCGTGAAGGTGGGCGAGAGGGATAAAAAGGCCAGGAGCTGGGGATTGTCACGCAACGCGAGCAGAGATTACGGCCCGTCGGACCGTCACGCGGGGCTACTCTTCGTGTCGAAACAGTAAAAGCCCCGGCGGGTGCGGGAACACCCCCGGGACACGGCACACGGAGCACAAATCCGCATGCGAGTACACCGTACCAAGCACACGACCAATTTCACGGTCCTGCCGAATTCCTCTCTCAGGGACCGGCGGCTGTCCTTCACCGCGCGCGGTCTGCTCTCCTACCTTCTGTCCCTTCCCGAAGGCATCCGCCAGGACATCAAGACTCTCGCCGCGGACAATCCCGAGGGCCAGGAGGCCATCGCGCGGGCCATGCGGGAGCTGATCACCCACGGCTACCTGACCCGTGAGCACGTCCGGAACGCCTCAGGGCGGATCTCCACCGTGGTCGACGTCTACGACACCCCTCAAGACGGCCGTCGAGGCGTCGAAGAGCAGGTCAGACCGCGTCTCGGTTCACCGAGACCCGGTGAGCCGAGTCCCGGCGAACCGAGCGCTCTCCCTACGGGAGTGAAGAAAGAAGAGAAAGAAACCACCCCCTTCCTCCGGGGGTTCGCGCCGGACGAGCCCGTGCGGTCCGCCCTGTCACCGGCGGAGGGCGGTGAGGATGGATCGACGCTCCCCGGTTCCGTCTCTCGATCGATGGCTCCAGGTTCCGATCTCCTGCCGATGGCTCCAGGTTCCGTCGTTCGATCGACGGCTCCCGGCGCCACCCCTCGACCGACGGCACCGGGTCCCGTTCCTCGGCCGACGGCACCGGAGGTCGCGATCCTCATCCGCCTCGGCCGTGCCGAACCCCGGCTCACCGTCGGCGAGTCCGAGATGGCTCCCGTGCTGCCCCTCCTCGCCGAGTGGCTCGCCAGGGGCGGCACCGAGGCGCAGATCCGGACGGTCCTGACCATCGGGCTGCCCGACGAGGTCCGCTCCCCCGCGAAGCTGATCGTTCATCGGTTAAGGAACAAGATGCCCGCTCCTGCCGTTGCCCCGACGGTTCCGAGGCTGGTGACCCGCGCCGAGTGCGACGAGTGCGGGCGCCCGGTGACGTCCCCCGGCGTGTGCTCGCGGTGCGACGACACCGCGCAGGGCGGGAGACCCGCCCCGACCGCGGACGTGGGACGCGGCGCCGCCCTCGCCCGCGGCCTGCTGAGAAACCGTCGCCCCATGGCGGCGTAGGGGGAACCGTGCCCCGCCCGGGAGGCGAGGTTCAGGAGATGAGGAAGCGGCTGATCCGGTCGACGTGCGGGGCTCGGAGGAGTTCGTGGTGCTCACCGTGGATCTCGTGCACGGTCAGGTCGGAGACGGTCTGCCGCCACCCGGCCTCCTGGACGGCCCGTAGCTTGGGCGGGTGGAGTCCGCTGGTCAGCAGCGTCACCCGCCCGTGGAACCAGCCGGCGCGATAGTCGGCCAGCCCGCGCAGGCTGTCGCGCCACAGCCGCAGCAGCCCCGGCCCGTACGCCTCGTAGTAGGCGGCCACCTGAGGGGGTGTCACGCCCAGGCCCGCGAAGAACCCCACCTGTGAGTCGAGCAGGGCCTGCCCTGCCTCGGCCGCCCCCAGCGGGGCCAGCCGGTCGATCAGCGCCTCCAGCTCCGCCAGCTCGTCCAGGAGGTCGGTCACGAACACCTCGGGCAGCACCGAGTCGATCAGCACCACGTGGTCGACGCGGTGGCCGAGCGCCTGCAGCCTCCTGGCCGTCTCGAAGGCCAGCACCCCGCCCGCCGACCAGCCCGCGAGCGTGTAAGGCCGCTCCAGGTCCAGCCCGGATCCGGCCAGCTCCCCGGCGTACGCGGCGGCCGTGTCCGGCAGCGAACCGGCGCTCATCCCCGACTCCAGCGCCTGCAGCGCGTAGACGGGCCGGTGCGCGGCGAGCCTGGCCGCCAGCCCCGCGTAGCAGAGCGCGGAGCCGCCGAGGGGGTGGAAGCAGTAGAGCGGATCCCCGACGGGCGAGGACACGGCCAGCGGGGTGAGCACGGGAAGCCGGACGGCGGGAGAGGCGCCGGCCTCCCGCTCGCCGGCACGTCCCTTGGACCGCCCTTGAACGTCGCCGGAAGCGGACCCGTGAGCGGGGCTGTGAGCGAGGCCGTGGCCGGAGCCGGGGTCGGGGCGGTGTCCGGAGAGCCGGTCGGGGACGGCGGCCGACACCAGGGTGGCGAGGCCGCTGACGGTGGCGTTGGCGAGGAACTTGCGGAGCTTGACCTTCACGCCCAGCCGCTGCTCCACCCCGGCCATCAGCCGCACCGCGCCGAGCGAGTCGATGCCCCTGGCGAACAGGTCCTCGTCCGCGCCGACGTCGTCGGAGCCGATCCCGAGCAGGCCCGCGATGAGGTCGGCGATCTGCCCCTCGACGGCGGTGCGCGGCCGGGAGGGTACAGGCTCCTCCGTCGTGCTCCCCGTCGTGTCCCGCGCGGTGGCGGCGCTCACATCGGGCAGCGCGGATCGGTCCACCTTCCCGTTGCGGTTGAGCGGGACCGCGGGCAGCGGCACGAAGACCGAGGGCACCATGTACTCGGGCAGGTTCCGGGCCAGGCCCGCGCGCATCTCGGCCGCCGTGGCGGTGCCGACGACGTAGGCGACGAGCCTGCGTCCTCCCCCGGGTCCACCCCCCGGTCCGGCGAGAACGGGAACGGGGGCGGCGACGACCACCGACTGCTCGACCCCCGGCAGTTCGTCCAGGGCGGCCTCGACCTCTCCCGGTTCGACACGGAACCCCCTTATCTTCACCTGGTCGTCGATCCTGCCGAGGAACTCGAACTCCCCGTCGGCCCGGAGCCTGCCCAGGTCGCCCGTACGGTAGAGCCGCGAGCCCGGGGCGCCGTAGGGGTCGGGCAGGAAGCGCTCGGCGGTGAGCGCGGGCCTGCCGTGGTAGCCGCGCACCACGCACTCGCCGCCGATGTACAGCTCGCCCGGCACCCCCATCGGGAGCGGTCGCATCGCGTCGTCCAGCACGTACATGGTGGTGCCGGGGATGGGCCTGCCGATGGGGACCAGCTCGCCGCCGATCGGGCCGGTCACGGTGTGCACGCAGTTGGCGACGGACGCCTCGGTCGGACCATACTCGTTCAGGAGCACCGGCGCCGGGTCCAGCGCCTGCCAGAAGGCCAGCGCCCGGCTGGGGAAGGCGTCGGCGCCCACCACCAGGACCCCGGCCAGGCCGGCGGCCCGCTCGGCGGAGAGCTGCCCCGCCAGGACCTCCAGGTGTCCGGGGGTGAGCTTGACGAACCCGTACGGCCGGGCCGACAGGGCGGCGCCCAGCTCGTCCAGCGCGGTGTCCTCGGCGGCGACGTGCAGGCACTGGCCGACCACCAGCGGCGTGTAGATGTTGGGCACGACCATGTCGTAGGCGACGGAGGAGAACAGCGGGGCTCCCCCCACCCCGCCGACGGCGTAGGCGGACACGCACCAGCGCAGGAAGTTCACCAGGCCCCGGTGCGGGACCATGACGCCCTTGGGCCTGCCCGTGGAGCCGGAGGTGTAGATGAGGTACGCCATGCTCTCCGGCGTGCCGGGCGCCCCGGGGTCATCGGAGGGGTGGCCGGAGGTCTCGGCCTCCAGTGCCGCCGCGTCGTCCAGGACCAGGCGGGCGCCGGAGTCGGCCACCATGTATTCCAGCCGCTCGGCGGGCAGCCCGGGGTCGAGCGGCAGATAGGCGGCCCCGGCCTTCCACACGCCGAGGAAGGCGGCGACGAGCCAGTCGGAGCGTTCGAGGCGGACGGCGACGACGCTCTCGGGGCCCATGCCCCTGCCGCGCAGCCAGTGCGCGATCCGGTTGGCCCTGGCGTTCAGCTCCCGGTAGCTCAGCCGGACGTCGCCGAAGGCCAGTGCGACGGCCTGCGGCGTGAGCCGGGCCTGGCGTTCGAAGAGCTCGTGGGCGCGCACGTCGAGCGGGCCCAGCGGTTCGGGCCCCCGGCAGGCCGCGAGCAGCGCCTCGCGCCGGGCGGGCGGGAGGATCTCCAGGGTGCCGAGCGGCGCGTCGGGCGAGGCCGCGGCCTGGGCGAGCAGGTGGACGAAGGACTCGGCGAGCCGCCGCGCGGTGTCCGGCTCGAACAGGTCGGCGCGGTAGGTGAGGTGTCCCAGCAGGCCCCCGTCCCCGTTCCCGGGCATCAGGGACAGGGCGAGGTCGTACTTGGCGGCGGTGTCGGGGAACGCGAACGCCTCCACGGCCAGGTCCCCGAGCGCCGTGGCGCCCCCCAGGCCGGCGTGCATCTCGTACAGGACGCGGAAGGGCGGGGTGCGGCCCTCGACCTGCATCGGGTACGGCAGGTGCTGGTGGGTGAGGGCGTCCAGGCAGTAGGCGCGGGTGCGGCGCAGCAGCTCGGTGAGGCTCGGGTCGCCCGACAGGTCGGCGCGCATCACGACGGTGTTGAAGAAGGCCCCGACCAGGTGCTCGGAGTGCGGCGTGGCGCGGTTGGCGACGGTGCTGCCGATCGCGACGTCGTCCTGGCCGCAGTGGCGCGACAGCAGGGCGGCGAACGCGGCGAGCCCGGCCATGTAGGGGGTCGCCCGGCAGCGCCTGGCGACGGCGCCGAGCGCGGCGGCCGTCGCCGCGGGGACGGCGAAGGTCACGACCGCCCCCGTGGGGGTGCTCTCCGCGACCGGGACACGGTCGGCGGGCAGGTCCAGCACCGGGAGCCCGGCCAGGGCGGCCCGCCAGTGCCTGCGGGCGGGCTCCAGATCGGTCGCCCGCTCGGCCGCCACGACCTCCTCGTAGGAGGCGGGCAGCGGGGGAAGCGGGTCCGGCAGGCCCTCGGCGCGGGCCCGGTAGAGGGCGTCGAGCTCGCGCAGGAACACGCCCATCGACCACTCGTCGAAGGCGATGTGGTGCACGGTGAGCACCAGGACATGGTCGTCCCCGGCCAGGCGGGCGAGGCGGGCGCGCAGCACCGGGCCCGCCGTCAGGTCGAACGGCCGCCGCGCCTCGGCGGCGGCCGTCTCGCGTACCGCCTCCTCCGACTCGGCGAAGTACAGCGGCAGCTCGACCGGTGCCGGGGGCAGCACCGACGCCACCGGCAGCCCTCCGGCGCTCGCGTAGACGGTGCGCAGCACCCGGTGGCGGGCGACGAGGTCGCCGAGCGCCCCGGCGAGCGCCGGGACGTCCGGCGTGCCGCGCAGGCGCAGCGCCAGGCACACGTTGTACTCCGTGCCCGCCGGGTCGAGCTGGTGGCCGAGCCACATGCGTTCCTGGGCGTACGACAGCGCCACCCCGGTCATGGGCGTCTCAGGCGCTGCGACCGGCACCTTCCACCTCCAGCGGCGACGACGAGAGTGGCGTCCCTGCCTCCAGCATCCCGGCGACCACCTGGGCGAGCTCGCCTACCGTCGGGTAGGTGAACACGTCGGCGACCGGGACCTCGACGCCGTGGCGCGCCCGGATCCGGGCGACGATCTGGACGGCGACCAGCGAGTGCCCTCCGGCCTCGAAGAAGTCGTCGTCGGGACCGACGGCGTCCAGGCCGAGCAACAGGGCCCAGTCGTCGGCCAGGGCCCGCTGGACGGAAGCCTGCGCGGACGCTTGGACGGAGGCGTGCGCGGGCTCCTGGACGGAGACGTGCGCGGAGGCGTGCGTGGGCGTGCTCATCATGGTCTCCTCGCCGCGCCCGCGGGCACGAGCTGGTCTGCGGCGCCCGGTACCGGGCGGGCCGGGTCGTGGTCGACGTCGACGATCCGGTTGGCGCCGTCCACGTGGACGACCAGGGGCCGGTAGCCCGGCAGCTCGCCGCCCGTGTACTGGCCGTAGGAGATCAGGATCACCATGTCCCCGGGCGAGACCAGGTGGGCGGCGGCGCCGTTGATGCCGATCACCCCGCTGCCGCGCTCGCCGGTGATGACGTAGGTCTCCAGGCGGGCGCCGTTGGTGATGTCGACGATCGCCACCTGCTCGCCCTCCATCAGGTCGGCGGCCTCCATCAGGTTCTCGTCGATCGTCACAGAGCCGACGTAGTGCAGGTCGGCGTGGGTGACCGTGGCTCGGTGGATCTTGGATTTGAACATCGTGCGCAGCATCTCGGACTTCCGTTCACGCATGGGGGACCGGTGACAGTGCCGAGAGCGGCGCGTGCGGTTCGCGCACCGCCGCTCCCAGCAGATGCAGCCATGCATCCACCAGGCCCTCGACGGTGGGTCCGTCGAACAGGCCGGTGTTGTAGGCGACCTCGCCGATGATCGAGTCCGGGGTCTCCGCGACCGAGCAGACGAGGTCGGCGACCGTGGTACGTGTCGCCAGGTCGATGGGGGTCACCGTCAGCTGGGGCAGGCGCACGCTCTCGGCGCCGGTGAGCGCGCTGAGCGGGACGCCGTTGAAGATGACGTCGAAGAACGGGGTGCGGCCGGGGCGGCGCGGCGGGCGCAGTGCCTGGACCAGCCGCTCGAACGGCACGTCCTGGTGGGCGTAGGCGCCGTGGACCACCTCGCGGACGCGCTCCAGCAGCTCGGCGAAGGTCGGGTCGCCGCCGCAGGGGGTGCGCAGCACCAGCGTGTTGGCGAAGAAACCGATCATCTGCTCGGTCTCCGGGCGGGTGCGGCCGGGCACCGGGGAGCCCACGGCGACGTCGCCGCCGCAGGCCTGGGAGAGCGTGGCCTGGAACGCGCCGAGCAGGGCGGCGAAGAGCGTCGTGCCCGCCTCACGGCTGAGCCCGCGCAGCCCCTCGGTGACCCGTTCCTCGATCATGAAGGAGGTCCTGGCGCCCGCGTAGGTCTGCACGGGCGGCCGCGGCCGGTCGATGGGCAGCTCCACCGGGGTGAGCCCGGCCAGCTGGGCTCGCCAGTAGCCGAGCTGCTCGCCGTCGGCCGCCTGGCCGCGCTGCCAGGCGGCGTAGTCGATGTACTGGGCGCCCGGCTCGGGGAGCACCGCGGGCCGGCCGGACAGCGCGGCCTCGTACAGGGTGGCCAGCTCCTGCCAGAACACCTGCTCGGAGCCCGCGTCGTAGCCGACGTGGTGGACGACCATGGAGAAGACGTGCTCGTAGTCGTCCAGCCTGGTCAGCCTGGCCCGCACCGGCGCGGCGGCGGCGAGGTCGAACGGCTCGTCCCAGTCGGCCTGAAGGGCGTCGGAGGCGGCGCTCTCGCGGGCGATGCGGGTCTCGCCGGGCGCGCTGCCCACCGTCAGCCGGGGCCCCCGGGCGTCGACGCGCACCTCGGGGATCCCGTCGGGGCTCTCGACGTAGCGGGTGCGCAGGATCTCGTGCCGCGCGACCAGCTCGTCGAACGCCTGGCGGAACGCCGCCACGTCGAGGCGGCCGTGCAGGCGGCAGGCGGTCGGCACGTTGTAGGCGGTCGAGCCGGGCGCCAGCCGGTGCAGGAACCACAGGCGCTCCTGGCCGTAGGAGAGCGGCAGCGGCCCCTCGCGTGAGGCGCGCGGCAGCGGCGGGAGCTGCTCGGCGCGGGTCTCGGCCACCTCCTCGGCCAGCTCCTCCAGCGACTCGGCGGAGAACAGCAGGTACAGCGGGAAGTCGATGCGCAGGTCGTCCTGGATGCGGAACATGACCTGGGTGGCGAGCAGCGAGTTGCCGCCGAGTTCGAAGAAGTTGTCGTCCAGGCACACCTGGTCCAGGTCCAGGACGTCGGCCCAGATCGCGGCGAGCGTCTTCTGCACCGCGGTGACCGGGGGCCTGCCCTCGGACCGCTCGGCGGGCGCGACGATCTCCGGCAGCGCGGCCCGGTCGACCTTGCCGCTGGTGGTGAGCGGCATCTCGCCGATCACCGCGATCTGCGCGGGGATGAGGTACGGGGGAAGCCGCTCGGCGAGGTGGGCGCGAAGTTCCGCCGGGTCGGGGCCGGAGCCGGTGCCGGGGTCGGTCCCCGAGGCGACGACGTAGGCGAGCAGCCGCTCCCCGGTGACCGTGACGGCGGACCGCCGGACGGCCGGGTGGGCGTCCAGGGTGGCCTCGATCTCGCCCAGCTCGACCCGGACCCCGCGGATCTTGACCTGGTGGTCGGTGCGGCCGAGGAAGTCCAGGGCCCCGTCGGGGCGGCGCCGTCCCAGGTCGCCGGTGCGGTACAGCCGCGAGCCCGGCGGGCCGTAGGGGTCGGGCAGGAAGCGCTCCGCGGTGAGCGCGGGCCTGCCGTGGTAGCCGCGCGCCAGGCCGATCCCGCCGATGAACAGCTCGCCCGCCTCGCCGTCGGGTACGGGCTCGCCGGCCTCGTCCAGCACGTGCACGGTGTTGCCGGTGAAGGGCGTCCCGATGGAGACGACCGGACCGGCGTGCGGGTCGTGCGGGTCGTAGGTGTACAGGGTGGAGTCGATCGACACCTCGGTGGCGCCCCACTGGTTGTGCAGGCGGCACCCGTACAGGCCGATCTGCTCGTGGAAGGCGAGGGCCAGGGGCGCGGTCAGCGCCTCCCCGCTGGAGACCACGTGGCGCAGGTGCGGCAGCGGCGGCAGCCCGGCGCGGCGGTGCGCCTCCAGGAACAGCGAGAGCATGCTGGGCACGAACTGCACCACCGCGGCGCCGAAGCGCAGGGTGGCCTCCAGCAGCGCGACCGGGTCGCGGTGCTCGCCCGGCGGCAGGATCGCCACCACGCCGCCGACCGACAGCGGCCAGAACACCTCCACGGCCGAGTCGTCGAAGCTGAGCGTCGTCTTGTGCAGCACGGTCTCGCCGGGTTCGAGGCGGTGCTCGTCCTGCATCCACCGCATCCGGTTGACCCAGCCCCCGTGGGTGCTGGCCACTCCCTTGGGCGTGCCCGTCGAGCCGGAGGTGTAGTAGAGGGAGACCAGGTGCTCCGGGCGCACCCCCGCGTCGTGGGGCGTCACCGGGTGGCCGTCGATCAGCGCGCTGTCGCGGTCGAGCAGCACGACGCGGGTGATGTCGCCGGGCAGCAGGTGGGCGAGGGCCTGCTCGCCCACCGAGACCGGCACCGCGCCCTCGGCGAGCATCAGCCGCACCCGCGCGGGCGGCGCGTCGGGGTCGATCGGCAGGTAGGCGCCCCCGGCCTTGAGGATGCCGTGCAGCGCGATGACCAGGTCCAGTCCCCGGTGCAGGCACACCGCCACGGGGGTGTCGGCGACCACTCCCAGGTCGCGCAGGTGGTGGGCCAGCTGGTTGGCGCGCCGCTCCAGCTGGCGGTAGGTGAGGGTGTTGCCGTCGGCGTCGATGACGGCCACGGCGTGCGGGGTCCGTTCCACCTGGGCTTCGACCAGCTCGTGCAATCCGGCCACGACTACTCCTAACGGTTCGCCGACGCCAGCAGCGCGACGCGGTCGATCTTCTTGGTGGGGGTGAGCGGGAAGGCGCCGCGCGTCTCGATCCTGGAGGGGATCATGTACGAGGGCAGGTGGGCGGCCAGGTGCTTGCGCAGCGCCCGGGGGGTGAGCTCTCCCTGGCCGCCCGGATCTCCCTGGACGCCCTGATCGCCCTGGACGCCCTGGACGAACAGCAGCAGGTCTCCGTCCACGACGTGCGCGGCGGCCAGCTCGACCCGCGGGTGCTCCTGCGCCACGGACTCGATCTCGCCCAGCTCGATCCGGTAGCCGCGCAGCTGCACCTGGCGGTCGCGGCGCCCGTCGAAGCGCAGCTGCCCGTCGGGGCGCAGCCGTCCCAGGTCGCCGGTCCGGTAGAGCCTGCCGTGCTCGGGGTGCTCGACGAACCGCTCGGCGGTGAGCTCGGGGGCGCCGCCGTAGCCGAGGGCCACGCCGCGCCCGCCGACGTGGATCTCGCCCTGCTCGCCGTCCGGCACCCGCTCGCCGTCGTCGCCGAGCACGACGACGCGGTAGCCGGCCAGCGGCCTGCCCACGGGCAGCGGGTCGGGCTCCGCGGCGTCCACGAGCCCGGCGGTGCACCACACGGTGACCTCGGTGGGGCCGTAGAAGTTCCAGACGCGCCCGGCGTGCCGGGCCAGCTCGGCGGCGAGCCGCGCGGTCAGCACCTCGCCGCCGCAGACGGCCTGCAGCGCCTCGCGTCCCGGCGTCAGGTGCGGCAGCAGCGCGTGCCAGGCGGTGGGGGTGGCGTGGACGACGGTGACGTCGTGCCGCTCCAGCCAGCCCACCAGCCGCCCGGGGTCGGCCTGCAGCGCCTCGGAGGTCACCAGGGTCGCGCCGCCGTGGCTGAGCGGGACGAACATCTCCAGCAGCGAGATGTCGAAGGAGAAGGTCTGGTTGGCGGCGTACCGGTCGGCGGGGCCGGGGGCGAGCAGCTCCGCGACGGCCCGCACGCAGTTGTGCAGCGAGGCGTGCGAGACCCGCACCGCCTTCGGGCGGCCGGTGGAGCCGGAGGTGAACATCACGTACGCGCACCGCTCCGGCCTGACATCACCGACCGGCAGCAGGTACGCGCCCTCTCGCGGCTCGGGCCCGTCGGCGGGCACCACGGCGAGCGCCTCGTCACCCGTTCGCGCCTCCCGCGTGTCCTCCTCGGGGGGCAGGCGGTCGAGGAGCAGGCTCATGCCCGCCTGCTCCTGCTGGAAGCGGAGCCGCTCGGGCGGCAGGGCCTGGTCCAGCGGCAGGAAGACCGCGCCGGTCTGCCACAGGCCCAGGATCGCGGCCACGTAGTCGGCGGACCGGGGCAGCGCGACGCCGACCACGTCCCCCGGGCGCACGCCCCGGTCCCGCAGGGCGCGGGCCACCGCGCCGGCGCGGGCGGCCAGGCGCCCGTAGGTGATCTCGGAGCCCGGGTCGAGCACCGCGAGCGCGCCGGGCGTGCGCTCGACCTGGCGGGCCACCTCGTGCAGCACGGTGCTCACGCCGTCCTCCGGCCGGGCGTCTTCCGGCCGGGGCATCTCGTGCGGAAGGGGGTTCAGGCCGTCCCCCGTCCGGGGCGTCTCACGCGCGACGGTGCTCATGCGGTCATCTCCTGGGGAACGGCGGTCACGGCCGGGGGGAGGGGGGCGGACCAGTCGCGGGACCAGGGGAGCAGCGGGATGGACGTCACCGCCCCCGGCGGGTTGAGCGCGGCCCAGTCGGGGTCGTGGCCGAGCTCGTACAGCCGGATCAGCACGCCGGGCAGGTCGCCCGCGGTGGCGCAGCGCACCACGCGGGCCCGCCTGCCGCCCGCGACGCCGCGCAGCCGGGGGCCGAGTCCCACGGCGCCGATCTCCACGAAGGTGCGTACCCCCCGGTCCAGCGCGCCGGTGAGCGCGTCGCCGAGCAGGCTCGGCCCGGCCAGGTGGCGCGCCCAGTATCCGGCGCCCTGCGCGCGGCCGTCGACCGGCTCGCCGGTGAGCGTCGACAGCGACGCCGTCTCCCCGACGTTGGTGGGCAGCCCCTTCAGGGCCTCTTCCAGCTCGGCGGCGAGCGGCCCGGCCAGCCCGCTGTGGTCGGCGGTGGCGGGTCCGAGGTCTCCGCAGAGCACGTCCCCGGCGGTGAGGGTGGCGGCCAGGCCGGCCAGCGCGGCCCTGGGGCCGACGATGACGCAGGTCTGCGGGTCCTCCACGGCGGCCACCGTGAGCGCGGGACCGACGCGGGCGCACAGGGCCTCCGCCAGCCTGCGCGCCAGCCGGACCCGCAGGGCGTGTACGGGAGGCGCCCCGGCCAGCAGCCGGGCGCGGTGCCGGGCCACGGCGTCGGCGTCGGCGGGCGCCAGCACGCCGGAGTGGCGGGCGGCGGCGACCTCCCCCGCGCCGTGGCCGATCACCAGGTCGGGACGGATGCCCGCCCGGCGCAGTTCCTCGGCGAGCCCCGTGAGCCCGGCGGAGACAGTGAACCCGGCGAACCCGGCGAACCCGGCGAACCCGCCGCGCTCGGCCCACGCGCCCTCCTCGGCCGGCCCCGCGGACCCACCGGGCACCCCGGTGTGCGGCTCGTCGGCGAAGACGAAGGCCAGGCCGCCCGGGGCGGTACCGCCGGGGGTCGCGGCGGCCAGGTCGGTCAGCGCCCTGTCGAGCTCGCGGTCCAGCTCGGCGGCGTCGGCGCCGGTCACCCCGGCCCGGTGGGCGTGGTGGTCGCGCCGGTCCCCCGCCGTGTGGCAGGCCGCCGCCAGGTCCAGTCCCGGATCCCGCAGCGCGGCCCGCCACCGCACGACCAGCTCCCGCAGCCCGGCGTGGGTGTGCGCCGACAGCGGCAGGTAGTGGCGCCTGCCCGATGAGGCCGTGGAAGCCGTCTCCCCGGTGAGGGTCGCGGGCTCCGCGGACCTGTTCGGGTACGACCACATCTCGTCGGGCGGCAGTCCCTCGCAGTCCTCCCAGACCTGCCGCCGGGGGCGGACCTGGGCTCGCGGGGACGCCTCTTCCCGGACCTCGCCCGCCCGTCCCGTCACCGCCGGGGCCGGGGAGGGGGACAAGGCCGGCGGCGGGGGTGTCTCCAGGATCAGGTGGGCGTTGGTGCCGCCGAAGCCGAAGGAGCTGACCCCCGCCAGGCGTCCGTCCCACGGTTCGAGGCGGTCCTGCACGCGCACGCCGCCGGCGGGCCAGTCGAAGTCCTCGGCGGGCCGCCCGGCGTGCAGGCTGGCCGGGAGGGTGCCGTGGAAGAGCGACAGGGCCAGCTTGGCCAGGCCCGCCGCGCCCGCGGCGGCCTCCAGGTGGCCCACGTTGCTCTTGACCGAGCCGATCCGCAGCGGGGCGGGGCGCCCGGCGGTGCCCATCACCTCCGACAGGGCGCGCAGCTCCATCAGGTCGCCCAGCTGTGTGCCCGAGCCGTGCGCCTCGACGTAGCCGACGTCGCCCGGGTCGACCCCGGCCGCCTGGCACGCCGCGCGCAGCAGCCGTACCTGCGCGGGGGCGCTCGGTGACATCAGCCCGTTGGTGCGGCCGTCGCTGTTGACCGCGCCGCCGCGGATGAGGGCGTAGATCCGGTCCCCGGCGGCGAGCGCGTCGCCCAGGCGCCGAAGCGTCACCACGACGGCGCCCTCGGAGCGGCCCATGCCGTCGGCTCCGGCTCCGAACGACTTGCAGCGGCCGTCGGGGGCGAGCACCCCGGCCGTACGGAAGCACAGGCCGATGTCGGGAGAGAGGATCGCGTTGACCCCTCCGGCGAGGGCGGTGTCGCACTGGCCCGTCTGCAGCGCCGTCACCGCCTGGTGGACGGCGACCAGCGACGACGAGCAGGCGGTGTCGATCGCCATGGAGGGGCCGTGCAGGTCGAAGACGTAGGAGACGCGGTTGGCGGCCACGCTGTGCGCCACCCCGGTCGGGGTGTAGAGGCCGGGCTCGGCAGCCCCGGAGAAGCTGCTGACCAGGAAGTCCCCGCTGCTGATCCCGGCGAACACGCCGGTCCGGCTCCCGCCCATCCCGGACAGGCGCAGCCCGGCGTCCTGCAGGGACTCGTGCGCGACCTCCAGCAGCATCCGCTGCTGGGGGTCCATCGCCTCGGCCTCGCGGGCGTTGACCGCGAAGAACGCCGGGTCGAAGGCCTCCACGTCCGGCAGGAACCCGCCCTCGCCCACGCCCGGCTCGTGCCAGCCCGGGTGCCGCGCGGCCCGCTCCCCCGGTACCGCGCCGACCGCGTCGACGCCGTCCGCGAGCAGCCGCCAGAGGTCACCGGGGCCCTCGGCGCCCGGGAGGCGGCAGCCGATGCCGACGATCGCCACCGGTTCGAGGGAGTGGCCGGCGGCCTCTCTCTTGGGCGGGCGCGCCGGCGACGGCGCCGAGGTGGTCAGGTACGCCGCCAGCATGCGGGGGGTGGGGTGGTCGTAGAAGACGGTGGTGGGCAGCGCGACGCCCAGCCGGGCCTCCAGCTCGGCCGCGAGCGCGACCGCGTCGGCCGAGCCGATGCCGTAGTCGATGAACAGCCGGTCGGCGTCCATGTCGGCCGCGCCGGTGCGCTCGGCGACCAGGGAGAGCAGCAGGTCCTGGACGTTCATCGCAGGGCCGCCACCGGGCCGGTGCCCGCGAGCGCGGGCGAGGTCCATCCGGCCAGCACGGGGAACGCGCCGTCCAGCAGCATCGCGCGGCACTCGCGGCGCCGGATCTTGCCGCTGGTGGTCTTGGGGACGCTGCGCGGCTCGACCAGGAACACCCCGTCGAGCATCACGTCGTGCTCCCTGGCCACCGCGAGGCGGATCTCGGTGATCAGCTCGTCGAGGTTCCCGGCGTTCTTGGCCGTGACCTCGGCGACGACCACCGCGGCCTCGGCCTGCGGCACGTCGCCGGTGGGCTCGGTGGCGAACGCGGCGCCGCAGCCGCCGCGCACGGCGGGGCTGACCCGCTCGACGGTGTACTCGACGTCCTGGGGATAGTGGTTGACCCCGTTGATGACGATCAGGTCCTTGTGACGCCCGACGATCACCACGTCGCCGTCCTCCATCACGCCGAGGTCCCCCGTGCGCAGGAAGTTCTCCGGCCGTCCCGGCAGGCGGGCGTGGAAGGTCTCGGCGGTGGTCTCGGGGCGTCGCCAGTAGCCGTCCGCCACCGAGGGCCCGGAGACCCACACCTCCCCCACCTCGCCGGGCGCGCACGGCAGCCCGGTGGCGGGGTCGGCGATCTCGAAGACCATGTCCTCCACCGGGGCTCCGCAGCGGACGTAGGCGCGCTCCCCCACCCGGACGCCGGGGTCGTCGGCCTCCAGCCGCGAGGTGGAGATCACCAGGGTGCTCTCGGCCATGCCGTACGCGACGCGCAGGGCCGCGGGGTCGAACCCGGCGGGCGCGAACCGTTCGGCGAAGCGGCGCACGGTGGCCTGCCGGAGCGGTTCGGCGCCGTTGACGGCCACCCGCCAGCTGCTCAGGTCCAGGGAGGCGACGTCGGCGTCGGTGGCCTTCCTGACGCACAGCTCGTAGGCGAAGTTGGGCGCGTAGGACAGCTGCCCGCCGTGGTCGGAGATGGCCCGCAGCCAGCTGACCGGCTGCGCGGCGAACGCCTGCGGGGACATCTTCACCACGTGGGCGCCCCACAGCAGCGGCGACAGCAGCGAGCCGATGATCCCCATGTCGTGGTAGAGCGGCAGCCAGGAGACCGTGGTGCTCTCGTGGCCGGCCCCGACGGCCGAGGCCACCGCGCGGGCGTTGTGGACCAGGCCGCCGTGGGTCACCATGACGCCCTTGGGGTTGCCGGTGGAGCCCGAGGTGTACTGCAGGAACGCCAGGTCCCCGGGGACGGGCAGCGACCAGTGGTCGGCGGCGTCGCCGTGGAGCAGGTCGGCGAAGTGCAGCCAGCCGCGGAACCCGGGCAGTGCCTCCAGCGCCGCCGGCGCGCCGGCGTCGGGGAGCGGCTCGGGGGCGATCGCGTAGGCGGCGCCCGAGTCGCGGGCGATGGAGGCGATCTTCGACCAGGCCGACCTGAAGTGCGCGAGGGAGGGCATGTAGACGGGGACGGGCACCGCCCCGGCGAGCATGCAGCCGTAGAAGACGGGCGCGTACTCGGCGGAGGAGGGGCAGGCGAGGAGCACGCGCTCGCCGCACGCGCCGGCCTCGGTGAGGCGGGTGGCGACCTGCCGGGCGCGCAGGGCCAGCTGGGCGAAGGTCCACGCGGTGCTCTCGCCCCTGCCCAGGAAGGTCAGGGCCGGACGCTCGCCGTGCTCGTCGGCGGTGGCCAGCAGGGACGCCAGCACCGAATCATGAGATGTCATGCCATTCCTCCGATGTGGTCGTTGAGAAGCTCGTCCAGCAGGGCGTCCACCTGGGCGTCGGACAGGGCGTCCAGCCGCGCGGCCATCGGGTCGCGGGCGTCCGCCACGGGGTCTCCCCCGGCCGGCCGCTCCCCCAGATGGGCGCTCACCCGTCCGGCCAGCTCGGCGACGGTGGGGCCGTCGAGGAACGCCGGGGTCGGCAGCCGCACCCCGAGCCGGGCCTCCAGGAGGTTGCGCAGCTCGACGGCCATCAGGGAGTCCAGGCCGAGGCGGGTGAGCGACACCTCCCGGTCGATCGCGGCCGGGGAGGTGCGCAGCACGCCCGCCACCCACTCGGTGAGCGCCCTCTCCAGTTCCTCGGGGGTCGTGATGTCCAGCGGGCCGGTCGCGGCGTGGCCGCCCGCCAGCCCGGCGAAGATCGACCAGCGTTCCTGCCCGGGGTTGTGCGCGAACCAGGCGGGCGCGTCCAGGGGGACGACCGCGACCTGGGCCGGCGACTCCGCCAGCAGGCCGGCCAGGATCCGCAGCCCCGAGGCGGGGTCGATGGAGCCCATGCCCCTGTCGGCGAGCCGGCCCGCCCTGTCGGGCCGGGCGGCGAGCCCGATCTCCGACCAGACGCCCCAGTCGACGCTGGTGGCGGGCAGGCCCTGCCCCCTGCGCCAGTGCGCGAAGCCGTCCAGGTAGGCGTTGGCCGCCGCGTAGCCGGCCTGGCCGCCGGAGCCGAGGAGCCCGGCCGCCGAGGAGAACAGCACGAACAGCTCCAGCGGGTCGCCGCAGGTGAGCCGGTGCAGGTTGCGGGTGCCGTCCACCTTGGGGCGCAACACCTCGCGTACCTCGTCGAAGTCCGTGGCGGCGATCGTGCGGTCGCGCAGCACCCCGGCGGCGTGCAGGACGCCGCGCAGGGGCGGCCCCTGGGCGCGCAGGCCCTCCAGCGCGCTCTCCAGCGCGGCCGCGTCGGCGACGTCGGCGGCGAGCACCGTGACCCGCACGCCCTCCTCGCGCAGCGCGGCGATCCGCTCCAGCGCGTGCGGGCCCGGCTCGCGCCTGCCCATCAGGGCGAGGTGGCGGGCGCCCTGCCGTACGAGGCCCTCGGCCGCGGCCAGGCCGAGACCGCTCAGGCCGCCGGTGACCAGGTAGGTGCCGTCGGCGCGCAGCCGGGGCCGGTCGAAGGTGAGGACCACCTTGCCGATGTGGCGGGCCGACGCCATGTGCCGGAAGGCCGTCTCCGCCTCGGCGGCGGGGAAGGCCGTCACCGGCAGCGGGCCGAGCGTGCCGTCCGCGACCGCGTCCATCACCTCGCGCAGCATCGCCCCGGCCAGTTCCGGGCGCCGCCCGGCCAGCGAGAACGCCTCCACCGCGTGGAAGGACAGGCTCTTGGCGAACGGCGCGAGCGGCAGCGCCCTGTTCTCCGCGATGTCGCGCTTGCCGAGCTCCACGAACCGGCCGAAGGGCGCCAGGACGCGCAGGCCCTCGTCGACGGCCTCCCCGGCCAGGCAGTTGACCACCATGTCGACCCCGGCGCCGCCGGTGACCTCCATGACGCGGTCGGCGAAGTCCAGGGAGCGCGAGTCGAAGACGTGCTCGACGCCCTGTTCCCGCAGCCAGGCCCGCTTGCCGGGCGAGCCCGCGGTGGCGATGACCTCCGCGCCCGCGCGCCGGGCCAGCCGCACCGCCGCCTGCCCGACGCCGCCGGCCGCGGCGTGGACCAGCACCCGGTCCCCGGCCTCCAGGCGGGCCAGTCGCTCCATGCCGTAGACGACGGTGACGTACGCCGCGGGCAGCGTCGCCGCCTCGGTGTAGCCGAGGCCGTCGGGGAGGGGCACGGCGAGGCGGGCGTCCACGGTGACGTGCGAGGCCATCGCGCCGATCTCGGCGACCAGGGTCGCCACCCGGTCGCCCGGGGCCAGGCCGGTGACGCCGTCGCCGACGGCGGTCACCTCGCCCGCGCACTCCAGGCCGTAGCCGAGCGGTTCGGGCTGCTCGCCCAGCATGCCGATCCCGCGCAGCACGTCGTTGAAGTTGAGCCCGGCGGCGTGCACCCGGATCCGCACCTTCCCCGCCTCCGGCTCGCGGGGAAGGTCCTCCTCGACCAGGGTCAACGTGGCGAGGTCCTGCTGGGCGCGCTGGACGAGCCGGTGCGGGCCGCGCGGCCCGGCCGGTCGCGGGGTGAGGCGCGGCGCGAAGGCCCGGCCGCCCCGCAGGGCGACCTCGTTCTCACTCCCCAGGTTCCAGGTGGACGGCCCGTCCCCAGAAGGGGTCCAGGTGGACGGGTCGTGCCCGGCGTCCAGGTCGATCAGGGCGCAGCGCAGCTCGGGGTGCTCGTACCTGACCGTGCGGGCCATCCCCCACACGGCGGCGGCGTCGGGGTCGACCGGGTCGCCGGGCTCCACCGGCTGGGCGTTCCCGGTCACCACCCACAGCCGCTCCGGCTCCGGCGCGGCGGCCAGCTCCTGGACCAGCTCCAGCAGCGACCGCAGCGACTCCTCGGCGGGCCGTCCGGGCTCGACCCGGTGGACCACGCCCTCGAACGGCTCGCCGTCGCCGGGCTCCACCGGCACCCAGCGGGTGGTGTGGATCCAGCCTCCGGCGCCGGCCTCGCGCTCGATCGCCCGCAGCCGCACCCCGCGCAGCGCCAGGACGACCCGGCCGTCCTCGTCGCAGGCGTCCACGTCGAGCAGCGTGTCCGCGCCGCCCGTGTCCGCGCCGCCCGTGTCCGCTTCGGCGACCCGGGCGTACGCCCAGCGGGCCGCGCCGAGCTCGCCCAGCACCGACACCCGGTCCACCGCGCGGGGCAGCAGCAGGTCGTCCCCGTCGCCGAGGGCGGGCGCCGCCGCCTGCAGGCAGGCGTCGATCAGGGCCACGTCCAGGCGGTACGGTCCGGACCCGGCAGCGCGGCGCAGGCGGGCGAGGGACTCGCCGGGGGCGGCGAGGACCTCCTCCACCCGCCGGAAGGCGGGCCCGTACTGCATGCCCCTGGCGGTGAAGCCCGCGTAGAGCTCCTCCTCGCCGGCCCGCGCCGCGCAGCGCGACGCGATCGCCGGAAGGTCCAGGCGGGCGGCGGGCTCCGGCGTCGTACGGCGGGCCGAGGCGTGCGCGCGGCCGTCGGCGACGAGGTCGATCGCGTCGCCGTCGAGGCGGGCGCCCAGGCGGCGCGGGGCGTCCAGCACCAGCGGGACGCGGAACTCCACCCCGGCCAGCGCGTCCGAGTGCTCCAGGGCGGCGGCCACGTACCCGGCGCCGGGGAAGACCGGACGGCCCTCGACCCGGTGGTCGCCCAGCGGGCCGTCGGCGGTCAGCTCCACCTCGCGCAGCCGGGCCAGGGAGCCGGCGAAGGCGGCGGCGTCCTCCTTGTGCACGGACGGCAGCAGCAGGGCGTCGACGTCGCGCAGCCCGGACAGCAGGGTGGGGTGCGGGCTGAGCTCGACGAACGTGTCGTGTCCTGCGGCCAGCAGCTGCCGGATCACCGGCCAGAACAGCACGGGCTCGCGCAGGTTGCGGCACCAGTAGGCGGCGTCGGGCGTGGCGCCGGGGCGGCCGGTCACGGTCGACCAGAGGGGGGTCGTGGCGGGCACGGGCGCGAGGGCGGCCAGCTCCTCGCGCAGCTCGGGCAGGAGCGGGTCGACGTGGTGGCTGTGGCCGGCGACGTCGGCGCCGACCAGGCGGCAGAAGACGTCCTCCCAGCGCAGCTGCTCGACGAGCGCGTGGACCGCGTCGTGGTCGCCGGCCACCACGGTCGAGCCGGGCGCGTTGGACGCGGCCAGGCAGATGCGGCCGCCATGCCGGTCGCCGCGCCGGTCGTCCTGCTCGGCGACGACGGCGGCGGCCTCCTCCCAGCCGAGGCCGAGCAGCGCCATCGCGCCCGTCCCGCTGAGCCTGCGGTAGAGGCGGCTGCGGACGCCGACGATCCTGGCGGCCTCTTCGAGAGTCACGGCGCCCGCGACGTACGCGGCGGCGACCTCGCCCAGGCTGTGCCCGACCACGGCGGCGGGCACGACGCCGCTGGCCTCCCACAGGCGGGCGAGCCCGACCTGCAGGGCGAAGAGGGCGGGCTGGACGACGTCGATCCTGTCGGCGTCGGCCCTGCCCGCGAGCACGTCGGTGACGGAGCGGTCCAGATACGGTTCGAGCGCGAGCTCGCACTCCCGGATCGCCGCGGCGAAGACCGGTTCCTGCTCCAGCAGGGCACTTCCCATGCCGCGCCACTGGGCACCCTGGCCGGGAAAGACGAAAACGACACCGTTCATGCCGAGAAGCATCGCCAGGCGCGGCCCCGGCGTCTTCCGCCGCAGGGCGCGGACCGTACCTAGCCGCCAGGCCGGGTCGCCGGGGGAAGCCTAGCCCGCCGACGAATACCCATATGTCGTGCCATTGGAGATCGTCCTGACCTGTGGACGAAGAATTCGGCTCCCTGGCCTCGGCCTTCTACGAGCACGTGCTGCGGCGGCCCGACGCGCTCGCCGTCACCGACGAACACCGATCCGTGAGCTACGCCGAGCTGGCGGACGCCGCCTGCGGGATCCGCCGCTCGCTCGGCGAGCTGGGCCTGGTCCCCGGCGACCGGGTCGGCGTCTTCATGCGGCGCTCCTGGCGGGTCGTCGCCGCCGTCGTGGCGGTGATCGGCCACGGCTGCACGTACGTCCCCCTCGACCCCGACTACCCCGCCGAGCGGGTGCGGTTCATGGCCGGCGACAGCGGGCTGCGCGCGATCTGCGCCGACCCGGACGGGCCCTGGCCCTTCGCCGGGGTGCCGAGGATCGAGGTGACCGGCGCGACCACGGGCGGGGAGGTCCTGCCGCCGGTCCGGCGCTCCCCGGAGATCCCCACCCACATCATCTACACCTCCGGATCCACCGGGACGCCCAAGGGCGTCGCCACCCCCGAGGGGGCGGTGCTGGAGCTGTTCCGCTCCGCCCGCGAGCGGTTCTCCTTCAGCGGGGAGGACGTGTGGAGCTGGTTCCACAGCCACTGCTTCGACTTCTCCGTCTGGGAGATGTGGGGGGCGCTGCTGCACGGCGGGCGCGTGGTGGCCATCCCGGTCTCGGCCGGACGCGACCCCCGGCTGCTGCTGGAGACCTTGGACGCCGAACGGGTGACCGTGCTCTGCCAGGTGCCCAGCATGTTCAAGTACCTGGCCTGGGCGATGGAGCAGAGCCCCCGCCCGCTCGCGCTGCGCTACCTGATCTTCGGCGGCGAGGCCATCGACCGCGACACCATCCGCGCCTGGATGGACCTCACCGGCGGGCGCGAGGAGATCGTCAACATCTACGGCCCCACCGAGACGACCGTCTTCTCCACCTGCACGGTCGTGGACCGCGCGACGGTGGAGGACACCTCCGGGCCCACGAACATCGGCCGGGCGCTGCGCCACGTCCGCACCGCCGTCGTCGGCGCGGACGGCAGCGCGGTGCCGACCGGCGCCGAGGGCGAGCTGTGGGTGGGCGGCACCGCGCTGGCGGCCGGCTACGTCGGGCGCCCCGAGCTCAACGCCGAGCGGTTCCCGCTGGCCGACCTGGGCGACGGGGAGCGGCGCTGGTACCGCACCGGCGACCTGGTACGGCAGCTGGAGTGCGGGGCGTTCGAGTACCTGGGCCGCATCGACTCCCAGGTCAAGATCCGCGGGTTCCGCGTCGAGCTGGGCGAGATCGAGGCCGTGCTGCGGCACACCCCCGGCGTGAGCGACGCGGCCGTGATCGTGCGGACCCCGCCGGGCGGCGAGCCACTGATCGTGGCCTACCTGGTCGGCGAGCCGGTCTCCCCCCGCGAGCTGCGCGCCCTGTGCGGGGAGCGGCTGCCCGCGCACATGATCCCGGCGCAATTCCGCACCGTCCCCGTCCTGCCCCTGAACCCCAACGGCAAGCTCGACCGACTCGCCCTGGAGGCAACGCGATGACCGACGCGATCAGAGACGCCGTCCTGTCCGGCGAGAGCGACCCCGGCCACTTCGCGGCCCTGCCCGTGCCGGAGTCCTACTGGGGCGTCACCGTGCACGCCGACGAGGTCGACATGTTCGCCGGGATGCGCGGCGAGGACAAGGACCCGCGCAAGTCCCTGCACGTCGAGGAGGTCGCCACCCCGGAGGTGGGGCCGGGCGAGGCGCTGCTCGCGGTGATGGCCAGCTCGGTCAACTACAACACCGTCTGGTCGGCGATCTTCGAGCCGGTGGCCACCTTCGGGTTCCTGTGCCGCTACGGCCGCCGCAGCGAGCTGGCCCGCCGCCACGACCTGCCCTACCACGTGCTCGGCTCCGACGTCTCCGGCGTGGTGCTGCGGGTGGGGCCCGGCGTCACCAAATGGAAGCCCGGCGACCGGGTCGTCGCGCACTGCCTGTCGGTGGAGCTGGAGGACCCCGAGGGGCACGACGACACAATGCTCGACCCGCAGCAGCGGATCTGGGGCTTCGAGACCAACTTCGGCGGCCTGGCGGAGCTCGCGCTGGTCAAGGCCAACCAGCTGATGCCCATGCCCGCCCACCTGACCTGGGAGGAGGCGGCCTGCTCCGGGCTGGTCAACTCCACCGCCTACCGGCAGCTGGTCTCGCGCAACGGCGCGGCCATGAAGCAGGGCGACACCGTCCTGATCTGGGGCGCCTCCGGCGGGCTCGGCTCCTACGCCACGCAGTACGCCCTCAACGGCGGCGCCACCCCGGTCTGCGTGGTCTCCTCCCCCGAGAAGGCGGAGCTGGCCAGGAAGGCGGGCGCCTCCCTGATCATCGACAGGTCCGCGGAGAAGTACTCCTTCTGGCAGGACGAGCACACCCCCGACGTCGCCGAGTGGCGGCGCTTCGGCAAGCACATCCGCGAGCTGACCGGCGGCGACGACCCCGACATCGTGTTCGAGCATCCCGGCAGGGACACCTTCGGCGCGAGCGTCTACGTCTGCCGCCGCGGCGGGACGATCGTGACCTGCGCCTCCACCACCGGGTTCATGCACTCCTTCGACAACCGGTACCTGTGGATGAGCCTCAAGCGCGTCGTCGGCACGCACTTCGCCAACTACCACGAGGCCTGGCAGGCCAACCGGCTGGTCGCCCAGGGGCGCGTCCACCCCACCCTGTCACGCACCTACTCCCTGGAGCAGAGCGCCGAGGCCGTGCACGACGTCCGGCGCAACGTGCACCAGGGCAAGATCGGCGTTCTCTGCCTCGCCCCCGCCGAGGGTCTCGGCGTGCGCGACCAGGAGCTCCGCGAGCGGCACCTGCCGGCCATCACGCGCTACCGGTCCTCCTAAGGAGAGAGCCATGACCTCGACAATCCTCGAACCCGGCGCGGGCACACGCGACTCCGGCACGCCGCCGGGCGGCGGAAGCGGCGGGCCGCTGCACATCTGCGTCTTCTGCGGCGCTGGACGGAGCAACTCCCAGACCATCGTCGACGTGGCCAGGACCACCGGCAGGCTCATCGGCGAGCGCGGCCACCACCTGGTCTACGGCGGCGGCGGCTCCGGCCTGATGGGCGAGGTGGCCTGGGCGGCCTCGGAGAGCGGCGCGGCCATCCGGGGGATCATCCCGCGCTTCCTGTACGAGCGGGAGCGGGCGATCGCGGCGCCGATCCAGGAGACGCACCTGACCGACACCCTGCACCGGCGCAAGGAGCACATGCTGCGCTGCTCGGACGCCTTCATCGCGCTGCCCGGCGGCTACGGGACGCTGGACGAGATCCTCGAGGTGATCTCCGCCACCTACCTGGGCAGGTCGGCGAAGCCGCTGGTCCTGGTGAACACCGACGGCTTCTGGGACGGCTTCGTCAGCCTGGTCGAGACGCTGCGGCGCTACGAGCTGGTCGCCTCGGCCGGTTCGTCGGCGCAGCCGGTGTTCCACTCCGTCCCCTCCCCCGAGGCGGCCCTCTCCCTCGTCGAGCGGCTGGCCGCTCCCTCGGCCCGGCCCCTTACCGCCTGACCCCCCTACTGGAGGACTCCGATGGAGACCCGAGCGCCACTGTCGCCCGCCGACAAGCGCGCCCTGCTCGCCAGGCTGATGAGGTCTGCCGACGCGCCCTTCCCGCTCTCGTACGGCCAGCAGTCCCTGTGGTTCATGGACCGCGTGCGCAGGGAGGCGAGCGTCGCCTACAACATGCCGTTCGCGTGGACGGTGCACGACGACGCCGACCCGGTCGCGCTGCGCGGCGCGTTCGAGTGGCTGATCGCCCGGCACCCGATCTTCCGCACGACGTACGGGCACGTCAAGGGCACCCCGGTGCAGCGGGTCGCCCCGACGAGCGGCCTGGACTTCTTCCTCGCCGACCTCGCGCCCGGCCAGGACCTCGCGGACCTGCTGGGCGCCGAGGCGGCCCGGCCGTTCGACCTGGAGCACGGGCCGGTGCTGCGGGTGGTGCTGGTGCGGCGCCCGGCCGCGGCGCCCGTGCTGCTCTGGGTCACCCACCACATCGCGATCGACGGCTGGTCGCTGTTCCAGCTGCTGGAGGAGCTGGGGCAGGCGTACACCGCGCTGCGCAACGGGGCCCGGCCGTCCGCCGCGCCGCCCGCCGCGACCTACGCCGACTTCGTGGCGTGGCAGGCGGCGATGCTGGCCGGTCCCGACGGCGCCCGGATGGAGGCGTACTGGACCGGGCTGCTGGCGGACCCGCCGCCGGTGCTGGCGCTGCCCGCCGACCGGCCCCGCCCCGCCGACCAGGGCTTCCAGGGCTCCTCGTACGCCTTCCGGCTGGGCGCGGAGCGGTCGGCGGCGGTCGGGGAGCTGGCCGCGAGGGGCGGCTCCACGCTGTACACGACGCTGCTGGCCGCCTTCCAGGTGCTGCTGGGCAGGGCGGCCGGCCAGGACGACTTCCTGCTGGGCACCTGGACCTCCGGGCGCAGCCGCCCGGAGTTCTCCGACGTGGTCGGCTACTTCGTCAACCCGGTCGTGCTGCGCGCCGACCTGTCGGGGGACCCCGGCTTCTCCGAGGTGCTCGGCCGCACCCGGGACGCCGTGCTGGGCGCCCTGGACAACCAGGACTACCCGTTCCCCCGGCTGGTGGAGCGGCTGGGCGCGCACCGCGACCCGAGCCGTTCCCCGCTGTTCGACGTGGCGTTCACGCTGCGCGCCTCGCAGCGGGGGGAGATCGTCCGAGCCGAGTCGTTCGAGGCGCCCGAGGCGGTGTCGCCGCTGGGCGCCTCCTCCGCGGGCGAGCGGGGCATGCTGCTGCGGCTGGGCGAGCTGGCCCTGTCGACGTACCCCCTCGACCAGGCGACCGTCCGCTTCGACGTGGAGCTGGAGCTCGTCTCCGCGGACGGCGAGATCTCCGGCCTGCTGCGCTACGACACCGGCCTGTTCGACGAGGCCACGATCGCCTGGCTCGCCGAGGGCTACCTGCGAGTGCTGGACTTCGCGGCCGGGGATCCCGGCCGCCCTGTCGGCGCCGTGCCGTGGGAACCGCGGCCCGGCGTCGTGACACACGACGGCGCCCCCACCCCGAGGGCTCCGTCGGCGTCCCGAGGCGGCCGGGCACCCCACACGGGTGCCCCGGACGCCGGAGCCCGTGCCACCACGACCGGGGAGACCCCCGCGGCCGGGAGCACGGGCACGACGGGAACGAGCACGGAGAGAACAGGCGCGGCCGAGCTGCTGGAGACCGTCATCGGCATCTGGAGCGAGGTACTGGGCCTGGACCCCGGGGAGATCGCCCCGGACGACGACTTCTTCGACCTGGGCGGCCACTCCCTGGCCGCCGTCCAGGTGGCGATGCGCGTCCAGGACCGGCTGGGCGTGGAGGTGTCCATCTCCGACGTCTTCCACCACCTGACGCCCGCCGAGCTGGCCGGCTGGCTGGCCGGGCCCACCGGGGCCGGGCCGTGCCCGGTGCCCAGGACACCCGGCGCCGCCTACCCGCTCTCCCACGCGCAGGAGAGCCTGTGGGTGCTCAACCAGCTGGCCCCGAAGAGTCCCGCCTACAACGCGCCGCACGCGTTCCGGCTGCGCGGCCCGCTGGACGTCGAGGCGCTGGAGTGGGCGATCGGACGGGTGCTCTCCCGGCACGAGTCGCTGCGGACCACGTTCACGATGACCAGGCGGGGGCCGGTGCAGCGGGTGGCCGACCCGGCGCCGGTGCCGCTGCCCGTGGTGGAGACGGCCGACGCCGCCGGGCTGATCCTCAAGGAGTACCGCAGGCCGTTCGACCTGGCCATGGGCCCGCTGCTGCGGCCGATCCTCTACCGGATCTCCCCCACCGAGCACGTGCTGCTCGTCCTGGCGCACCACATCGTCTTCGACGGCTGGTCGACGGCGGTCTTCTGGCGGGAGCTGTGCGCCTTCTACCGCCTGCGGGCCGAAGGCTCCGGCTCCTGCGCGGAACCGCCGGAGCCCGGCGTGCAGTACGTCGACTTCGCCGTCTGGGAGCGCGAGTCGCTGACCGGCGACCGGCTGGCCGGGCTGGTGGGCTACTGGCGGGAGCGGCTGGCGGACTCGAAGGGCACCGCGCTGCCCACCGACCTGCCGCGCCCCAGGCGGCCGCTGTTCCAGGGTGCCCAGCACGCGTTCGACCTGCCGGTCGACGTCCGGGAGCTGTGCCGGGCCACCGACACCACACCGCACATGGTCTACCTGGCCGCGTTCAAGGTCTGGCTGGCCCGCCGCGCCGGGACCCGGGACGTGGTGGTCGGCTCGGTGGTCTCCGGCCGGTCCAGGACCGAGGTCGCCGACCTGGTCGGGCACTTCGTCAACACGCTGGCCGTCCGCACCCACCTGGGCGGGACGCGCACCTTCACCGAGGTCGTCGGCCGGGTGCGGCAGAGCCTGCTCGGCGCCTACGAGCACCAGGAACTGCCGCTGTCGCGGCTCACCGCGGAGCTGGGCACGGGCCGCGGGACCCTGTTCGACGTGCTGTTCACCCTGCACGACCGGCGCCTGCTGGAGTCGGCCGACGACGGGTTGCCGGGGGTGACGGCCGAGCGGCTGTCCGTCCCGCTGGGCACCTCGCAGTTCGACCTCGCCCTGGAGGTCACCGACCTGGGCGGCTCGGCGCGGGCGGTGCTGGAGTACGACACGGCGCTGTTCCGCCCGGAGACGGTCGCCGCGATGGCCGCCGAGCTGGAACGGACGATCACCGCCCTGGTGACCGCCCCGGACCTTCCCCTCTCACCCTGACGGCACGACGCCGCACCGGGCGACCAAGCGATGAGATGACGACGTGTGAGGTGACGCGATGACGACGACGCGCGTGCTCGACCGCGCGGCGCGGGCGGTGAGCTTCCCCGCCCCCCGCCCGGAGGCCGCGATCCGGCTGTTCTGCCTGCCGTACGCGGGCGGCGGCTCCGTGGAATACCAGCGGTGGGCCGACCTGCTGCCCGACACCGTGGAGGTGGTGCCGGTGCACCTGCCGGGGCGCGAGCGCCGGTTCCGCGAGGCCCCGCACGCCGCGATGGACGGCCTGGTCGCCGAGCTGGCCGACGCCCTCACCCCGCACCTGGGGCGGCCGTACGCGCTGTTCGGCTACAGCATGGGCGCCTGGGTGGCGTTCGAGCTGGCCAGGGAGCTGCGGCGGAGGGGAGCGCCCGCACCCCGGGCGCTGCTGGCCGCGGCGGCCGGCGCGCCGGACGGCCCGCGCGCCCCCGCCGTCCACGACGCCCCCGACGGCGAGCTGGTGGCCTGGATGCGCCGCCTGGGCGGCAGCGGCGGCCTGCCGCTGGACGACCCCCGGCTGCTCGCGGTGGTCCTGCCCCGGGTGCGGGCCGACCTGCGGGTGACCGAGACCTACCTGCCCGCCGCCGAGGCGCCGCTGGCGTGCCCGCTGGTCGTCTACACCGGCGACGGGGACGAGATCGTCTCACCCGGCGAGGCCCTGCTGTGGGGCCCGCACACCGCCGGGGACTTCCGGCTCCGGGTGCTGGACGGCGACCACTTCTTCCTGCACGAGCGCCGGGCGGAGCTGCTCGGCCACATCATCCGCGACATCCGCGACATCCGCGACCTGGAGGCCTGACGTGAGCACGTACGTAGTGGTGGTCAACGACGAGGAACAGTACTCCCTGTGGCCGCACGGGCGGGCCCTGCCCGCCGGGTGGGCCGCCACCGGGACCGCGGGCGGCCGTGACGAGTGCCTGGCCCACATCGAGCGGGTGTGGACGGACATGCGCCCCCGATCGCTGCGCACGCCATGACCGTCCTGCAGGGGACCCGGCCCCGTGTCAACGCCGGGCGTCTGGTGGATCACGTGGCCCGGCTGGGCGCGATCGGCGCGGTCCCCGGCGGCGGGGTGACCCGGCTGGCGTTCACGCCCCAGGACGTGGAGGGGCGCGCGTACGTCGCGCGGCTCATGGAGGAGGCGGCCCTGGCCGTGGAGGTCGACGCGGCCGGCAACCTGATCGGCCGCCGCCCCGGCTCCGTGCCGGGGGCAGCCGCGCTGGTCCTGGGCTCGCACATCGACACGGTGCTCAACGGCGGCGCCTACGACGGCGCCTACGGGGTGCTGGCCGGCATCGAGGTGGCCAGGACCCTGTACGAGGAGGGCGTGCGGCTGAACCACCCGCTCGCGGTGGTGGCCTTCTGCGACGAGGAGGGCGCCCACGGCACGATGGGAATGCTGGGCTCGCACGGCTTCGCCGGCGCGCTGCCACCGGAGGCGGCACTCGCCCTCGACGACCGCGGCGTCGCGGTCGCCGACCTGCTGGCGGCGGTCGGGGGCGACGCGGACCGGCTGGCCGAGGCCGCCTGGTCGCCCCGCGACGTCGCCGCCTACCTGGAGCTGCACATCGAGCAGGGGGACGTGCTGGAGCGGCTGGGCGTGCCCATCGGGGTGGTCGAGACGATCACCGGTCGGGTGAACGTCTCGGTCGTCGTCGAGGGCACGGCCGGTCACGCGGGCACCACGCCCATGGAGCACCGGGCCGACGCGCTGGACGGCGCCGCCCGGCTGGTGCTGGCCGTGCGGGCCATCGCCGCCGCCGAGCACCTGGTGCTGCGCGCCACCACCGGCACGTGCTCCGTCGAGCCCGGCATGTGGAACGTCATCCCCGGCAGGGTCCGGCTGGGCGTGGAGTTCCGCGACACCTCGGCCGGGGCCCTGGACGCGGCGCTGGCGCGGCTGGCCGAGGTCGCCGCCGAGGTCGCGGGCGCGACCGGCACCCGCGTCACGGTCGTGCCCGGGGCGCGCACCGCGCCGGTCGACTGCGACGCGGGGCTGCGCGAGATCGTCGCCCGCTCCGCGGCCGGGCAGGGCCTGCCGTACCACCGCCTGCCCAGCGGGGCCGGCCACGACGCGCAGATCGTGGCGCGGATCGCGCCCGTCGGGATGATATTCGTGCCGAGCCGGGGCGGCGTGAGCCACGCGCCCGCGGAGTACACGGCGCCGGAACACCTCGCCTGGGGGGCGGACGTGCTGCTCACGGCGGTGCTGACGCGCGACGCGACCCCGGATATCGGCCGGTTGCCGATGTGATATCGACTCGATCGCGCCTCATTCTACGTTTGTCGCAGAACGGAACAAGGAAAGAAAACAACACGGATGAATGAGGTCGAAAATGTCTCGGTGGATTACCTGGGCCGCGAAAGTCACCGCCACTGCCGCGCTCTTCACGCTCCCGCTGGCCGTCGTTCAGGGCACGGTCTCCGCGGCGGCGTCAATCGCCCACACCACCGGCGACAGCACATGGACCTGATGATTCGGAGGGCATTACGGATAAAGTCGCCAACCGCTCGGTGATTAGCCGATAATCCTCGGAGCCGGTGTCGGCACAACAATCCAGAGCACGATTCAGCGCATCGAAGGCCGCGGGCTCGTCCCCCTTGAGGATAAACACCTCGCCCAGCGCGGACAGGGCCCTGAAACGCCACAACCGGGTGTCCATCTCAGTGGATATCTCCAGTGCCTCCCGCAGGTGGGCCACGGCCTCGTCGAACCGGCCGCACCGGGCGTGCAACTGGCCGAAGGCCAGGTGGATCCGCGCCTCCACGAACCTCTCCCGCACCCCCTGGGCGATGACGAGCGCCTCGTCCAGGCTCTCCACCGCGGCGTCCGTCAGGTTCTGGCGGATCTGGATCTCCCCCAGCCCGCACAGGATGTACGCCTGCCCGATACCGTCCTGCCTCTTCCTGACCAGGGCCAGCGCGGCCCGCACGGTCTCCTCGGCCTCCACGGTCCGGTCCTGGCGCAGCAGCGCCTCTCCCAGCCTGTTGAGGATCTGCGCCTGCCCCCGCTCGCTGCCCAGCGTGCGGAAGACCTCCAGCGCCTGCCTCAGCAGGGGCTCGGCGAGCTCCAGCCTCCCCCGGTCCACATGGACCTGGGCGATGCCCCCGAGCACGTGGGCCTCGGCGAAGTGGTCGCCGACCTCGGCGAAGACCCTCTTCGCCGTGAGGAACCCGTCGAGCGCCATGTCGAAACGGCCCGCGAGCCGGTCGAGCAGCGAGGTGTTGCGCAGCGCCAGCGCCATCCCGTAGCGGTCGTCGAGCCTCTCGAACAGCTCGCGCGCCGCGCTCAGATACTCCCCCGCCGGCTCCGGCACCTGCTGGAAGAGATACATGCTTCCCATCGAGCACAGCACGGCCGCCTCACCGCGCGTGTCGCCCGCCTTGCGCGCGGCCTCCAGGGCCGTCTCGTGGGTGGTACGCCAGTCGTCGAAGTAGCTGCGGACCTCGAAGAGGGTCGTGGCGGTGACGGCGAGGTCCCAGCACAGCTCGGACGCGCCGAGGTGGGCGGCCTGGGAGATCGCGGCGACGAGGGCTCCGCGCTCGGCGTCCAGCCAGTCGAGGGGCCGTTCCAGCAACTCGTCCGGGTCGGCGGGCCGCCAGCGGGGCACCGCGCCGTGCAGCTGGGTGAAGGCGCCGCCGTACTCCCGCTGGTGGGCCTCCTCGGCCAGCGCGAGCCAGCAGCTCAGGGCGCGGGTGATCGCGGCGACGCGGTCCCCGGCCGCCTCCTCGGCGTGGGCGCACTCCCTGGCGTACAACCTGACCAGGTCGTGGAAGCGGTAGCGGATCTGGTCGGCGCCGTCGCGGCCCAGCACCTCGATCAGCTGGGCGTCCACCAGCTGGTCGATCAGGTCCTCGGCGTCGAGGTCGTCGATGCCGAGCAGCGCCGCCCCCGCCCAGGAGGCGAAGTCGGGCGCCTCCAGCAGCCCCAGCCTGCGGAACATCAGCGCCGCCTGCGGGCTCAGGTCGCGGTAGCTGAGGGCGAAGCTGGCCCGTACGGTCAGCTGGCCGTAGCTCAGCTCGTCCAGGCGGCGGCGCTCGTCGGCGAGGCGCTTGGCCAGGCGGGCGGGGGTCCAGTAGGAGCGGGCGGTGAGGCGGGCGCCCACGATCCGCAACGCCAGCGGCAGGCCGTCGCACAGCTCGCCCAGCCGGGCGGCGGCCTTGGGGTCCTCCTCCATCACCACGGAGTCGGCGACCCCGGCGAGCAGCGCGGCGGAGTCGGCCGAGCCCAGCACCTCCAGATGGATCACGCTGGCCCCCTCCCTGGGGGCGAGGTCTCCCAGCGGGTCCCGGCTGGTCACGATCACGCAGCAGGTGCCCGAGCCGGGCAGCAGCGGCCTGACCTGGTCGATGACGCGGGCGTTGTCGAGCACCAGCAGCACCTGGCGCTTGCCGATGACGGTGCGCAGCAGGCCCGCGCGCTCGTCCAGGTCCTCGGGGATGCGCTCGCCGCCGATGCCGAAGGCCCGCAGGAAGCGGTCCATGACCGCGCCGGGCGTCAGCGGCTGGGCGTTGAGGTCGTAGCCGCGCAGGTTCACGAAGAGCTGGCCGTCGGGGAAGCGGGAGGCGACCCGGTGCGCCCAGTGCACGGCCAGCCCCGACTTGCCGACCCCGCCCACCCCGGTGATGAGCGCGATGGTGAGCAGCCCCTGCCCGAGCCGCTTGTCCAGCAGGGCGTCCAGCTCGGCGATCTCGCCGGCCCTGCCGACGAAGTGCGGCACGTCCGCGGGCAGCTGCGCGGGCACCACCCCGTGCTCGACCTGGCCCGGCTGGCCCGCCTGGGCCGCCGTGGGCTCGGCGGGAGCGGGGTCGGGGGCGGGAGCTGTGACGGGTTCCGGTTCCGAAGCGGCCTCGGGGACGGACGCGGCCGGGCGGGCGGGCGGCGGCGCGGGCGCCGGGGTCAGCTCAGGGTCGTCGCGGAGGATGGCGTCGTGCAGGGCCTGCAGCTCGGTGCCCGGTTCGATGCCGAGCTCCTCGACCAGCTGCATCCGCCCGATCCGGTACGTGTCGAGCGCCTCCGCCCGGCGCCCGCACCGGTACCTGGCCAGCATCAGCTGGGCGCGCAGCCGCTCGCGCAGCGGGTTGGCGTCGACGAAGACGGCGAGGTCGTCGATGAGTTCCCGGTGCCTGCCCAGGGCCAGCTCCAGCTGGACGCGCTCCTCGGTGAGGGTCAGCTGGCGGTCGTCCAGCCTTCGCGCCTCGGACTCGACGAACACGCTCTCGATGCCCGCCAGGACCGGGCCGCGCCACAGGCCGCACGCCTCGGCGAACAGCCGGGCGGCTCCGGCGGGGTCGCCCGCGCTCTCCGCGGACCGCGCCTGGGAGGCGAGGCGCTCGGCGAGCAGGACGTCGACCTGCGACGGGTCGGCCTGCAGGACGTACCCGGGAGAGGAGGTGCCGAGCAGGTTCGCCGGCGCCCCCGCCTCCAGGAAGGCGCGACGGAGCCCGGAGACGCAGATGACCACCTGGCTCCGGGCGGTGGGGGGCGGGCGTTCGCCCCAGATCGCCGTGGCGAGCAGGTCGACGGGGACGACCCGGCCCGCGCGCAGGATGAGCGTGGCGAGAATGATGCGCTGGCGTGACCCGCCGATCGAGACCCGTTGCTCACCTACCAGGACTTCAAGTGGACCGAGAACTCGAAACGACAGAGCAGTGTCCATGCGCCACCATCGGGAAGTGTTCGACTGCCCCTTACGCAGGGTGAATCATTTACTCACGAAAAACCCCATTCCAACAGCATTTGTCATTGCATGTCCAGTCTTTGTCGGGTGAGCGCTCCCGCATACGGCCCCACTTGCGGGATTGTTCGAGTTTCCGGCGACCGGACGTCCGTATTCGCGCCGACCGGTGCGGCCGGAATCGCACAAGAAGGCGGGCCGCTTCAGATGCCGTCGTCTTCAGACGCCGTCGTCACCGGCGCGATTGCCACCGGCCCTGTCGTCACCCACCGGCGCGGACCCGGCACCGGCGGTGGAGCCGGCACGGGCGGTGGCGCTCGCCGGTACGGGCACGCCGTCCGCGGGCCGGGCGCCGGTCCCGCCGGTCCCCCCGGTCCCCCCGGTCCCGCCGGCCCCGCTGCCGCCCCTGATCAGCCTGGCGGTGCGCAGCCCCAGCCAGAGCAGCAGGGCCACCACGGCGACCAGCAGGTACTCGATGGCGGGGATGCGGACGATCTCGTCGATCCTGCCGGGACCACGCACGCCGTACACCACCAGGACGGCACCGGCGTAGAGGGCGGCGAGGACCCACCTGGTGGCGCGGGACAGCCCCAGGCCGTGCATCTGGGTGATCACGAAGATCCCGAGGAAACCGAACAGGAACATCGGCCACATGCCGCCGGGGCCGCTGTTCATCACCGCCACGAGGGTGCCGTGCACGGCGACGAGGAGTTCCAGCGTCGCGGTCCACCAGCGGTCGGTGTGCGCGCGGGTCATGAACAGGCTGCCCTGCAGCAGGAGCAGGAACATGTAGAAGAAGCCGATCAGGTGGCCGCTCGTGCTCTCCATGGGGTGGTACCAGAAGGTGAATATCGCCGCCCAGCTGAACAGGTAGCCGTGATATCTGCGGGCGAACCCCACCACCTCCGTGGAGATGGGGGCGGGCCGCCCGGCGAACAGGCCACGGCGGCCGTTCTCCATCAGCAGGACCACCACCAGCAGCAGGACCACCGACCCCTGCGAGCTGAAGATCGAGACGTCCTGCGCGAGCCCGTCGTAGAACAGGTGGGTCTGCAGGGTGTGCAGGACGATGAAGCCGAAGTTGACCGCCAGCGCCAGGACGTTCACCCGGTGCAGTCCTGCGGTGTAGCGGCGCACCCTCGTCTGGGCGTAGTAGATCAGCCCCCAGACGGCGAGCTGGTGGGCCGCGTAGCCGAGCCAGGCGGAGGCGCGGGTCCAGACGGTGGGCTCGGGCAGCTTCCAGTAGTACCAGGAGGCACCCTGGTCGGGCAGCAGCCGGATGCCCTGCAGCCGCTGGCCGAGCAGCCAGACCAACCCGGTGAGAACCGCGCTGGCCACGATCCCCAGCGCGAGGGTACGACCGGCACTCGGGCGGCGAATATCGTTCAGCACACTGAGCATTATGCATTTACTCAGCTTGCTGAACAAACAGGTGTTCCGGCCCGCCGGGAGAGGTCTAGGGCTCGCCCGCTCCCAGCCACGCGCTGATCCCGGCCAGCACGCCGGAGCCGTAATCGGAGGTGACGTCGCGGGCCAGGTCGGCCACCGAGACGGCCCGCAGGGCGTCCCGCCAGACCGCCTCGGCGGTGGCCATGGCGCGCCTGATGGCGCAGGGGGCGGTGCAGGACTCCGGCGAGGCGGCCATCGGGCCGCGCTGACGGATCTCGGTGCAGACGAAGGCCGGGCCGGGACCGTCGACGGCCTCGACGACGTCGAGCACGGTGATCAGCTCCGGAGAGCGGGTGAGGACGTAGCCGCCCGCCTTGCCCTGGACCGACTGGACGAGCCCGGCGCGCGAGAGGGCCTGGAGCTGTTTGGCCAGGTAGCTGGGCGAGACGTCGTGCAGCTGCGCCAGCCTCGCGGCCGGCGCCGGCTCCTTCACCGAGGTCAGCACGACACAGCAGTGCAGAGCCCACTCGACCCCACCGGACATCTTCACCTCTTCACCCTAACCTCCTCCCGTTTACTCGGATAAAAAATGTCCGTGTAGCATCCCGGATAGCAAATGTCCGAGTTAGCGGGCATGGCTCATCAAGGGAAGCAGGACGTGTCATGAAGTTCGCAGTCATCGGCGGAACCGGGCTGATCGGATCCAAGGTCGTGAAGATCCTGAACGAGGCCGGGCACGAGGCGGTGCCGCACTCGCTGTCCACCGGGGTCGACGTGCTCACCGGCCAGGGGGTGGACGCGGCACTGGCCGGCGCCGACGTGGTCGTCAACCTGACCAACTCCCCGACCTTCGACGAGGCCTCCCCCGCGTTCTTCCAGACCTCGATGGACACCCTGCTGGCCGCGGCCGGGCGGGCGGGCGCCGGGCACTTCGTCATCCTGTCCATCATCGGCGTCGACCAGGTCCCCACCGACTACTACCGCGCCAAGACCCTCCAGGAGGACCTGCTCAAGGCCGGTCCCATCCCCTACTCCATCGTGCGCGCCGCACAGTTCATGGAGTTCGTCGACGCCATCCTGTCCTGGACCGCCGACGAGGAGACCATCCGCCTGCCCCGCACCCCCCTCCAGCCGGTCGCCGCGGCGGACGTCGCCGCCACCGTCGCCGACGTCGCGGCCGGGGCGCCCCTGAACGGCGTCCTCGACCTGGCCGGCCCCGACGTGTACCCGCTGGACGAGCTGGGCCGGATCACCCTCGCCGCCAAGGACGACAAGCGCTCGGTGACCACCGACGACAACGGCGGCATGTTCGCCGTCGTCCCCGGCGACGTCCTCACCGCCAAGGACGGCGCCCGCATCGCCCCCACCCACTACGCCGACTGGCTGAAGTAGGCCGCGCGCCGCGTACGCGACGCTCGACGAGAACCGGCGAGGACCGGCAAGGACCGGCGAGGACCGGCGAGGACCGGCGAGGACCGGCGAGGACCGGCGAGGAGCCGCGCGGGAGCGGCCCCCGCACGGCGGGCGCCTGGAACGCGCCATCCCGCGTGCGGCCTCAGGCGAGTTCCAGGCCGCCGTCGACGGTGAGGACCTGGCCGGTGATCCAGGTGGCCGCGGGGTCGGCCAGGTGCACGATCCAGGCGGCCACCTCCTCGGGGGTCCCACGGCGGCCGAGCGGGATGCTCGCGGCCTCGTCCCGCTTGATCTGCTCGACCGCCACCTCGGACAACCCGGCGGCGGCCAGGGCCTCGCTCTCCGTGGGGCCGGGGGCCAGCGCGTTGACCCGGACGCCGTCGGCGGCCAGCTCCAGCGCCCAGCTGCGGGTCAGCTGCTCCAGGGCCGCCTTGGACGCGGCGTAGTGGGCCGCGCCGGGCAGCGGCCGGTGGCCGTAGGTGGAGGAGACGTTGACGATCGCGCCGCGACCGGCGCGAAGGTGCGGCAGCGCGGCGTGGGCGAGCACGCTGGGCGCGGTGACGTTGAGGGCGAACAGGTCGTTGACACGCTGGGCGTCGGTGTCGGCGAGCGGCATCATCGCGGTGGCCCCGGCGTTGTTCACCAGGACGTCCAGACGCCCCCACCGCTCGATCACCTCGTCGACGATCGTTCGAGCGGCCCCGTCTGCGCGGATGTCGACGGCCAGGAAGGCGATGCCGGGGTGCTGCTCCGCCGTGGCCCGCAGGGGTTCCTCGCGGCGCCCCACTCCGAGGACGTGCGCTCCGGCGCGGGCGAAGGCGAGCGCGGTGGCGCGGCCGATCCCGGATCCGGCGCCGGTCACGATCACGGCACCGCCTCGCATCCGGCCGGTGAGCTGGTCTGTCACGAAGTCCCCCAATGTTCGATGTTTATGAAACATCGAACAACGTATAACATCGCAGGATGAGACAGGCACACCACCCCGAGACGGGCGAGATCGCGCTGACCAGGGTGATGGCCGCCCTCAGCGACCCGATCCGGGTCGGGCTGGTGCGCGTGCTGGCCGACGGGCGCGAGCGCGGCTGGGGAGAGCTGCGGGCACCGGTGGCCAAGTCGACGCTCAGCCACCACCTGCGAGTCCTGCGCGACGCCGGGCTGACCCGCACCCGCCAGGAGGGCACCCGCTGCTACGTGGTCCTGCGCCGGGAGGATCTGCAGGCCCGCTTCCCCGAGCTGCTGCCGACGGTGCTGGCCGCGGCCGAGACCGACGACGTCGGCCGGCACGTCACCGTGCAGAGAGACCCCGACGCCGCCTGAACGAGCGGGTTCGGCGGCGACGGGCACCGAAGATCACCCGGCCGGACGGCTCCGGCCCCGGACGGACGCCGGGCCGGGCCACCGCGCCCGCCCACGGCCTTCCGTCACCCCCGGCCCCCGGAGCCTGTCGGCGACGACCCACCCTCTCCGTATCGAACATGTGATCTAAAACTTCTGGAAACATGATCTCTCCCAAAGTTACGATCTTGCTGTTCGCCGGCCGGGTCGATCGGCCGGCTCTCCACGCCCACAGGGCGTGGAGAGGCCCGTGACTGGATGGGAGATCAAGCTTGAGACGTGCACTGATCGCGTTGGGTACCGGTCTGATCGTGTTGTGCTCCACCGTCGTCGCCGGGCCGGCACAGGCCGCGAGTCCGGTGATGGTCCCGCTGGCCACCACCGCGACGGCGGCCCAGCAGGTCGCGGGTTTCTGGCTCGCCGACGAGGGCGCCAACCTGAGGAACGCCACGCCGTACGCCGTGCGGACGGTGGTCGGCGGGGAGCGCCTGACCACGGACATCGTCCCGGCCGGTCCCCAGTACTCCATACCGCCGATGGAGTGGCCGGCCTCGCCTGAAGGGGACACACCCACGACCTGGGGCAAGGTGTTCTTCGTCGGCAGCGACCTCCAGCCGCACTGGTGCACCGGCACGGTCGTGCACTCGAAGTACCGGAACGTCGTCGCGACGGCGGGTCACTGCCTTCTCGACGTCGAGGCCCCGGCCGGTCCGCTCGACAAGTGGGTCTTCGTCCCCGCCTACTCCGAGGGCACGGCCCCGTTCGGGCTGTATGTCGGGAAGGCTAGCTTCGTGCACCGCGACTTCGACGACATCCGGGACTACGACCGCGACATCGCCTTCGTCAACGTGTACCGCGGTGTCACCTCCTCCTCCCCTGGCGTGCTGGCCGACACCGGAAGGCTGGCCGAGAACGTCGGCGCCCAGGGGATCGTGTTCAACCAGCCGCTCGCGCCCACGGTCGACGTCTTCGGCTACCCGGCCGGCCCCAACCCCGACGGCGGCGCGCCCTACACGGGCCAGACCCTCGAACACTCGACCGGGCCGACGTTCACGATGAACGTCACCGGTCTCCCCATGGACCGGCCCGTCGGCGCGGACTCCCCCTTCACCGGTGAGGGCTCTCTGGGCTCCTCGTGGCTGACCGGCTACACGAGCGACAGCGGTACCGGCTATCTCAACGGCCTCACGATCGGCGTCTCCGACACCGACGGCGACAACCGGTACGACACCGGAGTCTCACCGTACTTCGACACCGAGTTGTGCCTGGTCTACCAGAAAGCCGTCAACCTCTGGACCGGCGTGGTCGTCCTCTAGACAACCTCATGCCCGCCGCGTCCGCCCGGAGGGGCGGGCGCGGTGTCATGGTCGGGGGTGTCGCGGCACTCCGGGCCATGACACCGCGCCCGGACCGGCATCAGCGGTTCCCCCGGTGGCGCGGGGGCCCACGGCTCTCGCGTCTGTGACAATTGGCGGGTGGCCAAGGAAGATGAGCAGCGAGCCGCTCCGGATCCGCAGGCGATGCGCGCGGACATCCGCTCGTGGCCCACGGGCCGCCTGCTGTCGGTGGCCGCCCGGATGGTCGAGGGCCGCTTCCACGACTTCCTCGCCGCGCACGACCTCACCCACGCGGGCATGATCGCCCTGCACCACGTCGTCGACGGCCGGCTGTCGCAGCGGGAGCTCGCGACGCTGTGCCGGGTGACCGACCAGACGATGAGCCGGACGATCGAGGGCCTGCGCCGGGCCGGTTACGTGGTGCGCGGGACCGACGAGCGCGACCGGAGGCGCACGCTCGTCGAGATCACCCCCGCGGGGCGGGAGGTGCTGGAGACCGCGCGCCGCGAGGAGCGCGACTCCGACGTCCTGCTGGGCGCGGTCGACGAGTACGACCACTTCCGCGAGCAACTGATCAAGTTGATCACGATCGTGTGAGGCACCCGCCGACCGCCGGGCACTACCTGGTGATGGTGAAGGTGTCCACGTCGAACAGCGAGCCGGAGCCGCCGCTGAAGGTGAGGAAGATCGGCCCCGAACCCGTCGCGGTGAGGGTGGTGGAGACGGTCCTGAAGGTGTCCCAGCTGCCGGTATTGGTCACGGTCACCGTGCCGAGCACCGTCCCGGTCTGCGAACCGGCGCGGACCCGGATGGTGCCGCCGGCACCCGCCGAGGAGACGCGGGCGCTGAAGGTCTTCGCCCCGGAGGCGTTCACCGACGAGTAACCGGCCCAGTCGCCGTTGTCGATGTAGCCCACCGTCTTGCCGCCGCTGGCCGGGCCGTGGTTCGCCTGCTGCACGCCGAAGTTGGAGGTGTAGGCCTCGCCCTCGACCGTGGTGGAGCCGCCGGTCCTCGGGCTGCAGTCGGCCGCGACCTGTCCGGCCGCGTACCTGATGCCGCCGAGCAGCAGGCTGCGGAAGGCCGTCTCGGCGTAGGACTGGATGGTGTGGCCCAGGCCCGTGTAGAAGGAGCGGCCCGACCCCTGCGGGTGGCACCAGGTGATGGGGTGGTCACCGTTCATGGTGCCGCCGCTGTAGCTGCCCTCGTCGAGGGACTGCAGGACGCGCGCGGTGGAGCGGGGGTTGGTGCCGTAGTTGTACCACTCGTCGCTGCGGCTCCAGGTGGCGCCGAGGTGGGAGGTGGCCGGGTGGGTGTTGTCCTCGGTCCTCACGGTGGCCTGCTGGATCGCGGGGTGACCGTTGAACCAGGCGCCGACGAGCTGGCCGTAGTAGGCCCAGCCGTACTCGGTGTCGGCCGCCGCGTGGATGCCGAGGTAGCCGCCGCCGCCGTTGACGTAGTTCTGGAACGCGGTCTGCTGGGTGTCGTTGAGCACGTCACCGGTGGTGCTGAGGAAGATCACGGCCTCGTACGTGGCCAGGTTGGACGCGTTGAAGGCGTTCGCGTCCTCGGTCGCGGTGACGCTGAAGCCGTTGGCGGTGCCCAGGTCCCTGATGGTCTGGATGCCGGTCGGGATGGAGTCGTGGCGGAATCCGGCCGTCTTGGAGAAGACCAGTACCTCGAACGGGGCCGCGGCGGCCTGGGCCGCTGCCGGGACGAGCACGGTCGCGGCCGCCATGGTGGCCGCCGCGACTGTCGCCAGCCCGCGTGCGATGAGACTGCGCATCGCTGTCCTTTCGTATACGGAAAGTCTTGTGCGGAAAATCGTGCGTGTGAGACGTCGTACGCGGAGATGTCGTGTGCGGACGGATCCCCGGCGTGGCGGGAGGGCGCCGCGCCGGGGATCCGTCGCTACTTGGTGATGGTGAGGGTGTCGACGTCCAGCAGCGCGCCGGAGCCGCCGGTGAAGGTGAGGAAGATCGATCCCGAGCCCGTCCCGGTGAGGTTGGCGGAGACGTTCTGGAAGGTGTCCCAGCTGCCGGTGTTGGGCACGGCCACCGAGCCGAGCACCGTCCCGGTCTGCGAGCCCGCGCGGATCTGGATGGTGCCGCCGGGACCGCCCGAGGAGACGCGCGCGCTGAAGGTCTTCGCCCCCGACGCGGTCAGAGTGGAATACCCGGCCCAGTCGCCGTTGTCGATGTAGCCCATGGTGGTACCGCCGCTGGCCCCGGCGTGGGCGGCCGGCTGCACGCCGGAGTTGGAGGTGTAGGCCTCCCCCTCGACCGTCGTGCTTGTGCCGCTCCCGCTGGTGTTCAGGGTGAAGGCGTCCAGGTCGAAGAGGTTGCCCTGACCCGTGACCCCCTTGAACACCAGGAACAGCGTGGTGGTGCCCGAGGGCGCGTTGCTCAGGTTGGCCGAGACGTTCTGGAAGTTCTCCCAGCCGCCGGTGACCGGCACGGTGACCGTGCCCAGGAGCGTGCCGGTGGCCGACCCCGCCCTCACCTCCAGCGTTCCGCCGACACCGCCGGAGGAGACGCGGGCGGTGATGGAGGTGGCGTTGCCGAGCGCGTAAGGCGTGAAGGAGATCCAGTCGCCGTTGTCGATGAACCCGGCCGTCTTGGCGCCCTCGGCGGGACCGTGCTCGGCGATCTGGACGCCGGACTGGGCGCCGAAGTGCTCGGCCTGGCGGTGGCGAGGCTGCAGGGTGCGGGTGTTCTGGCTGGTCAGGCCACCCTTGTCGGTGTAGCTGGCGACGAAGACACCGTAGATGTTCGCGGCGCTGTCGTGCTCACCGTCGGTCGGGACCGTGATGCTTCCCGAGCAGCCGTTCTTGCTGGTGATCTCGTGCGCGTGGCTGTCGTGGCCGAGGAGGTAGGTGACCTTGACCTTGGTGCAGTCGATGGTCCCGTCCTCGGGGTCGCTCACGTTGACCTGGTAGGGCACCGTGTCGCCGAAGGAGAACAGCTGCCCGTTGACGGGCTGGGCGAAGTTCACCGTGGGCGCTGTGTTGCCGACCGTGACGGTCACGTTGGCGGTGCCGGTCAGCCCGGCGGAGTCCCTGACGGTCAGCGTGGCGGTGTAGGTGCCGTTGGCCGTGTAGGTGTAGGTGGGGTTGGCCGCGGTGGAGGTCGCGCCGTTGCCGAAGTTCCAGGAGTAGGTCAGCGCGCCGCCCTCGGGGTCGGAGCTGCCGGCCGAGGAGAAGGTGACGGCCAGCGGGGCGGGCCCGGAGGTCTTGTTCGCGGCGGCCTTGGCGATCGGGTTGCGGTTGGTCCCGGCGATGTACTCGACCCGGTAGAGGGCCTGGTTGCCGGAGCCGGTGCCGTAGTCGAGCACGTACAGGGCGCCGTCGGGGCCGAAGGTCAGGTCCATGACCTGGGTGCCGGTCCACGGGAAGGCCTCGATCACGCCGGGCGCGCCGGAGGAGGTGACCTCGATGGCCTTGATCCAGCGGCGGCCGTACTCGGCGGCGAAGTAGCGGCCGTTGAGCGAGGCGGGGAACTTGATGGACGAGTTCAGGTTCGCGTCGTAGCGGTAGACCGGGCCGCCCATCGGCGACTCGGAGCCGCCGCCGAACTCCGGCGGGGAACCGGCCTCGCCGCCGTAGCGGATCCAGCTCGGCTTGGCCGCGGGCAGCGTGGTCAGGCCCGTGTTGCGGAACGAGTTGTTCGTCGGGCCGCCGGCGCAGTTGTACTTCGCCGAGGACGGGCCGGACGGGAACGTGTACTCGTTGTAGGTCTCGGCCGTGGTGTTGGTGCCGGTGCAGTACGGCCAGCCGTAGTTGCCCGGGGCCGTGATGCGGTTGAACTCCACCTGGCCGCCGGGGCCGCGGTTGGAGTCGGCGCCGCCGGCGTCCGGGCCGTAGTCACCCAGGTAGACGATGCCGGTGGCCTTGTCGACCGACATCCGGAACGGGTTGCGGAAGCCCATCGCGTAGATCTCGGGACGGGTCTTGGCCGTGCCCGGGGCGAACATGTTCCCGCTGGGGATGGTGTAGGTGCCGTCGGCCTGCGGCTTGATGCGCAGCACCTTGCCGCGCAGGTCGTTGGTGTTGCCCGAGGAGCGCTGCGCGTCGAACTGCGGGTTGCGGTCGGTGCGCTCGTCGATGGGGGTGTAGGAGTTCGACTCGAACGGGTTGGTGTCGTCACCCGTGGTCAGGTAGAGGTTCCCGGCCGCGTCGAAGTCGATGTCACCGCCCACGTGGCAGCACTGGCCGCGGTCGTTGGCGACCTGCAGGACGACCTTCTCGCTGGAGACGTCGATCGTGTTGTCGGACTTGAGGGTGAAGCGGGACAGGTTCAGGTGTCCCTTCCACGCGTCGAAGGTCGACGAGCTGCCGCTGGTGGGCGCGTCACCGTCGGGGGTGGAGAGCCTCGGCGAGTAGTACACGTACACGTAGCGGTTGGTGGCGAAGTTCGGGTCGGCGGCGATGCCCTGCAGACCCTCCTCGTCGTGTGTGTAGACGTTCAGCTTGACGACGTTCGCGGTGTCTCCGGCGGCGGTCGTACGGCGGATCGTGCCGTCGCGCGCCGTGTGCAGGATCGACCTGTCGGGCAGCACCGTCAGCGACATGGCCTCGCCGAGCTCGCTCGGGCCGGTGGCCAGGGAGACCTGCTGGTAGTCGGAGGCCGGGATGTCGGCCATCGCGCGGGCCGCCGCGCCGGTGGCCGATCCGGCGGCCGCGGAGGCCGTCGATCCGGTGGCCGCGGAGGCTGCCGGGCCGGTGGCCACGGCGCCGGTGGTGATGAGCAGGGCTGCGGTCAGCAGCCTGGCCCACGGCCGAGGGCGTGGGGACATTGAGGGTCCTTTCCTGACTTGGGAGGATCAGTCAGGCAAGGCGCGCGCCGCCGCGCTTATGCCTCCGGAGGCGCTGTCACGCGCTACCGGATGATGCCGGGTTCGTTCGTGCGGTGGTGCGGATGGTGCGCGCGGTCCCGGAGGGTGCCGTCTCCGGGACAGACCGATGAAAGCCAACAGTCTGTTTTTTTCGCGACTCGATGTGCGAGTTACAGATTTTTAACACGCAGGCAACTTCGTGTAAACCCCCTGTCAGGGCTTCCCAGGTCAGTCCCCTGATGCGGGAGCGCCGCAGGCGCCGGGAGTTCCGCGCTCGCGTTCCCGGGGCCCGTGGGGCGGCGGCCGGAGCGACGGGCCGAGCGGCGAGTCAGGGACGAGGGGACGAGCGGAGGCAGAGGGGTGATCGTTCCACCTCGACGAGTGAAAACAGGCAAATGCTGGGTAGATCGGGCATGGTGACCGAAGACAACTGGTTTCTCGACCGCGAGGAGCGCGGCAACCCGGCGTCCCGGATCGACACCCGGCACGAAGACGGGACCGCCTGGTCGCACGGCAACACCGTGCGACCCATCCCGCACGGCGCGCCCTACTTCACCGAGCTGCTCGCCCGCGTCCGCGAGCTGCGCTCGGGGGACCTGCTGATGTTCACCGACTGGCGCGGCGACCCCGGGGAGAGGCTGGACGGCCCCGGTACGGAGGTCGCCGACGTGTTCGCCGAGGCCGCCAGGCGCGGCGTCGTGGTCAAGGGTCTCCTGTGGCGCTCGCACTGGGACAAACTCTTCTTCAGCGCGGAGGAGAACCGCCACCTCGGCGACGCCATCGAGGAGGCGGGCGGGGAGTGCCTGCGCGACATGCGCGTCCCCATGGGCGGCTCGCACCACCAGAAGCTCGTGGTGCTGCGCCACCGCGACGACCCCCGGCGCGACATCGCGTTCGTCGGCGGCATCGACCTGTGCTGGAGCCGCCGCGACGACTCCTCCCACGAGGGCGACGCGCAGGCCATGTCCATGGCCAAGGTGTACGGCAGCCGCCCGCCCTGGCACGACGTGCAGGCCGCGATCCAGGGACCGGCCGTCGGCGACGTCGAGACCGTCTTCAGGGAGCGCTGGGAGGACCCCCAGCCGCTGACCCGCAACCCCGTGCACCGCGTCGCCGACCTGGTCCGGCGCGAGGACACCCAGCCGGACCCGCTGCCCCCGCAGCCGCCAGACCCGCCGCCCTGCGGCCCGCACGCCGTACAGCTCCTGCGCACCTACGCCCACCGCAGGACCAGCTACTCCTTCGCGCCGCGCGGGGAGCGCAGCGTGGCCCGCGGCTACCTCAAGGCCCTGCGCCGCGCCCGCAGCCTGATCTACATCGAGGACCAGTACCTGTGGTCGCCCCAGGTCGCCGAGTCCTTCGCCGAGGCGCTGAAGGCCAACCCGGAGCTGAGGATGATCAGTGTCCTGCCGCTCCACCCCGACCAGGACGGCCTGATCGGCGGCGTCCCGCAGATCCTGGGCCGCAACCAGGCGCTGGACGTCCTGAAGCGCGCGGGCGGCGACCGCGTCGCGGTCTACGGGGTCGAGAACCGGGAGGGCACCCCGGTGTACGTCCACGCCAAGGTCTGCGTCATCGACGACGTGTGGTCGACCATCGGCTCCGACAACTTCAACCGGCGCTCCTGGACCTACGACTCCGAGCTGACCTGCGCGGTGCTCGACGAGACCCCCGACGGCCGCGAGCCCCTCGACCCCGGAGGGCTCGGCGACGGCGCCCGCCGCCTGCCCAGGGACCTGCGCCTCACCCTCGCCCGCGAGCACCTCGACCGGCACGACGGCTCCGACGCGGACCTGCTCGACCCCGCCTCCTTCTTCGACGCCTTCGCCTCCTCGGCGGCGGAACTGGAACGCTGGTACGCCGAGGGCCGCCGGGGCCCCCGCCCGCCCGGACGGCTCCGCACCTACGAGGTGTCGCGGATGTCCCCGTTGGCCACCGCCTGGGCCACCCCGTTCTACCGCTTCCTCTGCGACCCCGACGGCCGCCCCTGCGCCATGCGCCGCGCCGGAAGATACTGATCTCGTACGGCCCTCGGACGGCGGATTCACAGCCGGAGTCGTCTCCACCGGGCTCACGGAGGCACCGGCCCCGTACGGCCGGGATCACGGCCGGGGTCGCTCGCGCCCGGCTCGCACGACGGTGGGGCGGGCTCCGGCTCCTGCCTGCCGTCCCCGGGTCGGCGGCCCGTGGTCACCGCGCCCAGGACTGCCTGGGACCAGGGCCTAGGGCAGGCCGTTCCTGGTCTTGTAGTCGTTCCAGACCCTTACGCAGTAGGCGTAACGCCAGTCACCGGAGGGCAGGTGGCGGCAGGCGTAGGCGGCGCTGATGCCCGTGGCGCTCCCGGTGGCCGGTGGCCTGTTCCTGGAGGCCGAGGGCGTGCCCTTCCTCTCCGCCCGGGACCGCGCCCCTCCCTCCTGTGCTCCGGAACCCTGCGCCCCGGAACCCTGCGCCCCGGAACCCTGCGCCCCGGAGCCCTGCGTCCCGGAGCGGGACCGTCCCGACGTCCTGGCGCTCCCCCCACCTCGCCCGGCCCCGCCGGTCCCCCGCGCGTTCTCGTGTCCGGAGCCGTTCGCCCGCCCGGCACCGGTCTCCGGCGTGGCGGCTCCCGTGCGCGACCCGGTGCCCGCCGTCCCCCCGGCCCCGGCCTTCCCGGCACCGGCCCGGGTGGAGCCTCCGCCCTCGCGGTGCCGTCCGGACCGCTCGACCGGCTTCTTGACGGGTTCGGCGCGCTCCACCCGCTCGACCCACTCGTCCCGGATGTCTCCGGCGCCGGACAGGGCCCGTTCCGCCGGGAGCACCCGCACCGGATCACGCCCGGGGACCCTCCCCTTCCCGCCCTTCTCGTCCCCGGGCTTCCCCTTGCCCGCCGGGGTCTTCGCGTCCGCCCCGGCCACCACGGGGGCCCGCGAGGGTGCGATCACCATGTCGCGCCCCGCGAGGAGGCGTCCCCCCGGAGACGCGGGCGACGTGTCGGCGACGGGCACCCGATCCCACGGGGACCAGCCGGACGACCAGACGCCGACCCCCGCGGCGGCGAGGAAGCCCGCGATCAGGGCAGGCCTGACGAGCTGGTCGCGCGAGAGGCGCGACCACGGCCGCCGCCACGGACTGGGGGGCGGCGGCATGGAGAACGGCCTGCTGTCGAGGTAGGTCCAGGAGCGCCGGACCATCGGACGGGTGACCGCGCCGTCCATGTCATTCGCGTCGTCCGCGCCGTACGCGCCGTACGCGCCGACCGCGCCGTACGAGTCTTCCATGTCGACCGCGCCGTCCATGTCGTGCGCGTCGCCCGCTCCCTCGCCCCTCCGATGCCTCGCGGGCCCGCGAGGCGCCGGCACCCCCTCGCCCTCCCCCTCGCCCTCGCCGGGCACCGGGGGCAGCGCCGGCCTCGTGGGCGTCCGGGACTCCGGGGACGGTCCGGGTCGCGAAGGCTCCGGGCGCTCCGGGTGCCCTGGGTACTCCGGGTGCCCCGAAGACCCCGAGGGCTCGGGAAGGCGTACGGGTCGCGGTGGTCCGGCCGGCTCCGGAGGTGCGGCGGGGCCGGGGGATCCGGCGGGTCGCGGGAGCGGCGGGTCGCCGTACGGCATGCGCCCCCGGGGTCTCGCCTTGAGGCCGTGGCCGTGAGTCCGATCGTGCTCACCGTGCATCTCGCCTCCCGTGTCGCGTCTGGCCTCCCCACCCTGGCAAAATCACACACTGTATGCGGCCCATGACAGTACGGTCTTACCGATCCGTTATCAGCAGCAGGCCGCAAAGATAAATAAATACGGCGAAAAATCGGCCTGACCGGTAAGGGGCGGACACCGCGTACGGACCGGAGTCAGGACTCGCGGGGGCGGGGAGAGCGACGCCTGGCGGGGGCGGCGAAGGCGCGCAGGAAGGTGTTCACGCCGTCGCGGACCGCGGCGGCGAGGACGTCGGGACCGACCGGGCGGGTGCCCAGCGCGGACAGCGCGGGAAGGTTGCCCGCGACGAGGGCCATGAACTGGCCCGCCGCGACCCGCGGGTCGTCGATCTCCAGGTGACCCCGGTTGGCCAGGCCCGCCAACCGGCCGGCGAGGACGTTCAGCGCGGGCGTGCCGGCTCGGGCGACCACCTCGTCGTAGAGGTCGGGCAGGCGCGCGGCCTCGGCGTACAGCAGCCGCTGCAGCGCCCAGCCCTCCTCGCTGAGCTGGCACTCGACCATGAGGTGGCCCACCCTCTCCAGCTCGCCGGCGAGGTCGGCGCCGTCGTCGGGGAGGGTGGCGAACGCGGCGGTGATCCTGGCCGTCGACCGGTCGGCGCTGTCGCGCATGACCGTGCGGAACAGGGTCTCCTTGTCGTGGAAGTGGTTGTAGACGGTGGGCTTGGCGACCCCCGCGAGGCTCGCGATCGCGTCGATGTTCGTCTGGGCGTAGCCCTCCTGGGAGAAGACCTTCACGGCGGCGTCCAGGATAGCCGTGCGCTTGTCGATCCGCCCCCTGCCCGGCATCGCGCGTTCGGTGGTGGTCACGGTCTGAGATTACCGCAGCGGTCGCCGCATTCCGCTTGCCAACCTGAGCTCATGAGTTCAAAACAATGGCCACCTGAGTAACGAACGGAGGAGCGCATGGCCACCAATGTCAACACCGGCGACTCCCCGGGCGGGGTCTCGCCCGCCAGGGCTCCGGGCCTGCCGCTCGCCGCGATCGTCGGCTGCGAGTTCATGCTGCAGCTCGACGGCACCATCGTGACGGTCGCCCTGCCGGACCCGCAGAACGACCTCGGCCTGCCGGCGGCCGCCCTGGGCGGCTCGCTCGTGCCGGCGGTGCCGCTGACCGCGTTCGCCGGCGGCGGGCAGGACGTCGCCGCCGGGGTGTCGCGGGCCTTCACCGCCTCCGCCTTCACCGCCTCCGCCGTCATCGCCGGGCCGGCGATCGCCGTCGGGATCGCGGCCTGGTTCCTCCCCTCCCGACGCGAAGCCACCCACTGAAAATGAACGCATGAGTTCAATCATCGGACAACGTATGCGCTCGGCCTCGGCAGTGTCGTGAGTCGCCGCCCTCGCCGGGCGCGTGTTCCACGGTGGCGCGACGGCTCCACGTCCGGCCTTCGGCCGGCCACACACCTCCATGTCAGTGAGTAGAACGTTCGGTCTTGACAGACCGTGGCACAGGTTGCCATGCTGTGTCGCGATAGAACGTTCGGTCTTGCGAGAGAGCCGTTCCGGTGGCCCGTGGATGCACGTACGCACCGCGCCGCCGCCCATCAGTACAGCCGCGTTCACTCGCGGCCGGCCTGTCGGCGGCGGTCCCGGCGTCCGCGGCACCGGCCCCGGCCTTCCCGGTCCTCGCTCGGCTCCACTGAAAGGAACATCATGAGCACCATCGCCGCCTCACCTGATATCTCCGGGACCGCGTCCGCACTGCGGCGGCTGTACTTCGTCCGGTTCGTGTTCGCCATCGTCTGGGCCCTCGTGATGCTCACGACCGCCTCGACGCTGGGTCCGGTCGCGGTCACCCTGCTCGTGCTCTACCCGCTGTTCGACGTGGCCGCCGCCATCGTCGACGCCCGAGCGACACGCGGCACCGGATCACCCGCCCTGCTGTACGTGAACGTCGCGGTCAGTCTGATCACCGCCGTCGGCGTGGGCATCGCCTGCGCGTCCGGTATCCCGGCGGTGCTGCGCGTGTGGGGCGCCTGGGCGGTCGTGGCCGGACTGGTCCAGCTGATCGTGGGTGTCACCCGCCGCAAGATGGGCGGCCAGTGGCCGATGATCATCAGCGGCGGCATCTCCGTGCTCGCCGGTTCGTCGTTCATCCTCGGCGCCTCCGCGCCCGACCCGACGCTGACCAACGCGGCCGGCTACGCCATCCCCGGCGGCATCTTCTTCCTCATCTCGGCCCTCCGTCTCGGCCGCGCCGCGAAGGGGAAGTGACATGGGCGGCCACACCTACGACGTCGTCGTCCTCGGGGCCGGACCGGTCGGGGAGAACATCGCCGACCGGGTGGTGCGGGGCGGGCTGAGCGCCGCCGTCGTCGAGCGCGAGCTCGTCGGCGGGGAGTGCTCCTACTGGGCCTGCATGCCGACCAAGGCGTTGCTGCGCAGCGCGGCGGCGTTGCGGGCGGCGCGCATGTTGCCGGGAGCGCGCGAGGCGGTGACCGGCGGTCTCGACGCGGCCGCGGTGCTGGGCCGCAGGGACTCCTTCGCCTCGCACTGGAAGGACGACGGTCAGGCCGCCTGGCTCGATTCGGCCGGGATCGCCCTGCACCGTGGTCAGGGCCGGATCGTGTCCGCGAACGTGGTCGAGGTGACCGGCGACGACGGCGTCCCGGTCACGTTGACGGCCCGGCACGCGGTGGTCGTCGCGACCGGGAGCGGCGCGCTGCTGCCGGACGTTCCCGGCCTGCGCGAGGCCACGCCGTGGACCAGCCGGGAGGCGGCCGCCGCGAGCGCGGTCCCCGGCCGGCTCGCGGTCATCGGCGGTGGCGTGGTGGCGTCGGAGATGGCGACCGCCTTCGCCGCCCTGGGGTCCTCGGTGACGATGCTGGTCCGTGACGGCGTGCTGCCGTCGGCCGAGCCGTTCGCCGGCGAGCGGGTCACCGAGTCGTTGCGGGAGGCCGGTGTGTCGGTACGCCTCGGCGCGGAGGCCGCGTCGGTGCACCGCGACGAGGCCGGAACGGTGCGCATCACGACGACCGACGGCGAGCGGGTCGAGGCCGACGAGGTTCTGGTGGCGGTCGGCCGGACACCGAACACCCAGGACATCGGCCTCGGCGCCGTCGGCCTGACGCCGGGCGCCTGGCTCACGGTGGACGACACGCTGCGCGTGCTCGGGGAGGACGGGACGCCGATCGGTGGCGGGTGGCTGTACGCCGCCGGCGACGTCAACCGGCGGGTGCTGCTGACCCATCAGGGCAAGTACCAGGCCCGCGCGGTCGGCGACGTCATCGTGGCGCGGGCGCGGGGCGAGGTGGTCGAGGACGGCCGCTGGGGCCGGCACGCGGCCACGGCCGACGAGCGCGCGGTGCCCCAGGTGGTCTTCACCGAACCGGAGATCGCGTCGGTGGGGCTGACCGCGGCCGCGGCCGAAGCCGCGGGGACACGGATCCGCGTCGTCGACTACGACCTGGGCGCCGTCGCCGGGTCCGCCCTGCACGCCGACGGCTACCGGGGGCACGCCCGCATGGTCGTCGACGAGGACCGGAAAGTGATCGTCGGTTTCACGCTCGTCGGCCCGGACGTCGCGGAACTGCTGCACGCCGCGACGATCGCGGTCGTCGGCGAGGTCCCGCTGGACCGGCTGTGGCACGCGGTTCCGGCGTTCCCCACGGTCAGCGAGGTGTGGCTGCGGCTGCTGGAGGCGTACGGCCGCTGACCGCCCGGTAAGGCGCCGGTGCCGCCTCCCCGGCGGGGACGGCCCGCCGGGCGCGGCGTGCGCCGGCGGCCACCCCCGCCGGCGTCCGGCTGGAGAACACGAGCCGGTTCCGCACCCTTCGCGACGTGGACGTCCGAGACGCGTCAGTCCCAGGTGGGGAGCATGCCCTCGGGGTAGCGGGCGCCGAAGCCGCCGTCCGGGAGGATCTCGGCGACGCGCTTGAGATCGGTGTCGTCGAGGGTGAGATCGACGGCCGCGACGTTCTCCTCCAGGCGCCGGGGGCTGCGGGTGCCGGGGATGGGGACGATGTCGTCGCCCTGGGCGAGAAGCCAGGCCAGGGCGAGCTGGGCCACGGTGGCGTCCTTGGTGGCGGCCAGCTCGGCGAGCCCGCGGGTGGCCTCGACGTTCTTCTCGTAGTTGCCTGGCTGGAAGCGGGCGTCCCAGCTGCGCATGTCGCCGGGGTCGTACTCGGCGCCGGGCTTGGCCTGGCCGGTGAGGAAACCCCTGCCGAGCGGCGAGTAGGGGACGAACCCGATCCCGAGCTCGCGCAGGACGGGGAAGAGCGTCTCGACGTCGCGTTCGAACAGGGAGTACTCGGTCTGCAGGACCGAGACGGGCCGGACGGCGTGCGCGCGGCGGATGGTGTTCTCCCCCGCCTCGCTCAGGCCGAAGTAGCGGACCTTGCCGGCGTCGATGAACTCCCCGACCGTCCCGGCCACGTCCTCGATCGGCACGTCGGGGTCGACGCGGTGCTGGTAGAGCACGTCGATGACGTCGACGCCGAGGTGGCGCAGGCTGTTGTCGACGACCTCGCGGATGTGCTCGGGACGGCTGTCGACACCGCTCTTCCGGGTGCCGGTGAAGTCGAACCCGAACTTGGTGGCGATGACGACCTCGTCCCGGACCGGCGCGAGCGCGGCCCCGACGATCCGCTCGTTCTCGCCCTGCCCGTACAACTCGGCCGTGTCGAAGAACGTCACCCCCAGGTCGTGGGCCCGGCGGATCGTCGCGGCCCCCTCCTTCTCGTCGGAGGGCCCGTACGCCAGGGAGATCCCCATCGCGCCGTAACCCAGTGCCGACACCGTCAGGCCCTGCTGTCCGAGGTTTCGCTGCCGCATGATGCCCTCTCCCCGCGGCCGGGCCCCTTCTCGCGAAACGGGCTCCGGCCTGCGTTCATGGTCGATGTTAGAGTGCTCTTACATCAATGTAAGACTACTCTAACATCAGGAAGGGGGGAGAATCGTTCGCCGTGAGCAGTCCCACGACACCGCGACGCGGTTACCACCACGGCGACCTGCGGGCCAGGTTGATCAGCGAGGGCATCGCGCTCCTGGCCGAGACGGGCGTCGCGGGCTTCTCCGTGGCCAAGGTCGCCGTTCGCGCGGGCGTGTCGTCGGCCGCGCCCTACCGCCACTTCCCCGATCGCGAGGCCCTGCTGGCCGCCTGCGCGGCGGCCCTCACCTCCGCGCTCACCGACGTCCTCGTTCAGGCGGCCGAGCTGGCGGGGCCCGACCCGGTCGACCGGCTCGCCGCCACCGCGGGGGCCTACACCCGCTACGCGCTGGAGCGGCGCGCCGGTCTGGACCTCATCCACTCCCATGACTTCGCCGCCGCCCACCGCCCGGTCGTCCAGGAGCAGAGCCGTCGCCTCACGGACGTCCTGATGGCCCTGACCTCGGCGGTCCTGCCCGAGGACGCCTCCTGGGCCGACACCGCCGACCTCGCCTACGTCCACCTGTCCACCGCGCACGGCTACGCCACCCTGCTCCCGAGGGACTCCCGCCCGCCCCAGGACGTCGACGGCATCGCCGCCCGCGCCGTCACCGTCGCCCGCGACCACCTCACCGGCCACCTCCTGCGCCTGCGGGGCTCGCGGGACCACGACTCTCCCTGACACGGCGAGCCCCGAGGCGTCGGCGGCTCCGGGAGGAACGGCGAGGCCGCCCCCGACGGCCGGAGGCGGCCCGCGGTGCGGCCGGCCCCGGATCAGAAAGAGCGCAGGGCGTCGGCGATCGCGGCCAGACGGGATCGGGAGGCCAGGCCCGCGTGGTAGACGTGGATCTCGTCGGCTCCGGCCGAGCGGTAGGCGGCCAGGGTCTCCGGAGTCAGGGTGGCAGGCGGCAGGGCGAGGACGGACGCGCCGACGCGAGTGCCCGGGGCGGCCAGGGCGCGAAGCCTTCGGAGGCGGTCGGCGCCGGAGGCGGGGTCGTCCCAGCAGCCGGCGACGAGGACGTCGGCGGCCGGGGCCGCGGAGACCTGGCTGAAGGCGCCCGCGGCCCAGTGGTCGGGGCTGGCGTGCAGGGTGACCGGCAGGCCGGCCGCCTCCGGCCGCAACGCGCCCCGCAGTTCCCTGCCGAGGCCCTCGCGCAGCTCCCGGACGGCGGGGGCGAGGTCGCCGAGGGCGGCCTCGACCGACGGGGAGGCCGTGTCGACTCCGGCCCGGACCCGCTCGCGGGTTCCCGCCGGGTAGCGCGGGGCACAGGCCGCGCAGAAGCACAGGGACAGAAGGTCGAGCTGGGCCGCGGTCCAGTCGGCCCCCTCGGTCTTCTCGTGCGTGCCGGCGTGGCGGACGCCGAGCGGGCCGCAGGCCTCGAGGACGAACCCGTCGGGGGCGCCGAGTTCGGCGATCTCCCGGACCAGGGTCCGGCAGTAGTCGACGACGTCGGGATGGGACGGGCACAGGGCGTAGGGGTAACGGTCGCCGAAGGCGTTCCGGACGGCCAGGGACGGGTGGGCCGTCCCGAGGTGGGAGTTGTGGGTGAGTATGGTCCAGGCGTGGACGGCGAGCCCCGCCGCGCGCAGCGCGTCCGCGGCCCGGACGAACGCGTCGGGGGCCGTCCAGGTGGGGGCGGCGGGGACGAGCCTGCCCCAGGAGCCCGTACGGACGGGGACGTAGAGGGCGGGCCGGGCCTCGACGAGCCGGTGGGCGGGGTGGAACGGGGTGACCGCCCGCACCGAGTGGTACGAGGCGGCCAGCGCCACCGTGTCCGCGCCGAGCCGGGCGAGGCGTTCGGCGGCGGCGGGGTCCCCGACGACGTCCCAGGGGTAGGCGTAGATCACTTTTGTGGTCACCGGCGGGACCTCATGCATCCACCATTCCATTCACATATGTAAACCCTGGTCCAGGTTGTGAACAGCGTGTCGCAACTGTAAAAATCACTCACAACGCTGTCAACAGATCTGACAGCCGGGCCGGTGAGGGGTGTGATTTGTCAGCAGGTGAGAATCCGCCCGAAAGACCTCCCGTCAAATCGGCCGACCGGACGATCGAGTTGCTCGAGGCACTGGCCCGCGCCGAACGGCCGGTCACGCTCACCGAGCTCCAACGGGATCTCAACTACCCGAAGTCGAGTCTCTACATGCTGCTGCGGACCCTGATCGGCAGGGGCTGGGCGGAGACCGACCGGCGCGGCGTGACGTACTCCATCGGCGTGCGGGCCCTGCTGGTCGGCACCTCCTACCTGGACCGCGACCCCGTCGTCCGGGCGGCGGCGGTGGTGCTGGAGCAGGTCCGCGCCGAGATCAACGAGACCGTCCACCTGGCCCGCCTCGACGGGTCCGACGTGGTGTACCTCGCCAGCCGCGAGTCCCTGCACCACCTGCGCTTCACCTCCCGCGTGGGCCGCAGGCAGCCCGCCTGGGCGACCGCGCTGGGCCGCGCGGTCCTGTCCAGGCGCGACGACGGTGAGAGTCACATCCCCGACGTCCTCGCACCGCTGACCAAGCACACCGTGACCAGCCGCCAGGACCTGCTGCGGGAACTGGAGGACGCCCGGCTGCGCGGCTACGCGGACGAGAAGGAGCAGAACACCCCCGGCCTGGGCTGCGTCGCGGTGCCGCTCCCCCACGCCTCGCCGGTGACCGACGCGATCAGCGCGTCCGTCCCGCTGGTCCGGCTCGACGAGGCGCACCACGCGCAGATCGTGACGGTGCTCGGCGAAGCGGCTCGCCAGATCGGCCGGCTCTTCCGGCAGGAGGCGGTCTGACGTGCGGATCCTTCTCACCGGCGCGGCCGGCGCGGTGGCGACCGCGCTCCGGCCGCGGCTCGCCCGGCCCGGCCGGGTGCTGCGGCTCGCCGACGTCGTCCCGACCGCGGACCCTCGGGCCGGCGAGGAGACGATCCTCGCCGACCTGACCGACGAGAGCGCGATGGCCGCGGCGATGGACGGCGTCGACGCGGTCGTCCACCTGGGCGGGCTGAGCCGCGAGCATCCGTGGGCCGACATCCTGCGTGTCAACGTCCACGGCACGCAGGTGCTCCTGGAGGCGGCCCGCCGGGCGGACGTCCGGCAGGTCGTGCTCGTCGGCAGCCACCACGCGGCCGGGTTCCACCCCCGCCCGGACGCCCCCGACGGCCTCTCCCCCAGGCCGGACAGCTACTACGGCTTCAGCAAGGCCGCGATGGAGGCGCTCGGCAGTCTGTACCACGACCGGTTCGCGATGGACGTCGTGGTGATCCGGCTGGGCTCGTGCGCCGAGCGGCCCCGCGACCTCCGGGCACTGTCGACCTGGCTGTCGTACGACGACTGCGCCCGGCTGGTCGAGGCCTCCCTCACCGCCCGGGGCTTCCACCTCGTGTGGGGCGTCTCGGCGAACACCCGCCGCTGGTGGTCGCTCGACGCGGCTCGCGCCCTCGGGTACGCCCCGCGCGACGACGCCGAGGTCCACGCCCCTCGGCTGCTGGCCGAGTCCGGCGAGCCCGACCTCGCCGATCCGGTCCACAACTTGGTGGGGGGCGTGTTCTGCGAACGTGAACTCGGTGTCTTCTGGTGACGCCCGCTTCTCACCGCGCACTCCCCGCGGACGGCCGGGCCCGCGACGGTGGGCGGCCTCCGTCGCGGGAGGGCGCATCCGCCGGGGCGACGGAGAAATACTCCCGCGGCCACCGGCCGGTGTTCCCACGGTGTGACAGGATCGGTTCCAGTGCCGCCGGTCGGCGTGGCCGCCCGTCCCCGCCGTCGCGGCGCGCAACGATGGCAAGCCCCGAGTCGTCAGGATCCTCACGATGCTGAAAGCCGGTCGGTCCCAGGAGGAGATCCGCCAGCGCAACCTTGGCGCTCTGCTCCGGCACGTGCACCTGGCCGGCCCGCTCTCCCGTACGGAACTGGCCGGCCGGATGGGCCTGAACCGCAGCACGATCATGGGGCTGACCGGGGAGCTCGCCTCGGCGGGGCTGGTCCGCGAGGAGCTTCCCGGGGACACCGGCAGGGCGGGCCGGCCGTCGCTGGTGGTCCGGCCGGAGTCCGACCGGGTCTACGCGATCGCCTTCGACGTCCGGGTGGACCGGCTGGTCGCCGCCAGGGTCGGGCTGGGCGGGGCGGTCCTGGACCGCAGGGAGGCGGTCAGGCCGCGCGCCGGGGCCGACCTCGACGACGTGGTCGGGACCCTCGCCGGATTCGCCCGCGAGATGTACCTCGAGGCACCCCCGGACGCGGTGTGCGTCGGGGTCGGCGCGGCCTACTGCGGCATGATCCGGCCCGGTGACGGGATGGTGCGCTTCGGGCCGAACATGGGCTGGGTGGACCAGGCCTTCGGCACCGAGCTCGGCCACCGGCTGGGGCTCGGGCTCCCGGTGGCGGTGGGCAACGAGGCGCATCTGGGCGCGCTGGCCGAGCACGAGCGCGGGGTGGGCGTCGGCTTCCAGAACCTGGTCTACCTGCACGGGGACGTCGGCGTGGGCGGCGGGATCATCGTCGGCGGCAAGCTGCTCGACGGCGACGGCGGGTACGGCTGCGAGCTCGGGCACATGATGGTGAACCCGTACAACGGGCGGCCCTGCGGGTGCGGCTCGCGCGGCTGCCTGGAGGCGGAGGTCGGCGAGCAGGCGCTGATCGACGCCGCAGGCCGCTCCGCCGAGCTGTCGGGGCGCGAGGGTGTGCGGGCCGTGGTGGACGCCGCCGGGCGCGGGGACGTCGCGGCCGTGGACGCGCTGCGCCGGATCGGCGACTGGCTCGGCATCGGGGTGGCGAACCTGATCAACCTCTTCAACCCCGGCCTGGTGATCTTCGGCGGGATGCTGCGCGAGGTCTACCAGGGCTCGGCGGCCCAGGTCCACAGCCGGGTCGAGGCCAACGTGCTGGTGATCTCCCGGGAGCGGGTACGGCTGCGCACCTCGGCCCTCGGCGACGACGCCACCCTGACCGGCGCGGCCGAACTCGCCTTCTCCGAGGTGCTGGCCAACCCCCTGGAGGTCCTCGCCCAAGGCGTCGGCCGGGCCGGGGCCGGGAGGGCACACCCCGCTCCGCGGTGACCGGCCCTTACCTCCGCTGGGATCCCCGTGCCTCGGTCAGCAGACGCAGCTCTTCGCGGACGATCGCGCGAATGCTCTGCGGGGTGAAGTTGTACGGGTAGGTCGCCGTCTGCAGCGTGAGGCCGTCCATGAACACGTGAAGCCGCACGGCCTGGCGTTCCACGTCGGCGTCGGCGAACTCCTGTCCGGCCTCCGGCAGCGGCATGTCGTGGCAGAAAGCGACCGCGAGGCGGCAGATGTGGCGCTCGCCCGCCCACGCGGAGCCGCGCAGCTCCGCCATCGACTCGTCGACGTGCGAGCGCACCAGACACGCCAGCCACACATCCACCTCGACGCGGCGGTTGTCGTCCAGCGGAAGGAATTCCTCGAGCATGAGCTGGGCACGCTCCAGGCCCGGCAGGACCGCGTTCAGGTGCCCGGCGACGCGTGCGGCGACGGCTCTGCCGATCGCGTGCGCTGCGAAGACGAGCAGGCCGCGCTGGTTGTCGAAGTAGTGGCGCAGCCCGCTGGCCGAGACCTCCGCCGCCTCGGCGACCTTGCGGACCGTGGCGCCCTCGATGCCCTCCCGGCTGATGACCTCCCACACGGCGCGGACGAGCTCGTCGCGCCGCTGCTCGTGGTCGACGATCTTCGGCATGTCCCTATCATCGCACGCTCGTACTATCTCTTATAAAGTACAAGTGTGCTGAAAAAAACGCTGGGGCGAACGCCCCACCACCCGACGCTGGGCGTGGGCGTGCTGATCGCCGGCCTGGCCATGATCTTGGGGTCGGCGCTGTGGCTGGCGCTGAACACCGCCGGCGAGATCCGCTACACGGCCGACCATGCCGGCACCAGGCCCATGTGGCACATCTGGATCCCCGTCCTCGCCGGACTGGTCCTCACACGGCTGATGCCGTCGCCACCGCGGGCGACCCCTGTGAACGACGCACCGGCGACGCGAGAACTTCGCTGGCAGGCGGGTGTCCTGCTGGCCTCGGCCGTGCTGTTCGCGGTGGCGCTGCGGCTGGTGACGGGCAGCGGCCACGACGCCGAGCCGGCACACACCATGTTGAAACTCGTCCTGCTGCTGGCCGTACCGGCACTGTTGTTCCGCCTGTCACGCCACGGCACCGCTCCTCGGGAACACGGCGCCGCTCCCCGGGAAGCGGTGCGCGAGCGGCCCACGGCCTGGCGCCGTTACGGGCCGGTGGTGCCGGTCGCGGCCTGGCTCGTCCTGGCCCACATCGGCCCGCTCGCCCGGCCCGCCGGCGGAGGCGACTGGACGGCCGGCTTCGACCCCGTCACGCTGCTGATCGCCGTGATCGTGGTCTTCGCCGTCAACGCCCTGCTCGAAGAGGTCTTCTACCGACGCTGGCTCCAGAGCCGGTGGGAGCACCTCATCGGCCGCTGGCCGGCCATCGTGCTGGCCAGTGTGCTCTTCGCGGCCTGGCACATCGGCATCCACGGCACCGGCCACCTTCTCACCGATCTCGCCTCGGTCCTCGTCCACCAGGGGGTGCAGGGCCTGTTCCTCGGCTACCTGTGGAGCCGGTACCGGATGATGTGGCCCATCCTCATCATCCACGGCGCGATCAACGCCGTCCCGTTCTGATGAACCCGCCGTAGCGGCCGCCACCTCCCGGCACGGACTCACAACCGATCACCCAATGGCCCATGCCGCCGTCGTCACCGAGATCGCCCTCATCCCCGGGGGCGGAGCCGCTCGCGCCAGGGGTGGGGGCCGTGCTCGACGGCCAGGGCCTCGTCCAGCCAGGCCCTCCGCGCCCCGTCCAGCCGGGGCAGGACCTCGGTGAAGTCGCGCTCGTCCTTGGGGCGCCGCCCCTTGGCCTTGTACAGGAGCTGGATCTCCGGCGCGATCCGCGAGAAGCCGTCCTCGGCGACCGTGAACGACGCCAGCGGGCGGCGGATCCGCGCATCTCGCCGGTAGACCCAGTCGTCACCGTCGGCCTCGTCGAGCATCAGCTGGATCCGCCACGGCCCCTCGGGGTCCTCGCGGACCCAGATGTCGTGGACGCGGGCGGGAAGGATCTCGTCCGGCGGCCACGGGCGCAGCGTGCCCGCCGGGTCGGCGGCCCAGCAGTCCCATCCCGCGAGCAGAGCGCGCGCGGCGGCCTGGTCACGGCGCAGGAGACCCACGTCGATGTCCGCGTGCTCGCGGTAGGCGTGGCCGACCTCCAGCTGGATCGCGTACCCGCCACCGATCCACCAGGGGGTCTGCAGCCCGCCGAACAGCTCGACGACCTCGGCGAGCGAAGCCGGTTCCCACGGTCCCCACGGTGTCTCCGTACGCGGCATGACCGCCATTGTCGCCGAGCCGAGCCGGGCGGGGAAGCGAGGCGTCACGCCGGGTCGGGGACCGCCAGGTGCCATCTGAGCCATTCGACGACGTTCTTGACGAAGGTCACCCGGTTGGCGATCTGCCGGATCTCGTGCCCCTCGTCCTCGAACAGCAGGAGCTCGCAGGGCACCTCGCGGGCCCGCGCGGCCTGGAGCACCTGCTCGGCCTCGTACAGGGGGACGTTGGTGTCGCGGGCGCCGTGCACGACCAGCAGCGGGGCGGCGAGCCGGTCGAAGGAGTGCAGGGGCGACAGGGCCCGCAGCAGGTCGCGGTCGGCGACGGGGTGGCCGTACTCGCTGACGGCCGCCGCGGCGATCCACGGCTCGGTCCGCTCGTAGAAGGTCTCGAAGTCGGCCATGCCGCAGACGTCGACCCCGGCGCGGAACAGGCGCGGGTGGGTGACGAGGGCGGCCAGCGTCATGTAGCCGCCGTACGAGCGTCCCATGCAGGCGATCCTGGCCGGGTCGGCGATGCCCGCCCGCGCCAGCTCCAGGGCGCAGTCGGCGACGTCGTTGATCGCGTCGAAGCGGAGGGCGTGGTTGTCGGCGTTGCGGAAGGCCCGCCCGAATCCCGACGAGCCGCGGATGTTGGGCGCGAGCACCCCGATCCCGGCGGCCAGCAGGTTCTGGAACAGCGGGTTGAAGGTGGGCCTCTCCTGGCTCTCGGGGCCGCCGTGCAGGTAGACGACGAAGGGCGCCGGGCCGCGGGCGCCGGGGACGCGGTAGAGCCAGCCGGTCAGCTCCATGCCGTCGCCCGCCTGGAAGCGCACCAGCTCCGCGCCGGCCGCGCCGGGGATCGGCCCCGAGCCCGCGATCCGCCGGTAGCCGCCGGTCGCCAGGTCGCAGAGCAGCACGTGGGAGGGGTGGCCGGGCGCCTCGGCCGCCAGGACGGCGAGGCTGCCGTCCAGGGACACCCTGATCGAGGACACCACCTCGGCGGGCAGGGGCGGGAGCGGGCGCGTCCGGCCGGTGGCCGTCTCGACCACCTCCAGCTCCGAGCGGCCGGAGTCGTTCCACACCAGGACGGCGAGACTGCCGTCGGCGCTCAGCGCGAACTGGTCCAGCTCGGCGTCGGCGCGCTCGGCCAGCACGGTCGCCGCCCCGTCCTCGCCCACCGCGACCAGCGCCGCCCGGTCGCGGCCGACGTCGGACAGCAGGTAGGCGGTCGTCCCGTCGGGAGAGAGGATCCCGTAGTCGGTCGTGCCGGTCAGCCCGGCCAGCAGCGGCCGCTCCCCGTGGCCCGGAAGGTCGCCCGCCGCCTCGTCGGGAAGGCTCGCGGGCAGGCCCGGCGGGACGTCGGAGAGATCGCCCGCGGGAAGGTCGAAGCGGATCCCGGCGGGAGCGTCGGCGGGGAGGCCGGGCGAGAGGTCATGGGGATCGCCGGGCGGCAGATCGAAGCGGACCACGACGGGAAGGTCGGCGGGGAGGTTCGCGGGGAGCCCGCCGGGCGGCTCCGGGGCGAGATCTCCGGGATGGGACAGGCCGGGGACGAGAGCGCCCGGATGGGAGAGACCGGTGACGAGGCCATCCGGATGGGACAGGCCGGGAACCGGGTCGCCGGGCAGGGCCGGGAGATCGGCCACGTACATCCGGCGCACGCCGCGCGGGCCGCGGCGCAGCAGCATCCGCCGGTGGTCGCGGCTGACCGAGGCCGGGTGCAGGAGCGCCCCGCCCGCGATGACCTCCCGGCTTCCCGAGGCCGCGTCGATCAGCACCGCCTCCGTACGGCCCGACGAGGAGACCTCCGCGACGAGGAGGATCTCCCCCTGGCCGGTCCAGCGCACGAACGACGCCGATCCGCCCTCGGGCGCGGCCAGCGGGCGCAGGTCGCCGCCGTCGGGCCGCACCGTCCAGACCTGCGTGTGCTCCCCGCCGCCCGGTACGACGAGGACGGCGAGCCGGCGGGCGTCGGGGGACCAGCTCACGTCGGCGGCGGGCTCGGGGCCCGTGTCGACCGGCCAGGCCTCCGGCCCCCCACCCCGAGGATCTTCCTGGGGATCCTCCTGGAGGGCCCGCGGGGTCCGCCCCGGGTGCCAGGCCTCCAGCTCCGCGCCGAGGGGCTGGATCCAGACGCGCGGCGAGCCGTCCCGGTCGCCGATGAAGGCGACGGCGCTCAGGTCGGGCGCCAGCGCGGGCGCCCGGCAGCTCCAGGCGGTCAGGCCCGTACCCATCGACGGACGAGAACGGGCGCCAAGAATCTCGGTCATCAAACTCCTTGTGCCTGCAACCACAGCTCCAGGAGTCCGAGTTGCCACAACGCGTTGGCACCCAGGGTAGTGCGATGCTCGTCCGGTGCCGCGAGCAGCTTGTCGACGTACGTCTGGTCGAACAGGCCCCGCGACCTGGCCGCCCGCCCGGTCAGCGCGTCCCTGACGAGCTCCAGGAACGGGCCGTGGATGTGCTTGATCGCCGGGACCGGGAAGTATCCCTTGGGCCGGTCGATGATCTCGGCGGGCAGCAGCTTGCGGGCGGCGTCCTTCAGGATCCCCTTGCCGCCGGAGGCGAGCTTGAGCTCGGGCGGGCAGGCCGCCGCCAGCTCGACCAGCTCATGGTCGAGGAACGGGGTCCTGGCCTCCAGCCCGAAGGCCATGGTCATGTTGTCCACGCGCTTGACCGGGTCGTCGACGAGCATGACGCCCGTGTCCAGGCGCAGCGCCGCGTCGAGCGCGGTGTCGGCGCCGGGCCGCGCGAGGTGGCGCCGGACGAAGTCGCCGCTGACGTCCTCGTCCGGCATGTACTCCGGCGACAGGATCGCGCCCAGCGTCCCGTGCGAGCGGTCGAAGAACTCCCTCTCGTACGCGGCGGCGACGTCCTCGCGCGACACGCCGGCCAGCGGCGGGTACCAGCTGTACCCGGCGAACACCTCGTCGGCGCCCTGGCCGGACTGGACGACCTTGACGCGCTTGGAGACCTCCTCCGACAGCAGGTAGAAGGCGACGCAGTCGTGGCTGACCATCGGCTCGCTCATGGCCCGCACCGCGTGCTCCAGGGCGGGCAGCAGGCGGGCGTCGTCGATGAGGATGCGCTGGTGGTCGGTGCCGAACTCCCCGGCGACCAGGTCGGAGTAGGCGAACTCGTCCCCCCGCTCCCCGCCCGCCGGGGAGAACCCGATGCTGAAGGTCGACAGGCCCTTCTGCCCCTCCTCGGCCAGCAGCGCGACGATCAGGCTGGAGTCCAGGCCCCCCGACAGCAGCACGCCCACGGGCACGTCCGCGACCATGCGCCTGCGCACGGCCGCCCGCAGCCGGTCGAGCACGACCTCGACCCACTCGTCCGGGGTCAGCCCGGCGTACTCGGGCAGGGCCGAGCGGGTGTGGGGCGGCTGCCAGTAGAGGTGGTCGGTGACGGTCCCGTCGGGCTCGACGGTGCGTACGGTGGCCGGGGGAAGCTTGCGCACCCCGGCCAGGACGGTGCGCTCGGCGGGCACCACCGAGTGGAACGTCATGTAGTGGTGCAGGGCCACCCGGTCGATGCCGGTGTCCACCCCGCCCCCGGCGAGCAGCGCGGGCAGCGAGGAGGCGAAGCGCAGCCGCGCGGCGTCCTGGGTGACGTACAGCGGCTTGATCCCCAGCCGGTCGCGGCCGAGCGTGAGCCGGCCGGTGTCGCGCTCGGCGACCGCGAAGGCGAACATGCCCTTGAAATGGTCGACGCAGCCGGTCCCCCAGCGGTGGAAGGACTTGACCAGCACCTCGGTGTCGGAGGTGGAGAAGAAGCGGTAGCCCAGGCCCTCCAGTTCCCCGCGCAGCTCGCGGTAGTTGTACAGGCATCCGTTGAAGACCCCCGCCAGGCCGAGGTCGCTGTCCACCATCGGCTGGGCGCCCCGGTCGGACAGGTCGATGATCCTCAGGCGCCGGTGGCCGAGGGCGACCGGTCCCAGCGACCACAGGCCCGTCCCGTCCGGTCCCCTGTCGTGCATCACGTCGTTCATCCGGGCCACGGCGGCGACGTCCGCCGGGCGGCCGTCGAACCGGAGCTCACCGCTCAGACCACACATCGAAACCCCCCGGTGACCGGCTCGGGCCGGAGCCCTTCGCCCGGGTCACACGTCTCGCACGTCCTGCTCGTCGAACCTCTCGCCGACCGCTCCACGCCCGGGCTCATCGCCCGGGCCGCGCGTCGGAGGTCCCTTTCAACAGCCAGGTGTCCTTGGAACCGCCTCCCTGGGAGGAGTTGACGATCATGCTTCCGGCCGGGGCGACGCGGGTCAGCGCCGTCGACGGCACCGTCGCCGTCTCGCCGAAGCAGACGAAGGCCCGCAGGTCGACCACGCGCGGGCTCAACCGGTCCCCGTCGATGGTCGGGTGCGTCGACAGCCGGATCGTCTCCTGGGCGACCCAGCCCTCGGGCGCGGCGAGGATCGTCTTCCTGACCTGTTCGAGCTCCTCGGCGGAGGCGTCGGGGCCGACGACCACGCCCTGCCCGCCGAAGCCGTCCACCGGCTTGACGACCAGCTCGGCGAGCCGGTCGAGCACCTGCTCCCGGTCCTCGGCGTCCCGGCACAGGTAGGTGGTGACGTTGTCGATGAGGGGCCGCTCGTTCAGGTAGTACTTGATGAGGCGCGGCACGTACCGGTACACGCACTTGTCGTCGGCGACGCCGTTGCCCGGCGCGTTGGCCAGGACGAGCGCGGAACGCTCGACGGCGTCCATGATCTCCAGCCCGAGGTGGCCTTCGAGCAGGTCGCTCTCGTCGATCCTGCGGTAGAGCACCTCGATCCTGCGCCCGTCGATCTCCAGGTGGCCGTTCCTGAAGGACAGGTCGGACGGCACGGACAGGGGCACCCCCAGCTCCTCGGCGAGCATCCTGTGCTCGTAGAAGGCGGAGTCCTGGGGCCCCGACGAGACCACGGCGAGGGCCGACGGATCGCCGGAGCCCGCCGCGAGCAGTGCCTCCCGCAGCATCCGCAGGCCCTCCCCAGGGTCGGCGACCTCGGCTCCCGGGGCGAGTTCCGGCATCAGCTCGTCGATCAGCCGCCTGTTGGTCATGGCGTACCCGAGGCCCGAGGGCACCCTCAGGTTGTCCTCCAGCACCGCCCAGCGGCCGACGTTGTCGCGGACCAGGTCCAGCCCGGCCACGACACAGCGCACGGTGCCCTGCGGCACCCTGCGGCCGGGCCTGCGGTAACCGGGGGACTCGTCGACCACCCACGCGGGGATCGTGCCGTCCCTGATGATCTCGCGCCCGTCGTAGACGTCGTGCAGGAACGCCTCCAGCGCGCGCACCCGCTGCGGCAGGGCCCGCTGGATCTCGGCCCACTCGCCGGCCTGGACCAGCCGGGGGACCAGGTCGAACGGGTAGATGCGGCTCTCGCCGCCGCCCTCCACCTGGAAGGTCATGCCGTTGCGGCGCTGGTAGGCGTCGCGCTGCTCCTCCCGTTCGCGCAGCCCTTCGACGCCCAGGCGGTCGAGGACCCGCAGCACCGGCTGGTAGGACTCGCGCACCGTGCCCTCGATGATCGCCTCGTCCCCGGGGGCCTCGTAGCCGTCGAGGAGGCTGGTGTGCATCCTCGGCGTCGGGCCGCCGAAGGCCGTCTCCCACTCCTCGGACCTCGTCTCGGCGATGACGAGGTCGACCACGTCCGACAGCCGGCCGCTGCGGGCGTAGGCCTCGCGCTGGCGGGCCGAGGAGCTTCCCCGCGCCAGCGACTCCCTGGCCAGGGACGTGACGAGCTCCCAGTCGCCGCACTGCTCCAGCTGCGGGCGCAGGCCGTTGATCATCCGCCGGATCACCTCGCCGGCCGGGGCCGGGGTGCCCTCGACCGGGTCGACGAGATCGCCCTCCAGCCCGGAGCGCGACGCCCGCCACGAGGCCGCGCGGACCATCTCCAGCCGGACCGTGCGCTCGGGCCCGCTCTGCGCCGCCTCCAGCTCCCTGGCCACCAGCGCCCTGAACAGCCCGGCGATCAGCACGATGTCGCCCACGCGGGGGCAGGCGTCGCACACCCGCAGCTCGATGGTCGGCAGGTGCGCCGAGGGCCGGATGTCGAAGTAGATCATTCCAGGGTCGGTGATCACCCCGGAGGCGACGAGGTCGCGCACCACCTGGTCGTACTCGGCGGCCGACTCGAACCTGGGCACCGGACCGGCGGTGGGCCAGCGCTGCCACAGCAGCGGGCGGTAGCTGGCGTACCCGGTGTCGGATCCCAGCCAGTACGGCGAGCTGGAGCTCAGGGCGAGCAGCGGGGGGATCCAGGGGGCCAGGCGGTGGGCGACGGCCACCGCCAGGTCGCGGTCCTCGACGTCGGCGTGGAACTGCGTCCCGCAGATCAGCTGCTCGCGGGTGAGCAGCTGGTAGTCGGCGAGCATCTGCTCGTAGCGGGGATCCGGGGAGATCTTCAACGCCTCCAGGTCCACCAGCGGCACGCTGCCCGCCGCCACGATTCCCAGGCCGAGGCCGTCCGCCGCCTGGATCACCGTGCGGCGCAGCGCGGTCAGGTCGTGCCCGAGGTCCTCCAGATGCATGAAGGGCCTGCTGTTGGCCTCGACCACCGAACGCTGCAGCTCATGGGTGAAACGCTCGGCCGGCAGCTGCTCCAGCAGGACACCGGCTCGTGGGACGAGGTGCCGGGTCTCGACATCGACGACGTGGAACTCCTCTTCGACGCCGACCGCGATCGGCCCCGCAAGACCCGCCATTTCATCACTCCTGAAGTACGCCGGTTCATGGGGTTTTTTATTCTTTGCCCGAAAAAAGGGGTTCCGCACTTCACGGGCCACTTTGGGAGAAAGTGAGATCGTGCGGGCGCTCCCTGATGCCGGACAGACCCGCTTCCCATCCGGCGCGAGGACTCACCTTTTCCGGCCGGTAGATCTCCTGATAAGTCCTGAAACAGGACATTGACGATCACCGGCGACGGGACTCCACCCGGGAGACGCGACCCCTCGCACCCGGCTCGACACTCGACGTGACCGTCTCCGGGCGGGGCGAGACCTCGGCCGGGTGACGCCTGCACGCCCGGCCCGGCGGCCGGGGTCTACGCGGACGGTCGTCCGGCCGGGGGCTCGTCGCGCCCCGGCGGCCCGGCGTCCGGCCGCTCTTCCTGCGAGGAAACCTCGGGCGGACCAGACGGGCCGAGCGAGTCCGGCGGACCCGGCGGACAGGGCTGACCGGGGAGCGGCTCGGCCTCGTCCGGCCCCGGCTCGATCATGCGCGGCGGCCGGGGCGCGTCCTGCGGAGGCGGCCCGAACGTGTCGGGAAAGGCGTGGATCCCCAGCGCCTCAGGACGATCGCCCGACGGGCCGGGCGGGTCGAGGAGCTGCCGCACGGGCGGGCTGTCGAGGAACGTGGAGACCGCGTCGACCACCCCCTCCCCCAGGGGACGGAACGCGTCGACCACGGCCTGGGCGGGCGGGCCGAGGCGGGTGCCGACCTCCTGGATGAGATCTTCCAGCACCTGCGGCAGCGGCGGCACCGGCAGGCCGAACTGGGGCTTCGGTCGTGCCTTCTCCGGCGGCGTCCAGCGCATCGAGTCGTCGCTCATGGCGAGCCATTCGTCGACGGCGCCGTCGATGGAGTCGAGCACGTGATCGGAATCGTCTGGCATGGCGGCTCCCCTCATGACCGGGATCCGATAAGACGACGGTACCTCGCCCCGCCGCTCCCGGGCAGGGGCGGGTGGGAACCGCCACCCCGGTGTCGTTCCCCGGCCGCCTGACCGGGCGGCCCTACAGTGGTGGTACGGCGGCTGTACGGGAGCTGTACGGCGGCCGTACGGCGACGGGGCCCGATCATCAAAGCCCGTTAAACTGGCATAACCCCCTCAACTGGGGGAATAAGCTGTCGATGCTCTCTCAAACTCGTCCTGCCGGTAGTGACACGCTCACATTCCTTGGCGCGATCATGCGTAATCCCCACCAACTGGGGGCGATCGCTCCCAGCTCGAAGGCCGTCGCCCGCCTGGTGGCCTCGATCGTCCCCACAACCCCCGGAGCCGTGGTCGTCGAGCTCGGCGCCGGCGGCGGAGTGATCAGCGACGCGATCCGCGACCGGCTGCCCCCAGACGGACGGCAGCTCGCCGTGGAGGTCAACGAAGGCATGGTGGAGCACCTGCGGCGCAGCAGACCCTGGCTGGAGGTGATCCCCGGCGACGCGGGCGACCTCGGCAAGCTGCTGCGCGAGGCCGGTCTGTCGCACGCGGACGCGATCGTCTCCTCACTCCCCTGGACCCTGTTCGAGGACGCCCAGCAGAAGCGCGTCCTCGACGAGATCGCGGCCTCGCTCGCCCCCGGTGGCGCCTTCAGCACCATCACGACGCTGACCGTGATGCCGTTCCGGCGCTTCCGGCACTTTCGCGGCCTCATGAACAGCACGTTCGCCACCGTCGACACCCTGGGCCCGATCTGGCGCAACGTACCGCCCGCGCTGGTGTACACCGGGGTCGTGGCGCACGACCGGCTGCCCGGGGAGGCGTCCGGCGGCTGGACGGCCGACGGGCGGCCGTCCGGGGAGACCGGCGGCGAGTGAACGGCCCGCCGGGGGATTCCCCCGGCGGGCGGACGAGCAAAAGAGCGACGACCCGGCGGCCGACGGGCGAGCGAGGGCCTCGCGGTGACCGCGAGGCCCAACATCATCGCGAGGCTCTCCGTCGTCACCGTGAAGCCCGCTGTCACCGCGAAGCTCTTCGTCGTCACCGTGAAGCCCGCTGTCCCCGCGAGGCCCGCCGTCACCGCGAGGTCAGGACCGGCCCCGTCCACGTGAGGTCGTCCAGGTTGACCACGATGGCGTCCTGGGTGCTGCGGGCGATGACCACAATCGCCTCCAGGTCGGGGTCGGGGTTCTCCTCCCTGTGGGGGACGAAGGGCGGCACGAAGATGTAGTCGCCCGGTTCGGTGTCGATGCGCACCTCGACGGGCTCCTCCCCCTCGATGTCGGCGAAGACGAACGAGGGGTTGCCGCTGACGACGTAGATGGCGGTCTCGGAGTCCCCGTGGTGGTGGTTCGCCGAGGCGGTGGCGGGCGCCACGTGGGTCTGGCCCATCCACAGGCGGCCGGCGCCGACGGTGGCGCCGCTGATGGCCGCGCGGCGGCGCATGCCACCGGTCTGGGCGGTCTCGGCGGTGAGACCGCCGGGCGCGATGTGGTGCAGGCGGCGGTGGAACGGGTCCTCGGGAAGGACGATCGGCATCAGTCGCTCCTGGTTCGGTCGGAAGGGTGCGGCGCGAGCGCCCCGAAACCCCCATCGTGGTACAGCGGCGGGGGGATGGGCGGGATCGGTGTGCCCCTCCACGACCCGGCCGGCGGCCGGCCGGTGGTCTCCCGCGACGAACCGCTCCCGGGTGCGGCGGAGCGGCCACGCGGACAGAAATAAACCCCCGCCTCACCTGGTTGCCGCCTATATGGCTGATGACGACATCCGCGGGACGGTCCGCGGCTCTTCCGAGGTGCCCCTGTCGATCCTCGAACTGGCGACCGTCGGTTCCGGGGTGACGCCCACCGAGACCCTGGAGGCGAGCACCGAGCTGGCCAGGCGCGCGGAGGAGTGGGGATACCACCGGATCTGGGTGGCCGAGCACCACGGCATGCCGTCCGTGGCCAGTTCCTCGCCCGCCGTGCTGATCGCCCATCTGGCCGCCGCGACCAGGACCATCCGGCTGGGTTCCGGCGGCGTCATGCTGCCCAACCACGCCCCGCTGGTCATCGCCGAGCAGTTCGGCACCCTTCAGGCGCTGCACCCGGGCCGCATCGACCTCGGGCTCGGCCGGGCCCCCGGCACCGACCCCGCCACGGCGAGGGCGCTGCGCGGGCGCCACGGCCTGGACGCCGACGACTTCCCCGAGCAGCTGGCCGAGCTGACGGCCTTCCTGGACGGCGCGTTCCCGAAGGGCCACCCGCTGGAGCGGGTCGTCGCCGTGCCCCGGTCGGAGTCGGGCCGCCCGCCGATCTGGCTGCTCGGCTCCAGCGGCTTCAGCGCCCAGCTCGCCGGGATGCTCGGCCTGCCGTTCGCCTTCGCGCACCACTTCAGCGGGAACAACACCGTCCCGGCCCTGGAGCTGTACCGGTCGTCCTTCGAGCCCTCCGCCGTCCTCGACCGGCCGTACGCGATGATCGGCGTCTCCGCGATCGCCGCCGACACCCCCGAGCGGGCACTGAGCCTGGCCCGCTCGGGCGGGCTGTCCATGCTGCGGCTGCGGCGCGGGGCCCCGCAGCCGATCCCCACGCCCGAGGAGGCCGAGAGCTACCCCTACAGCCCGATCGAGCGCGACTTCCTCGACGACTACCTGTCCAAGCTGGTGCTGGGGGACGCCCCCGGGGTGCGGCAGGGGCTGGAGGAGCTCCGCAAGCGCACCGAGGCCGACGAGTTGATGATCACCACGATGGTCCACGACCCGGCCGAGCGGATCCGCTCCTACGAGCTCATCGCCCAGGCGTACGACCTCACCCGAGGTCACTGACCCCGGGCTCCAAGTGATCATTGGTGCGTTCAGCTGCGTGAATAAAACCGCTAATCTCCACCGAATCTGCACAGAAGCCCGTTACGCTCCCGGTGCATGATCAGATCGAGATGGGTGAGCCTGCTGGTCTGGCTGGCGGTGCTGCCGTTCGCCGCCTGGGCGGTGCTCAGGGCCGGAGGGTGGACCCCGGTCTGGCAGTGGGTCGCCCTGGTGGCGTTCACGCCGTACGTGGCGGCGGCCTCGGTGATCCCGCTCCTTTTGGCCCTGGGGCTGCGCCGCTGGGCGGCCGCGGCCCTCGCCCTGGTCACGGGCGCGGTGCTCGCGACGGCCGTGCTCCCCCGGCACTTCGGCGACGGCCACCAGCCCGCGGCCGACGGGGGACGGCTGCGGGTGCTCGCCGCGAACCTCGCCGTCGGCGCGGGCGACACCGACGTCCTGATGAGACTCGTGCGCTCCCTCGACCCGGACGTGCTGGCCCTGCAGGAGGTCACCCCGGCCGCCCGCGACCGCCTGGAGGCGGCCGGGTTGCGCGAGCGCATGCCCCACGTCGTCGACCGCGCGGTCGACGGGGTGTGGGGCTCGGGCATCTACTCCAAGCACCCCGTCACCGAGAGGCCGCTGATCGCGCTGGGCAGGTTCCGGCAGGCCCGAGGGGTGATCGAGCACCCGAGCGGCCACGAGATCGAGGTCGTCTCCGTCCACCCCTGCGCGCCCCGGTACGGCGCCAAGGTCCCGTGCTGGGACGGGGGGCTGCGGGCGCTGCCCAGGGCGGGCGGGCAGCTGCGGGTGCTCGCGGGCGACTTCAACGCCACCCTCGACCACCGGCTGGTGCGCGACCTGCTCGACAGCGGCTACCGCGACGCGGCCGACGTCACCGGGCACGGCCTGACGCCCACCTGGCCGCAGCAGGGCTGGGAACCGGTCCCCGGGGTGACGATCGACCACGTGCTCGCCGACTCGCGCATGGCGATCAGGAGCTTCGGCGTCCACCGCCTCCCGGACACCGACCACCGCCCTGTCTTCGCCGAGCTGGGCCTGCCCCGCTTCAGCAAGCGCTGACTCCCGCGCGAGACCTCACGGACCTCCGAGCGAGGTCCCGGCGGTCGCGGGCCTTCGCGGGCGGGACCCGCCGAGGAACAGGACCAGGGCGAGGACGGCGTACGGCACCGCGAAGGCGGTGAAGATCTCGGCGTCGCCGGTCAGCGCCGAGGCCGCGGCGTAGCCGCCGTACACCAGGAGGGCGGCCAGCTCGGTGCCCAGCCCGGCCAGCGAGGTCACGGTGGCGCGGGCCGGGCCCGTGATGCTCTCCTGCAACCGTACGTCGGCCAGCACGGTCGCCAGCTGGAAGACGCAGAAGGCCGCCGCGAGGGCGACGAACCCCGCCGCGACCCCGCTGAGCGCGCCCGCGCCGAGCGTCAGCGCCCCGAACGCGAGGAGCGCGGCGAACTGCCGGTCCGTGAGGCTCCGCCCGGCCGCCGCGAGCACGCCACCGGCCGCGATCCCCACGGAGACCAAAAGCACCAGGAGCGGCACGACGTGCGTGGCGACGCCGGTGCCGATCGCGAGCAGCGGGGTGTACTCCTCCAGCGAGCCCCACACGGCCGTAACCGCCGGTACCAGCAGCAGCGCCCGGCGCGTCGGCCGGTCGGCGCGCGCCGCCCGCAACCCCTCGCGCAGGATCGCGGCATAGCCGCCCACCGGCTCCTCCTCACCTTCCTGCTCTTGTACGGCTTCCTGTCCGGTTTCCTGGCCGGCGGGTGCGCGATGTTCGGGAAAGGCCAGCGCGGCCAACGCGGCGAGCACGCACGCCACGACGCTGCCGGCCGCGATCAGCGGGTAGCCGCCCAGGGCGAACACCGGGGTGGCCAGCGCCATGGACACCACGACGGCGCCCATGCCGACCGCGCGGGCGCGACCCATGACGGCGGCGTAGCGACCGGCCTCGCCCAGGCGGTCGAGTTCGGTGTAGACCAGCGCCTCCAGGGCGCCCGACTGCAGCGCTCCGCTCGCGCCCCACAGGACGAAGCCCGCGGCGAACACCCAGTAGGAGGGGGCCGCGACCCACAGGCCGAAGCCGACGGCGGCGAGCAGCGGCGCCAGGGCGAGCAGCGCGCGCCGCGAGACGGCGTCGGCCCACACCCCGGAGGGAACCTCCAGCACGACGGAGGTGATCGACCAGATCGCCAGGAGCGAGGAGATCTCGGCGGTCGTCAGGCCCGTGTCGACGAACAACAACGCATAGAACGGATAGAACAGGACGAACTCATCGAAGAGGGTGTAGGCGTAGAGCGTCGCGGCCAAGCGCTTCGCACGCCTCTGGGGCGCACGGTGAAAAGAAGTGGTCATGAGGTCCTTCTCGCGGAGGCTGTGCGGACTCGGGATGCTCGGCATCTCCGGGGGTCCACGGCAGCTCGCGCCGGACCGACCGATCGTTGAGGATCAATGTCGCCAGGTCATAGGGCAGACACTACAGCCGCGCCGCCCGCCACGGCCTCCCTTTTTCTCTCGCGCGGGAAACACCTCCCCGCGTGAACGCGGCCCCACGTCAGGCCCCCGCCGAAGCGGCCGACACCGCCGGCACCGCTGACACCGCTGACAGCGCGGACGGCGTGGGTGACCGGATCGGGCAGGCCGGAAAACCGGTCAGAACTCGTCGTGCCCGGAGACCTGGCCGATCGGGAAGATGTGCCTGTTCGCGGCGCAGATGGTCTCCAGGACGTGGACGGGCACGTCCTCGTCGGAGTAGCCCGCGCGAAGGACCTGGACGACCCACTCCCCCGGTTCGAGCTCCAGGGTCTCGTACTCGAAGGGTGTCGGCGGGCGGGCCGTCAGGTTCTCCTCGGCGTGGCCGAAGGTGTGGCCGAGGGCGACCAGTGCCGACTGGAGTGACGGCTTGACGAACCCGGGCTCGGCGAGGCGGGTGCCCCCGAACAGGTCCGCCCGGAAGTAGCTGGTGGCGATGCGCACCGGGACCCCGTTCGCCGTCATCATCTTCCGGCGGGCGATCACCTCGGCGCCGGGTTCGACGCGCAGGCAGGCGGCCACGTGATCATCGGCCGGCTCCGGGCCCACGTAGAGCATCCTGCGGTCCGGCGTGACGCCCTGCCTTTCGGCCTCGGCGAGGAACAGGGAGGCGGAGGCCCGCACGGCGGGATCGGTCGGCAACGCCCGCCGCACCAGAACCCTGGGCGCGCGGGCCGCCGATCCCCCGCCGGCACGGGCCTCGGACTCCTCGGGAATACGGACCGGAGACTCCTCGGGGACGCGTGCCGTCGGCCCCTTTCTCATCTGGGAGACGCGGCCGGGGGACACGCCCAGGCGCGTTCCTATGTCCTCCAGGCTCATCCCGGCGTCACGGGCCTCGGCGATCGCCTGGCGGCGCATCTTCGCCGCCTCCGCGACGAGCCCCTGCTCGTCGGTGATGAGACGGCTCAGAACCCGGGCGCGCTCGACAGGGTCGCTCAGCGCGGAAACGTCGCGCAACGTCTCCAGATCCATCGGGGCCGCCTCCTCGTGCTCAACACCACCGGGGATTTTAGTCCCCCTGTTCCGGTGCCCGGCCGACGCCCGTACCGCCCGGCCGGAAGGTCGCCCGGCGGCGGCGGGGGCGCGAGCCGTTCACCCCGGAAACCGGCATCCTGGCCCGGTGGTTACAGCATGGGGGCCGTCAAATCAGTTGCCGACGCCGTGCCCGGGTGCGGAAATTGAAGGGTCACCCGTGTCACGCGGGTGGTGGTGATCCGACGGGGCGTCCACCGGGAGCGGTGGCACGGGAGACCGGTTGAGAGGGGATGGTGTTCCGGCCTGCCATGCCCCGGACGGCTCTCACCCGGTCAGAACACCGTGAGGAGCGTGCCGCCTGCCGATGCCCCCTGATACCGGAACCACCACAGCCAGCAAGGACAAGAACACGGACGACAACGCGCACACCACCGCCGACACCGACCCCCCGGCCTCGCGGCCCCTTCCCTCTCGCCGCGCCAGAGCGGGCTCCCTGTGGCGGTTGAGGTCCTACCTCCGCCCGTACGTCGTCCCCCTGGTCGCCATCTGGGTGGTGTCCTTCGCCGCGGTCGCGATCGGCATCGCCATCCCGCTGATCGGCAGGGAGATCATCGACGGCCCCGTCGCCCGGGGCGACACCGGGGCCGTGCCTCCCCTCGCGCTGCTCGCCCTGGGACTGGGCGTGGTCGAGGCGCTGATGGTCTTCATGAGGCGGTGGCTGCTGGCCGCCGCCGTCCTGGGCCTGGAGACCAGCATCCGCGACGACCTCTACGCCCACCTGCAGCGGCTGCCGATGGGCTTCCACGCCTCCTGGCAGTCGGGCCAGCTGCTGTCCCGGGCGACGACCGACCTGTCGACGATCCGGCGCTTCCTCGGCTTCGGCCTGCTCTTCCTCGTCCTGACCACCGTCCAGATCGCGACGGTGACCGGGCTGCTGCTCCACATGTACTGGCCGCTCGGGCTGCTGGTCGTCGCCTCGGCGGTGCCGATCATGTTCACCACCCTGCGCTTCGAGCGCACCTACATCACCATCTCCCGGCGGGTCCAGGACGAGCAGGGCGACCTCGCCACGGTCGTCGAGGAGTCGGCGGCGGGCATCCGTACGATCAAGGCGTTCGGCCGGGGCCGGTACGTCTCCGGGATCTTCGAGGAAGGAGCGCTGAAGATATACCGGACCTCGATGGAGAAGGTCCGGCTGTCGGCCAGGTTCTTCACCTTCCTGGAGGTGATCCCGAACATCACCCTCGCGCTCGTGCTGCTGCTCGGCGCCCTGGCGGTCGGCTCCGGCACGCTGACGCTGGGCACGCTGGTGGCCTTCGCCACCCTGATGCTGCAGCTGGTCTGGCCCATCTCCGCGCTCGGTTTCATCCTGACGATGGGACAGGAGGCGATGACCGCGGCGGACCGGGTGATGGAGGTGCTCGACACCGAACCGGAGATCGTCGGGGGCACCGGCGTGATCGAGCGGCCCCGGGGGCACCTGCGTTTCGAGGGGGCGGGGTTCACCTTCCCCGGCGCCGAGGAACCGGTGCTCCACGACGTGTGGCTGGAGGTACGGCCGGGAGAGACCGTGGCGGTCGTGGGCGCGACGGGGTCGGGCAAGACCACGCTGACCTCCCTGGTGCCCCGGCTGTACGACGTCGGCGCCGGCCGGGTCACGATCGACGGGGTCGACGTCCGCGACCTGCCGCTGACCACGCTGCGCTCGACGGTCGCCACGGCCTTCGAGGAGCCGACGCTGTTCTCGATGAGCGTCAGGGAGAACCTCACGCTGGGGCGGCACGACGCGAGCGAGGAGGAGATCGAGCAGGCGCTGCGGATCGCCCAGGCCGGGTTCGTCCACGCGCTGCCGTGGGGGCTGGAGACCAGGATCGGCGAGCAGGGCATGTCCCTGTCCGGCGGCCAGCGCCAGCGGCTCGCGCTGGCCCGCGCGGTTCTCAGCCGTCCCAGGATCCTCGTGCTGGACGACACGCTGTCGGCCCTGGACGTCGAGACCGAGGCCCTGGTGGAGGAGGCGCTGCGGCACGTGCTGCGCGAGGCCACCGGGATCGTCGTCGCCCACCGGGCCTCCACCGTGCTCCTCGCCGACAGGGTGGCCCTGCTGCTGGACGGCACGATCGCCCACGTCGGCGAGCACCACGAACTCATGGCGAGCGTGCCCGAGTACCGCGCGCTGCTGTCGGCCGACCCGGACGCCGAGGAGGCACGGCTGTGAGCGTGACCGAACCTTCCACCGACCCTTCCAAACCCTCCGGGCCCTCCGGACCCTCCGGCGAACCTTCCGACCCCTCCGCCCCCTCCGGTGCCGAGACCGCGAACGACCCGAACGGCTCGAACCGGTCCCGGGAGTGGCGGGGGGTCGCGGCGGAGAACCAGGACGAGCTGTCGGCACGGGTGTCCTTCCTGCTGCGCGACAGGTCCAGGCGGCTGCTCGGCGACCTGCTGCGCCCGTACCGCAGGGAGATCTTCCTGCTCGTCGCGATCATCGTGACCTGCAACGTCGCCTCGCTCGCCATCCCCTACCTGGTCAAGGTGGGCATCGACGCGGGCATCCCGCCGATGGTGGCGGGCGCGGGGCCCCGGACGCTGGTGACGGTCGTCGCGGCGATCCTGGCGGCGGCGGCCGTCCAGCTGGTGACCCGGCGGATATTCCTCAGGATGGCCGGGCGCATCGGCCAGAGCATCCTGCTGGAGCTGCGGCGGCGGGTGTTCGTCCACTTCCAGAGGCTGTCGCTGTCGTTCCACGAGGACTACACCTCGGGCCGGGTCGTCTCCCGGCTCACCTCCGACATCGACGCCATCTCCGAGATGCTGCAGTCGGGGTTCGACGACCTCGTCACCGCCGTGCTGACCCTGGTGGGCACGGCGGTCCTGCTGCTCGTCCTGGACGTCCACCTCGGCGTGGTCGCGCTGCTCCCGCTGCCGGTCCTGATGCTGTTCACCGGCTGGTTCCGGCGCCAGTCGAGCATCATCTACCGCAGGACCCGGGAGACCGTTGCCCTGGTGATCGTCCACTTCGTGGAGTCGATGGCCGGCATGCGCGCGGTCCAGGCGTTCCGCGGGGAGCCGCGCAACCAGGAGATCTTCTCCCAGCTGAACGCCGACTACCGCGACGCCAACCGGCGGAGCATGCACCTGGTCGCGATCTTCTCTCCGGGCGTCAAGCTGATCGGGAACGTGACGATCGCGGCCGTCCTGTTCTACGGAGGCATGCTGGCGATCCAGAAGGAGGTCACGGTGGGCGTGCTGGCCGCCTTCCTGCTCTACCTGCGCCAGTTCTACGAGCCGATGCAGGAGATCAGCCAGTTCTATAACACGTTCCAGTCCGCCGGGGCGGCGCTGGAGAAGCTCTCCGGCGTGCTGCAGGAGCGTCCCGTGGTGGCCGAGCCCGGCGACCCGGTGACGCTGGAGCGGCCACGCGGGAGGATCGAGTTCCAGAGCGTGGAGTTCTCCTACCTGGACGGCACCCCCGTGATCCCCGGGCTGGACCTGACGGTCCCCGCCGGGCAGACCGTCGCACTGGTCGGCACCACCGGGGCGGGCAAGACCACGCTCGCGAAGCTGGTCTCCAGGTTCTACGACCCGGTGGCGGGCCGGGTGCTGCTGGACGGCGTCGACCTGCGCGACCTCGGCGAGGAGTCCCGGCACGCGGCGGTGGTCCTGGTCACCCAGGAGAACTTCCTGTTCAGCGGGTCGGTGGCGGACAACATCAGGTTCGGCCGGCCGGACGCGAGCATGGCCGACGTGGTGGCGGCGGCCCGCTCGATCGGCGCCGACGCGTTCGTCTCCGCGCTTCCCGAGGGGTACGACACCCAGGTCGGCAAGCACGGCGGCCGGCTGTCGGCCGGGCAGCGGCAGCTGGTGGCGTTCGCCAGGGCGTTCCTGGCCGACCCGGCGGTGCTGATCCTCGACGAGGCGACGTCCAGCCTGGACGTCTCCAGCGAGCGGCTGGTGCAGCGGGCGATGCGGACGGTCCTGGCGGACCGGACGGCCCTCATCATCGCGCACCGCCTGTCGACCGTCGAGATCGCCGACCGGGTGCTGGTGATGGACGGCGGCAGGATCATGGAGGACGGGCCGCCCGGCGAGCTCATCGGGCGGGCGGGCCGCTACGCCGACCTGCACCGCGCCTGGCTCGACAGCATCTCCGACCACCGCGACGTCCCCGGCTGACGGCGAGGATGCGGACGAACGCCTCCCGCCGAGGTCCGGCTCGTCGCCTGACCGGCCGCGGCGTCCCCGACGGGACGTGCCGGCCTCGGCGGGAGGCGTTCGTCCGGGAGGTGTTCGTCCGGGAGGTGTTCGTCCGTGCTCACCGGACGCGGCGCGAGCCCCCGGTCGCGCTACCAGGCGGTCGCGCCGCCGTCGACCGGGTAGTTGGCGCCGGTGATGTACGACGCCCGGTCGGAGGCGAGGAAGGCCGCCAGCTCGACGATCTCCTCGGGCCGGGCGAAACGCTTGAGGAGCGTCTTGCGGGTTATCGCGTCCCGGGCCGCCTGGTCGTCCCCGAGGTCGCGGTCGCTGGCCGGGGTCAGGGTGGGCCCGGGACTGATCGCCACCGCGCGGATCCCGTGGCGCGCGCCCTCGAGCGCGAGTTGCCGTGTCATGCCGATGACGCCGGCGTTCGCCGCGCTGTGCGCGATCATCGGGGGGACCTCGCCGGCGATCATGCCGGCCATGGACGCGATGTTGATGATGACGCCGCCACCGCGCCGGACCAGGTGCGGCCAGGCGAACTTCGACACGAAGAAGGGGATGTCGAGTTCACCGGCCATGGTCACCCGCCAGTCGCCGACCGGGAAGCCGGGCATCGGGCCGAAGCGTTGTATGGCCGCGTTGTTGTAGATCACGTCGAGGCCGCCGTGGACGGCCGCGGCGTCCTCGACGAGCTGCCGCGCCTGCTCAGGGTCGGTGAGATCGACCGGCGCGATGCCCGTCATCTCACCGCCGGCGCGACGCACGAGTTCGACCGTCTCGTCGTTGGCGTCGGCCTGGATGTCGCACCCGACGACCTTCGCGCCCTCCCTCGCGAAGATCAGCGACGCGACGCGGCCCTGACCTCCCGCGGTGCCGGTGATCAGCACTACCTTCCCGTCCAGCGTTCCCATGGGAAGTCCTCCTTGTCCGTGGTGTGTCCGCCCTCGCCGGATCGGTCCGGGGGGCGTTGCGTTCAGCGGGTGCGCATCGGTGCGAGCGCCGTGCTCCACGCCACGACCTGGCCCAGCATCGCGGTGAGCGACTCGAGCTGGAAGTCGCTGGGCCTGAACACGCTGAAGTTCTCGAAGTCGGTGAAGAGCGACAGCGCCACCTGGTTTCGCACGTCGGCCATCTGGAGCTCGCCGGCGATCAGGCGCAGATGTTCCACGGCGCGGGTGCCCCCGGCCGAGCCGTAGCTGACGAACCCGACGGCCTTGTTGTTCCACTCGCCGTACAGGAAGTCGATGGCGTTCTTCAGCGCCCCCGACGTCGAGTGGTTGTACTCAGGCGTCACCATGACGAATCCGTCGAACGAGGCGATCTTGTTCGCCCACGTCAGGGTGTGCGGCCGGGTGTACTGGCCCATCGACGCCGGCAGCGCCTCGTCGAGGTGCGGGAGCCGGTAGTCGAGCAGGTCGACGAGTTCGAACTCCGCGTCGGTCCGCTGGGCGGCGACCTGCTGCACCCAGCGGGCGACGGCCTCCCCGTTACGTCCGGGGCGGGTGCTGCCGAGGATGATCCCGATTCTGGTCATGGTGGACTCCGCTTCCTTTGACGGTAGGTACTTGCTTCGTCAAGAAAGGAACGTACTAGTACTTGCTGCGTGAAGCAAGTAGCATGTGCTCATGACCGCAACGCAGCCATCGCGACCCCTCACCCCTGACGAGGACAGACTGATCCGGGCCCTACCCCGCCTGATGTACGCGCTGCCCCGCGCGATCGACGCCGACATGATCCGTGAGCAGCAACTGCCGCTCGTCGAGTGGACGGCCCTCATGCGGTTGTCGGAGGCGCCGCGGCAGCGGATGCGGATGGGCGAGCTCGCGGCCGCCTGCGAACTCTCGCTGAGCGGGATGACCCGCGTCGTCACGCGCCTGGCGGGCCAAGGCCTGATCGAACGGGTCAGGTGCGACGACGACGCCCGCGGGTGGAGCGCCGTCCTCACCGACGCCGGTCTCGCCCGCCTGGAACGGGCGTGGCCGAGCAACCTGGCCAGCGTGCGCCGGCACCTCCTCGACCACCTGGAAGGCGTCGACCTCGCCCTGCTCGCCCGCGCGCTTCACCACGTCCCGATCAACGACTGACCGGAGGGAGTGCGCCCGGGAGGCGGGGCGCGGGCCGGAACGGGGTGCCCGAAATTTTGGGCACCCGATTTCCGGCGGCCCCTGAACCCCCGGAGCGGGGTCCGCGTATCTCAGGGCGGAACGGCACGAATGATCCTTCCCACCCGCAGGAAAGGGGCAGTGATCTCGATGAGCACCCGGCGATCGCGCAAACGACGGTCTTTGGCCGCCACCTTGCTGGTCTCCGCCATGTTGGTCACCGGGTGCTCATCAGCGGCCGCGACGAACGCCACCTCCGTCCAGGCGGCGGGACTGGCCGGAGACCGGGCGGACGCGGATGTCCGTTTCTCCCAGGAGATGATCCCCCACCACCGACAGACGATCCAGCTCGCCGGCCTGGTCGAGGGCCGGAGCGACAACCCGTACGTGCGCGACCTGGCCGCGAAGGTCAAGGAAGAGGAGTCGCACGACATCGACCTGATGTCCGGCTGGCTGCAGTCGTGGAACGTCGAGGTACCGGCGGAGAACGACAAGGCCGTGCACGACATGCCGGGCATGCTGTCCGCCACCCAGATCTCCTCCCTGGAGAGGCGGTCGGGTGCCGCCTTCGACAAGCTGTGGCTGAGCGTGCTGGGCAAGCACCTCAACAGCGGTGTCCAGATGGCCCAGGTCGCGATCGCGCTGGGCAGGCACCGGCCCACCACCCAGCTGGCGGAGAAGATGATCGCCGGACAGCGCGCCCAGATCGCCGAGATCGCCGAGAGACTCGCCTGATCCCTCGTACCTCCGGAGGGCGGGCTTCCCAGGAGCGGCCCGCCACCCGGAGGTACGAGTATCTTCAAAGGGGCACAAGCGCGAGGCACCGCCGGGTCGCGGTGCCGACGGCGACGCCGGAGGGTAACCGGCGTGTCCGGCCATCCGTTCCCCGCTGGAGATCTCATGAGCATGACCGGCAGGCGCCCCGTCCTCGCGGACTCCGTACGGATCACCGAGGACGCCGTGGAGATCCTCGACCGCCGGGTGTACCCCTTCGAGCACCGCTGGGTGCGCTGTGTCACCAGCGAGGACGTCGCGGTGGCCATCGAGCGGATGGTCACGCAGAGCACGGGCCCCTCGTTCGCGGCGACCGCCGGGATGACACTGGCCGCCCGCGAGGCGCGGGGCGAGCCGCCGGGCCGGGCGGCGGCGCGGCTGCGCGGGGCGGGCGACCGGCTGATCGCGACCCGGCCCACGAACAACCACATCCGCGACGCCGTGGAGGCCGTCCTGGCCGCCACGGTGGACGGGCCGCTGCCCGAGGCGCACGGGGACGAGCTGGTGGAGGCCGTGACCCGGGCGGCGGCCGGGCACGACGCCGCCTACCTCGCCGGCAGCGCGGCCATGGGCAGGCACGCGGCGGCGCTGCTCGACGACGGCGCCCGCGTCCTCACCCACTGCTGGGCGGACGCCTACCTGATCGCGACCGTCGAGGCCGCGCAGGAGGCGGGCAAGCGGCTGGAGTTCGTCTGCACCGAGACCCGGCCCTATCTGCAGGGAGCGCGGCTGACCGCGCCGACGCTGGTGGAGATGGGCTACCGGCCCACCCTGATCACCGACGGGATGGTGGCCTCGGTGCTGTCCGACGGGCTCGCCGACGTGGCGCTGACCGCGGCGGACCGGGTGACGATGGACGGGCACGTGGTGAACAAGGTCGGCACGCTCGGGGTGGCGCTGGCCGCCCGCGCCTTCGACGTCCCGTACTACGTGATAATCCCGGCGCCCGACCCGCGGGCTCCGGGGATCGACGACGTCGTCATCGAGCGGCGGGACGGCGACGAGGTCCTGCACGTCCTGGGGACGCGCACCGCGGGCGAGGGCGTGACCGGCCACTACCCGGCCTTCGACGCCACCCCGCCGCACCTGGTGACGAGGATCGTGACCGAGCGCGGCGCCTACCCCGCCGAGCGCGTGTCGGAGCACTTCGGACCCGCGGAGGGCTCGGGACCGCCGAACGGCGCCGCCCGTACCTGACGGGAGGCGCCGCCCGCCCGCGACGAACGGCACCGCCCACCCGAGGAGCGGTGCGCTCGCCCATGACGAACGGCACCGCCCGCCCGGCGAGCGGTGTGCTCGCCCGTGACGGACGGTGCCGTTCGCGTCTGTCTCGCGGCCTGTCTCGGTTCGGCCTGTCTCGGTTCGGCCTACCTCAGCTCGAAGGCGCGGACGATCGTCTGCTCGACGGCGTTGCCCCTCTCGTCACCGGCGCCGGCCCGCAGGCTGACGTACCGGGCGCGGGCCGGGGCGTTCAGCCTGGCCCTCCACCCGTCGCCGGCGCGGGTCAGGCGCTCGGTGCGCCAGGTGGCGCCGTCGTCGTAGGAGACCTGGAGCTTGCCCGAACGGATCGTGGACGACTTCGGCCCGCCCGGCAGGTGCGAGGGGAGCAGGGTGAGGGCGGCCGAGCGGGAGGCCCTGCCGTCCGCGCCGGTGTCCACGGCGTAGTCGAGCTGCACCAGCGGCAGCCGGACCGGCTCGGCGGAGCCGGAGGGCGCCGAGGTGAAGTCCCACACGGTCCGCGTGGTGGTGGAGGTCGGGTGGACCGTGGCGTCGCGTTCCGTCGTGGTGACGAGGCGGTAGGGAAGCCTGGCCTGGCCGACCTCTGCGTCCAGGACGTAGCCGGGCGTCTCGGCGACGAGGGTGTCCCCCTGGTGGAGCGACGTCAGCTGGTCGATCTGGCCGATGCCGGAGAGACCGACGTGGTCGGCGCCGGAGTCACCCCAGCCGGGCACCTGGACGCGGAGGGTGTCGCCCTCGCGGACCGGGAGCGCGATGGAGTCGTTCACCCTCGGGCGCTGGATCGGGCCGAACCACTGCTCGCCGGTGGTGCTCCCCGCCCGGTAGGACCTCTCCCCCGAGAACTGCCACGTCGCCCGCGGGACCTCCGCCTCGGACGTCCAGCGCACGGAGTCTCCCGGGGTGACCCAGTCGGTGCGCTCGCGCTTCGACCTGCTCAGCAGCGTGTAGCCCACCTTGGTGTTCAGGCCGGGGACGACGTCGAAGCGGTACTCGAACACCTCGGCCGCCGGGTCGTTGCGGAAGTCGACGTCGACCCGCGCCAGGTCGTGGTGCGCGGGACGGTAGGTCAGGTCGCCGGGCACGGACTGCTCCCAGCGCCGGACCAGGTCGTAGAGGTAGGCGGTGTCGGGCTTGGAGACCGTGCGCAGCCGGACGGATCCCTTCCCGAGGCGGGAGATGAGCTGCTCGCCCTCGTCCCTGGTCAGTGACGCCACGGTCAGGGGCGTCCTCCTGATCGGCTCGCGGAGCCGTCCCACCTCGTCGTTGACGACCAGCAGCAGCTTCGCCCCGGCGGCCACGGCGGCGGGCACCTGGTCGTCCAGGTCGCCGTAGCGCACGACCGCGATCTTCCCCTTGACGTCCAGCCCGGCGTAGTCGGCCGTGCGGCCCCCGCCGGCGAAGACGGCGGGCAGGTCCTGCGAGCCCTCGGGCAGGAGCCCCGCCCCCGGCAGGATCCACAGGTCGTCGTACGTCTGCCCGCCCGAGCGCACGGTCAGCAGCGGCTGGATCTTGCGCCAGCGCGTGCCGATGGACAGCCGTCCCTCGCGCACCCGCTTCGTGGGCTGGATCCAGACGCTGTCGTACCCGGTGCCGAGCGTGTAGGAGTCGGCTACGGAGGCCGTGTCGCCCAGCGTGCGGTGGTAGTCGATCCGGGTCTCGGCGTCGGCGCTCTCCTGGGGCGTGACGGCCTTCGCCTCGCGCACGCCGGCGGCGTCCAGGGTCACGACGGTGTCGTCCTTGACGGTGACCAGGGGTTCGTTGAGCAGCGCGAAACCGAGCGAGGAGGGACCGTGCGTGCCTCGCACCTCGCCCCACATCCACACCGAGTACCTGCCCTGGGGCACCAGGACGTCCACCTCTCCGGTGTAGGTGAGGAAGCTGTAGTAGCCGCCAGCCGGGTCGCCCTCCCGCAGGAGGCTGATCTGGCCGCTCATCGGGGCGCCGTCGCGGTCCTTGGCCTTGATGACGAGGTGGCGGGGCCGGTCCTCGGTGCTGACGCCGACGACGGTGCGGGCGAGCACCGGGCCGCCGCCCGCGGACGCCTCGATCCACCCGGTGTAGCCGTTCTTCTCCGACACGCGGTCCAGGTCGGCGGTGACGGTGACGGTGCCGCTGCCGCCCGCCGGGACGACGACCCGGGAGGCGGACAGGGCGAACAGGCCGTCGGGGGCACCGGCGACCTTGAGCGCCAGGTCGAGGGTGACCTCGGTGCCGGAGGTGTTGGTGTAGGTGACCTGCCGCTCGGCCTCGCCGCCCTGCTCATCCTCCAGCGGGTGGATGCCCAGGTAGGCGCTGCCGGTGGCGAACAGGGTGGCGGTGGTGGCGGCCCGCGCGTCCAGGCGGCCGGTGCCGGCCTGGTAGGCGGTGTAGTCCGGGGTGGCCTTGGACGTGCTCATCAGGGCGTCCTTGAGCTGCCCGCCGGTCCAGCCGGGGTGCGCGGCGGCCAGGAGGGCGGCGGCGCCCGCGACGTGCGGGGTGGCCATCGAGGTGCCGCTCATGGTCGTGTACGGGCCCTCGCCCGTCTGCGCGTACTGGGACCTGGCCGCCAGCACGCCGACGCCGGGAGCGCTGAGCTCCGGCTTGAGCGCGCCGTCGACCAGCCTCGGGCCCCGGCTGGAGAAGTCGGCGAGGTGGTCGGAGGTGTCCACCGCCGCGATGGTGAGGGCCGCGTCGGCGGCGCCCGGGGCGCCCACCGTGCGCTCGGAGGGCCCGGCGTTGCCCGCCGCGATGGTGAACAGGGCGCCGGTCTCGGCGCTGAGCGCGTTGACGGCCTGGCTCATCGGGTCGGTGCCGTCGGTGGGCGCGTCGGTGCCGAGGCTCATGCTGATGACCTTGGCCTTCCGGTCCCTGGCGGCCCACTCCATGCCGGCCACGATCCAGGAGTCCTGCCCCTGGCCCTGGTCGCTGAGGACCTTGCCGACGTGCAGCTCCGCTCCGGGGGCGACGCCCTTCTCCTTGCCGCCCGAGGCGGCGCCGGTGCCGGCGATCGTGGAGGCGACGTGGGTGCCGTGGCCGTGCCGGTCGGTGACCTCCTCGCCGGGCACGAAGCTGGCGGAGGACTCGATCCGGCCGCTCAGGTCGGGGTGGCCCGCGTCGACGCCGGTGTCCAGGACGGCGACGTCGACGCCCTCGCCGGTGTTGCCCGCCGCCCAGACCTCGGGGGCGCCGATCTGCGCCACGGTGTCGGCCAGGTCGACCTTGACCTTGCCGTCCAGCCAGACCTTCGCGACACCGCCCGTGAAGGCGGGCGCGGCGTTCCCGCGCCCGCCTTCACGGGCACCGGGCGCCGTGGCCCGGCCGCCGGTGAGCGCGGACCAGAAGCTCGCGGCCCTGTCGCGGTCCTCGGTGACGGCCGCGCCCTTGATGCTGCTGAGGGTACGGACCTTCGTGGCACCCTCGGGCAGCGACTTCGCGGCGCGGGCCGCGGAGGCGTCCGCGTAGGTGACGATCAGCGGGAGGTGGTCGACGTGAGCGTCGTCGTAGCCGTCGGCCAGCAGGAGGGTGACGTTGAACAGCCGCCTGTCGAGCAGCCCCGCGGAGAGGTAGGGCATCGCGCTGTCGGGATAGACGTAGGTGTCGGTGCCCACCGTGGTGACGCGGGCGCCGACGGGTTCGCCGTCGGGGCCCCGCACCACCGTGGTGCCGGTCCCGGTGCCGCCGGAGCGGACCGTGACCTTGTCACCGGTGATCAGGGTGATGGTACGGGTGACCGCCGCGGCGCCGTGGGCGGATGTTCCCGCGGCCGGTACGGGGTCGAGCCGGATGGTGTCAAGCCTGGTGGTGGCGTACGTCGGCGGGGTCACCGCGAGTACCGCCAGGGCGACCGCGGCGGCGAGCAGCCGCGATCCGCCGTAGGGCATGAGTGCCAAGTGGGTTCCTTGACTCGAACGGTTCAGGGGGACGCGACAGCGATGGCGGCGGTTTTTGTCCTCTAGCAAGGAGAGAAACGGACGACCGTATCTGCCAAAGGACAATGTGGTGATTCCTGACCGCCCGCGTCAACAGGAGTCGCGTTACGCGTTCGATTCATAAGTTCACTTTTCTGGACATGTGTTATGAAAAGCACCCATATTTCGACAAAGTAGTTAATCGGTTACAGGCAGCCCTGCAACGAGGAGAAGCCCGGCGCCAACGGAAGGTGACCACCGGCGAACGCGTGGATGACACGCCGTCACGACAACGGTGAGCCCGCGCGGAAGCGGCGCCGCCCACGGGAACCGGCACCGCTCGCGGGAACGGCACCGCCCACGGGAACCGGCACCGCTCGCGGGAACGGCACCGCTCGCGGGAACGGCACCGCTCGCGGGAACGGCGCGACGCCCCCGCGCGGGAACGAACCCTCGCGAAGGGCGGCACAGCACGAAGGCCCCTCTCGCGGCGGCGAGAGGGGCCTTCGGGTACGGAACCGGACGAGCCGGAGAGCGCGGCCAGGATCAGCTGGCGGTGCCGGCGGTCTCCTGCTCCGCGGCGCGACGCCTCTCCTCCTCCTCGATCGCCTCGACCGTCTCGTTGTCGCGGTCACGGCGGTACTCGCGGACCGAGTAGGCGATGGCGGCGGCCCAGATGATCGCGATGGTGATGTAGGCGACGGTCTGCACGCCGCTGGAGGCGTCGATCCAGTCGCTGCGCAGCAGGGTCCGGATGTTGGTCAGGACGATGACACCGCCGACGGCGGAGCCCAGGATGCGCGGCGGGATGTGCCGGACCAGCCAGGCGGCGATGGGGGCCGCGATGACGCCGCCGATCAGCAGCACGGCGACCCAGGAGAAGTTGATGTTCTCGGAGCCGATGCCGTAGAAGAAGCCGATGCTGGCGGCGACGGCGACCAGGAACTCGCTGGCGTCGATGGAACCGATCACCTTGCGCGGCGCCAGACGGCCGCTGGCCAGGATCGCCGGGGTGCCGACCGGGCCCCAGCCGCCGCCACCGGTGGCGTCGACGAATCCGCCGACCAGGCCGAGGGGCGCGAGGAAGCGCTTGCGCAGCGGCTTGCCCAGGTTGCCGCGCGGGAGGCCGAAGGCCGTGAAGCGGACCAGGACGTAGAGGCCCAGCGCGAGCAGGATGATCGACATGACCGGTGCCGCGACCTCGGTGGAGAGGCCGGACAGGAAGGTGGCTCCCGCGAACGCGCCGACGGCGCCGGGGATACCGATCTTGGCGACGACCTTCCAGTCGATGTTGTTGAAGCGCCAGTGGGATATGCCCGAGGCGAGGGTCGTGCCGATCTCGGCGAGGTGGACGGTGGCCGAGGCGGCGGCGGGGTTGGTGCCGATGGCCAGGAGCAGCGTCGTCGATGTGACACCGTAGGCCATGCCGAGGCTTCCGTCGACGAGCTGTGCCGCGAAGCCGACCAGGCCTAAGAGGATGAGCGCACGCACAACGCCCCCCTTCCTGTTTTTCCTACTCTGTTGATAGGAATTATCGTGATTGAATGCCAACGCGGCGTCAAGTCACGTTTCGAGCAAGGCGTCTCAAGGTATGGGAATCTTCATCCCACGCACGGTTTCAGGCCCTGCGCCGCCTGCCCGCCTCGGCCACCGGCGAAAGGAGCGCCGCCAGGCTGACGGTGTCGACGATGGCGTTTATGGAGGTCTCGATGTTCCGCCACACCGTGCGCAATCGCACCGCCTCCCCGAAGTAGGCCACCTCGCCGGTCGGCAGCCCCCGTACCGAGGTCAGCTCGCCGGCGACGGCGCGCAGGACGTCGCCGACCGAGATGTCGACGGGCGGCCGGGTGAGCGTGAAGCCGCCCTCGTGGCCCCGCTGGGCGAAGACGAGGTCGGCGCGGCGCAGGTCGGTCAGGATGCCGCGCAGGAAACTCGCCGGGATCTCCTGCGCCTGGGCCATCGTCTCCGACTTGACCGGGGCGGGATCGCTCAGCGCGATGACCAGCATCGCCCTTATGGCGTAGTCGCTCCGGGCCGTGATGTGCATCCGAAAGTCCCCCCGACGGTGCGCCTCTGCCGCTGGCCGATGACCTCATGTGGGCTGGTCTCGCTTAAATCTACTATCTCTATAGGTTAACTGTGAATTATTCTCGTGGTCAGGTGCCCCCGCGAGGGCCCCGCGCACCCCCGCCGCCACGCACCCGCCGCCGTCCGAGCAGGCCGCACGGGCCGCACGGGCCAGACGGGCCAGACGGGCCGGACGAGGCTGGGACGACCGGTCAGATCAAGGTGGCCGGACACGCCAGGACGGCCGGGCGGCCGGGCGGCCGGCGCGCGGGAGCGGGCGGTCGCACCGGCCGACGGCCGGGAAGGCCTTCGGGTGAGAAGGCCGGAGGGCGGGAAACCCCGTGGGGTCAGTGGCCGACGGAGTCGGAGTCGGTCGCGGCGGCCTCGCCCCGGTCGAGGGCGGACAGCTCGGAGACCTCCTCGGGGGTCAGGGTGAAGCCGAAGATGTCGGCGTTGGCCCTCATCCGCTCGGGGCTGGACGACTTCGGCACGGTGATCAGGCCGAGTTCGATGTGCCAGCGCAGCACGATCTGGGCGGGGGTCCTGCCGTGCCGCTCGGCGGCGGCCGTGACGACCGGCTGTTCCAGCAGGTCCCCGCCCTGCCCGATGGGGCCCCAGGACTGGGTGGCGATCCCGTGCCCGGCGTCGTAGGCGCGGGTCTCGTCACGGGTGAAGAACGGGTTGAGCTGGATCTGGTTCACGTCGGGCACCACACCGGTCTCGGCCAGCAGCCGGTCGATGTGGGCCGGCTTGAAGTTCGACACGCCGATCGCCCGCACGCGGCCGTCCTTCAGCAGCTTGACCATGCCCTTCCACGCCTCCACGTAGCGGTCCTTGCGCGGCAGCGGCCAGTGGATCAGGTAGAGGTCGGCGTAGTCGAGCCCGAGCCGGTCCAGGCTGGCCTGGTAGGCCTCCTGCGCGGCGTCGTAGCCGTGCCACTCGCCGTTCAGCTTGGTGGTGACGAACAGCTCCTCCCTCGGCACGCCGCTCGCCCGCAGCCCGCGCCCCACCCCGACCTCGTTGCGGTACGCGTAGGCGGTGTCCACCAGCCGGTAGCCCATCTCGACGGCGCCGGCGACCGCGACCTCCGCCTCCTCGTCCGACATGGGCCAGGTGCCCAGGCCGATCTGCGGGATGTCCGCGCCGTTGACCAGCTTCACCGTTGGGATGTCCAGATTAGTCATGATTGACAGCCTTCCACGCCGGGTTCGCCGGGCCCCCGCCGGGGAGCGGTCACGCCGTGCGCGCCGCCTCGGGAAGCCTCTCGCGGAGCATGAACGTCCCGGCCAGGGCGGCCATGGCCAGGAGGGCGAGGACGATCCCGTAGTACGTGGTGAGCTCGGCGAGCGGCAGGAGGCCCGCGACGATCCCGGCGACGGTGGCGGGGATGCCCATGGCGAGGTAGCTGACGATGTAGAAGGCGGCCATCAGCCCGGCCCGCTCGTGCGGGGCCGCGGCCGGCAGCAGGGTGCGCGCGGCCCCCTGGAAGCCCGCGCCGAAGCCCAGCCCGGCGACGACCGTACCGCCGAAGAACAGCGCCACCGAGCCGGTGTTCACGCCGAGCAGGGTCACGCCGACGCCGAGGGCCAGGAGCACGGAGGCCACCCTCATGGCGCGCGGGGCGGGGAACGAGCGCAGGGCGAGGATCGCGACGGTGCCGCTGATGGTCAGCGCGAAGACCAGCAGGCCGCCCACCACGATCGACGCCGAGCCGGTGACCTCGCGGGCCAGGGACGGCCCCAGGGACAGGTAGAACCCGCCGAGCGCCCATCCGGCCACGGTGATCGGGGTGACCAGCAGCAGGACCCGGCGCGCCCCGGCGGGCACGCTGACGTGCGGGCGCAGCGAGGCCAGCGCGCCCGCCCGGCGGCTGACGGACTCGGGCAGCAGGAGGATCGCGGCGCCCTGCAGCACGAACGCGACGATCAGGACGACGAACACCGTCCGCGTCGGCGCGGGCAGGTACTGCACGAGCAGGCTCGATCCCAGGCCGCCCGCCGCCAGGCCCAGGGCGGGCGTCACGCTGTTGACCAGCGGGCCGCGCGTCCGATCCGTGTCCAGCAGGCCCGCGCCCAGCGCCCCGGTCGCGGCGCCGGTGGCGAAGCCCTGCACGACGCGCGCGACCACCAGGGCGGTCACCCCGTCGGCGGAGGCGAAGACCACCATCGCGACCGTCTCGAGCGCCACCGCCCCGAGGATCACCGGGCGGCGCCCGATGTGGTCCGACAGGGAGCCCACGGTGAGCAGCGCCACCAGCAGGCTCACGGCGTAGATGGCGTAGATGGCGGTCAGGACGCTGGAGGAGAAGCCCCAGTGGCCCTGGTACACGGCGTACAGCGGGGTGGGCGCGCTGGCGGCGGCCATGAAGGTGGTCAGGGTCGTCGCCAGGAGCACCGTGGCCGCGCCCGTCCCCAGGCGGATCCGGTGGTCGGGCAACGTCGAGGTCACGGAGGACATGGGGGAACTCCCGAAGCTTTAAAGCAAAGGATTTGCGTTTAGCAACGTACACACCGAGGCCCACTGAAGCAAATATTTTGCGTTAAGCTCGGCGCATGGCTACGAGGCAGGCGGTACGCACCGGGGGCCGGAGCGCGCGGGTGCAGCAGGCCGTCCACGAGGCGGTCAGGGCCCTCCTGGCCGAGCGCGACCGCGCCGACCTGACCGTGCCGCTGGTGGCCGCCCGCGCGGGCGTGACCCCCTCGACCGTCTACCGCAGGTGGGGTGACCTGCAGGAACTGCTGGCCGACGTCGCCCTTGAGCATATGCGGCCCGACGGCCCCCCCGCCGACCTCGGCAGCCTGCGGGACGACCTCGCGGTTTGGGCCGAGGAGTGGCTGGAGGAGATGTCCTCCCCCACCGGCCGCGCGGTCGCCCGCGACATCGTCGCCGGCGACGACGACGGCCGGAGCACCGGGCAGTGCTGCGCGTACATCAGCGACCGCATCCAGGTCATCCTCACCCGCGCCGTCGAGCGCGGCGAGGACGTGCCCGCGCTGGACGCGGTGCTGGACCACGTGCTGGCGCCGATGATGTACCGCGTCCTCTTCGCGAGCGACTCCCTCTCCCCCGGATACGGCCGCGCCCTGGTCGACACCCTGCTGGGTCCCGCCGCCGGTTGATCCGGGGCCCGCGGGCCTCATCTGCGGCGCCGCGGCGCTCACGCCGGGAACGAGACGGCCCTTCCCGGCCGGCGGGTGAACCGGCTCGTTCGCGGTGCCACCGGCGTTCACGACGGAGGCGAAGCGGCCCCCTCCGGGTGGTGGGACGAATGGCGGGCGAGACGATTTCCCGCCTCCGGACCTCTCACCTCCACCGGCTCTCGCGAGTGGAACGCGATCGGTCGTGTGATGCCTCCCACAGAACATACAGCGCACGCGCGAAAGCACATTTCGGGCAATTCTTCAAGAATTGATGGCCGATCTTCGTTTTGTCAGGCTGAACGCCGTGCCGTCCTGACTGGGGAGACAGTGCGGTGCCTTGTGAGAGACCGGAGGGGTCTGTCGTGCACGTCTCGCTCGCGGCGCCGGTGGCGCCGATCGCCGCGCACCAACTGTTGATCTTCTTGCTCCAGGTCGGGCTGCTCCTGCTGCTCGCCCTCGTCTTCGGCCGCCTCGCCAGGCGGTTCGGCATGCCCGCCGTCGTCGGCGAGCTGTTCGTCGGCGTGCTCCTGGGCCCGTCGTTCCTCCCCCACGTCGCACCGGGCCTGTCCACCTGGCTGTTCCCGCAGGACAGCGCCCAGTTCCACCTGCTCGACGCGGTCGGGCAGATCGGCGTGCTGCTGCTCGTCGGTATCACCGGAATCCACATGGACATGGGGCTGATCCGGCGCCGGGGCTCCACGGCCGCCGGGGTCAGCGTCGGCGGGCTGGTGGTGCCGCTCGCGTTCGGCGTCGGCGCGGGATTCCTGCTCCCGGCCACGCTCGTTCCCACCGGCACGGAGACGCTGGTCTTCGCGCTCTTCCTCGGCGTCGCGATGTGCGTCAGCGCCATCCCGGTCATCGCCAAGACCCTCATGGACATGAAGCTGCTCCACCGCAACGTCGGGCAGCTCACGCTCGCCGCGGGCATGATCGACGACGCGTTCGGCTGGTTCATGCTGTCGATCGTGTCGGCCATGGCCACCACCGGCCTGCGCGCCGGGAACGTGCTGGTCTCCCTCGCCTGCCTGCTGGCGGTCGTGGTCTTCGCCCTCACCGTGGGGCGCCCGCTGGTACGGCACGCGTTCCGGCTCACCTCCCGGGGCGAGGAGGACTCCGGCGCGTCCGTCGCGACCGCGGCCGTGCTGCTCCTGCTCTCCGCCGCCGCCACGCACGCGATGGGCCTGGAGGCCGTCTTCGGCGCCTTCGTGTGCGGCATCCTGATCGGCAACGCGGGCGGTGTCGACCCGGCGCGGCTCGCCCCGCTGCGCACGGTGGTGCTCTCCGGCTTCGCGCCGATCTTCTTCGCCACCGCCGGTCTGCGCATGGACCTGACGTCCCTGGCCGACCCGATGGTCCTGCTCGCCGGGCTCGCCATCCTGGCCGTGGCCATCATCGGCAAGTTCGTCGGGGCGTACGCGGGGGCGCGTCTCAGCAAGCTCAACAAGTGGGAGGCCCTGGCCCTGGGCGCGGGGCTCAACGCGCGGGGGGTGATCGAGGTGGTCGTGGCCATGGTGGGCCTGCGGCTGGGCATCCTCAGCGTCGAGGTCTATACGATCGTCGTGCTGGTGGCGATCGTGACCTCGCTCATGGCGCCGCCGATCCTGCGCTGGGCCATGGCCAGGGTGGAGCAGACCGCGGAGGAGGAACTGCGCGGGAACGAGCAGCTCGCCTGGGCGAGGCGACAGTCCCGGACGGACGACTCGGAACCGCTGTAGTACCGCCCCGGCACCGCCGTCGCGGTACCGCGATTCGCGGTACCGCGATTCGCGCGGGAGAGGTCCGGGCCGCGGCGGGAGACGGTTCGCAAGCGGGCCCTCGGTTCGCAGGCGGGCCCTCCCATGAGACGGAAGGCGGTTCGCAAGCGGGCCGCAACCGGGCCCTCCTATAAAGGGTCGCGTTCCCGTATGGTCCATCGGACGGCCCCTCCCCTCGGGGCCTCACCCGCACCGGCCTGTCCACGAACTCCCGCCCGGCACCGCTCTCCCCCGCCGGTCGGATCCGCGCGCCTCGGGGGAGACAGTGAGAGAGACATGTACAGCATTACCCGCCTGCTCGCCGGGACCGTGCTCCTGCCGGCCGCCCTACTCCCCGCCCCCGCGGCGTCGGCCCACGCCGTTCAGGACACCCGGACCGTCCAGGACAGCGGAACCGTCCAGGACACCGGAACCGTCCAGGACAGCCGGGTGGCGGCGGGCGCCACGGCCGGTTGCAGGCCCGGCAGCGGCCCCAGGCTGGCAGGCAAGGACCTCACCCGGGTCGCGCTGCCCGCCGACCTGTCCTGCGCCGACCTGCGGAAGGCGAAGCTGGACGGCGTGGTCGTGCGCAGCCTCCTCACCGGGGCCGACCTGCGGGGCGCCTCGCTCAAGGGCGCCCGCCTCGGGAACGCCGAGATGGCCGGGGCCAAGCTGCGCGGGGCCGACCTGTCGGAGGCGGAGCTGTACTACGCGAACCTGCGCGGCGCCGACCTGCGCGAGGCGACCATGGACGACTCGGTGCCCTACAACGCGCACTTCGAGGGGGCCGACCTGAGCGGGGCCACGATGGTGCGCGCCAAGACGTACGCGGCCCAGTTCGACGACGCGAAGCTGGTCGGCGTCGACCTGACCGACGCCGACGCCTATAACACGGACATGCGCCGGGCCGATCTCACCGGCCTCAAGGCGTCCAAGGCCCGCATGTACAACTCCACGATGATCAAAACCGTGTTCCGGGACGCCGACCTGCGGGGCGCGCAGCTGCGCGGGTCGGTGCTTGAGGGGGCGACCTTCCGGGGCGCCGACCTCGGCGGGGCCGAGCTGGGCGACGTCACGGGCGCGCGGCTGGCGGGCAGCAAGGGCGTGCCTAAGAGCCTGCCTGCCCCCGACCCGGCGTGCGAGCCGGGCAGCGGGCAGAAGTACGCGGGCTGGGACCTGACCTCGGTCGCCGAGTTCCCCCGTGACCTGAGCTGCGCCGACCTGACCGGCGCCAAGCTGGACGGGGTCGACCTGGGCATCGTCAAGCTGGACAAGGCGATCCTGCGCGACGTCTCGGCCGTCGGGGCCACGATCCGCTACCTCAAGGGCGCCGACCTGCGCGGCGCGCGCCTGGAGCGCGCCAGGCTCGGCAGCGTCGAGCTGATGGGGGCCGACCTGACGGGGGCGCGCATGGCGAGGGCGGCGCTCGGCAGCGCCAAGCTGGCCGGGGCGAACCTGTCGAAGGCGGACCTGTCGGGGGCGGAGTTCGGCAGCGCCGACCTTACGGAGGCCAGGCTGGGCGGCGCCGACCTGCGCGGCGCGGAGTTCGGCAGCGCCAGGGCCGACGGGGCCGACTTCACCGGCGCCAGGATGGAGCGGGCCGACCTGAGCAGCGGCAAGTTCCAGGACGCGGTCTTCCGCGGGGCGACGCTGACCGATGCCGACCTGCGCTTCACCGAGCTGCGAGGCGCCACCTTCGTGGACGCCGAAGTCACCGGCATGAAGACCGACCACGCCAAGGACGCCGACCTGTCGGGGTCGTCCAGCCGGCTGGCGATCGGCTGGGTGATCTTCCTCTCGCTGGCGGGCCTGGTCGCGCTCTGGGTGCTGGTCAAGGTGGTCGCCCGCAAGCGGCGGCGCGGAAAGGTCTCCAGGCAGGAGGCGGCCGCGCGGGCGGCCCGCCTGGAGAAGCTCAGGCGGTCGCAGGAGGAGAACGTGACGCGGCTGGGCGAGGAGATCGACCGCCTGGCCGACGGTGAGGGCGGCGGGGACGACGTCAACTGGCACCGGGCCCTGGACGCCTACGACGCGGCCAAGAAGGCGCTCGCCGAGGCCGGCGACATCGACGACGTCAAGGCCGTCGACATCATCGTGGCGCGGGGGCGCGACGCCCTGAGAGGGCGCGCCGCGAAGTAGGGACCGGCGTCTCCGTCGCGACGGGGGCGGTCACCAGGAACCGGCGGGCCGGTCGTCCCGAAGAGGACGCCGGCCCGGATTCGGCCGGGAGCGACGGGCGACGCGACAGCCGGCGACCGGCGGCTGCGCGACCGGGTCACCGGTCAGGGGCCACCGGCGCGACCGGGTCGCCGGTCAGGGCCGCCGACGCGACCGGGTCGCCGGTCAGGGCCGCCGGCGCGTCCGGTACCGCGACGTCAGCGGCAGGCCCTGGAAGGCCTGCTCGGCCGCGGCGTCGAGGGTCGCGACGTCGATGCCCCCTTGGCCGTCACGTCGAAGACCCGGTTCAGGGACAGGATCACGGAACCGATGGCGTGGGGGTCGGCGTCCGGGTCGAGGTCGCCGTTGCGCTGGGCGGCGGCGACGCAGTCGCGGAGGAGCCGCTGCTGCTCCAGGAAGACTCCCCGGATGACGGCCAGCGCCTGGTCGTCCCGGTCGCCGACCTCCTGGGCGAACCTTCCCGCCGTGCAGCCGAAGCGCTCGTCGTCGTCGAGGCCGAACCGGGCACCGCTCGCGATGAAGCCGCCGGCCGGACCCGCCCCGGCTCTCCTTCCCCGGGCGGTCCGGCCCGCACGTCGCGGGTCCCCAGCGTGGACGAGGCGGTCACGCGCGCGGTCACGTCGCGCCCCGCCGGCCTGCCCGTCTCACCTCGCGGTCGATCGCCCAGGCGTCCGCCACCGGGCCCACGTGCCCGAGCTTGTCGGGATTGATCACCGAGCGGATCGTCTGGATCCGCCCGTCGAGCACGTCGAGCGCCAGGATGTTGAGCACCCTGCCGTCCCGGTCGCGGAAGATCGCACCCGGCTCGCCGTTGACCTCGTGCGGCTCGAACGTCACGTCGACCCGGGCCATCCTGGGGAAGAGGAGGCCGAGCAGCCGGGCCACCCTCCCGGCGCCGACGACGGCCCCGGCCAGCTGCGGGGCCTTGCCGCCGCCGTCACCGACCATCGACACGTCGGCGGCGAGCAGTTCCCGCAGGCCCGCGACGTCACCTTCGCGGAAGGCGTCGAAGAACCGCGCCGCCAGCCGCTCGCGCTCCTCGCGGTCCGCCTCGAAGCGGGGCCGGCCCGCGGCCATGTGGCGCCGCGACCGCATCGCGAGCTGGCGGCACGCCGCCTCCGAGCGTCCCACCACCGACGCGACCTCGGGAAAGCCGAAGTCGAACACCTCCCGCAGCACGAACACCGCCCGCTCCAGCGGGCTGAGCCGCTCCAGCAGCAACAGGGCCGCCATCGACACCGAGTCGGCCAGCTCCGCCGACCGCGCCGGATCCTCGTAGGGGTCGGCGAGCAGCGGCTCGGGGAACCACGGTCCCACGTACTCCTCCCGCCGCACGCGGGCCGAGCGCAGCACGTCGATCGAGATCCGGGTCACCGTGGCCGAGAGGAAGTCCTTGACCGACCTGGGCCGTGTCGAGGACGCCTCGAAGCGCAGCCAAGTCTCCTGGACCGCGTCCTCGGCCTCGCTCACGCCGCCCAGGATCCGGTAGGCGATCGAGAACAGCAGCGGCCGCAGCTCCTGGAACTCCTCGGTCCCGCTCACGCCGGCTCCTTCCTGAGGCCCTGGCGCCACCCGCCGCGAACACTCCTATGATCGGCGATCGCCCCGCGAGACGGGACGCCCGTCCGCCCCGCGGTCTCGGGCATGACAGGGCCGGCGGGCCGGGGACCGCGCGTCAGCACCGGTCAGCCGCTGAAGGACTCGGGGCCGAGGCGGCCCCACGCGATGAACGCCGCGAGCGCGAGATAGACCAGGTTCAGCACCATGAAGCCGAACTCGCCACGGCGGCCGTGGGTGATCATCGCGCCGACCATCAGCAGGACCCAGCAGAGCGCGGTCACCGGCACCAGAACCGGCGCGACGCCGAGCACGGCGGGCAGGATCAGGCCGGCCGCGGCCAGGAGTTCGAGGACACCGAGGGTCTTGACGAAGGTGGCGCCGACGTCGCCGGTCCATCCTCCCCCGTGGACCGCGGCCAGCTTCTCCCTGGGCACGAATGTCTTGCTGATGCCGCCGGCCAAGGCCACCGCGGCCAGCAGCCCGGCAGCGATCCACAGCGCGAGGTTCATCGTCCACTCCTTGATCGAAGGTTGCCCGCACCGCGTATGACGAGATAGCACCTCCGCCCGTGACATCTCCGAACGACCCGGACCCGATGCGGGAAGGCGTACGGCCTTCCCCGGCTGCCGGTGACCTCCAGCGGAGCATGGTGATCACAGTCCTTCTTATTCCTTGACACGAATATTCTCTATGAAGAATACTTAGCTTCATGGACGCACTCCTCACCGCGCTGGCCGACCCGGCCCGCTGGCGGCTCGTGAACCTGCTGGCCGAGCGGCCCCGGTCGGTCGGTGTCCTCGCCCAGCTCGCCGGGGCGCGCCAGCCGCAGACGACCAAGCACCTGCAGACCCTGGAGCGCGCGGGCGTCGTCACCTGCCGGCGCACCGGCCAGCGCCGCATCTACGCGCTCCGTTCCGATTCCCTGCGGGACCTGGCGGCCGCGCTCGGCCGGCTCGCCGACGCCGCGGACCAGGCCGGCGGCCCGCGCGAGACCTACGACCGCTACGGGCTCAGCCTCGACGCGGAGCGGCTCGCCGCCGAGGGGCCGGGCTGGGCCGACGGCCGCACGTTCAGGTTCCTGCGGTCGCTGGCGGGGCGCCCCGAGCTGGTCTGGCGTCACCTGACCGACTCCTCCCTGCTCGCCCGGTGGTGGACGCCCGACGACCTGCGCGTCTCCGAGCTCGTGTTCGAGGCGCGACCGGGTGGGCGGATCGTCCACGAGTACCGCGACGCCGAGGACGCCGACGGCTCCGACCTGGTCGCCGGGCGCGCGGAGGGGGTCGTCGACGACGTACGCCCCGGCGAGCGCCTCGCCTACCGGCTCTTCCCGCTGCTTCCCGGCGGCGGCGTCGCCTTCACCGCCCACCTCGACCTCTCCCTCCGGCCCACCGGCACCGGAACGGACCTCGACGTCGGCTACCGGATCACCGACAGCACGGTCGACTCCGCGGACTTCGTCGCGGGCATCGAGATCGGCTTCGGCCAGAGCCTCGACAAGCTCGCGGCGACCCTCGCGGCGATCCCGCACGACACCACCGGCACCGATACCACTCCCGCCATCGGCGACACCGACACCAGGAGCACGAAGTGACGCAGCAGACCGGCGGCCGCAGGGTCGTCACCAACATGAACCTCTCCCTCGACGGTCACTACGCCGGGCCGGGCGGCTCCCGGGACATGGGCTGGGTGATGCCGTACGCGCACACCGACCTCGCCCGCGACCACCTGGCGGGCCTGTGGGAGCCGGCGACGACGGCCCTGCTCGGGCGGGTCAACGCCGAGGGGTTCCTCGGCTTCTGGCCCACCGTCATCGGCGCGGAGGGGGCCGACCCGCGCGACGAGGGCTTCGCGAAGTGGCTCGTCGACACCGACAAGGTGGTCCTGTCCTCCACCCTGGGCGAGGCGCCGTGGGAGCGGACGACGATCGTCGACAGACCGGCCGCCGAGGTGGTCGCGGACCTCAGGGGGACCGAGGGCGGCGACATTCTCGTGCTCTCCAGCGCGAGCGTCATCAAGGCGCTGCTGGCGGCCGACAGGGTCGACCGGCTGGCGCTCACCGTCCTCCCGGTCTTCCTCGGCGGCGGGCCGCGCCTCTTCGACGACGGCCTGCCCGCGGGGCGGTGGACGCTCGCGAGCCAGGCCGCGGGCGAGCACGGCACGCTGGCCCTCGTCTACGACCGGGTCCGCTGAGCCCGCCGGTCGCCGGGGCCGGGTGCCGGCGTCGCCCGGCGGGGGCGTGCCCGGCGGGGGGCGTGCCCGGCCGGCGGTGATCGGCGACGTGCGCGGCCCCGCCGCCCGGCCCGGCCGTGGCGGGCGCCGGCCCGGTCAGGGCCGGTCAGGGCTGGTCAGGGCTGGTCAGGGCTGGTCAGGGCTGGTCAGGGCTGGAAGCGGTACCCCATGCCGGGCTCGGTGAGCAGGTGGACCGGGTGGGCCGGGTCCCGTTCCAGCTTTTTACGCATCTGGGCCATGTACTGGCGCAGGTAGTGGGTCTCCCTGAGGTACTTGGCGCCCCAGACCTCCGTCAGCAGCTGCCGCTGGGTGATGAGCTTGCCGGGGTTGCGGACCAGGATCTCCAGCAGGTGCCACTCGGTGGGCGTCAGCCGTACGCCGCCGGAGACGGTCTTGTCGACCAGGTCCACGACCCGGTCGCCGACGCGGATCTCGGCGAGCTCCGCGTCGTGCAGCGCGCTGCGCCGGGAGACGGCCCGGATGCGGGCGAGAAGCTCGTCGATACCGAACGGCTTGGTGACGTAGTCGTCGGCTCCGGCGTCCAGCGCGTCGACCTTGTCGGATCCTCCCGTACGGCCGGAGAGCACGATGATCGGGACGGTGGTCCAGCCGCGCAGGCCGTGGATGACCTCGATCCCGTCGAGGTCGGGCAGGCCGAGGTCGAGCACGACCAGGTCGGGATGCCAGTCGGCGGCCTGGCGCAGGGCCGCGCCGCCGTCGGGGGCCACGGCCACGTCGTAGTGGCGCGCGGCGAGGTTGATGCGCAGGGCGCGCAGCAGCTGGGGCTCGTCGTCGACGACGAGGACGCGGGTCACGGCTGCTCCACCGAGGCGCGTACCCGCGCCCGGGAGGAGACGGGAAGTGTCAGGATCATGGTGAGGCCACCCCCTGGTGTCTCGTCCGGCAGCAGGGTCCCGGCCATCGCCTCGGCGAGCCCCCGGGAGAGCGCGAGGCCCAGGCCCACGCCGGTGTGGTTGTCGCGGTCGCCGAGCCGCTGGAAGGGCATGAAGACGCGGTCGTAGGCGTCGGGCGGGATGCCCGTGCCGCGGTCGACGACGCGGATCTCCACGTGGTCGCCGTACTCCCCGGCCATGACGAGGACCTTGCGGTCCTCGGGGCTGTAGCGGACGGCGTTGGACATGAGGTTGACCAGGATGCGCTCCAGCAGCGCCTGGTCGGCGACGACCTCGGGCAGCTCGACGGAGAGGTCCGCCTCGATCCGCGACGACAGCGGGCCGAGGTCGTCGACGGCGCGCGGCACGATCTCCTCCAGCGCGGTCGGCTCCAGCCTCAGCCCGAGCACCCCCGCCTGCAGGCGGCTCATGTCCAGCAGGTTGGCCACCAGGCGGTCCAGCTTGGCCAGGGACTCGTCGGCCGTGGCGAGCAGCTCCTCCCTGTCGCGCGGCGACCAGTCGATGCCGGTGTTGCGCAGGCTCTCCACGGCCGCCTTGGCCGAGGCAAGCGGGGTGCGCAGGTCGTGGCTGACCGCGGCGAGCAGCGCGGTGCGCATCCTGTCGGCCTCGGCCAGCGGCCTGGCCTGCTCCGCCTCCGCCGCGAGCCGGTCCTGGCGCAGCGCCACCGCCGCCTCGGCGGCGAACGCCTCCAGCACCCGCCGGTCGGACGCCTCCAGCAGCCTGCCCCTGATGGCCAGGACGAGCCGCTCGTCGATGACCACGTCGGTGTCCGCGCTCCCCGGGCAGGTGCACGGCGCCTCACCGGCGGTGGCCACGATCCGCCACGCCTCCGGGTCGGACTGGTCGTCGGGGCCCTGCTCGCCGGTGCGTTCCAGCAGGGTGACCGAGGCGAGCCCGAAGGTCTCCCGCAGCCGGGCGAGCAGCGAGGCGAGCGCGTGCTCGCCGCGGAGCACGTGCCCGGCCAGGGTGGAGAGGACCTCGGCGTCGGCGCGGGCGCGGGCCGCCTCCCGGGTCCGGCGGGCGGCGACGTCCACGACCGCGCTCACCATGACGGCCACCAGCACGTAGACGCTCAGCGCGAACAGGTTCTCCGGGTCGGCGATGGTGAAACGGTCGACCGGCGCGGTGAAGAAGTAGTTGAGCAGCAGGAAGCCGAGCACGGCGGCGGTGACCGCCGGCCACATGCCGCCCACCAGGGCGACCACCACCACCATGAGCAGGAAGAGCAGTATGTCGCTCGGCAGGTTCACGTCGCCGCGGAAGGGGTGCAGCGCCATGGTCAGGAGCGGCAGCCCGAGGATCGCCAGGACCCAGCCCGCCACCCGGCGGGTGCGGGTCAGCGCGGCCCGCGACGGGGCGCGGTCGCGCCCGCGCCGCACCCTGTCGTGGGTGATCATGTGGACGTCGATGGACCCGGACCGCGCGGTCGTGGTCACCCCGACCCCCCGGGAGAGGATCTGGGCGAACCGGCCGCGCCGGGAGGCCCCCAGCACCAGCTGGGTGGCGTTGACGCCGCGGGCGAAGTCCAGCAGGGCGGTCGGCACGTCGTCGCCGACGACCTGGTGGTAGGTGCCGCCCATGTCCTCCACCAGCGTGCGCTGGCGGGCCGTGCTCGCCGGGTCGGCCCCGGCCAGGCCGTCGGCGCGCGTGACGTGCACGGCCAGCAGGTCGGCGCCCTTGCTCCGGCCCGCGATCCTGGCGGCCCGCCGTACCAGCGTGTCGCCCTCCGGGCCGCCGGTCAGCGCGACCACGACGCGCTCGCGCGCCTCCCAGGTGCCGGCGATGCCGTGCTCGGCGCGGTAGCGGTCGAGCTGGTCGTCGACCTTGCCCGCCACCCACAGCAGCGCCAGCTCGCGCAGCGCGGTCAGGTTGCCGACCCTGAAGTAGTTCGACAGGGCCGCGTCGACCTTCTCCGGCGCGTACACGTTGCCGTGCGCCATCCGCCGGCGCAGCGCCTCGGGCGCCATGTCCACCAGTTCCACCTGGTCGGCGCGGCGCACCACCTCGTCGGGCACCGTCTCGCGCTGGGCCACCCCGGTGATCTCCTCGACCACGTCGTTGAGCGACTCCAGGTGCTGGATGTTGACGGTGGAGACGACGTCGATGCCCGCGTCGAGGATCTCCTCGATGTCCTGCCAGCGCTTGGCGTTGCGCGAGCCCGGCACGTTGGTGTGGGCCAGCTCGTCGACCAGGGCGACCTTCGGCCTCCTGGCGATGACGGCGTCCACGTCGAGCTCGGTGAACACGCTCCCCCGGTGGGCCAGGCTCGCGCGCGGGACGACCTCCACGCCGTCGAGGAGTTCCGCGGTGCGGGGGCGGCCGTGGGTCTCGACGAGGGCCACGACGACGTCGGTGCCCCTGGCGAGGCGGCGGCGCCCCTCGCACAGCATCGTGTACGTCTTGCCGACACCCGGCGCGGCTCCGAGGAAGATGCGCAGCCGCCCCCGCCCCCTGCTCATCGGTCGAGCGCCAGGTTGAGTTCGAGGACGTTCACCGCCGGCTCTCCCATGAAGCCGAGAGAGCGGCCGGTGGTGTTCGCCGCGATCAGCTGCCTCACCCGCTCCACCGGCATGCCGCGCTCCCTGGCCACCCGGGCCGCCTGGAGGTCGGCGTACGCGACGGAGATGTCCGGGTCGAGGCCGGAGCCGCTGGCGGTGACCGCGTCCGCGGGCACCACGGCCCTGGCCGTGCCGCGGACCGGGACGGTGCGCCCGGCCGCGTAGTCCTCGCCCGGCTTGCCGCACTCGACCTTGACGCCGCGGTACTCGGCGACGAACGGGGTGGCGGGGCAGGCCTGGTTGACGCTGACGGCCCGGGTCGGGGTGCCGACGGCGGGGAAGACCTTCAGCACGGCGCCGACCCCGTCCGGGGTGCAGTACGGCCGGGCGCCGCTCACCCCCTCCAGCTCCCCGACGGCCCTGGAGCGGGCGCAGACCTGGGTGAGCAGGCTCTGCTTGCCCTCGTCCGGGTTGCCCTCGTCGTCCTTCGCCCCCGGGACCGGCAGAACGTCCAGGACGTCCTCGGGCCCGAGGTTGCTCGCGGCGGTGGAGAGCATGTCGTAGCCGTCACCGGCCGCCGACGGCCTGCTCTGGAAGTACCTGCCGACCGGCTTGCCGTCGGCGTCGGTGAAGCTCTGGCCGACGATCGCGCTGCCCACGTCCTTGCCGTCCTTCTGGACGAGGGAGCCGTTGGCCCCGCCGTTGAACACGGCCTGGGCGACGCCGGTGATCACCAGCGGGTAGAGGGCCCCGGTGACCAGGGTGAGGACGAGCAGCGCGCGGAGCGCGGCGAGATGCTGGCGTATCCAGCTGGGCAGGCGTTCCATTACGACATCCCCGGAAGGAACTGGATGAGAAGGTCGATCAGCTTGATGCCGGCGAAGGGCACGACGATGCCGCCCAGGCCGTAGACGTAGAGGTTGCGGCTGAGCAGTTTCGAGGCGCTGGAGGGGCGGTAGCGCACGCCGCGCAGGGCGAGCGGGATCAGCGCGACGATGACGACCGCGTTGAAGACGACCGCGGACAGGATCGCCGACTGCGGGCTGGACAGGCGCATGACGTTCAGCGCGTCCAGGCCCGGGTAGACCGCCGCGAACATCGCGGGAATGATCGCGAAGTACTTGGCGACGTCGTTGGCGATCGAGAAGGTCGTGAGCGCGCCGCGGGTGATGAGCAGCTGCTTGCCGATCTCGACGATCTCGATGAGCTTGGTCGGGTTGGAGTCGAGGTCGACCATGTTGCCGGCCTCCTTCGCGGCCGAGGTGCCGGTGTTCATCGCCACCCCGACGTCGGCCTGCGCGAGCGCGGGCGCGTCGTTGGTGCCGTCACCGGTCATCGCGACCAGCCTGCCGCCCTCCTGCTCCGACCTGATCAGGGCGAGCTTGTCCTCGGGCGTGGCCTCGGCGAGGAAGTCGTCCACGCCCGCCTCGTCGGCGATGGCCTTCGCCGTCAGCGGGTTGTCGCCCGTGATCATGACGGTGCGGATGCCCATCCTGCGCATCTCGTCGAAGCGCTCGCGCATGCCCTGCTTGACGACGTCCTTGAGGTGGACGACGCCCAGGACGCGCGCCTTGCCCTCGACGACCTCCCCGACGACCAGCGGGGTGCCGCCGGAGCCGGAGACGGCGTCGACGATGCTCCCCACCTCCTCGGTGGGGTGGCCGCCGTGCTCGCGTACCCACTTCATCACGGCGGTGGCGGCGCCCTTGCGGACCTGGCGGCCGTCGAGGTCGACGCCGCTCATCCGGGTCTGCGCGGTGAACCCGATCCACTCGGCGTGGGCGAGCTCGCCGGGCTCGCGCTCCCGCAGGCCGTACGCCTGCTTGGCGTAGACCACGATGGAGCGGCCCTCGGGGGTCTCGTCGGCGAGGCTGGCCAGCTGCGCGGCCGTCGCCAGCTCGTCGGCGGAGACGCCGGGGGCGGTGAGGAACTCCGACGCCTGCCGGTTGCCCAGCGTGATGGTGCCGGTCTTGTCCAGCAGCAGGGTGTTGACGTCGCCGGCGGCCTCGACCGCGCGGCCGCTCATCGCCAGGACGTTGCGCTGGACGAGGCGGTCCATGCCCGCGATGCCGATCGCCGACAGCAGCGCCCCGATGGTGGTCGGGATGAGGCAGACCAGCAGCGCGACCAGCACGATGCCGGAGACGCCGTCCCCGGTCAGGGCGAGCGAGTCCGGTACGCCGGGGTTCTGGGCCTTGGCGTAGATCGCCAGCGGCTGCATGGTCGCGGTGGCGACCAGGAAGATGATCGTCAGGGCGGCCAGCAGGATGTTGAGCGCGATCTCGTTGGGCGTCTTCTGCCGGTCGGCGCCCTCGACCAGGGCGATCATCCGGTCTATGAAGCTCTCGCCGGGGCGCTGGGTGATCTCGACGACGATCCGGTCGCTCAGCACCTTGGTGCCGCCGGTCACCGCCGACCTGTCGCCGCCCGACTCGCGGATGACCGGGGCGGACTCGCCGGTGATGGCCGACTCGTCCACCGAGGCGATGCCCTCGACCACGTCGCCGTCACCAGGGATGATCTCCCCGGCCTCCACGACGACGAAGTCGCCGCGCAGCAGTTCGGGGGCTCCGACGACGTCCCACTCGGTGGAGTCGCGCCCGCGCAGCCGCCGCGCCGTGGTGTCGCGCTTGGCGGCGCGCAGCGTGGCCGCCTGGGCCTTGCCGCGCCCCTCGGCGACGGCCTCGGCCAGGTTGGCGAAGATCACCGTCAGCCAGAGCCACACCACGGTGGCCCAGGCGAAGAACGACGGGGTGAGCACGGCGAGCACCGTGGTGAAGACCGCGCCGATCTCGACGATCAGCATCACCGGGTTGCGCCAGAGCGTGACCGGGTTGAGCTTCCGCACCGCCTCGGGCAGCGAGGTGAGCAGCTGTCTGGGGTCGAGGAGGCCGCCGCCCACCTTCCCGTCCTTCTTCCCGTCCTTGGGGGCGGGGGGACGGCCCGGCGCTTCGAGCGTCTGGGTGGACATCACTGGATTCCTTCCGCGAGCGGGCCGAGCGCCAGGGCGGGCAGGAAGGTCAGCGCGACGAGGATCACCGTCACGCCGACGACCATGCCGACGAACTGCGGGCGGTGCGTGGGCAGCGTGCCCGCCGACACGGGCACCGGTGCCTGCCTGGCCAGGGACCCGGCCAGGGCGAGGACGAAGATGATCGGCAGGAACCGGCCGAAAGCCATGCACAGGCCGAGGGCCACGTCGTACCACGGCGTGTTGACCGTGATGCCGCCGAACGCCGAGCCGTTGTTGTTGGACGCGCTGGTGAAGGCGTACAGCACCTCGGAGAAGCCGTGCGGGCCGCTGTTGAGCATGCTCGCCCGCTGCTCGGCCGAGCCCATCGCCAGCGCCGTGCCGGTCAGCACGAGCAGCGGGGTGACCAGGAAGTACATCGCGGCGAACTTGATCTCTCGCGAGCCGATCCGCTTGCCCAGGTACTCGGGCGTGCGGCCGACCATGAGCCCGGCCACGAAGACCGTGATCACGGCGAGGACGAGCATGCCGTACAGGCCCGCGCCCGCGCCGCCTGGGGCGACCTCGCCGAGCATCATGTTGAACATCGTGAGCATGCCGCCGAGCGCGGTGAACGAGTCGTGGAAGGAGTTGACCGCGCCGGTGGAGGTGAGCGTGGTGGCGGCGGCGAAGGTGCCGGAGTTGGGCACGCCGAAGCGCACGTCCTTGCCCTCCATCGCCGCGCCCACCGCCTGCGGGACCGTGCCGCCGTGGGCGATCTCCAGCCCGGTCAGCAGCGCGACGCTCGCCAGCGCCAGGGTTCCCATGATCGCGACGATCGCGTAGCCCTGCCGGGTGTCGCCGACCATGCGGCCGAACGTGCGGGGCAGCGCGAACGGGATCAGGAAGATCGCGAAGATCTCGACCCAGTTGGTCCAGGCGTTGGCGTTCTCGAACGGGTGGGCGGAGTTCGTGTTGTAGAACCCGCCGCCGTTGTTGCCCAGCTCCTTGATGATCTCCTGGCTGGCCACCGGGCCGCCGGTGATCGCCTGGGTGCCGCCGGTCAGGGTGGTCACCTCGTGCGGGGAGGCGAAGTTCTGGATCAGGCCGCCGGCCAGCAGCACGACGGCGCCGACGACGGCGAGGGGCAGCAGGATGCGGATCGTGCCGCGGACCAGGTCCACCCAGAAGTTGCCGAGCTCGTCGGTCTTCCTGCGGGCGAAGCCCCGGACCAGCGCGATCGCCACCGCCATGCCCACCGCGGCGGACACGAAGTTCTGCACCGCCAGGCCGGACATCTGCACCAGGTGGCCCATGGTCGACTCGCCCGAGTACGCCTGCCAGTTGGTGTTGGTGACGAAGCTGACGGCGGTGTTCCAGGCGACGTGGTCGGTCACCGGGGCGAAGCCCAGTGACAGGAACAGCCTGTCCTGCAGCCGCTGCAGCCCGTAGAGCAGCAGGATGGAGATCGCCGAGAACGCCAGCAGGGCGCGGGCGTAGACGCCCCACCTCTGCCCGGTGTCCGGCTGGACGCCGACGAGCCGGTAGATCACCCGCTCAACGGCGAGATGCTTCGTACCGCTGTAGACGCGGTACATGTAGTCGCCCAGCGGCCGGTGGACCAGCGCGAGGGCGACGACGAGGGATCCGATGAACAGGATCCCGGCCGTGGTCGAGGACATCAGGAGCGCTCCCTCATCAGAAACGCTCCGGGAAGAGCAGGGCCGCGACCATGAAGATCACCAGAGCGGCGACCACGACCAGGCCGACGGCGTTGACGGCACTCACAACCGTTCCACCGCCCTGACGACCAGCCCGAGGATCACGAAAATCGCGATCGTCAGGGCGACGAAGATGACGTCTGCCATCCCCACTCCTCGAATCCGGGGTTTGTTTCGCCACCACCCGACGGGCGGGGCACATGTAAGGAAACCGCCGTTTTTCGCACTTACTGCGCGTCTTGACGGGTCCCATACGCCCCGGCCCCGAGGCTTGACGCCTCCCCTACGCGAGCCCGGACGGTCCGGAACGACCTTCCGGGCGCCGCGCCCCGCCGCTCGCCGGGCGAGGACAGGTGGCCGGTCACCTGAAGGCGTCCCACCGGCCGCTGATTATTAAGGTGACAAGCTGAAAATTTCAGGCCACAGATCGCCTGGAAACGGCGTAGCCGAAGCCGAATGTCCGTCTTCAGAGGGCGCAGGGGCCAGAAAGGAGCCGAAAACTATCAGAGAACCCTTGACGACTTTCGGTGACCTTTTCCACACTGGGTCCCTCGGGGCGCCTCTCTCGACTCGGCGATGGTGCGCGGCGAGTGATCACCGCCTTCGACGGCCGGTGACGCGCGTCCCGACCGGACGCGGCGCCGTACACACGGACACCCCACGCCCTCCCGCATCGTCAGTCCAGCCATGGAGGCCCAGGCATGAGCTCGCGCACCCCGTCCCCTTCCCGGACCCGCGGACGTCTCGCCGGCCCGCGACGCGTGCGCCCGGCCGGGATGGCCGGGGATCCTCGGCATGGGCTCCGCGCGGACGGTGCCGCCGCCGGCGGCACCGCGGCCACCTGCCACGGAAGCGGGACGGCGGGACGAACAATGACCCGACCAGATCAGAAGGGACGACATTCCCCGGTATTCGACGGGGTCATACGACAGAGGCGAACTCATCGTGCCGTTCTCGTCCGGGAGCCATGATCGCCGGTATCGGAGATCAGGGATTCCGGTAAGCGGCGAACCGGTTTGCGACAAGTCGCGGTGTCGGCGGTCGCGTCGATACGGACACATTCTCAAGGAGCACCGATGGCCGATTCAATCAACCGATCAAACGCACGGTCGGCCGACGCCAATGCGCCCGGCGCGCGGATCAACCCGACGATTCCTCATCCGGCACGCATATACGACTACCTATTGGGCGGCAAGGACCATTTCGCGGCCGACCGCGAGGCGGCGGAGCGGCTCGTCGAACTCTCACCCGGCACGCGGGAGGGGGTGCGCGCCCATCGGGCGTTTCTCGGCCGGGCCGTACGCCATCTCGCCGACAACACCGAAGTCACCCAGTTCCTGGACATCGGCACCGGCATCCCCACCCAGGGGAACACTCACGAGATCGCTCAGCGGATCAATCCAGCGGCTCACGTGGCGTACGTGGACAACGATCCCGTCGTCCTGGTCCATGGACGAGCCCTGCTGGCGAGCAGCAGTGAAGGCATGACGACGGTTATCGAGGCCGATCTGCGGGATCCGGACGGGATCCTGTCGCATCCGGAGATCAACAAAGTCATCGACTTCACCCGGCCGGTGGCGCTCATCATGGCCGGCGTCATGCACTTCATCACCGATGAGGAGAAACCCTACGAGCTGGTCGAGCGGTACAAGGCGGCCGTCCCCTCAGGCAGCCGGATGCTGTTGTCGCACATCACGCTCGACTTCGCGCCGCAGGTGCCCTCGGAGGAGTTCACCAAGCCCTATGACAGAAGTTCGGCGCCCATGGTCCCGCGGAGCCACGCGCAGGTGACGAGGTTCTTCCAGGACTGGACGATGGTGCCTCCCGGGCTCGTCGAAGTGGTCACCTGGCGACCGGACGAGGACCAGTACCAGGAATCGATTCCCGGCGGCGGCCACGCGTGGGCCTACGGCGGCCTGGCCGTGAAGCAGTGAAGCCGTGAGGTCGCGGGGTCGTGAGGTCGCGGGGTCGTGAGGTCGCGGGCGGCCGTGTCGAACGGCCGCCCGCGCATCGACCCGCGTCGCCATCCGCCGACGGAGGCGGCGAGGGGCGGCGGGGGCGGCGACAAGGGGCGGCGGCGCCCCGCGTGCGGCCGAAGGTCGCTCCGGCGTACACCCGCATATCGAACCCCGCCCTCCGGTCAGTCGCGCACGGCGAGCAGCGCCTCCCGCGCCGCGGCGAGTGCCTCCTCGTCGGAGGCTCCGGCGTGCAGGGCGGCCCTGGCGAACTCCTCGGCCGCCGCCGCGAGCCGGAGGCGGACCTGGTCGGCCGTGCCGGTGATGACGGCCGCCCGGCCGCGGCGTAGCTCCACCAGCCCCTCGTCGCGCAACTGCTGGTAGCCCCGCAGAACGGTGTGCAGGTTGATGCCGAGGCTGGCGGCCACGTTGCGCGCGGAGGGGAGCCGGTCCCCGGGGGCGGCCATGCCGTTGGCCAGCGCGGCGCGCACGGAGCCCGCCACCTGGTCGGCGAGCGACTGCGCCGAGGAGGGGTCGACCGTGATCAGCACTACGCCGTCCCCTCCTGTCGTTCTCTGCTCAGCCATCCGTTGACCAGCGCGGCCGCCACCTCCGCCTCGCGCGTGGAGTAGACGAACCACCGGTCGTCGCTGAGCGACAGGACGAGCACCGGCCCCTTACCGCCGATGACGCCCCAGCCCATCCGCCGGTCGTCCAGCCTGTATCTCCCGGGAGGAGCCTCACGCCTGGCCTCGGCGAACCGTACCACCTGGTAGGGCACCGTCCGGCGCAGGCTGGGCAGCCAGGGGATCCGCACCGTGACCCCCGAGCCGTCGATCTGCAGGTGGGTGCGCGCCTGCGCCGCCTCGAAGACCGCCCACAGTGCCAGCATCACCGTTACCTGCCATACGCCGGAACCGTCGAACGCGCTCCACACGGTGAACACGGCCAGCACCGCGGCGACCAGCAGCCTGCGCGCCGACCAGGTGGAGGTCACGAACATGGCACGCTGTGCCCGGCCGAGCGCCATGGCGGGCGCGTGCGGCGGTGGCGCGGCGGTGACCGCGGGCGGCGACGGCAGCGGACCCGCCGCCACCCAGCCCAGGACGACCGCCCCCGCGGTGGCGACGATCTCCACCACCAGGTGCCAGGCGGGCCGGGCCCCGGTGCCGGGGGCGTCGGCCAGCGTCAGCAGCCACAGCGTGCCGGACACCGGAACGGACAGGCCGACGACGAAGCTACCGACCACCAGGCCCCGCTGGACCTGGGGCAGGTGCCAGTAGCACAGGAAGAAGACGAGGGACAGCACCTCGAACCACACCACCACCCCCCAGAGGGGTTGCGCGAGCCAGTCCTGCCAGGTGGCCGCGCGCTGGGTGTCGACGACCCAGTTCTGCACGTGGACGCGGCCGGGCAGGCGCTCACCGTAAAGGCTGACCAGGACCATGGGCACGATCAGGAGGAACGGCGGGCCGGCGAGCGTCAGGATCAGGCGCCGCAGCCTGCCCGGCGCGGCGTGGTCGGGTGGGCGGGACAGCTTGGGCGGGAGAGGGGTGATCATGAGGTAACCTCCTACTGTTTGCCTTCGACTATAACAGTGCAAACAGTTACCCGAAGGGTGACAGGATGCTTCCCCGGCCGGACGTGCTCGGCCGCCCGATGCTCGTGGGGGCGTCGCGGAAATCTGATCACCAGGTGGTGTTCAGCGCGGGACGCGCCTTCCTGCGGCGGGCGCGGTCGTTCCCATGCGCGTCACGTGACGAGACCGCGATCGCCGGACCCACCCGCGCCGACGAAAGGGTCACCGTCGCCGGCCGCTTCACGGCCTTCGAGCCAGACCCGCGTCTCACCGGCGAGGGCCGCCTCCCGGAGTGAGGTGGAACGAGAAGGCTCGCTCATCCATGTCGCCGGGCCTTCTGGACGAGCTCGGCCATGACCTCCACCGGGAGTGCGGGGTTGGCCGCCGCCGAGAACGCGATCCGCTCGTCGGCGTCCCGGAGGAGCGCGAGCATCCGGGTGACCGGCAGGCGCGGATCCCGGGCCGCGGCGATCCGGACGCTCCGCGCGTCGTCATGGCTCAGCCGCTCGATGACGTCCGCGGTGACCTCTGGGGCCAGCACGGCCAGGCGTCGCTCAGCCGGGCGCGGCGAGCCGGCGAAACGGGCCAGACCCGCTCGCGGAAAGTACGGTCTGCCGGTCAGCTCGCCTTCCGAGTAGCCGGCGCCGTCCAGGACCACGCGCAGCAGGAGGTCGGCGGGCGCACCCGGATGGTGTTCGGCCAGCAGGAGCCGGACCGCTCGATCGTCGTCGCGGGCGAGCCGTCCCAGCAGGTCCGGCCCGAGGTCCGGGTCGCAGGCGGCGCTGCGGCGCAGCACCACGTGAGCCGATTCCACACAACGGGCCATCGCGGCGGCGTCGGCGAAGCGGTCGCGGATCCACGGCAACGGAACATGCACGACATACAGGTCAGGGTCGTAGTCAATGGCGGCACGTTGCGCCTCTGTGAGTTCCGGACGAAGCGAGACCGTCAGGCGGACGCCGGGATCGGGGTCGGCGGACAGCTCCTCCACCAGGTCGCGGTCCAGGTACGGATTCCCGGCGACCGCGCGGCGATGCCCCGCGTCGCCACTGCGAGCGTAGCCTTCGGCCGACGGGCGCGGCAGCGGTGCCTCGCCCACCACCTGTAGCGCGTCGTCGCTCGCGAGAATCCCGCCGAGCAGTCCCGGACGCTCCCGGTAGCCCTTCAGCGCGGCCGCCCGCCTCACCGACGGGTCCGCGTCGTCCAGCAGGGCCTCTCTGGCATGCGAAGGGAGTAGATCCCAACCGGAACACGCCGTCTTCCGCACCTCGGGCGCCGGATCCGCCGCCAGCGCGGTCAGCACGGGAGCGGGGGTCTGCCACCTCTGGGCCAGCTCACACCGGATCTCGACGCAGGGATCACGGGCCAGACGGTCGTAGGCGGCCTCGGTCAACGGCGTGGTCCCGCGTTGGAAGCGCCCCCACTCCGGACCCGCGGCCAGCGCCCAGCGCACGCGAAGGACGGGATCCCCGGCGAGCCTGGATCGGACCTCCGACGGAACATGGGGGTTGTCGGCGAACCACTCCCTGACCTTGGCGTCGTGGTGGCCGATGAAGGCCTCCACCACCTGGTCCGGCAGATCGGCTCGCCACGCCAGATACGGCAGTGCGTCGGCCGACGCCTCCGGCCCGAGCATGCGGAGCATGAGACTCGCCGGCAGCGCGGGGTTGGCAGCCAGACCCGACAAGGTGTTCACGTGTCTCTCCCGCCGTCTGTCCCCGGTTCGCCGTCGTCCGCGAACGGTGTCAGGGGCGCGCTCCCCCGGCACCCGGGCGGCCGGGACTCCGGCCGCCCTTCGGGTCCATCCTGAACGACACCGCCATGATGAGTGTCCTCACTCCGGGACCGGTGTTGCCGTGGGCCGGGAAGAAGGGCTGCGCCATCTCGGCGATCACCCGGCGGGTGCCGGGGTGACCTGGAACAGGGCGGCCTTCCACTCGCCGTCGCGGCGGGTCAGCGCGGTGGTGGCGAAGACCCTCATGGTCTGCTTGTCCGTGCCGTCGACGAGCACGTCGATCTCCACGGTGGCGGTGTGGAGCGCGCCGCCGTCGCCCAGCACGGTCACCCGGTGGTCGCTCAGGTCCGTGCGCGTGTACGGGTTGCGGTTCTCGGCGAACCCCTTCAGGATCGCCTCCCGATCGTCCATGACCCCCCAGTGCGACACGCTCAGCGGCGCCTCGGTGAGGAAGCGGTCGTAGAACTCCGCGTCGCCGTTCCTGTTGGCCTCCCAGGCCCGTTCGGACAGTTCGATCAGCTCACGTTCGATCCGCTCACGGTCAGGGCTCATCGTCGCTCTCCCTCTCGTTGACACTGGTTTAACCGGTGTCAAGTGTTACACTCGGTGCATGACCTTGGCAACCGGTATGAGGCTCGTCGGTCTCGACGGGCAGAGCTTCAGGTTCGACGCCGGCACGCTCTGCCTGGAGCTTCTCCTCACCGGGGGTGAGGGAGAACTCTCGAAGTGGGAGCGGCTGCACACGCCCGGCGACCTCGCCGCCTGGATCCCGCACTCCAGGGCGGGGCTCGGCGACCTCGTCCAGGTCTCCGCCGGAGAACTCGCCGCCACGCTTCGCCTCCGCGCCGCCCTCCAGCGGCTCGCCGCCACCGCGGCCTCGGGCTCGCGCGCCTTCTCCGGGGCCGACCTCGCCGCGCTGAACGAGGCCGCCGCGGCGCCGCCGCCCGTCCCGGTCATCGGTCCCGCCCTGGAACGCGGATGGGCCTCCCCCGTCACCGGGGCGCAGTTCCTCTCCATGGTGGCCCGCGACGCCGTCGAGGTCTTCGGCGGACCGGCCCTCGACCGGGTCAGGATGTGCGGGGGCGAGCGCTGCCTGCTGCTCTTCCTCGACACCTCACGCCCGGGGGCCCGGCGCTGGTGCTCGATGGACCGCTGCGGCAACCGCCACAAGCTCCGCACCCGCCGCGACCGCCACCCGGCGGGCTGACACTCCCCCCACAAGGGCGGGCCGGACCGCCCCGGAGGCGCGCGGGCCCGGCCGGCCTTTCCGAGTAGTGTCCTGTCCGATACCCGCCTCGTGACGCGCGGGGTCCGGCGAACCCGTCCGGGCCGGTCACGACGCGGCCCCCCTTCTCCAAGGAAGTGCGATGACCTCACAGTCAGCGGGACGTTTCGGCCTGGTCGGCAGCGGGTGGCGTTCGGAGTTCTTCGTACGCCTGGCCAGGCAGCTGCCGGAGCGGTTGTCGGTGTCCGGCGTGGTGACCAGGTCGCGGGAGCGCGGCGCCGAGGTCGAGGCCGCCTGGGGCGTGCCGACGTTCCGTTCCGTCGAGGAGATGCTCGCGGCCGGGCGTCCCGAGTTCGTCATCCCCTCGGTGCCGTGGCCGGTCACCCCCGAGGTGACGAAGGAGCTGGTGGGGTTCGGCGTGCCGGTGCTGGCGGAGACTCCCCCGGCCGCCGACCTGGACGGGCTGCGCGACCTGTGGTCGGCCGTCGGGGCCGGCGGCCTGGTGCAGGTCGCCGAGCAGTACTCGCACATGCCGGGGCACGCGGCGAGGCTGGCGCTCGTCCGCGAGGGGGTCATCGGGCAGGTGACGTCCGCGCAGATCTCCTCGACGCACCTGTACCACGCCGTGTCCCTGATCCGGCACCTGCTCGGGGCCGGTTTCAGGGAGACCACGGTGACGGCGCGCTCGTTCACCGGCCCACTGGCCGACCCGCTGTCCAGGGACGGCTGGACGGGCGACTCCACGCCGAAGGAGGCGGCCACCACGATCGCCACCCTGGGGTTCGCCGAGGGGATGGGGCTCTACGACTTCACCGACAACCAGTGGTGGAACCCGCTGCGCGCCCGGCGCGTCGTCGTCCGGGGGTCGCTGGGAGAGATCGTGGACGACAGCGTGGTGCGCCTGGCCGACCCGAGGACCCCGGTGGAGTCGCGGCTCATCCGGCGCCAGACCGGGGTCGACCTGAACCTGGAGGGCCGCGAGCTCGACCACATCAGCTTCGACGGGCGCGTGGTATACCGCAACGAGTACCGGGGCGCGCACTTCTCCGAGGACGACCTGGCCGTCGTCTCGATCCTGTGCCGGATGACGGCCTGGTGCCGGGGTGAGGCCCCGGAGCCCTACTCCCTGGCCGACGGCTGCCAGGACCACCTGATCGGCCTGGCGATCGAGGAGGCACTGCGCACCGGCGCCGACGTGACCACCGGCCGCGAGGCCTGGGCGCGGTAGCCCTCGATCACGAGGCCGGACGCGATCACGGTGGCCCTCGATCGCCAGGCCGGATGCGATCACGGGAGCCCTCGATCGCCAGGCCGGACGCGATCACGGGAGCCCTCGCCGACCGCCCGGACGCGGTCCGGCGGCCCTGTCCACGATCGCGGCGGCCCTCGCCGGGCGTCCGGACACGGCCTCGCCGCCCTGGTCAGGGTCATCCTCCCACCTCGCCCGTGGGTGTAATCTTCACCGGTCGCCCGGGGGGACCGGCTACCGTGGTCGCGGCCGTCCGGGAGGCCTCCCGGCCCGGCGGGTGCCCGCGAGGGAGGCCTCCGGCCCGGCCGGCGTCCGTCGAGGCGCGACGACGGGCTCCACCACCGACCCGAGCGGAGGACCAGAAGCGAATGGACGACCAGTCTCCCGAGGACGACCGGTACCAAGCCGACCCGGTCCTCGACCGCCTTCGAGAACTCCGGGACAGCATCGACAACATCGACGCGGCGCTGGTCCACCTGCTCGCGGAGCGCTTCAAGTACACCAGGCAGGTGGGTGAGCTGAAGGCCGCCCACCGGCTCGCCCCGGCCGATCCGGAGAGGGAGGCGGCGCAGATCGAGCGGCTCCAAGCGCTCGCCACGCAGGCGAAGCTCGATCCGGAGTTCGCCAAGAAGTTCCTGCGCTTCGTCATCGAAGAGGTGATCCGCCACCACGAGCTGGTCGCCCGCCCCTGACGGACTCGCCGGTCGCCGGCGCCTCGCGCGCCGCCGCCCGGGGAGGCCTCCGCTCCCGGCCGGGCCCGCCGGCCGCCGGAGCCTCGCGCCGCCGTCCCGGAGAGGCTCCCGATCCCTCCGGGACCTCGCCGGGGAAGGTCAGTGGCCGGCGCTCTGGCCACCGTCGACGTACAGGATCGCGCCCGTCACGAACGGCGCGTTCTCCAGGTAGACCACGGCGTCGACGATGTCGGAGATCTCGCCCAGGCGGCCGACCGGGTGCAGGGCGGCCAGGGCCTCGTGCGTCTCCGGCGCGTGCATCGGGGTCCGGATGACGCCCGGCGACACCGAGTTGGCCCTCAGCCCGCGACCGGCGTACTCGATGGCGAGCGACTTCGTGGCCGACTCCAGGCCGCCCTTGGTGAGCGACGCGAGCACCGACGGCACGTTGGAGTTCGCGTGCTCGGCCAGGCTGGTGGTGATGCCGACGATGTGGCCGCCGCCGTGGGCCAGCATGTGCGGGACGGCCCGCCGGGTGATCTGGAAGAACCCGTTGAGGTTCACGCCGAGGTAGGTCGCGAAGTCGTCGTCGGTGTAGTCGGTGAACGGCTTGGCGATGAAGATCCCGGCGTTGTTGATCAGGGTGTCGATGCGCCCGAACCTCTCGATCGCGGCGTCGACGACCTTGATCGCGGTGTCGGTGTCGGCGATGTCGCCCCTGACGGTGTGGATCAGCGGGTCCTCGGACCGCTCGATGGAGCGCGACGTCGCGACGACGGCGTAGCCCAGCCCGCGGTACGCGGCGACCAGGCTCGAACCGATGCCCTGGGAGGCGCCGGTAATGATCGCGACCTTCTGTTCCTGCGTGCTCATGCGATTACTCCTGTACTAGCCGACTGGTCTACTACCGAAATGTAGACGACCGGTCTAGTATTCGTCAAAACTCGGAAGAGGGCCGGGGCCCGGCCCGGGAACCGGGCCCCGGGGACGCGGCGGCTAGTGCTCCACGATGCGCGAGACGTGGTACTGCCGGATGCGCCACGTGTCCCCGTCGCGCACCAGGACCAGCGAGAGGTTCACCGGTATCTCGTCCTCGCCGTCGGCCTCACCGTCGGCGCGGAACGACACGGCGGCGAAACCGCCCGCCACCGTCTCACCGAGCGTGTACGTGTGCAGGATCCTCGCCTCGGCCGTGCGGCCGGGCGGGACGGCCGCGTAGTAGGCGCGTACAGCCTCCCGCCCGGACGCCGGTTCCGGCAGGAAGCCCAAAAACAGCGCGTCGTCGGTGAACAGTTCGGCCATCGCGTCCGGCCGGTGGCCGTCGAACGCGGCCTTCCACCGTTGCAGGATCGCGGGCATCGGATGACTCATGACTACCTTCCGCTTATAGACGACCGGTCTAGTGGCAAACATAGACGACCGGTCGTACACTTGCCATATGGGACGGACCAGTGACGCCAGGGAAAAAATCCTCACCGCCGCGCGACGTCTGATCGAGCTGAACGGGTATTCCGCGCTCGGAGTCGCGGAGATCTGCAAGGCCGCCGGCGTCCCCAAGGGCAGCTTCTACTATTTCTTCGAGTCCAAGGAAGCGCTGGTCCGGGCCGTCATCGACGAGGAGTGGGACGAGGAGCGCGGCACCTGGAGGGCGATCCTCGGCGGCGAGGGCGCCCCCCTGGAGCGGCTGCGCCGGCTGTTCGAGGCGACCGAGGCCGAGCAGCGCCTCGGGCAGCAGTCGTGCGGCACCGTCTCCGGCTGCATGTTCGGCAACCTCACCCTGGAGCTGAGCAACCGGACCGAGCCGATCCGCGCCCGGCTGCAGGAGATCTTCGATGCCCAGGTCGACATGGTGCGGGCCGTCGTCGAGGAGGCGCGCGAGCGTGGCGAGGTCACCGTGACCGACACCGCCGCGGCGGCCAGGGCCGTGGTCGCGCAGCTCGAAGGCCAGGTGCTCTTCGCGAAGCTGTACAACGACACCCGGCGCCTCGACAGCATGTGGGTCAACTGCCTGGCCCTGCTGGGCGCTCGCCTGCCGGAGCGTGCGGGCGCCGTCTAAGACGGCACCTCTCCCGTAGAGAAGGTGGAGAGCGCCGCCCGCCCGGGGGGTGAAAGGCACAGGCGGGCGGCGCCGTTTTGGGAGCCGCTCAGCGCAGGGACAGCTGGAGCAGCAGATCCTTCACCTCGGTGGCGGCGATCCGCTCGGCGGCCACGGACGGGTCGGAGCAGAGCAGCACCGGCCCGTCGAGGGGGTTGTCCGGCAGGCGGCCGTGCGAGCCCCGGATGGCGCGGGCGCCCGCGTCGAGGCCGACGACGTTCATCGTGTAGCGCATGCCGGTCTTCTTGCGCAGCAGCGCCACGGCGGCCCTGCGCTTGGCCGCGCCGGGGGCGGCGGGGTCGAAGAACAGCTCGGCGGGGTCGTAGCCGGGCTTGCGGTGGATCTCGACCAGGTTGGCGAAGTCGGGGCGCCGGGCGTCGTCGAGCCAGTAGTAGTAGGTGAACCAGGCGTCGGGCTCGGAGACCAGGACCAGCTCCCCGGCGCGGGAGTGTGCCAGCCCGTTCCTGGCCTTGCCCTCCTCGTCGAGCACCTCGGCGACCCCGGGCAGGCCCGCGCAGAGCTTGGCGACGGCCGGGATGTCGGCGGGGTCGGCGACGTAGACGTGCGCCACCTGGTGGTCGGCGACGGCGAACGCGCGGGAGGTCCAGGGGTCGAGATACTCCATGCCGTCCTGGGTGTAGACCTCCAGCAGCCCCTCGGTGCGCAGCAGCCGGTTGACGTCGACCGGGCGGGAGACGTCGGTGATCCCGTACTCCGACAGGGCCACCACGGTGGTCCCGCGCGCGACGGCGGCGTCCAGCAGGGGGGCGAGCACGGTGTCGAGCTCGGAGGCCGCGGCGGCCGAGCGCGGGTCGGACGGGCCGAACCGCTGCAGGTCGTAGTCCAGGTGCGGCACGTACGCCAGGGTGAGATCGGGGTTGTGGTCCTTCATGATCTGCTCGGTGGCGCGGCAGATCCAGGTGGAGGAGGCGATTCCCGCCCCCGGCCCCCAGTAGGTGAACAGCGGGAACTCACCCAGCTTGCCGGTGAGCTCGTCGTGCAGCTCCGGCGGGTAGGTGTAGCAGTCGGGATCCTTGCGCCCGTCGGCCCGGTAGATCGGCCGGGGGGTGACCGTCCAGTCGACGTCGGCGCCCATGGCGTACCACCAGCACACGTTGGCCACGGTGAAGCCGGGCCGCTCGCGCCGGGCGGCGTGCCACAGCTTGTCCCCGCCGACCAGCGCGTTGTGCTGGCGCCACAGGAAGACCTCGCCGAGCTCACGGAAGTACCAGCCGTTGCCGACGACGCCGTGCTCGGTGGGCGCGACGCCGGTGAGGAAGGTCGACTGGGCCGAGCAGGTGACGGCGGGCAGCACGGTGCCGAGTTCGGCCTGGAAGCCGCCGTCGGCGACGGCGCGCAGCCTCGGCATGTGGGCCAGCAGTCTCGGGGTGAGGCCCACCACGTCGAGGACCAGCAACGATGTCATGCTTTCACTCCAAGGTCGCGCATCTCGGCGCGGGCGAAGTCCAGCTCGTCGGCGATGCCGCCGGCGAGCTGTTCGGGCGTCTGCGGGCGCAGCGCGGGTGGCAGCACGCCCCAGGTGTAGGTCTCCACGTCGTAGTGGTCGCACAAAGGCTCGGGACCGCCGACCAGCTCCGCGAGGGCCTCGCGGAGCACCGGCACGGTGGTGGCGAGCGGCGCCTGCGGGGCGACGTGCAGCGGTACGTGGTAGTGGACCCGCCACGGTCCGGGCAGCTTCCGCTCGAACGCCTCGTCGAGGTCGTCGGCGTCGTCGCCGGCCGCGTTGCGGGTCTGGTGCAGGAAGCGCGGCTCGACGTACTCGCGCAGGGTCTCCGGGTCGTCGCTCTCCAGGGCCGCGGAGACCTGGACCTTGACGACGGGCAGGCCCGCGTCGGCGTACCGGCGCAGCGCGTCGGCGGGCCGCTCCCAGGCGCACGCCAGGTGGGCGAGGTCCAGGCAGACACCGAGCCGGTCGGTGTCGACGCCGGACAGGGCGCGCACGGCCTGGTCGGTGGTCTCCACCACGCAGCCGGGCTCGGGTTCGAACGCCACCCGGATGACGCGGCCGGTGGCGGACTCGACGGCGGCGAGCCCGGTGGCGAGCGCGTCGAGCCTGCCCATGGCGAGGCTGGACATCTCCTCGTCCCACGGGTCGCGCCAGGCGAGCGGGAGGGTGGAGATCGACCCCCTGGCGGCGTCGTCCGGCAGCAGGGCGGCCAGGACGTTCGCCAGGTCGAGGGTGTAGGCGAGCCGTTCGGGAGTGGTCCAGTCGGGGTGGTAGACCGCGTGCTTGACCACCGGGTCCTGGAACGAGCGGTAGGGGAAGCCGTTGAGCGTCACGACCTCCAGCTCCCGGGCGTCCAGCTCGCGGCGGAACCCGGCCAGCAGCGCGGGGTCGGCGGCGAGCGCGGCGGCGACGGGCGCGGCCAGCCAGAGCCCGAGCCCGAGCGTGTCGGAGCCGAGACGGGCGCGGATCGGCACCGCGTACGTGTCGAGCTGCTCGACGATGCCGTCGAGGTCCTCGGCCGGGTGCACGTTGGTGCAGTAGCTGAGGTGCAGCGTCCGCCCGCCCGGATGGCTCAGCCGCATCAAGACCCTCCGCGCTTGATGGAGCTGCCCTCGAACGTGGCCTCGCGCGCCCCGGCGACCTCGGACAGGTCCAGGCGTCCCGACTGGCCGTAGAACTCCACGGGGTTGCGCCACAGCACCCGGTCGACGTCGTCCTCGCTGAACCCGGCCTCCAGCATCGCCCTGCCGGTCTCCAGGGTGAGCAGCGGGTCGGAGACGCCCCAGTCGGCGGCGGAGTTGACCAGCACCCGCTCCAGGCCGTGCTCGCGCAGGATCTCCACCATGCGGGGCGGCGACATCTTGGTCTCGGGGTAGATGGAGAAGCCCATCCAGCAGCCCGCGTCGTGCACGATCCCCGCGGTGACCTCGTTGAGGTGGTCGACGGCGACCAGGCCGGGCGCGATGCCGGACGAGGCGACGACGTCGAGGGTGCGCTGGGTGCCCTTGGCCTTGTCGCGGTGCGGGGTGTGCACGAGCGCGGGCAGCTCGTGGTCGACGGCCATCGCGAGCTGCCGTTCGAAGGCGTCGTCCTCGGCGGGGGTCATCGAGTCGTAGCCGATCTCGCCGACCGCCACGACGCGGTCCTTCTCCAGGTAGCGCGGGAGCAGGTCGAGCACGGGCCGGCAGCGCGGGTCGCCGGCCTCCTTGGGGTTCAGCGCGATGGTGGCGTGGTGCAGGATGCCGAACTGCCCCGCGCGGTACGGCTCCCAGCCGATCAGCGAGTCGAAGTAGTCGGTGAACGAACCGGGGTTGGTGCGCGGCTGGCCCAGCCAGAAGGCGGGCTCCACGATGGCGAGCACCCCGGCGGCGGCCATCCTGGCGTAGTCGTCGGTGGTGCGCGACGTCATGTGGATGTGCGGGTCGAAGATCCGCATCAGGCCTCCTTCTCGCTGGTCTTCTCGCTGGTCGGACGGCCGGGCTTCTCGCCGGTCAGGGCGTCGGCCTTCTCGCCGCTCACGTCGCCGGGCTTCTCGCCGGTCAGGCGGCCGAGCAGGGCGGTCGCGTCGTCGGGGGTGGGGCGCCCGGCCGCGGTGCGCTCCTCGGCGAACGCGGCCAGCATCCCGGCCAGTTCGGCGTCGGCCCGCTCGTCGAGCCGGTCCACGGCGGCCAGCGGCACTCCCATGAACACGCACTTGAGCACCGCCTGCCGCCACATGGTCTGGTCGAGGTGTCCGGCGTAGGGGCCGAGCGCGGCGGCCACCAGGCGGGTGTCGTTGGTGCGGATCGCGTCGTGCAGGAGCGGCACCGCCTCCGCGCCGAGGGGCAGCAGCGGCAGGGCCTTGAGCACGGCGCGCTTCTCGTCGGCGTCTCCGTGGCGGTAGAGGTCGGCGACCCGCTCGGCCACCGCGTCCGGCGGGAGCGCGGCGAGCAGGACGGCCCTCGCCGCCTCGTCGGCGCTCCAGCCGGGCGCCTCGGGCAGCGGCGCCCGTCCGGCGCGCCGTCCCGCGGAGGCGAAGTGCCGCGTGACGCTCTCGGGCCTGGCGGCGGCGCTCTCGCGCGCGCCGGCCAGCCACTCCTGGTCGAGGGCCTGGTCGCGGTCGAGCGCGGCCAGCAGGCCGTCCGTCCGGGTGCCCTGGCTGCTCGGTTGTGGTGTCATGCGTTCGTCCCTTCGGCGGCGGCGCGCAGGAAGTCCAGGGACCGGGCGGCCACCTGCGGCGCGGCGTGCGAGTGGCGGGGCAGCTCGACCGCGACCAGGCCCCGGTAGCCGCACTCGGCCAGGGCGCGCAGCACGGGAGGGAAGTCGATCTCCCCCTCGCCGAACTCCAGGTGCTCGTGCACCCCTCGGCGCATGTCGTCGATCTGCACGTTGACCAGGTGGTCGGCGACGGCCGTGACGCAGTCGGGGACCGGGTCGGGTTCGAGGCAGCGGCAGTGGCCGATGTCCAGCGTGATGCCGAACCCCGAGGGCTCGCCGAGCTCGGCGTGCAGCTTGCGCCATCCGGCGATCGTCTCGACGAGCATGCCGGGCTCGGGCTCGAAGCCCAGCGGCACCCCGGCGGCGTCGGCCGTCTCGGCGATCCGGGCGCAGCCGTCGACGAGCCTGGCCCAGGCCGTGGCCTCGTCGACCGTCTCCGGGCGTACCCCCGCCCAGAACGACACCGCCTCGGCTCCCAGGTCGGCGCCTATGGCGACCGCCCGGCCCAGGAAGTCCAGGCGCGCCTCGCGCTCGTCGTGCAGCAGCGTGGGGGCGTGCTTGCGCCTGGGGTCCAGCAGGTAGCGGGCCCCGGTCTCGACGACCACGCCGAGCCCGAGGTCGCGCAGCAGGTCGGACACGGCCGCGACCCTGCGGGCCAGCCCCTCCTCGTACGGGTCCAGGTGGTCGTGGTCGAGCGTGAGGGCGACCCCCTGGTAGCCGAGGTCGGCGATGACCCGGAGCGCGTCGGCGAGCCGGTGGTTGGCGAACCCGTTGGTCCCGTAGCCGAACCTCGGACCGGCGGCCGTGCCCGGACTCGTGTCAGCGCCCGTGCCGGTGCTCGTGTCAGCGTTCGTGTCGGTGCTGCCGGGGCTCACGTGGGGGACACCTTCCTGGCGAGGGCCCGGCCGAGAGGGACGGCCGCCGCGACGGCGATGCCCTCGCGGGTGGCGCCGCTGCGGGCGACGAGCGCGCCCTGCAGGGCGGGCAGCGCGACGATGCCGGTACCGACGGCGGCCCGCAACCGTGAGGCCGACGGCTCGGCGACCGCCTGGGCCTGGGACAGGCCGAACCTGGCGGCGTACCAGCCGGTGAGTCCCGCCTGCACGGCCCGCACCACCTGCGCCGCGCGCGCGGTCTGCGGCTTCGAGGAGGCCTCGCCGCGTCCCAGGGCGGTGGCCACCGCGAGCGCGACGGTGCCGGCCAGGGTCGCCACGGGGAGGCTCCGGTCGGAGCCGGACACCTCGGCGCGCGACAGCGCGGTGAGCAGGTACGTGTGGGCGGCGACGGTGAACGCCGACGGCAGCGCCTCCGCGACGCTCCGCCCCGGCGTGGCGCCCAGCAGCACGTCCAGGCCCCGGCAGAGCGCCATCGCCAGCGGCCCCGCCGCCGTGTTCTTGGCCACCAGGTCGTACGACCAGACGGCGGCGGCGAGCGGGACGGCGACCGCCAGGGCCCGGCGGCCGCCGGAGAGCCCGGCCGCCGCCAGGCCGGCGGCGGTGAGCCCGGCGGCGATCCCGAGCGCGGCGCCGGGTGAGATCCGGCCGGACGGGATCGGCCGCTCCGGGCGTTCCACCGCGTCCAGGTGGCGGTCGGCCCAGTCGTTGGCGGCCATCCCCGCCCAGTACAGGCATACCGAGGAGCAGGCCAGGCCGAGGGTCCTGCCGCCGAGCACCCGCCCGGCGGCGGCCCCGGCGACGACGTCACCGGGTACGGACAGGGCGGCGGGGGCGCGCACGAGCTCCGCGAGGTCGCGCAGCGACGGCATCAGACCGGTTCCTCTCCGCCGAGGGTGCCGGCGAACTCGCGAAGCACCCGCCACTGGTCGGCCAGCGCGTGCGGCACCGCCCCGAGCGGGTCCTTGAAGAAGAAGGCCAGCTCGCCCAGCGGGCCGGAGCGGCCGGAGCGGTGCGCCGCCGCCGTGAGCCTGGCCAGGTCCAGGACCAGGGGCGCGGCGAGGGCGGAGTCGCAGCCGTGCCAGGTGAACTCCATGCGCATGGGCGTACCCAGGAACCCCTCGAAGGTGACGAGGTCCCAGGCGGTCTTGAAGTCGCCGATGTCCTCCACGTACTCGATGCGGGTCTCGCCCTGCGGGGTGTAGCCGAGCGTCTCGCCCAGCACCCGCTGCTTGCTGGCGGCCTTGGCCGCGTTGGCGGCCGGATCGGCGAGGTTGGCGCCGTCTCCCCCGCCGAGGAGGTTCATCCCCGACCAGGTGCGGACCCGCAGGTTGCGCTGGGCGAACATCGGGGCGAGCACCGACTTGACGAGCGTCTCGCCGGTCTTGCCGTCGTGGCCTCCGTACGGCAGCCCCAGCAGGCCGGCGAGCCGGTCCAGGGCGGGCAGCCGGGCGCCCGTCGAGGGGGTGAAGTCCACGTAGGGACAGCCCGCGCGGAAGGCGGCGTACGCCGTCAGGGCGCTGGGCGGCAGCAGGTCCCGCGAGACCGCCAGCTCGGCCTCCAGCAGCTCCAGGTCGGCGTGGGCCGGGTGGGGCTCGGGGGCCGGCTCGGTGGTCGAGACGTTGATGACGACGACCCGTTCCAGGCCGTGCCGCAGCCGGAACTCGGTGATGTCGGCGGCGATCAGCTCCGCGGTCGCGGCCTGGTTCTCGGCGAGCGGCACCTGCCTCAGGTTCTCCTCGACCCGGGCGAGCTCGTCGCGCAGGGGCTCGACCAGCCTGGCCGGTACGATCCCGGCCCCGGCCAGCGCGGCCGCCTTCTTCTCCAGCGGGATCGGGACGATGTCGTGCCCGCCGAACACCAGGTCTCCCAGACCTGGCAGCCCGGCGCCGCGGAACTCGGGGAGTTCCGTGACGCAGCCCGTCGGCTGGGCGAGACCGGCGCGCACCGCTAGCGCACCGATCATGCTCGTGACGGCGACGGACCCTCGTGCTCCTACCAGCCACACTCCCGTACGCATCTGGCCTCCTGTGGTGAGTCGACTCCTGGGGGATGACGGTCTTCATCCGCCCGGCCGAGACCGGACGGCGCCGATGACATCACCATTTCGGCCGTCCGGTCGGAGGGGATGTCACGGCGGGTACTACGTGGTCGTTAGAGCGGAGGAGACGACCCCGCGGCGGATCGAGCCGTGAGGTCCGACCCGCTTGTGCAAGGAATCGTACGTTGTGCGGATATTACGGATATATGTCTCAGGGGTATATTTATCACTCAGAGCAGCTCAGCGTAAGAAAATTCTGGAGCAAATCCGGTCGGAAACCCCGGCCCGGGAAGTCCGGACCGGAGGATTCGCCCCGAAGGGGTCGGCACGGGTTTCCAGGCCGGGTTTCCGACCGGTTTTCCTGAGGATTTCCTGCGAGGTTTCCGGCCGGCTTTCCGGCCGGTCTCTCCGCCTGATTCCAGCCCTCGGTCTCCGCGCCTCGGTCCGGGTTCTCAGTCCGAGGAGAAGGCGGCGTCGAAGGCGGCGGTGGGCGGGGTGATGGCGTTGAGCTTGCGGATGACGGCCAGCGCGTC
>NZ_JCADBG010000100.1:0-1293 GCF_059358815.1 Streptosporangium nanhuense
CTCACCCCGGTGCCCGCCCACCCCGGCGCCCGCTGCACCGCGGGCGTCTGGCTGGACCTGCGCAACGCCGCGGCGACTTTCAACCTGGAGGTCATCAACCCGGCCAACTGGAACTACATCGCCTTGAAGACAGTACCGGTGGACCAGACGGTGGACGGCTGGCGCCTGCACACGGTGAGCTGGACCGCGCAGCGCTCCGACGTCGTGCTGCGGCTGACCGTGGCAAAGGCCTTCAACCACCTGTTCGCCCCACGCGCCGAACTCGACGACGTCGTCGTCCAGTGCGCCTACTGACTGTTCTGGCTCGGTGAAGGTGGCACGCCTCCAGTCCGAAACCCCTTTGCCGTGCCACCTTCATCAAGCCGGGACACGGTTGCCCGGGAGCCCGAACCGAGCGGCGTCCCCGCGGTAGTCGGGCACGGTGCGGCCGACCTCGTGGTGTCGGAGTCGACGCACGCCCGGATCCGGCCCCTACCCCCTCGGATTCAGTGCACCTTGACTCATCCAGACCCGGTGCCGGCCGGCGCGACCACGATCCCTGTACGGCTTCCTCCTCCCGAGCGTGACCCCGGCCCCGAAGCGGAATGATCGTCGCAGGTCACCCACGGTAAGGACCTCTCGCCAGGGGTGCGGGTTTCGGCTGGGACAGCCGGGGATGAGTCCGGCCCCGGGAAGGCGGCGGCGGACGCCGTTCCCGCCGACTAGGCTCGACGCCAGCTCAACGCCGCGCTCTATTGAACCGCGCCGGGATTGCTGGAAGCTTTGATGTGCCCCGGCTTAGACGACTTCGGCCTGCTTGGCTCCAATTGTGTGGTCGAAGCCCTCGGGGTAGATGGTCTAGATTTCGGCCACTTCGATGGAGGCGAAAAACGCGGAGCCGACGCACGGTGGCGAGCGGTGAGATGGACGTAGATGATCTCCGGCGTGGGGTGGGCGTCGGCGCAGCCGGATGCGAGACTTCGCTCCATGACAGAAAAGGGGGCGCGTTCCCTGATCCCGAACATGCGGCTGGACGAGTTGCTGTCGGAGTTGCAGGGGCGTCTGGAGGCGGTGCTGGCCACCCGTGACCGGGTGCACGCGCTGCTGGAGGCCGTGGTCGCGGTGGGCAGCGACCTTGATCTGGAGACCGTGCTGCGCAGGATCGTGGAGACCGCCACCACCCTCGTCGACGCCACCTACGGGGCGCTGGGCGTGGCCGGGGAGCAGAGCACGCTGCTCCAGTTCGTCCCGGTGGGGCTGAGCGAGGAGGAGATCGCGCGGATCGAGCACTGGCCGCACGGCCTCGGCCTGCTC
>NZ_JCADBG010000101.1:0-1271 GCF_059358815.1 Streptosporangium nanhuense
CGCGAAGCTTCGAACCGCTCATCGGCCAACCACTCCTGCAACAGCCCCAGCACCCCGGCCGTCACCTCGTGCGTCGACTCCAGCACCCTCCCGGCGTCGGCCGATCCCACGGTGACCATCACCACGCCCGGCACCGGATCGAGTGAGGCGAGATCCCCGCTCAGCTCGACCACGCTCGCGTCGACCCCCGCGCCCGCCACCTGCGGCAGCGCGACCCAGTCCAGCCCGAACAGCGAATCCCGTTCCACCCCACGACCACCACCGGCGCCGACGAGCTGATCGGGAGCGAACGGGCGCAACACCAACGACCGCGCCGCCAGCACCGCCTCCCCGGCCGCATCCACCGCACTCAACGACACCGCGTCCTGCCCCACCTTGGCCAGCCGCACCCGCAACAGCGAGGCACCACCGGCGTGCAGGCACACCTCTCCCCACGAGAACGGCAACCGCGTCCCCGCCGCCACATCCAGCCCCACGAACGCCACCGCATGCAACGCCGCATCCAACAACGCCGGATGCACCCCGAACGAACCCGCGCTCGAGGCCACCTCCTCAGGCAGCGCCACCTCGGCGAACACCTCACCGCCGACGCCGTGCCAGGCCGCCCGCAACCCCCGAAACACCTGGCCGTAGACGAGCAAACCTTCGGCCATCTGGTCATGGAAACCATCCAGCTCGATCGCGACCGCGCCGGCCGGAGGCCACACGGTCGTATCGAACGACGCGACGGTCCGTCCGCCCGGCGCCAGGGTGCCGGTCGCGTGCCGCACCCACGGCACCTCATCGGCGGCGTCCGCCGAACGGCCGTACACGCTCAAGGTCCGGCGACCGCTCTCCTCCGGCGCGCCCACCGCGATCTGGACCACGACCGCCTCGTCCTCGCCCAGCACCAACGGAGCAGCAAGCGTCAGCTCCTCCACCAGGTCGCAGCCGACCTGGTCACCCGCCCGGATCGCCAGCTCCAGGAACCCGGTGCCCGGGAAGACCACCGTCCCGGCCACCGCGTGATCGGCCAGCCACGGATGCGACGCCAATGACAGGCGGCCGGTCAGCAGCACCCCGTCCGAGTCGGCCAGACCCACCGTCGCGCCCAGCAGCGGATGGTCCGTCGCGGCCAGACCCGCCGCGGCCACATTCCCCACCTGAGAACCCGCCCTCGCGGGCCAGAACCACTGGTGCTGGAAGGCGTAGGTGGGCAGATCGACCCGGCGACCGCCCGGCAACACCTGCCGCCAGTCCACCGCCACCCCGTGTACGTGCAGCTCGGCCAG
>NZ_JCADBG010000102.1:0-1235 GCF_059358815.1 Streptosporangium nanhuense
CCCCTCCGAACACCGCGACCAGCAGCGGTCCCAGCCAACCCCAGGCCACGCTTCCCCGCATGGGAGGCAAGAGGCGATCCCGTATTAATCCCATTCGGGCAATTATGGTGATAAGTCAGCCACGATGGACAGCGTCATAAAGATCGCGTTTGGGGATCCCCGCGGCCTTCGCCACGTCCATGATCGCCTGCTTCCTCGGCACCCCCGTCTCCTCGCGGCGTGCCACCTCCTCGACCAGGTCCCCGATCACCGGCGGCAGGACCTGTCCGGCGTACCCCGCGACGACGACCGTGATCTCCCCCTTGACGCCCCCGGCCGCCCATTCAGCCAGCTCCCCGAGACCGCCGCGCCGCACCTCCTCGTACGTCTTGGTGAGCTCCCGGCAGACCGCGGCCCGGCGGTCGGCGCCGAACGCCTCCGCCATCGCCGCCAGCGCGACCTGCAGCCGGTGCGGCGCCTCGAAGAAGACCATCGTGCGCTCCTCCTCCGCGAGGGCGGAGAGCCTGCGGGAGCGCTCACCGGACTTGCGCGGCGGGAAGCCCTCGAAGCAGAAGCGGTCGCTGGGCAGCCCCGAGACGGCCAGCGCCGTGGTCACCGCGGACGGCCCCGGCAGCGAGGTGACCGTGATGCCCGCCTCGACCGCCAGGTGGGTGAGGCGGTAGCCGGGGTCGGAGACGCCCGGCATGCCCGCGTCGGTGATGACCAGCACGGTCTTGCCGTCCTGGAGTGCCTGGAGGAGCTCGGCGGCCCGCCCGGCCTCGTTGGCGTCGTAGTAGGAGACGACCCGGCCGCCGATCTCCGCGCCCAGCTCGCCCGCCAGGCGGCGCAGCCTCCGGGTGTCCTCCGCCGCGACCACGTCGGCACTCTCCAGCGCCAGCCGCAGCCGGGGCGAGGCGTCGCCCACCTGGCCGATCGGAGCCCCTGCCAGCACAAGCCTGCCGTTGTCCGTCACCGTTCCATCCTCCCGCATTTCGGATGGGTCCCCGGCCTGGGAGGAATTCCCGAATTGAACTCTTAAGGGGTTTTCTCTGGGCTGAGGGTGGTGGGGGGACCGTACGATGTCCGGGTGGCCGTGACCGACTTCACCAACCAGGCACCGCAGCAGCCGGAGCCCCAGGAGCCCCAGCCGCCGGGCGGGGCCAAGGGCTCGGCGCGCGACCGGCTGATGCCGCCGATGCCCGGCGGCGCCCTGTGGGGCTGGCTGGGCCCGCTGCTGGTCACGATGTTCGGGGCGA
>NZ_JCADBG010000103.1:0-1225 GCF_059358815.1 Streptosporangium nanhuense
AGCGGCCGGTCCTCGTCCCGGTCCTGGCCGTAGGTCGCCAGCAGCGCCTGGGCCTCGATCGGGTCACCCAGCCTGGTGCCCGTGCCGTGCGCCTCGACGGCGTCCACCTCGGTCGGCGACAGCCCGGCACTGGCCAGGGCCTGGCGGATGACCCGCTGCTGCGAGGGGCCGTTCGGCGCGGTCAGGCCGTTGGAGGCGCCGTCCTGGTTCACCGCCGAGCCACGGACGATCGCCAGGACCTCGTGGCCGTTGCGCCGGGCGTCCGAGAGCCGCTCCAGCACCAGCATGCCGACGCCCTCGGACCAGCTGGTGCCGTCGGCGCCGTCGGAGAACGCCTTGCAGCGGCCGTCAGGGGCCAATCCCCCCTGGGCGCTGAAGCCGATGAATCCCAGCGAGGTGGTCATCACGGTCACTCCGCCGGCCAGCACCAGATCACACTCGCCCGACCGCAGGGCCTGCGACGCCATGTGCAACGCGACCAGCGACGACGAGCAGGCGGTGTCGACCGTCACCGCCGGGCCCTCCAGGCCCAGCGTGTAGGACAGACGGCCCGACAGCACGCTGGCCGCCAGACCGGTGACACCGTGCCCCCCTATGTCCGCCTGGGCGCTCACGATCAGGCTCGCGTAGTCCTGGCCGCTGGTGCCCACGAACACCCCGGTGGAGCTGCCCTTCAGCGAGACCGGGTCGATCCCGGCCCGCTCGACCGCCTCCCAGGACGTCTCCAGCAGCAGCCGCTGCTGCGGGTCCATCGCCAGCGCCTCACGCGGCGAGATCCGGAAGAACCCCGCGTCGAATCCCACCGCGTCCGCCAGGAACCCGCCCTGGACGTCGAGGCCCGTCCCGGACAGCATCCCCAGGTCCCAGCCCCGATCGGCCGGAACCGGTGAGATCGCGTCCTCACCGTCGAGCAACAACCGCCACAGGCCTTCCGGAGAGTCCACCCCGCCGGGGAACCGGCAGCTCATCCCCACGATCACCACGGGATCGTCCGTCACCGCCGTTCTCGCCCCGGCCACCGGCCCCGGCACGATGGCCAGGTCCTGCCGGCCGAGCAGCTTCGACAGCACGAACTCCGCCAGCACCGTCGGTGTCGGATAGTCGAACACCAACGTCGCGGGCAGCCGCAGTCCGGTGGCGGCGTTGAGCCGGTTGCGCAGTTCGACGGCGGTGAGGGAGTCGAAGCCCAGCTCGCGGAACTCCCGCCGCACCTGGACCGTCTCGG
>NZ_JCADBG010000104.1:0-1199 GCF_059358815.1 Streptosporangium nanhuense
CGAAGGGCAAGCCCTGCCCGCAGGATGTTGGTCGCCGCGTTCACGTCGGCGTGCGCGACGTGTGCGCACCGCTGACAGTGAAACTCGGCTTGAGTGACGCGGTTCTCCTTCGCGCAGTGCCCGCAACGGGCACAGGTGCGGGAGGTGTTGGCGGGATTCACCGCGATCAGCTCTCGACCGGCGCTTTCAGCCTTGTGCGACAGGATCGTCAGGAACACCCCCCAACCCGCGTCCAGGATGCTGCGGTTGAGGCCGGACTTGGCCGCCACGTTGCTGCCGGGCGCCTGGAGCGTGCCGGACGCCGAGCGGGTCAGGTTCGCGATCCGCAGGTCCTCGCAGGCGATGACGTCGTGGTCGCGGACCAGCGTGAGGGCGGCCTTGTGCGCGCCGTCGAGGCGTTGACGGCGGACCTTGCCGTGCAGGGCGGCGACGCGGGCCACCGCTTTACGGCGCCGCGTGGAGCCGCGTTTCTTGCGGGCGAGGTTGCGCTGGGCGGCGGCGAGGCGGTCGGCGGAGGCGGCCAGGTGGCGCGGGTTGGCCAGGTGCTCACCGTCGCTGGTGGTGACCAGCGAGGCCACGCCCAGGTCGATCCCGACGGATGCGCCGGTGGCGGGCAGCGCCTCGGCGGGCACGTCGTCACACGACAGCACGACGTACCAGCGGGAGCCTTCCCGCTTCACGCCGATCGTCTTGACGGTGCCGCGCACCGGCCGGTGCCGGTGGACGCGGACGTGGCCGACGCCCTGGAGACGGACGAACGTCACGGTGGGGTGTTCGGGCTGGGAGTCCCACCGGCAACCGTCACCGTTCTTGGGCCATTCGACGGTATCGAACCGGCCCGTGCCCTTGAAACGGGGAAACCCCGGCGTGCGCCCGGCCTTGACACGAGCGAAGAACGCCTGAAACGCCTTGTCGAGGCGGCGCAGCGTGGCCTGCTGGGAGGAGAACGACCACCGGCCCTGACCGTCTGGGTCGTCGGCGCGGATGTGTTTCAGGTCGGCGGACTGGTCGCCGTAGCGGATGCCCACCTTCGTCTTGGCGTAGGCGGTGCGGCGGTGCTCCAGCGCGGCGTTGTACAGGGCGCGGTGATCATCCAGGCAGGCGATCAACGCGACGCTCTGGCGGACAGTGGGGCGCAGCAGGAACTTAAACGACCTACGCACCACACCACCACCCTCGCTCGAACCTTTGTTCCCACC
>NZ_JCADBG010000105.1:0-1187 GCF_059358815.1 Streptosporangium nanhuense
CAGGTGGCGGCGCTGCTGGCCGAGGTGTCCCCGGGGCACCCGCTGACGGCGGTGATCCACACCGCGGGCGTGCTGGACGACGCGACGATCGCCTCGCTGACGCCCGAGCGGCTGGACACCGTACTGCGCCCCAAGGTGGACGCGGCCTGGCACCTGCACGAGCTCACCCGTGACGAGGACCTGGCTGATTTCGTGGTGTTCTCCTCGCTGGCCGGGGTGATGGGCGGCGGCGGTCAGGGGAACTACGCGGCGGCCAATGCCTGGCTGGACGCGCTGATGGCACGGCGCCGGGCGCAGGGCCTGCCGGGACTGTCGCTGGCGTGGGGACTGTGGGCGCAGGCCACCGGAATGACCGGGGGCATGTCGCAGGCCGACGTTCAGCGGGTGACCGCCGCCGGGCTGCCGCCGATCACCACCGAACAGGGGCTGGCACTGTTCGACGCGGCCCTGGGGGCGGACGCACCGCTGGTGCTCCCGGTCCCGATGAACATACCGGCGATGCCCGCCCAGCTGGTGCCGCCGCTGCTGCGCGGCCTGGTGCGGGGCACCCGCCGCACGGCGGCTCTGGCGCGTACGGTCGACGGAAGAGCGTTGGTACGGCAACTGGCCGGACTGACGCGGATCGACCGGACCCGGTTCATGGCCGACCTGGTCCGCACCCAGGCCGCCGCCGTCCTGGGACACCCCGACTCCACCGCGGTGGACGTCCGGCGGGAGTTTCGTGAGCTGGGCTTCGACTCCCTCACCGCCGTCGAGCTGCGTAACCGGTTGAACGTGGTGAGCGGGTTGCGGTTGCCGTCGACGCTGGTGTTCGACTATCCGACGCCGAGTGTGCTGGCGGAGTTCCTGCTGGCCGAGCTGTTCGGTGAGGACGCCGACGCGATCGTTTCCGCGCCTGTGGTGTCCCTGGGTGATGACCCGATCGTGATCGTGGGCATGGCCTGCCGCTACCCGGGCGGGGTCACCTCGCCGGAGGATCTGTGGCGGCTGGTCACCGAGGGGGCGGACGCGATCTCGCCGTTCCCGACGACGCGAGGCTGGGACCTGGCGGCGTTCTCCACCCCCGCTCTGGAGAGCCAAGGGGTCAGCTATGCGCGTGAGGGTGGTTTCCTGCACGAGGCGGGGGAGTTCGATCCGGGGTTCTTCGGGATTTCGCCGCGTGAGGCGTTGGCGATGGATCCGCAGCA
>NZ_JCADBG010000106.1:0-1178 GCF_059358815.1 Streptosporangium nanhuense
GCAGCGGCAGCGCGATCCGTGCCACGTCCCCGGGCTGGGAGGTGATCGTCTCGCCCTGCAGGGCGAACAGGATGACGATGGTGAACAGCAGCCCGTACAGGGCGATGGGCCCGATCTTCGGCAGGAAGCGTTCCTCGTACCAGGTGCGGCCCCGGGCGCGTTCGCCGAGCCGGCGCGAGAGGTATCCGGCGGCCAGGGGGATGCCGAGGAAGATGAGCACGTACTGGGCGATGTCCCAGGCCGAGACCCGCAGTGCGGTGCCTTCGCCCAGGCCCAGCCAGCCGGGCAGGACCTCCAGGTAGAACCAGCCGAGCACGCCGAAGGCGATCACCTGGAAGAGGGAGTTGATCGCGACCAGGACGGCGGCGGCCTCGCGGTCGCCGCAGGCCAGGTCGTTCCAGATGAGGACCATGGCGATGCATCGGGCCAGGCCGACGATGATCAGGCCGGTGCGGTATTCGGGCAGGTCGGGCAGCAGCAGCCAGGCCAGCGCGAACATCAGCGCCGGGCCCAGCACCCAGTTGAGCACCAGGGAGGCGATGAGCAGGCGGCGGTCGCCGGTGACGGTGCCCAGGCGGTCGTAGCGGACCTTGGCCAGCACCGGGTACATCATCAGCAGCAGGCCCAGCGCGATCGGCAGCGAGATCTCGCCGATCTTGACCGCCTCCAGCGCGGAGTTCAGGCCGGGCACCAGGCGTCCCAGCAGCAGTCCGGCGGCCATCGCCAGGCCGATCCACACCGGAAGGAACCGATCCAGGGTGGACAGGGCGCCCATCACGCCGCTCTGGCCCGCAGAAGCAGCGGTTGGATTTGAGGACATGGATCTTCCTTACGGTGCCGTGCTCAGACGGTGGCGGGGGTGTTCAGCAGGGCCGACAGCTCGGTCAAGGTCTCGGGGACCAGGCGGTAGTAGACCCAGGAGGCGCGCCGCTCGGAGGTCAGCAGCCCGACCTCTTTGAGCACCTTGAGGTGGTGGCTGATGGTGGGCTGTGACAGCTCGAAGGCGCCGGTGATGTCGCACACGCACACCTCGCCGCCCGAGTGGCTGGCCACGATCGACAGGATCCGCAGCCGGACCGGATCGCCCAGGGCCTTGAACACCGGCGCGATCCCGGCGGCCTGCCCGGCCTCCAGGGGCTCGCGAACCAGCGGCGGGCTGCACTCAAGGATCTGCAGCA
>NZ_JCADBG010000107.1:0-1156 GCF_059358815.1 Streptosporangium nanhuense
CCGGCGCGCCAGTCGCGGGTGGCGACGTACCAGGCGACCATGGCGATGAGGGCGGCCAGGCCCCCGTACCAGATGACCGGGGTGCCGACCCCGAGCACCGCCTCGGCGCAGCTGTCGACGCCGCACCCGGTCTTGCCGGGCGGGTAGTGGAACGCCACCGGGCGCAGCAGCAGCGGCCAGGTCCAGGGGTCGGACTGGTAGTTGTGCGGGGTCGCCAGCCCGGTGTGGAAGCCGAGGACCTGGAAGTGGTAGCTCAGCCAGGACCGGAGCGAGTCGAAGACGAAGAACCCGGGTCCCTGCGAGGTCGCCTGCGCCCAGTTGCGGCCCCAGCCCAGCGGCGAGGCGAACCAGCCGGCCCAGGAGGCGACGTAGGTGACCACGGGCAGCAGGCCCATCGCCAGCACGACACCGGCCAGGTCCCTGTTCAGCGCCCCCATGTACGGCCGGTGCAGGCCGATCGCGCGGCGGGCTCCGGCGTCCCAGGCCAGGGACATCACCGCGAAGGCGACCAGGAAGAACACCCCCGACCACTTGACCGCGCAGGCCGCGCCCAGGCACACCCCGGCCGCGATCCGCCACGGCCGGAGCCCCAGCCCCGGCCCGTGGTCGCTCAGCGGCGAGGTCTCGTACCAGGTGACCAGCCGCTCCCGCGCCCAGTCGCGGTCGGCCACCAGGCAGGCGAAGCCGGCCAGCACCCAGAACATCAGGAAGATGTCCAGCAGCGCGGTGCGCGACAGCACGAGGTGCAGGCCGTCGAGGGCGAGCAGGAATCCGGCCAGGCAGCCCAGCATGGTCGAGCGGGTCATCCGGCGCGCGACCCGGGCCAGGATCAGGATCGACAGCACCCCGACCACGGCTCCGGCGAACCGCCAGCCGAAGGGGGTCATCCCGAAGATCTGCTCGCCCAGACCGATCATCCACTTGCCCAGCGGCGGGTGGGCCACGTAGAGCGGGCAGGGATCGGCCTCCGGCGGCGTGCACTTGACCAGGAAGTCGGTGTTCCCCGCGATGATCATCCGGTCGGCGACCGGGTCCTCGACGGTGCCGAGCGAGGCCCGTTCCACGCCGTGGCCGATCATCGCCCAGGCGTCCTTGGCGTAGTACGTCTCGTCGAACATGACCGCGCGCGGGTGGCCGAGGTTCGTGAAGCGCAGGA
>NZ_JCADBG010000108.1:0-1140 GCF_059358815.1 Streptosporangium nanhuense
TCCGCTGACGGCGGTTGTTCACACCGCGGGTGTGCTCGCCGATGGGACGATCCCGTCGTTGACGCCTGAGCGGTTGGAGACGGTGCTGCGGCCGAAGGTGGATGCGGTCTGGCATTTGCATGAGCTGACCCGGGGCTTGGACCTGGCGGCGTTCGTTGTGTATTCGTCGCTGTCGGGTGTCATGGGCGCGGCGGGGCAGGGCAACTACGCGGCCGCGAACGCGTTCCTGGACGCGCTGGCCCAGCGGCGCCGGGCCGAGGGGCTGGCGGCGCTGTCGCTGGCCTGGGGCGCTTGGAGCCAGGACGTCGGGATGACCGGCACGCTGGACGACGCCGACATGCGCAGGATGGCGCGGGCGGGGATGCCGTCGCTGTCTGTGGAGCAGGGACTGGCGTTGTTCGAGATCGCTGTCGCGCTTGAGCATGCGGTGCTGGTTCCGGTCCGGCTGGATCTGCCGTTGCTGCGTGCCTACGGTGAGGTGCCGGCGTTGTTGCGGGGTCTGGTGCGTGGTGGTCGGCGCTCGGCGGCGTCCGGTGCGGTGGCCGCGACGTTGCTGGGACGACTGGCCCCGCTGGGGGCGGCCGAGCGCACCGAGGTCCTGGTGGACCTGGTGCGGACCGAGGTGGCCATGGTGCTGGGCCACGTCTCACCAGGCACGGTCGAGGTGCGGCGGGAGTTTCGTGAGCTGGGCTTCGACTCCCTCACCGCCGTCGAGCTGCGTAACCGGTTGAACGTGGTGAGCGGGTTGCGGTTGCCGTCGACGCTGGTGTTCGACTATCCGACGCCGAGTGTGCTGGCGGAGTTCCTGCTGGCCGAGTTGTTCGGTGAGGACGCCGACGCGATCGTTCCCGCGTCGGTGGTGCCGGTGACGGACGATCCGATCGTGATCGTGGGGATGGCGTGCCGCTACCCGGGCGGGGTCACCTCGCCGGAGGATCTGTGGCGGCTGGTCACCGAGGGCGGGGACGGGATTTCGCCGTTCCCGACGACGCGAGGCTGGGACCTGGCGGCGTTCTCCACCCCCGCTTCGGAGAGTCAGGGCGTCGGCTATGAAGGTGGGTTTCTGCACGAGGCGGGGGAGTTCGATCCGGGGTTCTTCGGGATTTCGCCGCGTGAGGCGTTGGCGATGGATCCGCAGCA
>NZ_JCADBG010000109.1:0-1094 GCF_059358815.1 Streptosporangium nanhuense
ATGATCACGTCGGCCCTGTCGCCGAGCAGCTCGCCCAGCAGGAACTCCGCCAGCACCACCGGAGTCGGGTAGTCGAACACCAACGTCGCCGGCAACCTCAACCCCGTGGCCGCGTTCAACCGGTTGCGCAGCTCCACAGCGGTGAGGGAGTCGAAGCCCAGCTCGCGAAACTCCCGCCGCACCTCCACCGTCTCCGGTGAGGCGTGTCCCAGCACCAGCGCCGCCTGCGCCCGCACCACCTCCACCACCAGCCGCACCCGATCGGCCTCCCCCAAACCGGCCAGCCGGCCCACCAGCACCCCATCACCCGACGCCGGCCCCGACACCGCCGACCGGCGAACCCCCCGCACCAGCCCGCGCAGCAGATGCGGCACCTCACCATGCGCCCGTACCGCCGCCACGTCGAAGCGCGCCGCCACCACCACCGCGGCCACCGCACCGGCCGCCTCGAACAGCGCGACCCCCTGCTCGACCGACAGCGGCACCACTCCCGCCCGCGCCATCCGCCGCAGATCGACCTCACCCAGCGTCCCGGTCATCCCCGCGTCCCGCGCCCACGGACCCCACGCCAGCGACACCCCCGCCAACCCCCGCGAACGCCGATGGACAGCCAGCGCGTCCAAGAACGCATTCGCCGCCGCGTAGTTGCCCTGACCCGCCCCACCGAACGTCCCCGCCACCGACGAGAACACCACGAACGCCGCCAGGTCCTCATCGCGGGTCAGCTCGTGCAGATGCCACGCCGCATCCACCTTGGGCCGCAGCACCGCATCCAGCCGTCCCGCCGTCAGCGACGGGATCGTCCCGTCATCCAGCACACCGGCGGTGTGGATCACCGCGGTCAGCGGATGCTCGGGAGCAATCCCGGCCAGCAGCGCCGCGACCTGCTCACGGTCGGCCACATCGCAGGCGGCGATCTCCACCTCGACGCCGTGCGCGATCAGCTCCGCCTGCAACTCCACCGCACCGGGGGCATCCGGACCCCGGCGACTGGCCAGCAACAGATGCCGCACACCCCGCTCGGCCACCACATGCCGCGCGAACACCGCCCCCAACCCACCGGTCCCACCAGTGATCAACACCGTCCCCTCGGG
>NZ_JCADBG010000011.1:0-298919 GCF_059358815.1 Streptosporangium nanhuense
GCGGGCCCGGCCGGGACGAGGACCGCTGCGAGGGCGATGACCGCCGCCATCAGCGCGCGTGGGAGTGCTGAGCGCATGACCAAGCTCCTTGTCAGACCTGAGACGACAACACTGTCATTCTGCGGGCCGCCAGGGGTTCGTCCGTAGTTTCCAGACCAAAAACATCGAGTAGCACGGCCTGGCGGCCGGGGGATGTCCTCCGGCCGCCAGTTCACTGTCAGATGCTTCGGTGTGGTCTCAGTAGTTCCCCACGCCTCCGCCGAGGCCGTGGAGCTGGTGGGCTCGCGCCTTGGACTCGCACTTTCCCATGATCCACCCCCACGTGTCGTTGCCGCCTTCCCGGTTGGACCGGTGGCCGAGGATCAACCCCCTGCGTTGTTCGTTCTCGCTGTACAAGGGCGATTAGGGCCGCTTGTCGGGTACGGCTACCGGCTACCGGCTACCGGCTACCGGCTACCGGCTACCGGAAGGCGACATCGCCGAGCAGAGCGAATGTGACAGGTCAAGCATGGTTTGGTGTGTTCGCCTGCCGGTGTCGAGCGGTTTCGGACACCTGGGAAGGTCCGCCTCACTCCCCTGCCGCATACGGGCGTACGGGCGGATCGTCCCGCGCCGTCTGGGCGACGGGCTTGCCGCTCCGCTTGGCGGCGGGGGCCGTCACCCCGGCGGACGTGCGGCCCGGCCGTGCGCGCATGGCTGGGTGCGGGCCGCGTCCGCGGGGTGTCCTGGGTGGCTGTCAGGCGTTGTAGGGGTCCTGGCCGGAGCGGATTCGGCCGGTCATGGATTTGAGGGCCTCCAGGGCCGTGAGGTAGGTCATCGGGCCGAAGGACACCCGTGCCACGCCGAGCGCGGCCAGCCTGCCCATGTCCATGCCGGGCAGGAAGGTGACGTTGACCGGTCCGTCGATGGCTTTGACGAGGTCGGCGATCGTCTCCTCGGAGGGGGCCAGGATGGGGAAGACGCAGTCGGCGCCGGCTTCGAGGTAGCGGCGGCCGCGTTCGGCGACCTCCTCCACCGAGGGTGAGCCGGTCAGGAACAGGTCGATCCTGGCGTTGATCACCAGGTCGGGGCTCGCGTCCCGCAGTGCCGCGATGCGGGTGGCTTGTGTGTCCACGTCGAGCAGCCTGCCCGCGTGGTGGTCGGTCTCCTCGATGTTGAACCCGGCCGCGCCGATGGCGGTGAGCCGTTCGACGAGTTGCGCGGGTGGCAGGCCGTATCCGGCTTCGGCGTCCACGGTCACCGGTACGTCCACCGCGTGGATGATCTTTGCTGCGATGTCCAGCATCTCGTCCACGGGGGCGCCCTCGTGGTCGTCGTAGCCCAGCATGGCCGAGATGGACGCGCTGGCGGTGGCCAGGGCGGGGTTTCCCGCCTGGGCCACGATGGTGGCGGAGGCGGCGTCCCATACGTTCGGCAGGATCAGCGGGTCGCCGGTTTTGTGCAGGTCGCGAAGCAGGGCGGTCCGGGTGTTCGTCATCGGCCGTTCCTTGTCGTCGGGGTCGGTGCGTCATAAGTACGAAGAATTCGGGCCTTTGTTTGTGACAGGACCGCGATGTGATTGGCGCCACAGCGGCCGACTCTCCGGGCGGTCGGTCGCCCGGGTGGCCGGGGTGAGCTTCCACGTCGAGGGTCGTCTTCTCCTCGCCGTCGTCGAGCGCCCCGGCATCGCCACCGCGCCCGCACAGAGTCCTGTACGGGCGCGGTGCCTTCGCGATCGCCTCGTCCGCGCCGGTGGGGCCGGTGTCGGTGCCTGCCCGGCGCCTTCACGGTTCGTGGGGCAGGCGGAGGTGGCGGCCCTGCCAGTGTGAGCGCAGCCAGCGGTCGTGGCTGGCGACGACGATCGCGCCGGGTCCCTCGGTGCCCAGCGTCGCCTCCAGCTCGTCGGACAGGCGGGGTGAGAGGTGGTTGGTGGGCTCGTCGAGCAGCAGCAGCTGGGGTGGGTCGGCCACCAGCAGGGCCAGCGCGAGCCGGCGGCGCTGGCCGACCGACAGCTCCCCCACCCGCAGGTTCATGTCGCGGGCGCCGAGCAGGCCGAGCGAGCGCAGGGGCACGGCTTCGGCGCGTTCGGTACCCAGTGCCAGCTCGTAGGTCTGGCGCACCGTGCGGCCGGGATGGTCGAACGTGGTGTCCTGGGTCAGCAGGCCGATGCTCAGCCCGTGCCTTCGCCGTAGCCGTCCCTGGGCGTCCAGGCGTCCGGCCAGTACCGCCAGGAGGGTTGACTTGCCCGCTCCGTTGGGGCCGGTGATCAGCAGCCGCTCCCCCGCTGCCAGGTCGAGCCGGTCGATCGAGAGCCGTCCGGGTACCCGTACGTCGCGTAGTGACAGCAGGGGCTCGTCGGGGGTGGTGGTGTCGGGGATGTCGGTGGACAGGGGGCGGGGGTGGAAGCGCAGGGGTGGCGGTGGGGCGGGGAGCTGGTCGCGTTCCAGTTCGGTGAGCCGGCGGGCGGCGTCGCGTACTCGCCGGGAGATCTGTTTTTGCACGCGTCCCCCGGCGTGCCCGTAGCCCATCTTCTCGTTGTCGCGTCTGAGTGCGTCGGCCGGTGTGCGGCGGGCCGTCACCGTGACGGCGCGGCGTAGTTCGTCGAGTTCTCGTTGCTCGTCGGTGTGGCGTCGTTCCCAGCGTTGGCGTTCGGCGTGCTTTTCCGCCAGGTAGGCGCTGTAGCCGCCGCCGTAGCGGAGGGGGCCGTCCATCGCGGGGTCGAGGTCGATCAGGTGGGTGCAGGTGGCGTCCAGGAAGGCGCGGTCGTGGCTGGCCACGATCACCACTCCGGTCATGGCGCGCAGCTGTTCCTCCATGAACGTCGCGGCGGCGTCGTCGAGGTGGTTGGTGGGCTCGTCCAGCAGGAGTGCCGTGGGGCGTCCGATCAGCAGGGCGGCCAGGGCGAGCCGTCCGCGTTGCCCGCCTGACAGGGAGGACAGGGGGCGTTGGTGTGGTGTGCCGCCGAGGCCGAGCCGGTCCAGGACGATCTCGGCGCGGCGGTCGGCGTCCCAGGAGTCGCGTCGCTGGGCCTGGTCGAGTCTGGTGCCGTACGCGTCGAGCAGGGTGTTGTCGTCGGGGTGTTCGGCGAGCGCCCGGGTGAGCCGGTCGAGTTCGGCCAGGTCCGTGCGGGCCTCGCGCAGGGCGTCGTCGAGGACGTCGGTGATGGTGGCTTTTTCGTCGAAGGGCGTCTCCTGGTGCAGGAAGCCCAGGTCGGCGGGCCGGGTGACGGTGCCGGAGTCGGGTTGGTCGGTGCCTGCCAGCAGGCGTAGCAGGGTGGACTTCCCCGCGCCGTTCTCGCCGATCAGCCCGATGCGCTGGCCGGGGGCGGCGGTGAGTGAGACGCCGTCCAGTACGCGGCGGGTGCCGAGGGTGCGTACGAGGTCGTGGGCGAGCAGGGCGTCGTTCATCGGCGGGCCTGGTGGTCTTCGGTGGCCGGGTGCCGTGTGCCGGTCGGGCTCGCGCCACCTGGGGCGACGTCGGGCCGGGGGAAGGAGCCGGGAAAGAGCGGGGTGGAGCGGGTGGTGGATGCGTCAGGCATGTGGGAGACCTCGTGCGTACGTGGTCCGGGCGTGCCGGAGCCGCCCGGCGCTGCGACAGGGATTCAGGCAGTGACGACCCGGCCACGTCGGCGGCGGTCGTGTGCGCCTGCCGGGGCCGATCGGTCTCCGGTCTCACCCGGAGATGTCGTCGTCGCCTGCCATGTCTGGTCTCCTAGTTTTCGGTCCCGCGCATTTTACATCGTTACGGTCGTCCGGTGGTGGTGGGCGTGTGGCGGGGGACATCGGCGTTATTCGTGGAAAAGGTCACCGCTGAGGTATTTGAGTCCGGTGTCGACGGCGACGGTCACCACCGAGTGGCCGGGGCCCAGCTCGCGGGCGAGTTCGATCGCGCCCGAGACGTTCACCGCGGAGGAGGTGCCGGCGAACACCCCTTCCCGCCGGGCCAGCGGCAGGGCCAGGGCGCGTGCCCGCTCCTCGTCGACGGCCCTGGCCTCGTCGTAGGCGTCGGATGTGAGCAGGGGCGGGATCATGCCGGTGCCGATGCCCTCGACGTGGTGCGGGCCGCCGTGACCTCGGGTGAGGATCGGCGAGGTGGCGGGTTCGAGCGCGATGACGCGGGCCGGGTGGCCTGCGGAGCGCAACGCGGCCGCGACGCCGGTCAGCATGCCCGCCGTGCCGACGCCGGCGCAGAAGGCGTCCACCCTCGCTCCCCCGGCGGCGGCCTGGTCGAGGATCTCGCGGCCCATGCGCTCGTAGCCCCGCAGGGCGTCGGTGTTGTGGAACTGGTCGGTCCAGAAGGCGTCCTGGCGTTCGACGATCCGGCCGACTTCTTCTCGCATGCGGTCGAACAGCGCCGGGGTGATCTGTCCTCCCTCGCTGGGCAGCACGGTCAGGTCGGCGCCGAAGGCCCGCATGGTGTGCAGTTTCTCGGGGGCGAACGCGTCGGAGGTCACGATCGACAGCGGGTAGCCCTTGACCGCGCAGACGAAGGCGAGTGAGGAGCCGGTGCTGCCGCCGGTGAACTCCACCACGCGGCGGCCGGGCCGCAGCGCACCGCTGCGCTCGGCTCCCTCGATCATGGCCAGTGCCATCCGGTCCTTGTAGCTGCCGGTGGGGTTGCCGCCCTCCAGTTTCACGAGGACCTGTGCCGCTCCTTGGGGTACGAGGTGGGCGAGCCGTACCAGCGGGGTGTCGCCGATCGTCTGGGTGACGGACGAGGAGATGGCCGGTGACATCGATGAGCTCCCGGGTTTCGTCGTGAAGTTGTGGTGGGGTTGTGGTGGGGGCGCGGGGTCAGCGCTCGGTCAGGCTCGGGATGTTTTCCTTGGTGAGCGTTCGCCGCGATCTGCCCTCGCGCGAGCCCCCGAAAGCACATACCTGGAAGTGGGCGGGGCTCCTGCCCCGGTGTCCTCGGCCGCCTCCTCACGGCCGCGTGCGAGCCCTGGTTGCGACGATATCGAAAGGGTCGGGCGCCGCCCGGTCGCGGGGGCGCGGGAGGTCGCCGGGGGGCGCGGGGCCGGTCGCGGCCTGATTCGTGCCGCCGGGCGCCCGCACTAGAGTGGGTCGGGAAAGTCCAGCCCTGGGGGTGCCATGCGCTCGCTGACCCGTAAGGGGGCCGCGACGCGCCGGCGCGTTCTCGAGGGGGCGGCCGCGCACATCCGCGAGTACGGGGTGGCCGCCACGACCCTCGACGACGTGCTGGCCGTGACGGCGACGAGCAAGAGTCAGCTGTTTCACTATTTTCCCGGTGGGCGGGAGGAGCTGTTGCTGGCGGTGGCCCGTTTCGAGGCCGACCGGGTGCTGTCGGACCAGCAGCCCCAGCTGGGTGATCTGACCTCCTGGCGCGGCTGGTGGCTGTGGCGCGACAAGGTCGTGGCCCGTTATCGCGATCAGGGCCGTGTGTGCCCGCTCGGTTCCGTCATGTCGCAGCTGGACGGCGGCACGCCCGGTGCCCAGGCCGTGGTCACCGGGCTGATGAGCCGCTGGCAGGCCGAGATCGCCGCCGGGGTGCGCCACATGCAGGGCATCGGCGAGATCGACCCGGGTGTGGATCCCGACCGGGCGGCGGCGGCCCTGCTCGCCGGTATCCAGGGCGGGGTCCTGATCCAGATGTCCACCGGTCAGACGACCCATCTGGAGGCCGCCCTGGACATGGGCATCTCCCATCTTCAGGCCGGTGGGCGGGCGCGGCCGTAGCGGGTGGGAGCCGCCGGTGCCGGTGGCGGCGCCCTCGGAGGGCATCACCTGTCCAGCCGGCGGCGATGCTTGTCGCGCGTTGATCACCTGTCAGGAAGGTGAGGGGCGTGAGGGACTCCCGGCCGGGCCGAAGGAGCGGCGGGTATAGGTTTGACCTGCGGTTATCCGGCTTTCTTAAGGCGGGGAGGCCGCGCTGCCGCGGTTCGTGCCGGTTGAGGCCGACGAGGGGTGCGCCGGGTCGCGGCTGCTCCACCCTCCTTTTTTTGGACTTGACAGTCCATTTTTTCGTGCGCAAGCTGATGAATGGACCGCATGGTTCAGAAAGGACGTGCTTCCGGCTGCCGCCCCGGCCCGCCCGGCTCGTACGGGCAGGCGCCACGGCCGCGAAGGCTCGCCCGTTGTCAACATCGGATTCCCGCCGGAGGGACGCGCGGGCCCCGGCGCCCGCGGGAACCGGCGAGGACCGCTCTGCTCGGCTCCGCTCACGAACGGAAAGTGACACCCATGTCTTTGGATCGCTACTACCTGCTGGGACGCTCCGGGCTGCGCGTCAGCCGGCTGGCCCTGGGCACGATGAACTTCGGCACCGGCGGTTTCCACGCCGCGTACGGCAAGACCGAACAGGAGGCCGGCGCCATCTTCCACCGCTACCTGGAGGCGGGCGGCAACTTCGTCGACACCGCGGACTTCTACACCGCGGGCGAGAGCGAGACCATCCTGGGCAACCTCGTCGCCGAGGCCAAGGTGCGCGACCGGGTGGTGCTCACCACCAAGTTCACCAACAGCGTCGAGGCCGGGGACCCGAACGCGGGGGGCAACGGCCGCAAGCACATGATCAGGGCGGTCGAGGCGTCGCTGCGTCGCCTGCGTACCGACTACATCGACCTGTTCATGCTGCACACCTGGGACCGGATCACCCCCGTGGAGGAGGTCATGCGCACCCTCGACGACCTCGTCAGGGCCGGGAAGATCCGGTACGCGGGTCTGTCGGACGTGCCGAGCTGGTACGCGGCGCGGGCCCAGACCTACGCCGAGGCCCACGCCCTGGAGCCGGTGATCAGCCTGCAGCTGCCCTACTCCCTCATCGACCGGGCGATCGAGACCGAGCACGTCGCGATGGGCCAGAGCCTGGGGCTCGGCATCACCGCCTGGAGCCCGCTCGGCGGCGGCTTCCTCACCGGCAAGTACCGCCACACCGACCAGGGCCTGGCCGGGGAGGGCCGGCTCGCAGGCGCGGACGGGCAGGCGCGGACGGAGCGGGAATGGCGGCTGCTGGCGACCCTGGAGAGCGTCGCCAGCAAGCTCGGGGTGACGATGGCCCAGGTCGCGCTCAACTGGGTCGCCACCCAGCCCGGCATCGCCTCGGCGATCGTGGGGGCCAGCAGCACCGACCAGCTCGACGTCACCTTGAGCGCGCTCGATTTCGAGCTGCCTGCCGAGCTGCGCGCCCAGCTCGACGAGGCCAGCGCCGTGCCCCCCGCGTCGGTCTACCAGATGTTCACGCCCGCCTACCAGAGCTGGCTGGTCAGCCCCGGCCTCAAGGTCGGTGACAAGCCGGCCGAGTACGCGCCGGTCGTGCGCAACTGGGTGCCCGAGGGCAGCGGCTGAGGGGGCGTCACCGGGTCACGGGCGCGCCGAACGGGCGCGCACGGTCCGCACGGTCCGCACGATCCGCCCGGTCCGCGCCGGCGCGGTGACCCGCCGCGGGGGCGAACCTTCCGGGGCGGCCTTGCGGGCGGGCCCATCGAGCGAACTCCCCTCAGGCGGGCCGGGAAGTCAGGCGGGCCGGGAGGTGAGGAGCCGGGTGGTGGCGGGCTCGCGGATCCGCAGGATCGCCCCCATGACCGGTCTGCCCCGTGACCGGCGGGGCTCCTCGCCGATCCTCGCCGAGGGTGAGACATTGCCGAGGTAGCCGCCGCGCGGTTTCCGGGGGAACGGCAGGGATCATGCGGGTCATCGGGGCAGGTTTCGGCCGTACGGGAACGCTCTCGCTCAAGACGGCTCTGGAGCGGCTGGGGTACGGGCCGTGTCACCACATGAAGGAGGTGCTGGAGCGGCCCGAGCAGATCCGCCGGTGGCTCGCCCTGGCCGAGGGGCGGCCGGTGAGCTGGGAGGACCTCCTCGGGGGCTACCACTCCTGCGTGGACTGGCCCTCGGCCGCCTACTGGCGCGAGCTCGCCGGGCACTTCCCCGAGGCCAAGGTCGTGCTCACCGTGCGCGATCCGCAGCGCTGGCTGGCCAGCATGAACGCCACCGTCCTGGCGCGGCGCGGCCACGGGCTTTCCGGCAGGGCGATGCGCGGGCTCTCCTCGCTGCTGGGCACCGACCTGGCCGCGTTCGCGAAGATGACCAGGCTCACCGTCCAGGAGCGGGTCTTCGGCGACTCCTGGGACGATCCCGCGCGGATGCTGAGGGTGTTTCAAGAGCACATCGACGAGGTCGAGGCGGCGGTGGCGCCCGGCAGGCTGTTGCGGTTCGAGGTCGGCCAGGGCTGGGAGCCGCTGTGCGGGTTTCTCGGGGTGGCGGTGCCCGAGGGCCCGTTCCCCAGGGTCAACGACAGCGCCGACTTCACCAGGAACGCCCGGGCGAACCTGGGCGCCATGCTGCTGCGGCGCAGCGGCTGAAGGCCCGCCCGCTGCCGAGGACGCCGGGCTCATGCCGCGCGCCGTCGAGGATCCGCTGCCCACGCTGCCCACTGCCCCGCTGCCTCCGCCGGCCCGCCCCGTCCGGGTGGGAGCCGGTCGTTCGCGGCGGGTGCGCCGGTATGGTGCTCGCGGGCCGCTTCCCCGCCCCACTATGTACACTCTGTACATATGTGTGGTCGCGCCGCGTGCGCGTTACCGGAAGGTGGACCGTGACGCACCCCAGCCCGCCCGCCCGACGCGGGCGCGGGCGCCGCCCTGCCGACCAGGTGCGCCAGGAGATCCTGCGGGCGGCCGGTGAGCTCCTGATGGCCGAGGGCATGGCCGGTTTCACCGTCGAGAAGGTCGCCGCCCTGGCCGGCGCGAGCCGGGTCACGCTGCACAAGTGGTGGCCCTCCAAGGGGGCGCTGGCCCTGGAGGGCTACTTCGGCGTGGTCGGCCCCATCCTGGCCTTTACCGACAGCGGTGACGTCGCCGCCGACCTCACCGCGCAGCTGAAGGCGTTCGTACGCCTGATGCGCGACACCCGGGCCGGCACCGTCGTGCCGCAGCTCATCGGCCAGGCCCAGACCGACCCCGGCCTGGCGGCCGTCTACCGGGAACGCTACTCGGGCCCGCGCCGGGCGCTGGCCGTGCAGGCCCTGGAGAGGGCCAAGGGGCGCGGCCAGCTACGGCCGGACCTGGATCCCGAGGTGGCCGTCGACCAGCTGTGGGGCGCCTGCTACCACCGGTTGCTCATCCCCGACCAGCCGCTGAGCGAGGAGTTCGCCGAAGCCCTGGTCGCCAACCTGCTGGGCGGCATCGGCTCGCCCGCTCCCCCGCCCGGCCCCGCGAAGGAGCACGCGGAGGACCGCGCGGGCAGGTGATCCCGGCCGCGGGGCTGCCCGGCTATCGCCGGGAAGGACCCAGGCCGGCCCGGGCGCGGGCCGACCGGATGGCCGCCGACAGGCTGTCGAGGTCGAAGGCGCCGTGGTGGCGCCGCCCGTTGATGAAGAACGTCGGCGTGCCGGACACCCCGCTGACGTCGGCGGAGTCGACGTCGGCGGCGATGCGCGCGACGGCGGCCGGATCGTGCAGGTCGGCGCGAAAACGCTCGACGTCCAGGCCGAGGTCACGGGCGTGGGCGATCAGGTCGGAGGGACGCAGGCGGTCCTGGTTGACGAGCAGGCGGTCGTGCATCTGCCAGAACGCCCCCTGCGCGGCGGCGGCCTCACCGGCCTGGGCGGCCAGCTGGGCCAGGGGGTGGACGTCGGTGAGCGGCAGGTGCCTCCACACGTAGCGGACGTCACCGAGGTCGGCCAGGACGCGGCGCACGACCGGTTCGGCCTGGCCGCAGTAGGGGCACTCGAAGTCGCCGTACTCCACGACGGTCACCGGCGCGTCGGCGGGGCCGCGAAGGTGGTCGCGGCCCGGGTCGACGGGAGCGGCCAGATCGACGATGGTCTCGGCGGTGCCCAGCAGGGCGCGGGCACGCGACTGCGCCGGGAGCGTCGCGGTCACGCGGGAGACGGCCCAGGTGAGCACGGGCGCGCACACCGCCGCGGCCAGGATGCCGAACTTGGCCTCCTGCAGCCGGGGGCCGTCGAAGGCCAGGGTGGCGATCAGCAGGGAGACGGTGAAGCCGATGCCGGCGACCGCGCCACCGGCCGTCACCGCGGCCCAGCCGACCGGCGGGCGGATGCGGCCACGGCTGAGCAGGGTGACCAGTCCGGAGGAGACGATGATCCCGGCGGGCTTGCCGAGCGTGTAGGCCAGCAGGATGCCCAGGGTGACCGGGGAGAGGACGGCTCGCGCCAGGAAGTCGCCGCTGAGGGTTATCCCGGCGTTCGCCAGGGCGAAGGCCGGGACGACGACGTAGCTCGCCCAGGGATGGTAGAGCTGCTGCAGCCGCTCGTTGAGCGAGACCGCCGAGGTGAGCCCTCCCTGGGCCGAGCGGGCCAGCTCGGGAGTCGGCTGCTCGCGAAAGAGACGGAACAGGTCGGTGGCGCGTTCCAGGTCACCGCGGGAGGCCGGGGAGGCGTAGGTCAGCAGTCCCATCGCCAGGCCGATGATGACCGGTTCGACGCCCGAGCGCAGCAGCGCCACCCACGCCGCGGCGCCCAGCAGGGCGTAGACGAATCCGTGGCGCACGCCGGCGGCGCGGACCGCCAGGATCACGGCGAAGACGGCCACCGCGACCAGCAATGGCACCGGGGTGACGTGCTCGCTGTAGAAGATCGCGATGATCGCCAGAGCGATCAGGTCGTCGACGACGGTGACGGTGAGCAGGTAGGTGCGCAGCCGGGAGGGCAGGCGGGATCCGAACAGGGCGAGCATGCCCAGGGCGAACGCGGTGTCGGTGGACATGGCGGCGCCCCAGCCGTGGACGGCCGGGGTGCCCGCGTTGAACGCGAGATAGATCGCGACGGGGACGATCATGCCGCCGGCGCCGGCGGCGAGGGGCAGGACGAGCCGCCTGCGCTCGCGCAGCTCCCCCATGTCGAACTCCCTGCGGGCCTCGAGCCCCACCACGAAGAAGAAGAACGTCATCAGGCCGGTGTTGACCCACTGGCGCAGGTCTTGCGAGATGCCCGAGTCCCCGACGGTGACCGACAGCGGCAGGCGCCAGAACCGCTCGTAGGCGAAAGGCGCGACGTTGGCCCAGGTCAGGGCGGCCAGCGTCGCGGCGAGCAGGATGACGGCGCTGCCGGTCTCGGTGCGCAGGAAATCGCGCAGCGGGGTGGTGGAGCCGCGCGCCCACACCGTCCGCGCGGGCGGCGGGGCGCCCTCCTGGGCGGAGGCCGTCATCGTCGGGTTCCCCTCGGGCGCATCGTGCTCTCCCCCGTGCCTGGTGGTCGCGCGTCGCGCGGGACGCGGGACCGGTGGATCAGGCGCCGCCCGGCCGGTTCGTGCCGGGCGTGACCTGCGGGCCGTGACCTGCGGGCGGGGGGCGGCGCTCTGGCGCCGGCGTCGGCCAAGGGTACCCAAGGGGCCGGCCCGGTCGTCCTTCCGAAGGGCTGGCAAGGGCGGGGGCGGTGGTCACCTCGGCCGGCGCCCGCCCGGGACGGCGGGGACGGGTCAGGGGGGCGGGGGTGAGGCCTTGAGTTTCCTGACGAAGCGGGCCGAGGCGCGGTGGCTCATGCCGGTCTCGCCCCGGACCAGGAAGACGGCCTGGTCGAACTGGTCGGTGGCTTTGAGCTCCAGGAGTCGCTCGACGAGCTCGGGGCCGATTCCCCCGCCGACCAGGGCGTTTCTGGGGCGCTGGGCCGCCCGCACCGCGAAGACGATCAGGGCGATGACCGCCGCCACGACGACCGCCGTCAGGAGGAGGATGACGATCGGGTTCGACATGGGCTGAGCGTACCGCCGCGAGGTCGTCGTGTGGGGGTGTGATCACCTGTTTTCGAGGGATTCGAGGGAGATGTGGTGATCGGCCGATGCGTGGAGGTGGTGATGCGGCGCCGGTCGTGCCCGGCCGGCCTTTTTCCGGCCCTTTCCGGCCCTTTCCGGCTCCGAGGGGGCGTGCGAGGCCGGTCTCTCAGGCCGCCCCGCGCAGCAGGAGCATGGCGTAGGCGGCGATCGAGTTGCTGTCGGTGATGGCGCCGTTCAGGATCATCCGCTCGAACTCGGCTCGCGAGACCCAGTCCTGGCGCATGTCCTGCTCGGTGTGCTCGCGATCGTGGGCGCCGGCGGTCAGGCCGGTGGCGAGGAAGATGTCGTAGTTCTGGCCCGTGGTGCCGTGCGCGTTGTCCAGGCGTCCCAGGTGGGTCATCGAGGTGGCTCGCAGGCCGGTCTCCTGGGCCAGCTCGGTGTGGGCGGTGAACAGGGGCGAGGGGCTGTCCTTGACCCCGCCCTGGGGGAAGTTCCAGGTGCGGCGCCCCACCGGGTAGCGGTACTCCTCCACCAGGTGGAACCCGTCGTTCTCCATGGGCATGACGATGGCGAAGTCCGGCACGTCCACGACACCGTAGATGCCGTGGGAGCCGTCGGGGCGCTCGATGCGGTCCTCGCGCACGCTGATCCACGGGTTGGTGTAGACGACCATGGAGTCGAGGGTGCGGATGGTCGGTCCGGATAGGTCGGTCATGCGCGGAGCCTACTGACAGGGCCGGAACCGGGCGGGGTGAACGGCTGGACGCCGGTCACCGCGGTGACCGGCAGCGGCCCGTAGATGTGGGGGAACGCCTCGGGCGAGTCGCCGGGCACCTCCTCCATGCGTACGTCGAGCCCGGCGGGGTCGACGCTGAGCAGTACGAGGGGGTCGGTGACGTCGCCGTAGAAGCGCTCCACGACCCCGCGCAGCTGCTCGTGGTCGGCGCAGGCGTGGATGAAACCGACGTCGTCGAGGGTGAGCCCGATGGTGGAGACGCGGTACTCCCCCACCTGCCGGGCGGCGTCCCAGTCGGAGGCCAGGGCGAGATGCAGAATGGTCATCGGATGACATGGTGCCCTGCACGCGCCCGTCGTTCAACCGGAGCCCCTCGGCGGGCGCGGGTCCGGGCCGCCCGTAGCGGGACGGCCACCGGTCGGGCTCATCGCCCGTCGGGCTCATCAGCCATGAGGCTCAGCGCCGGTGAGACTCACCGCCCGTGAGGTTCAGCGCCCGTGAGGTTCGCCGCCGGGCGCCACTCGCGGCGCAGGATGGCGTAGACGAGCTCGCTGGTCCACTCGCCCTTGACCATCTCGTTGTCGACGAAGTGGGCCTCGCGGCGCATGCCGAGTTTCTCCAGCACCCGGGCCGAGGCCTCGTTGCGGGCGTCCAGGCGGCCGGTGACGCGGTGCAGGTCCAGGCCGTCGAAGCCGAGCTCCAGCATGGCCAGGGCCGCCTCGGTGGCGTACCCCCTGCCGTGGTGGCCGGGGTGGAAGACGTAGCCGATCTCGCCGGTGCGCTGTGAGCGGCTGTGCCACATGAGCAGGACGTCGCCGAGCAGCTCGCCGGTGGCGGCCAGCTCCACCGCCAGGGTGAGGGACTGGCCCTCCTCCAGCAGCGCCGTCTCGTTGATCTTTCTTTCCAGCGCCTCGCGGGTCTGCTCGCGGTCGCGCGGCTCCCAGTACAGGTAGCGGGCGACCTGGGGCAGGCGGTGGATGGCGTACAGGGCGTCGAGGTCGGCCGGAGTGTAGGGGCGCAGGATCAGGCGATCGGTCCGTACGGGGTAGGAAGGCTTCAGCACCGGCTCAGATTAGGACAACCGCCGCGCGGCGGGCGAGGCGTTTATCCGGGGGCGCGGGTGCCGGCGCGCGCGTTCACCCAAAGGCGGGTGCGGGGGCGGCGGGGGGCTCAGTGGGCGCCGCCGGCCAGGTTGAGCACCACGACGCCGCCGATGATCAGGGCGATGCCCGCGACCTTGGCGAAGCTGATCGTCTCGCCGAGGAAGAGCACGCCGATGGCGGCGATGATCGCGGTGCCCGCCCCGGCCCAGACCGCGTAGGCGGTGCCGACCTCCATCTGCAGCTTGAGCGCCTGGGCCAGCAGGATGAACGCGGCGGCGTACCCGGCGACGACGAGGACCGACCAGCCCTTGTGGGCGAACCCGTCGCTCAGCTTGAGGGCGGTGGTCGCCACGATCTCCGCGACGATCGCTCCGGCCAGGATCAGCCACGCCATGATTCCCCCACTCCCCCCAAAATCGGTCTAAACATACCATTTTCCGTCGATCGTCAGCCGCCGGGTTCCCGCGGGCGGGGCCGTCCGGCGCCACGACCTGCCCGGCTTGCGAGGGGTGTCGAAAGCGTGTTCCACTGGGCCGCATGCCATGGGACGCGCCCGCCCTGCTCGCCGCGCCGCCCGACGTCAGGCCGCGGATCGAGCGCTCCGCGCTGACCAGGGTCCACGGGGCTCTGACCTGTTACGAGGTGCAGGCGCGCACCGCGCTCGACCGCACCCCCGAAGGCTGGGCGGTCAGTCCCTACCGGGGGTGCGCCCAGGCCTGCCGCTACTGCTCGGTACGCCGGGGGCACCGCTACCTGGGGCTGAACGCCGAGGGCGACTTCGACTCCCGGATCGTGGTGCGCACCAACATCGTGCGCAAACTCCGCGCGGAGCTGCGGTCGCGCTGGGACGGCGAGCACGTCACCGTGGGGGTGGGGGGCGACTGCTACCAGGGCGCCGAGGAGGTCTACCGGCTGATGCCCGGCCTGGTCGGCGCGTTGCGCGAGGCCGGGGCGCCGTTCACCGTGTTCACCAAGAGCCGGTTGATCCTGCGTGACACCGACCTGCTGGCCGCCACCCCGGGGGCCGGGGTGGTGGTCTCGATCGCCTTCGTCGACGACCGGATCCGCCGCAGCGTGGAGCCCGGCGCCCCCAGCGCGCAGAAACGCCTGGAGCTGGTGGCCGAGCTGAACGAGCGGGGGGTGGCGTGCGGGGTGGCGATGGCGCCGATCCTGCCGCTGCTGACCGACTCCCCCGACCAGCTCGCGGCCACCGTGCGCCGCGTCGCCGACGCCGGGGCCGTCAGCCTCGTCCCGCACGTGCTGCGCCTGCCCCCCGGCGCCCGTGAGTGGTACCTCGCCTGGCTGGGCGAGCACCATCCGGCGCTCGGGCCCCGCTACGCCGAGCTGTACGGCAGGGGCGCCGACGCCGAGCCCGGCTACGTGCGCAACCTCACCGGCCAGGTGGCGCGGCTGGCCGCCCGCTACGGGATGGGCCCGACCCGGCCCGAGCAGCCCCTGCCGCTGGCCCTGCCCCGGCAGGCCCAGCTCACCCTCCTGTGAGCCCTGCTTATGAGCCCTGCTTATGAGCCCTGCTTGTGAGTCCTGCTTGTGAGTCCTGCTTATGAGTCCTGCTTGAGCCCTGCCTGTGGTGAGTCCTGCCGCCTTCTCCACCGGCCTCCGGCAAGGACGGCTTTCAGAAAGGACATTAAGCGGCAAAAAGAACCTTTGTCCTGATTGTGGCGTTCTCCACCTTGCCCCGGGGAGGGCATAAACGGGGACGGGCCCGCACGCCGGGCGGCCGTCGACGGGCGGGGAGGACACCATGGGCAAGACGATGTCGCCGGGCAGAAGGCGGCGGCTCACCCGGGCGCGCCGCGGCTTCGCGGAGAACCCCGACGGGAGCTACACCACCCCGGGGCGCGGCCTGGAGGTCCTGGACAACCCGCTGCTGAACAAGGGCACGGCCTTCACCCCGGCCGAACGCCGGGAGCTGGGCCTGGACGGGCTCCTGCCGGTGGCGGTCGAGACGCTGGAGGAGCAGGCGCGCCGCGCCTACGAGCAGTATCTGGCGCAACCGGACGACCTGCGCAAGAACATCTACCTGACGGCGCTGCAGGACCGCAACGAGGTGTTGTTCTACCGGCTGCTCGGCGATCACCTGCCCGAGATGCTGCCGGTCGTCTACGACCCGACGATCGCCCGGGCGATCGAGGGCTACAGCCACGAGTACCGCCGGCCGCGAGGGGTCTACCTGTCGGTCGACGACGTGGCGGACGTCGAGCGGGCCTTCGCCAACCTGGGCCTGGGGCCCGACGACGTCGACCTGGTCGTCGCCTCCGACGCCGAGGAGATCCTCGGCATCGGCGACTGGGGGGTGGGCGGCGGCGCGGGCATCGCCGTCGGCAAGCTGGCCGTCTACACCGCCGCCGCGGGAGTCGACCCCGCCCGGGTCGTCGCCGTGGCGCTGGACGTCGGCACCGACAACGAGAAACTGCTCAACGACCCCCTCTACGTCGGCAACCGGCACTCGCGGGTGCGGGGGCGGCGCTACGACGACTTCGTCGACGCCTACGTCTCGGCGGCCACCGCCCGCTTTCCCGGCGCGATGCTGCACTGGGAGGACTTCGGCCCCTCCAACGCCCGGCGCATCCTGGAGCGCTACACCGCCCGCGTGCCCACCTTCAACGACGACATGCAGGGCACCGGCGCGATCGTGCTGGCGGCCATGCTGGGCGCCGCCCGCGTCTCGGCCACCCCCATGCGCGACCAGCGGATCGTCGTCTTCGGCGCCGGTACGGCCGGCATCGGGATCGCCGACCAGCTGCGCGACGCGATGGTGCGCGACGGCCTGGAGGTCCAGGAGGCCACCCGCCGTATCTGGGCGGTCGACCGGCAGGGCCTGCTGACCGACGACATGTCGGGCCTGCGGGACTTCCAGACCCCCTACGCCCGCCCGGCCTCGGAGGTCACCGGCTGGCTCAGGGACGCCAAGGAGAACGGGATCGGGCTGGCCGAGGTCGTCGGCCGCGTCCACCCGACCATGCTGCTGGGCACCTCCACCGCACACGGCGCCTTCACCGAGCAGATCGTGCGCGCCATGGCCGCCGCCGTCGAACGGCCCGTCATCTTCCCCATCTCCAACCCGACCAGCCGCATCGAGGCGATGCCCGAGGACCTGATCCGCTGGACCGACGGCCGCGTCCTGGTCGCCACCGGCATCCCGGTCGCCCCCGTCACCCACGACGGCCTCACCCACGTCATCGGCCAGGCCAACAACGCCCTGCTGTATCCGGGGCTGGGACTGGGGGTGATCGTCTCGCGCGCCCGGCGGGTCAGCGACGGCATGCTCCAGGCCGCGGCCGAGGCGGTCGGCTCGATGGCCGACCTCTCCTCGCCCGGCGCCTCCCTGCTGCCCCCGGTCGGCGCCCTGCGGGAGGTCTCGGCCACCGTCGCCGTCGCCGTCGCCCGCCAGGCCGCCGCCGAGCACCTGGCCCGCGTGGACCTGCCCGACCCCGTCCAGCAGGTGCAGGACGCGATGTGGCAGCCGTGCTACCGGCCGGTCAGGGGGGCCTGACGGTGGCCGCCCGCCATCCGCGGCGCGTGAAGGAGAACGCGCCCACGATCCTCGACGTGCCGATCGGGCTGCGGGCCTCGGGCACCCGTACCGAGAGCGACTCGATGGGTGAGATCCAGGTCCCGGCCGACCACTACTGGGGCGCGCAGACGCAGCGGTCGCTGATCCACTTCGACATCGGCGAGGACCGGATGCCCAAGGCCGTCTACCACGCCTACGGTGTCGTCAAGAAGGCCGCGGCCCTGGTCAACGGCGAGGCCGGGCGCCTGCCCGGCTGGAAGGCCGACCTGATCGGCCGGGTCTGCGACGAGGTCGTCGCCGGGGAGCTGGACACGGAGTTCCCGCTGTACGTCTGGCAGACCGGCTCCGGCACCCAGTCGAACATGAACGTCAACGAGGTGATCTCCAACCGGGCGATCCAGCTGCTCGGCGGCCGGCTCGGCGCCAAGGAGCCGATCCACCCCAACGACCACGTCAACATGGGGCAGTCCTCCAACGACACCTTCGTCACCGCCATGCACATCGCCGCCGCCCGGGCCGCCACCGGCCACCTGCTGCCCGCGCTGGCGCGGCTGAGGCAGGCCGCCGAGGCCCGCAGCCGCAGGTGGGAGCACGTGGTCAAGATCGGCCGCACCCACCTGGAGGACGCCACGCCGCTGACGGTCGGCCAGGAGTGGTCGGGCTACGCCGCCCAGCTCCAGGACGCCGAGGACGATCTGCGCCACGCCCTGGCGGGGGTGTACCGGCTGGCGATCGGCGGCACGGCGGTGGGCACCGGGCTGAACGCGCCGCCCGGGTTCGGGGACGCGGCCGCCGCGCGGATCGCCGCCCTGACCGGGCTGGCCTTCACCGGCGCCCCCAACGCCTTCGCCGCCCAGGCCTCCTGCGACGCGCTGGTGCGTTTCTCGGCGGCGCTGCGCACCCTGGCGGTGCCGCTGTTCAAGTTCGCCAACGACATGCGCTGGCTGGGCTCGGGGCCCCGTACGGGCCTGCGCGAGCTGGTGCTGCCCGCCAACGAGCCGGGCTCGTCGATCATGCCGGGAAAGGTGAACCCGACCCAGGCCGAGGCGGTGCTGATGATCTGCGTCCAGGTCGTGGGCAACGACACGGCGGTCTCGATGGCGGGCGCGGAGGGCAACTTCGAGCTCAACGCCTTCCGGCCGGTCATCATCGACAACGTCCTACGCTCGGTGCGGCTGCTGGCCGACGCGATGGACCACTTCCGCGTCTATCTCGTCGAGGGCGTCCGGCTCGACACCGCCAGGCTGGCCGACAACGTCGAGCGCTCGCTCATGATGGTCACCGCGCTCAGCCCGGCCATCGGCTACGACAGGGCCGCGCGCATCGCCCACCGCGCGCTGCGCGAGGACCTCACCCTCAAGGACGCCGCCCTGAGATCGGGCGTCGGCGAGGCCCTCTACGACAGGGTCGTCGATCCCGAACGCCTCACCCGGCCCGGCGTGGCCGCCGCCGACCCCGCCGACCCCGCCGACTCCGCGAACCCCGCGCACGGGAGCTGAGGCCGCGCCCACAGGACCCCCGGAACCGTCAGAAGTGGTCCAGCAGCTCGGGGAACCTGCCCAGCCGCAGCACCCGCTCGTCGCCGGGGTCGAGATCGGTCTGCTCCAGCGCCCAGGTGTGGTCGTTGGGGATGAACACCGCGTTCATCCCCGCCTGCCGGGCGGGAAGGATGTCCGACTTCGGGGAGTTGCCGATCATCCAGGTCGTCGCGGGCGCCAGCGCGTGCTCGCGGGCCAGCCACCGGTAGATCCCGACGTCCTTCTCGGCCACGATGTGCACGTCGCGGAAGTGGTGGGCCAGCTGCGAGGCCTCCAGCTTGCGCCGCTGCTCGTCCAGGTCGCCCTTGGTGAGCAGGAGCAGCTCGTGGCGCTCGCCCAGGGTCGTGAGCGTCTCGGCCACGCCGTCGACCAGCTCCACCCGGCGCTCGACGAGGGCCAGGGCCAGCTCGTCGATGCGGCGACGCTCGGCCGCGGTCGCGGGGCGCTCGCTCAGCCGCTCGAAGCACTCGCCGAGGCTGCGCAGGAACATCGTGCTGCCGTAGCCGTGGGTGACGGCGTTGGCCGCCTGGATGTCGTCGAGGAGGGCGCGGATGTGGGCCCGGTCGAGGGTCGGATGCGCCAGCCAGTCGAGGAAGTCCTCGACGACCCGCTCGAACAACACGTTGTTCTCCCACAGCGTGTCGTCGGCGTCGAAGATGAGCACCTGCTCCTGGAGCCTCACACGGTCCTCCCCCGAGAACGTCCCCACCGGCGGCGCCCCCGCGCCGCCGTCGTGTTCGCCGCACACGCTACCGCGCCCGCCCGGCCGGGCGCGGCCCGTTTCCCACCATCCCCGCACCGCCCGGGACCACCGGTCCAAGGCCACCGGCCAGGGCCCGCACGCGAGCCGCCGAGGCCGGGACGGGGCCGGTCCGGGACCGGTCGAGGGGTCAGGCCAGGTCAGGGCGCCAGGCGGGGTGGCCTGACCCGACCTGACCTGAGCGGTGGGGCGGCGCCGGAGCGGTCAGGCCCGGGTCAGGGCGCTGCCCTTGCGCCATTCCTTGAACGACAGCTGCCAGAAGCCCCAGCCGTTGTTCCACTCCATCTCGCGGTTGGTCCCCCTGATGGTGATCACGTCGCCGCGCTGGACCTGGTCGTAGTACCACTTGGCCTGGTCGGGGCGGGAGTTGATGCACCCGTGGCTGACGTTCTGGCGTCCCTGGGCCCACACGTTGTTCAGCGCGTGCACGTACTCGCCACTGTTGGAGAAACGGACCGCGTGATTGATCATCAGGTCGTAGTAGCCGGGGTCGCCCTTCTTGCGGCCCGGGGAGATCATGCGCTCGGGGTTGGCCTTGCCCATCGCCAGGTGGACACCGCTGGTGGTGGTGTACTCGCGGGTGCTGGCGTTGCCCGCGCTGATCAGCATGGTCTGCACGACCTTGCCGTCCCGCTTGACGATCATCTTGTGCTTGCGGGTGTCGATCGTGGCGATCTGGGCCGCGCCGATCCGGATGACCTTGGTCATGTCCTTCACGCCGTACATGTCCTTGCCGCCCTGCACGCCCTTGAGGCGGGCGGTGAAGGTCACCTTCTGGTGCGGCTGCCAGAATTTCGCGGTCCGGTAGATCACGGTTGTGTCGTTGATCCACCGCCACGCGCCCTGGGCCGGCTTTTGCGCCTTGACCTCCAGGGCCTTCTCCACCCCGGCCTTGTTGGCGACCTGCTGGTTGAAGGTGACGATGATCGGCGCCCCCACGCCGACCTTCTCCCCCTTGATCGCCGGGGTGACGTCCGCCACCTCGAGCTCGTGCTTGGGCTTGAGCGTCCTGAAGGAGCTGCCGGCGGTCGTGCCGTCCACCGCCCGGACCGAAACGCTGTAGTCGCTGTCCGGCATCATGGGCGTGGAGGAGATCCACTTCGTGCGCTCGGCGTCGAAGTCACCCGCCAGCTCGCGGCCGCCGCTTTCCACGGTGACCTCCTCCAACGCCCCGTTGGAGGCCGCGACGACGACCTTCTTGTCCGGGCGCACGGTCTTGCTGCCCTTGGCCGGGCTGATCCTTATCTCCGTCACGGCCGGGGCGGTGGCGGAGACGGCGCCCGATCCGGCGCCCGGACCGGGAGAAGCCTCCGGGGCCGCCCCTCCGGAGCAGGCGGTGACGAGCACCGCCGCGGTCGCCAGGGCCAGACCGGCCAGCGGCGTCCTGAGGTATCGGCGTTCCACGATCAGCACAATTTCTCTCCCCAACTACAGCAAACTGCTCTTAAAACACTAATAGGAGATGCATGATGACTGAACATGGTTGCGCCTGATTTGGTAACGTTTCGGTCTCTTCCTAAAGTCAAAAAAAGGCCAACCGGCAGTCAGGAAAAGGCAAAACGACCAGGTGGGTGCCCCCTTGGGCGGATCTCGGTGAGAGCGCGGCATCGGGTACGCGAGATCGCGCCGCCGCAGGTCAGCGCTTGACGGTGGTCGTCGTGGCGCCGAAGTGGCCGGGTGGGGGGCGACGCCGGGGCGGAGTTCGCCGTGACGCACGGCGGCGCGGAGGTTCTCGCGGCGGATCTCGCCCGTCATGAGCAGCGGCCGTACCGGCGCCTCACCGGGGTGGGGAACGGCGCTGTGGCGCGGATCGGGCCCGGCGCGCCTTTCCCGTAGAACGCGGGCACCGTCACGGCCGAAACGGGGGCGACCGGCCGACGAGCCGGGACGGGATGCCGCCCGGATGAGCACGGACGGGCACGGACGGGCACGGATGGGTGTGGATGGGCGCGGATGGGTGCGGTGCCGACGAACTACGATTGGCGCCGCGGGTCACCGTCCGCCGATGACGGCCACCGCCGGCGAGGCCGTGACACAACCATGACATGGCGAAGACGAGGCGGGCACACGGGCGGCCGACAGTGAACAGGGTTGACCGGCGGACGGGTCGCGGGCGAGTTACGGGGGCGTGCTGTGAAACGCGGGGGCGTGTCGCGAGTGTTGCTGATCGAGGACGACCCGGCCGTGCGGGAGGGCCTTGAGCTGGCCCTGACCTTGCACGGCTACCGGGTGCGCGCGGTGGAGTCCGGCGAGCAGGGGCTGGAACGGCTGCGCACGGACCTTCCCGACGTCGTCGTGCTCGATCTGATGCTGCCCGGCATGGACGGGTTCGAGGTCTGCCGCCGCATCCGGGCCGCCGGCCAGCTACCGATCATCATGCTGACCGCGCGCGGCGACGACATGGACGTGGTGGCCGGGCTGGAGGCGGGCGCCGACGACTACGTGGTCAAGCCGGTGCAGCCCAGGGTGCTCGAGGCGCGCATCGGCGCCGTGCTCCGGCGCATCGGCCGCGACCAGGCCGAGCTGGAACGGCACGGGGACCTGACCATCGACCGGGCCGGGATCGTGGTCGCCAGACGCGGCGTGCCGGTGGACCTGGCCCCGACCGAGCTGCGCCTGCTGCTGGAGCTCTCCGGCACCCCGGGCCGGGTGCACAGCCGCCAGCAGCTGCTGGAGTCGGTGTGGGAGCACGGCTACTTCGGCGACTCGCGCCTGGTGGACGCGTGCGTGCAGCGGCTGCGCGCGAAGATCGAGGACGACTCGGCGGCACCCGTCTACGTGCAGACGGTGCGTGGGTTCGGGTACCGGTTCGGGCCGGTGTGAGCCGCCGGTGACCCCTTGGCCGAGCCTGGGGCTGCGTGCCCGGCTGCTGTTCGCCTTCGCGCTTTTGTGCGTGGTCACCGCGGCGGCGGTGGCCGGCGGGCTCTACGTCCAGGCCCGCAACGACATCCTGCAGCGGACCCAGGACGCCGCGGTGCAGGCGATGACCAGCCGCCTGGAGGCGCTCTACCCGTTGCGGAGCGCGGCGCCGGGCCCGGAGGAGCTCGGCGAGATCGCCGCGGCCGCGGCCGGCCAGAACAGCTTCGCGGTCGCCGTCTACCGCGACAGGCACTCGCCGCTCCCCCCGGGCCCGCCCCCGCCGCCGGGACACGGGGTGCCGGGCGAGGAGCCCCAGAGCCTGGATCTCAAGGTGATCCCGCCGGAGCTGCGGCAGGTGGTGGCCGGCGGCGACATCGCCTGGCAACGCGTGGTGTGGCGCAGCGGGCCCATCCTGATCATCGGCTCGCCGCTGCTGATCATCGAGCGGGACCGGACGACGCGGGTGTCGGGCATCGAGGTCTACAGCGCGCGCAACCTGCTCCCCGAACAGCGCAGCATCGACGCGCTCGCCGCACGGGCCTGGCTCACCGGCGGGGCGGCCCTGGCGTTCGCGATCCTTCTGGCGCTGCTGGCCACCCGTGGCGTGCTGGGCCCGGTGCGCGAGCTCGGCCGGGCCGCACGCCTGCTGGGCGAGGGCGAGATGCGCACCAGGATCGCGGTGCGCGGCTCCGACGAGCTGGCCGAGGTGGCGCGCACCTTCAACGACACCGCCGCCGAGCTGGAACGGCACGTCATGCAGCTGCGCGAGATGGAGGCCGACGCCCGCCGGTTCGTGGCCGACGTGTCGCACGAGCTGCGCACCCCGCTGGCCGCGCTCGCCGCGGTCGCCGACGTCCTCGACGAGGAGGCCGACCGGCTGCCCGAGCCCGCCGACAGGGCGGCCAGGCTGGTCAGCCAGGAGACGCTCAACCTCACCGCCCTGGTGAACGACCTCATCGAGATCAGCAGGTTCGACTCCGGCGTCGCGGCCCTGGCGCCCAACGAGGTCGACATGGCCGAACTGGTACGCGCGACCCTGCGCGTCCGCGGCTGGTCGGAGCGGGTGCGCACCGAGGTTCCGGCCGGGGTGACGGCGTGGCTGGACCCGCGCCGGGTGGACGTCATCCTCGCGAACCTGGTCGGCAACGCCCTGCGGCACGGCGAGCCACCGGTGTCGGTACGGCTTCGCGCCGACCCGCACCTGATCACACTTGAGGTCCGCGACCACGGAGCGGGACTGCGGGAGGCGGTGCTGCCCCACGTGTTCGACCGGTTCTACAAGGCCAGCGCGGCCAGGGCCAGGTCCGAGGGCAGCGGCCTGGGCCTGGCCATCGCGCGGGAGAACGCGCGCCTGCACCGGGGCGACCTCACCGTCACCAACGCCCCGGACGGCGGCGCCCTCTTCACGCTGCGCCTGCCACGCCGGGCACCCGATCCGGACGGAGGCCCCGAATGAGGACCGCACCCGCCCGCCGCGTGCTCGCCGCGGGCCTCGTGTCGCTCGTCGCCGTGACCGGCTGCGGCGTGCAGCCCAGCGGCGTCATCACCGGAGAGGCCCCGCCGAGCGGACGCGTCGCACCGACCACGACGATCACCCTCTACCTGGTGAAGAACGGCCGGCTCGGCGCGGTGACGCGACCGCGGCCCGGTGGCCTTCCCCTGTTCGAGACGGACACGCTCGCGCTGCTGGCGGCCGGGCCCACCGCCGGGGAGCGGGCGCAGGGATTCACCTCCGACGTCCCGTCCGACGCCGGCCCGTTCTCGCTGACCGCCAAGCCGGCCGACCACCTGGTGGTGACCCTGTCCACCCCGCCCGGCGAGCTGTCCGCGCCGGCCCTCGGGCAGATCGTGTGCACGGCCGCCGCCACGGTGCCGGAGAGCGCCGCCCAGGTCACCGTCGTCGGCGCCGGGCAGAGCGTCGGCCCCCGGAGCTGCCCGGGGTGACGACCGCCCCGGGCGGTCCGCCGCGCTCCCGGGAAGGCCGCGCTCCCGGGAAGATCGCGCTCCCGGGAAGGCCGTGCTCCCGGGAAGATCGGGTGATGGCGACGGCCGGGGCGGCGACCGCGCACGCCGGTGCCGAACGTGCTCACGCCCCCCGCGCCGTCTGGGGCCGCCGTACGGCGCCGCAGCGCCGTGAGGGAACGCGGCCGAGGGCGCCTCAGCCGGTCAGCGCGAAGCCGGCCGCCGCCTCCGCGTGCAGCCGGGCGCTCGGCAGCAGCGGGACGGCGGTGTCCTTCTCGGTGATCAGGAGCTCGATCTCCGTGCAGCCGAGGATGACGCCCTCGGCCCCGTCGGCCGCGAGATCGGCGATGATCTGGGCGTAGGCGTCCCTGGAGGATTCCCGGAGCACCCCGCGCACCAGCTCGTCGAAGATCACTCGATGGGCCAGTTCCCGCTGCTCGCGCCCGGGGACGACCACGTCGAAGCCGTGGGCGGCCAGCCGGTCCCGGTAGAAGGGCTGCTCCATGGTGAAGCGGGTGCCCAGCAGGCCGACCCTGCGCATCCCCCTGGCGGCGGCCTCCGCGCCCACGGCGTCGGCGATGTGCAGCACGGGCACGCTCGCGGCCCGCGCCACGTCGTCGCTCACCCGGCTGAAGGTGTTGCTGCAGACGAGCAGGACCCCGGCGCCGAGATCCTCCAGTTTCCGGCCGGCGCCGGCCAGCAGCGAGCCGACCTCGTCCCAGCGGTCGGCGAAGATGAGGTCCTCCACGGTCGTGTAGTCGACCGACCAGATGAGGCTGTCGGCGGAATGGCTGCCGCCGAGCCGCTCGCGTACCCGCTGGTTGATGATCTGGTAGTAGATCACCGTCGACTCCCAGCTCAACCCGCCGATGAGACCGATGGTGCGCATGGAACCCCGTTTCTGTGTCTCTGTGTCTCTGTGTTCCGGCGGGTCGACGGCTCGTGCCGGCGGTCAGGCTCCGGCCAGCGCGCGGGCGCAGGCGCCCAGCCCGATCTCGCTGGAGGCCTTGACGAACACCACGTCCCCCGGTTCGACAAGCGCGGTGGCCAGCTCCACGGCCCCGGCCACGTCCTCGGCGGTGTGGACGGTCACGCCCCGGTCCGAGGCCCGCGCCGCCCGCGCCATCGCGAGCGGATCTCCCGTCCCGACCGCGATCAGCACGTCGAAGCGGAGGTCGGCGACGAGCCGGCCCACCTCCGCGTGCCGGGCGCGGGAGGCGTCCGCCTGCTGCCCCATCGCGCCGAGCACGGCGACGGTACGGCGGGTGCCGGCCAGGGCCCTCACCGCCCGCAGCCCGGCCAGCACGGATTCGGGGCTGGCGTTGTAGGCGTCGTCGACGACGGTGACGCCGTCGGGTCGTTCGACGATCTCCAGGCGGCCCGCTGAGCGCCGCCGCGCGGCGCTCAGCCCCTCGGCGATCTCGGCCGCGCCCAGGCCGAGAGCGGTGGCGACGGCGGCGGCGGCCAGGGCGTTGCCCACCTGGTGCTCGCCGATGAGGCCGAGCTCGACCGGGGCGCGGCCGGAGGGCGTCACCAGCTCGAACGCGGCTCGCGCGCGGCCGCTCATCCGCACGTCCTCGGCCCGCACCGACGCCCGCGCCGACCGGCCGTACAGCAGGATCGGGGCCCTGGTGCGACCGGCCATGCCCATGACGTACGGGTCGTCGGCGTTGAGCAGCGCGAACCCGTCCGCCGGAAGTGCCTCCACCAGCTCGCCCTTGGCCTCGGCCACGTCGGCCGGCCCGGTTCCCATCCGCTCCACGTGCGCGGTGCCCACGTTGAGCACCAGCCCGACCCGGGGCGGTGCGATCCCGGTCAGGTACCTCAGGTCGCCCTTGCGGCCCGCACCCATCTCCAGCACCAGGTACCGGGTGCCGGCGTCGGCGCGCAGCACGGTGAGCGGCAGCCCGAGCTCGTTGTTGAACGACCTGTCGGTGGCGACCGTCGCGGCGTGCCGTTCCAGCACCTGGGCCAGCAGGTCCTTGGTCGTGGTCTTGCCCACGGAGCCGGTCAGGCCGATCACGGTCGGGCCGATGCGGTCGAGCAGGTGCCTGGCCAGCAGGCCGAGCGCGAGCTGGACGTCCTCGACCACGAGGGCGGGCACGCCCACGGGCCTGGATGCCAGTACGGCGACGGCGCCGCCCGCGACGGCACCGGCCGCGTGGTCGTGACCGTCGGAGCGGGCGCCGGCCGTCGCGGCGAACAGGCCGCCGGGCACCACCTCGCGGGAGTCGACCGCCGAGGGCGCCGTCACCAGCGCCCGCACGTCGCGCACGTCGTGCGGGCTCGCGCCGACGACCCGCGCGATCTCGTCCAGCGTCATGGGGATCATGAGCCGCTCCTGGCGAACGCGAGGTCGATGAGGCGGCGCAGCAGGTCCGGGTAGGCGACGCCGCTCGCCCCCCAGGCCCTGGCGTAGACGGAACGGGAGGTGAAGCCGGGCATGGTGTTGATCTCCAGCACGTACAGGCGTCCGGTGTCCTCCTCGTGGAGGAAGTCGACACGGGACAGGCCGTAGCCGCCGATCGCCCGGAAGGCGCGCAGGGCCAGCTCGCGCACCTCATCGGCCACCCGTTCCGGCAGCACGGCGGGGATGGCGGCGATCTCGGCCCGGCTGAGGTACTTGGCCTCGTAGTCGAGCCAGTCGCCGGGCACGATGAGCTCGCCGGGCACCGAGGCCTGCGGGGTGTCGTAGCCGCCCAGCACGCCGCAGATGATCTCGCGCGCGCTCACGCCCTGCTCGACGACGACCACCCGGTCGTAGGTCAGCGCCAGGTCCACGCCCGCGCGCAGCTCCTCGATGGAGGTGACCCGTGAGATGCCGATGGAGGAGCCCATGTTGGCCGGTTTGACGTACATCGGCCACTCGAGTGACTTCACCAGATCCCAGGGGTCGGTGGTGGTGCGCCATTCGTGCTCGGTGAACCACACGTGCGGGGTGATCGGGATGTCCTCCGCCAGGAACGCGCGCCGCATCGCGACCTTGTTCATCGCAACGGCGGAGGCCATGACGCCGCAGCCCACGTACGGGACGCCCAGCGTCTCCAGGTGACCCTGGACGACGCCGTCCTCGCCGAACGGCCCGTGCAGCACGGGGAAGACCACGTCCGCCAGATCGCGCCGCAACTCCACCGGCCACCTGCCCCGCCGGTCGATGATGACGGGGACGGGCTCGTACAGATCCCTCGGCAGAGCGTGGAGCACGGCCTGCGCCGACTGCAGCGACACCTCGTGCTCGGCGGACGGCCCACCCGCCAGCACGGCCACGCGTACGCGTTCGGTCACGATCGATCAGCCTTCCTCGGTGGTACGGAGACAGCCGGACCCACCGCTCCACTGTCGGGTGACCATGTCCCCGGCTCGTCAGCGCCGTGTCATGGTTGTGTCACGGCCGCGCCCGCCGCCGCCGTCCCACCCCGGTGAGCCCGATGAGCCCGATGAGCCCTGTAAGCCCGGTGGCCTTGGGGCCCGGACGCGGGGGCCGTTCACTCGCCGGCGTGGCCCACGCCGGGGTGGGGCCGTCGTCGCGGCGGTCTGCCGCCGCTGCCGGGGCGGTGCTCGAAGTGCCACCACTCGTTGTCGTAGATGCGGTACAGGTCGTAGCGGGCACCGTGTTCCTCCAGCCAGCGCGCGCCCTCGTGGGGGCGCACGTCCAGCGCGACCCCCTTGACGTGGCCGGACTCCGCCGGTGGCAGCACGAGCATGCGTGCCAGCGCCGGGGAGCCGGCACGGCGCACCTCCTCCTCGAACATCCGCTGCTGGACATGGGGATCGCGGTATCCCGAGGTGAGGCCGATGAGCTGGCCGTGACGCCAGAGCGCCCGGGTGCGCGCCGCGGTGAACGCCGCCAGGGCGCCGTCGGTGAGCCCGGTGAGGTCCTCGGCGGGGAACCGCAGCCGCAACGCCCAGCGGCAGGCCAGCTCGCGGGCACGGCCGGGACACCGGACGAACGCCACGGGCAGCAGGGACACGGCGAGCACCAGCGTGGCCGCGGCGTACAGCCGGTCACGGGGCCGGGAGGGGATCGTGCGTGGCTCGTTCATGACGAATCACGATCGGCGCCGAACATGCGCGCCCCGTCCGCCGCATGTCACCGTTTCTCGACGGCGGCCACCGCCGGGGCGGGAGCGGCGGCCCGGGCACGTTTCGGCCGGCGCCGAACCGTTCCGGGCCGATGATGGGACCATGACGCCGACCACCCAGGTCCCGCTGGCGGCGCTGGCCGCCCTGCTCGCCGACGGCACCCGCGCCACGTTCTGCCTGGCCCTGCTGGACGGGCGGGCCTGGAGCGCCGGGGAGCTGGCCCGGTACGCCGGGGTCGCGCCCTCGACCGCCAGCGAGCACCTGTCCCAGCTCGTCGCGGGCGGGCTGCTGGCCGAGGAGCGCCAGGGACGCCACCGCTACGTGCGCCTGGCCGGGCCGGGGGTGGCCCAGCTCGTCGAGGACCTGGCCGCCCACGCGGCCCACGCCGGCCTCGGGGCCGCTCCCCGGCCCGCGTCACTGCGCGCCGCGAGCGCGGCCCGCGCGCTGGCCGGGGCCCGGACCTGCTACGACCACCTGGCCGGGCGGCTCGGCGTGACGATCGCCGACGCGCTCACCGCCCGGGGCCTGCTGCGCCGGGACGCCGGGTTCGCGCTCAGCGACGAGGGGCTGTCGTGGTTCGCCGCCGAGCTGGGCGCCCCCCTGCCCGCCACCGGGCGCCGCCCCCTGGCCCGGCCCTGCCTGGACTGGACCGAACGCCGCCACCACCTGGCCGGCACCGCCGGGGCAGTGCTGTGCGCGACCGCCCTGGAGCGCGGCTGGGTCGCCCGGATCGGCTCCGGGCGTGCCCTGAACGTCACCCGCGCCGGGCACGAGGCCCTGGCCCGCCTGCTGGGCCTCACCGATCCGAAGACCGGCCTCGACCGGCCTGAGACCACCGGCCTGAGATCACCGGCCTGAGGTCGACGGGGGTCTCGGCCGGAGCCCGCGCCGACACTCACGGGCGGGCGACTCCCCGAAGGGGCCTCTCAGCGGCCGCGCAGGCGGTGGGTGAGGCTGGTGTGGCGGCGCCCGGCACCCCGGGTGCGTACCGCCTGGGCCAGCGCGCGGCGCGAGCCGACGATGACGACGAGCTTCTTGGCCCGGGTGATCGCGGTGTAGAGCAGGTTGCGCTGCAGCATCATCCACGCGCTGGTGGACAGCGGGATGACCACCGCGGGGTACTCGCTGCCCTGGGAGCGGTGGATCGACACCGCGTAGGCGTGGGCCAGCTCGTCCAGCTCGTCGAAGGCGTACTCGACGTTCTCGTCCTCGTCGGTCAGCACGATCAGTTTCTGGTCGTCGGGCTTGATGTCGACGACCATGCCCACGGTGCCGTTGAACACCCCCGCCGCGCCCTTCTCGTAGTTGTTGCGCAGCTGGGTGACCTTGTCGCCGACCCGGAAGACCCGCCCGCCGTAGCGGCGCTCGGGCATGCCCTCCCTGGAGGGGGTGAGCGCCTCCTGCAGCGCGTTGTTGAGGTTTCCGGCCCCGGCGGGGCCCCGGTGCATCGGGGAGAGGACCTGCACGTCGCGGCGCGGGTTGAGGCCGAACTTGCGCGGGATGCGGTTGGCGACCACGTCCACGGTCAGCGCCGCGATCTCCTCGGGCTCCTCGCAGGGGAACAGGAAGAAGTCGGTCATGCCCTCCAGTGCCGGGGGCAGGCCGGTGTTGACCCGGTGGGCGTTGACGACCACCCCCGACTCCTGGGCCTGGCGGAAGATGTGGGTCAGCCGCACCCGGGGGATCTCCTCCTCGGCGGCCAGCAGGTCGCGCAACACCTCGCCCGCGCCGACCGAGGGCAGCTGGTCGACGTCGCCCACGAACAGCAGGTGCGTGCCCGGGGCGACGGCCTTGACCAGCTTGTTGGCCAGCAGCAGGTCCAGCATCGAGGCCTCGTCGACCACCACCAGGTCGGCGTCCAGCGGGTTGTCGCGGTCGAAGGTGGCGTCCCCGCCGGGACGCAGCTGCAGCAGCCGGTGCACGGTGGTGGCCTCGTGGCCGGTCAGCTCCGCCAGGCGCTTGGCCGCCCTGCCGGTGGGCGCGGCCAGGATCACCTTGGCCTTCTTGGCGCGGGCCAGGGTGACGATGGAGCGCACGGTGAAGCTCTTGCCGCAGCCGGGGCCGCCGGTCAGCACCGCGACCTTCTCCGTCAGCGCCAGCCGTACCGAGTGGGCCTGCTCCTCGGCGAGCTCGGCGCCGGTCCTGGTGCGCAGCCATTTCAGCGCCGCCTCCCAGTCGACGGAGGCGAAGGCGCCCAGCCGGTCGTGCTCGCAGGCCAGCAGGGAGCGCAACGCCCCGGCCAGGGACAGCTCGGCGCGGTGGAAGGGCACCAGGTAGACCGCCGGGACGCTGCCGTCGCCGACCGGGACGTCCTCGCGGACCACGCCCTCCTCGGCGACCAGCTCCTCCAGGCAGCGCGCGGTCAGCTCGGCGGGAACCTCCAGGATCTTCACCGCGTCGCCGATCAGGTTGGGCGCCGGGAGGTAGCAGTGGCCGTCGTCGGCGGCCTGGGACAGGGTGTAGCGCAGGCCCGCCTTGACGCGCTCGGGGCTGTCGTGCGGGATGCCCACGGCCTGGGCGATGGTGTCGGCGGTCTTGAAGCCGATGCCCCACACGTCGTCGGCCAGCCGGTAGGGCTCGCTCCTGACGACCGTGATGGACCTGTCGCCGTACTGCTTGAAGATGCGGACCGCGATCGAGGTGGACACGCCGACCCCCTGCAGGAAGATCATCACCTCTTTGATGATCTTCTGTTCCTCCCAGGCGACGCCGATCATCTTGGTCCGCTTGGGGCCGAGGCCGGGGACCTCGACCAGCCGCTCGGGGGTGTTCTCGATGACCTCCAGGGTGTCGACGCCGAAGTGGTCGACGATCCGCTCGGCCATCTTCGGCCCGATGCCCTTGATCAGCCCGGAGCCCAGGTAGCGGCGGATGCCCTGGATGGTGGCCGGCAGCACGGTGTCGTAGGACCACACCTCGAACTGCTTGCCGTACTTGGGATGGGAGGCCCAGCGCCCGGTCAGCTTCAGCGACTCGCCGGGCTGGGCCCCCAGCAGCGGCCCGACCACGGTCAGCAGGTCGGCGCCGGAGCGGTCGGTGGCCACCCGGGCGATGGTGTAGCCCGTCTCCTCGTTGGCGTAGGTGATGCGTTCGAGCACGGCGGAAATGGACACGCCCGCCACCCCGCGTTGCTCCGGCTGCACGCCGCCTCCTCCGCGCTGAACCCGCTCGCGCAAGTGTAGGACAGCCGCCGAAACCCCGAACGCCCGTTCCCCGCGCCCTCGCCCCTGCCCCGCCCCCCGTCTCCGAACGGTCGCCGAGGAGTCCGCGCCCACGACGCGGGGGGCGGGGTTTCGCGGGTTTCGCCGGGCTCCGCCCGAATGCGGGCGGGCCGATCTCCGGCCGTTCCCCAACACGCGGGCGGTACGCCTCCTTTTCACGAGCCCCGGCGCCACTTTTTGTGATGGGGTGCTTACGATCTGTAACGGCCTTGTCGCCGAAGTACGGGTGCAGCGGCACCCGGCCACGAAGGAGAGGCACATGCGAAGGACACTCATCGCCACCGTGATGGCACTGAGCACGGTGGCGGCCGGTGCGACGAGCGGCGCGGCCGACAGCGCGGCGGACAGTGCGGCGGGCGGCGCCGCGAGCAACACCGCGAGCAACACAGCGAGCGGCGCCGTGCCCGCGGCGGCCGTGCCCGGCTTCGACGCCATCGGGCTGACCGACAACCAGCGTCTGGTGGGTTTCGAGATCCGCTCCCCCAACCGCGTCCGCGACCTCGGCAGGGTCAACGGGCTCGTCGGTGACACCGCGCTCGTCGGCATCGACTACCGCGTGCAGAACGGCAGGCTGTACGGCGTCGGCAACCAGGGCGGCGTCTACACGCTCAGCGGGCCGTCCATCGCGGCCAAGGTCTCGCAGCTGACCGTGCCGCTGAGCGGCACCGGCTTCGGCGTCGACTTCAACCCCGCCGCCAACCGGCTGCGCGTGATCAGCGACAACGGGCAGAACCTGCGCCACAACATCGACGACCCGGTGGGCACCCCCGCGGTGGGCCAGACCGTGGCCGACGCCCCGCTGGCCAACCCCTCCACGGCGCCGAACGTCCCGGGAACGGTCGTGACCGGCGTGCTGGGCGCCGGATACACCAACAACGACCTCAGCCCGGCCACCGGCACGACGCTCTTCGACGTGGACACCACCGCCGACCGGGTGCTCCTGCAGTCGCCCGCCAACGCGGGCGTGGTGGTGGCGACCGGCAACCTGCGGGTGGCCGCCACCGGCGCGGCGGGCTTCGACGTCTACAGCTCGCTGCGCAACGGCGTCACCGTCTCCAACAGCGCCTTCGCCTCGCTGAGGGTCGGCGGACGCTACCGGTTCTACGGCGTCAACCTGCTCACCGGCGGCGTCAACTACAACTACGGCGCCTTCCCCGCCGGCCGGCAGGTGGTCGACATCGCCCTGCGGCTCGACCGCTGAGGCGGGCCCGGCACCGAGCCGGGTCCGGCGGCGCGGCCTCTCCGCCTCCGGGCGGGCCTGCCCGCCCCGCGTCGTACGGCGTCACCACGCCGGTCCGCCCCGCACGCCGGTAGGTGACGCCGTACGCGAGGATCCGGGGTCTTCCCAGCGCCCGAACGGGGCGATATGACAGGGAGGCGCCGGATGCCGGGGGCGGCATGGCCACCGGCACGCCGCGACGGGGAGGCCACCGTGACCGTAAAAGTGATCATCGAGGCAGTCGGCCGGGCGGAGCTGGCGGCCGAGCGGGTACGGGAGGTGGCCGCGGCCCACCCCGGCGTGCTCGCCCACCTGGAGGGCGCCGAGGCCGGGCGGCTGATCGTGGGGCCCGCGGTGGCGCTCGGCCACGACCCGGACGCGGGCGCCCCGTTCCGGGCGGGGGTGTTCGACCCGGTCTCCAACCGGGGGGTCGAGCTGCGCGGCACCCTGGACCGGCCCGAGGAGGCGCAGGTGCTGCCCAGCGCCCACCGGCCCAACCCGCGCCACGAGGAGCTGAGGGCCGCGGCGGCGATCCTGCGCGCCGACGAGCGCTTCCCCACCGGGGACGACGTGCTGGTCTACCAGCCCATGCCGCCGCTGGCCGACCTGGACAACCCCGACGGCACCACCACCCGCCGTCCCACCCTGGGCGTCTACGACCCCTCGGGCGCCACCCGGCACCGCATCGTCGCGGTGGACGTGGCCGGCGGCGTCGTCGACTGGTCGCCCGCCGGTGTCGGCGTCGCGATGCACCACCCGGGCGACTGCGAGTCGCACCTGCCCGTCCCCGTGGAGAAGCTGCGCGACCGGGGCGGCCCCGACCAGGTGCGGCTGCGCGTGCTCGACGGAACCACCGAGCTGTGGAACATGATCGTGGTACGGCCGCGCGCCTCGACGCCCACCGACCCCGGCGACGGCTCGGGGGTCGAGCTGAGGGAGGTGCGCCACCGGGGCAGGCTCGTGCTGCGCCAGGCGCACGTGCCGATCCTCAACGTCCAGTACGAGGAGGACGGCGTCACCTACCGCGACTGGCAGTACGAGGAGACCCGCTTCTCGGCGACCGGCACCGAGCCGGTGGGCTGGGGATGGCGCGTCTGCGCCGAGCCGCCCCGGACCATCCTGGAGCGGCCCGACAACGACGCGGGCAACTTCCAGGGCGTGGCCTTCCACCACGACGGCCACGAGCTGCGGATCGTCAGCGAGATCGCGGCCGGCTGGTACCGCTACGCCTCGGAGTGGCGCCTGACCGACGACGGCACGATCAAGCCCCGCTTCGGTTTCGCCGGGGTGCGCAACCCGCGAACCTGCATGCGCCACCGCCACCACGTCTACTGGCGCTTCGACTTCGACGTGGAGGGGTCGGCCAACGACGTGATCGAGCAGTTCGACGACACCGGCTCGACCGTCCCCCAGGGAGTGCCGATCGTGCGCGAGGTCGCCCGCAAGCGCCGCCACCCCGCCCTGTTCTGGCAGGTGACCGACGGCACCAGCGGCCGGGGGTGGCGGATACACCCCGGCGAGCACGACAACACCACCGACCCCTACGGCGTCGCCGACCTGTGGTTCCTGCGCCACCACCCGGCCGAGCTGTACGACGGCAACACCGGCCCCGACAACCGGGCGATGCTGAACCGCTTCGTCGACGGCGAGAGCGTCAGCGCCACCAACGTCGTCGTCTGGTACGCCGGGCACTTCCGCCACGACCAGAACGACCCCGAGCCCCACCAGGGGCACGTCGTGGGCCCCGACCTGGTCCCCGTCACCTGAGCCGCCGTCGAATACCCTGGGGAGCCGGCGCCGGCGATCCGGTCGCGCGCGGATGTCCGGTAGGGGTCCGCGGCTCCGACGTCTCCGGTGCCGGGCGCCACGGCGGCGCCGGCGGAGAGGAAGACACCATGAAGTACATGATCTTGATGTACGGCTCGCAGCGCGACTACGACGCCATGGCGGGCAAGGACGACGACCGCCCGGCCCTGTCCCCGGAGGACTTCGCGCCGATGCACGCGTTCATGGAGGCGTTCGCCAGGGACCTGGAGGAGTCCGGCGAGTTCGTCGAGACACGCGGGCTGGCCGCCCCGGTCCACACCCGCAGGGTGGGGTCGAAGGACGGCGTCCCGGTCGTGACCGACGGCCCGTACGCCGAGACCCAGGAGGTCCTGGCCGGTTACTGGATCGTGGAGTGCGAGAGCTTCGACCGGGCGACCGAGATCGCCGCCCGGCTGGGCGAGTGCCCCGCCCCCGGCGACATCGCCGCCAACTCCTACGCCGACGTACGGCCGGTCGAGGAGTTCCAGGGCGAAATGGCGATCTGATCGCCCCTGAGCCCGGCACCGTGCCCGGCACCGAGTTCGAGGACCTGCTGCGTCATCTGGCGCCGCAGGTCCTCGGCGCGGTGGTACGGCGCTACGGGCACTTCGACGCCGCCGACGACGCGACGCAGGAGGCGCTCCTCGCCGCCGCCACGCAGTGGCCCAAGGAGGGCCTCCCCGACAGCCCGCGGGGCTGGCTGATCACGGTCGCCTCGCGCAGGCTGACCGACCTGCTGCGCGCCGAGCAGGCGCGCCGGCGCCGCGAGGACACCGTCGCCCGGTGGACGCTGCCCGACCAGTGGCTGGCACCGGCCGCCGACCGGCCCGCCGCCGAGTCCGACGACACGCTCATCCTGCTGTTCATGTGCTGCCACCCCTCGCTGTCGGCGGCCTCGCAGATCGCCCTCACCCTGCGGGCCGTCGGCGGCCTGACCACCGCGGAGATCGCCCGGGCGTTCCTGGTGCCGGAGGCGACCATGACCCGGCGCATCACCCGGGCCAAGCGGAGCGTCAAGGACAGCGGCGTCCCGTTCGGCATCCCCTCGGGCACAGAGCGCGCCGAACGCCTCCGCGTGGTCCTGCACGTCCTCTATTTGATCTTCAATGAGGGCTACGCGAGCACCTCGGGTCCGAACCTGCAGCGTGTCGAGCTGTCGGCGGAGGCGATCCGGCTGACCCGGATGGTCCACCGGCTGCTGCCCGACGACGGCGAGGTGACGGGGCTGCTCGCGCTCATGGTGCTCACCGACGCGCGCCGGCCCGCGCGCACCGGGCCGGACGGCTCGCTGATCCCGATGGCCGAGCAGGACCGCGGCCGGTGGGACGCCGGCGCCGTCGCCGAGGGGGTGGCGCTCATCACCGGCGCGCTCCCCCGGGGGCCGGCCGGCCCGTACCAGCTCCAGGCGGCGATCGCCGCGATCCACGACGAGGCGCCGAGCGCCGAGGCGACCGACTGGCCGCAGATCACCGCGCTGTACGAGCTGCTGATGCGGATCTCCGACAATCCGATGGTGGCGCTGAACCACGCGGTGGCGGTGGCCATGGCCCGCGGCCCGCACGCCGGGCTCGGCCTGCTCGATCCGCTCGCGGCCGACGAGCGGATCGCCGGGGACCACCGGCTGCACGCCGTCCGCGCGCACCTGCTGGAGATGGCCGGTGATCACGTGGCGGCGCGCGAGGGCTACCGGGAGGCGGCCCGGCGCGCCACCGGCCTGCCGCAGCAGCGCTACCTGCACGCCAGGGCGGCACGCCTGGCCGACACCCGCCGCTGAGGAAGACCGCCGGCGAGGAGAACCGGCGACGAGGAGAACCGGCGGTGAGGAAGATCGCCGGTGAGGAGGACCGGTGCCGTCATCACGCTTCATGGACGCCCGCCGGCAGGGAAACCGCGCGTTGACGACTCCTCCCGACAGCGCGCCGGTGAGGGAGGAAGGCCGGGGAGCCTTTCAGGCCGACCTGTCGCGGCGCTCGGGGCCGCGGTCGGGGTGGCGGCGCGGCACCAGGGTCGGGTTGACGTTGCCGAGCACGGTGTCGCGGTCGATCACGACGCGGGCCACGTCCTCGCGGCCGGGCACCTCGTACATCACGTTGAGCAGGATCTCCTCAAGGACGGCGCGGGTCGCGCGGGCGCCGGTGCGCCGCAGCAGCGCCTGGTCGGCGATCGCGCCGACGGCCTCCTCGGTGAACTCCAGCTCCACCCCGTCCATCTCGAAGAGCCTGCGGTACTGCTTGATCAGGGCGTTGCGCGGTTCGGTGAGGATCCGCACCAGCGCCGCGCGGTCCAGCGGCCGCAGGGTCGCCAGCACCGGGAGCCGGCCGACCAGCTCGGGGATGAGCCCGAACCTCAGCAGGTCCTCGGGCATGACCTCGGCGAGGACGTCCCGCCCCCGCCCGGGACCGATCGGGGCGCCGAACCCAGCACCACCCTGGCCGGTCCTGGCCTCGATGATCTGCTCCAGGCCGGAGAACGCGCCCCCGGCGATGAACAGCACGTCCGTGGTGTCGATCTGGATGAACTCCTGCTGCGGGTGCTTGCGGCCACCCTGCGGCGGCACGCTCGCGACGGTGCCTTCCAGGATCTTCAGCAGGGCCTGCTGCACGCCCTCGCCGGAGACGTCGCGGGTGATCGACGGGTTTTCTCCCCTGCGGGCGATCTTGTCGATCTCGTCGATGTAGACGATGCCGGTCTGGGCTCTCCTGATGTCGTGGTCGGCGGCCTGGATCAGCTTGAGCAGGATGTTCTCGACGTCCTCGCCCACGTAGCCCGCCTCCGTCAGGGCGGTGGCGTCGGCGATCGCGAACGGGACGTCGAGCATCCGGGCGAGCGTCTGGACCAGGTGGGTCTTGCCGGAGCCGGTCGGGCCGACCAGCAGGATGTTGGACTTGCCCAGTTCGACCGGCTCCCCGCCCGCGGCCTGCCGCGCGTCCGCGCGCACGCGCTTGTAGTGGTTGTAGACCGCCACCGCGAGCGACCTCTTGGCGCCCTCCTGCCCGACCACGTACCGCCCGAGGAAGTCGTGGATCTCCCGCGGCTTCGGCGGCCCGCCGCTCCCGCTCCCCGAGGGGGCGGAGGTCTCCCCGAACTCCTCCTCGATGAGCTCGTTGCACAGCCCGACGCACTCGTCGCAGATGTAGACGCCGCCGGGACCGGCGATCAGCCTCATGACCTGCTTCTGGCTCTTGCCGCAGAACGTGCATCTCAGCAGGTCGCCGCGCTCACCGGTGCGTGCCATGGGAAAACGTCTCCTCGACGGTCGTACGGAACGGCAGGAGGGGGTCAGAGGGGTCAGAGGGTCACGAGCAGCGACGCCAGGCGCCAGGTGCCCGGGTCGGGCGCGCGTCCCGCGTTCTCCGGGGCCAGGGCCAGGCCGGGAAAGCGGCGCAGCAGCGCCGTGAGCGCGACCTCGGTCTGCACGCGCGCCAGCGAGGCCCCCAGGCAGAAGTGCGGCCCGTGGGCGAACCCGAGGTGCCCCGCCGAGCCGGGGGGACGGCCCAGGTCGAGCAGGTCGGGGTCGGCGAACGCGCGCGGGTCGCGGTTGGCGGCGGCGATCGCGGCGGTGACGGGCTCGCCCTCGCGCACCAGCGTGCCGTGCAGCTCGACGTCCTCGCGCGCGTAGCGGGGGATCGACAGCAGCGTCGGGCCGCACCAGCGCGTCAGCTCCTCGACGGCGCGCGGCATGAGCCCGGCGTCCCCGCGCAGCGCGGCCAGGTGGCCGGGGTGGGTGAGCAGGACCTCCACCGCGTTGGCGATGAGATTCGTGGGCGTCTGCCCCGCCAGGACCAGGTGCCAGACCATGGTGACCAGCTCGGTGTCGCCGAGCCGGTCCCCGTCGTCGGCCTGGGCGCGGATGAGGTCCGACAGCAGGTCGTCGCCGGGTTCGGCGCGCCGGCGCGCGACCGCCGCCCTGGCGCCTTCCATGATGCCCGGGATGGCCTCGGCGAACCTCTGGCCGCCGCCTCCCACGACGGTGGCGCCGTACTCGCGCCAGCGCGGGCGGTCGGCGCCGGGGATGCCGACCAGCTCGCAGATGACGTCCATCGGCAGCGGCCGGGCGAAGTGACCCAGCAGGTCCACCACGCCGTCCTCGGCCCGGCCGGGCAGGCCGTCGAGCAGGGCGTCGACGATGGGCTCGATCCGGGGCCGGAACTCGGCGGCGCGGCGCGCGCTGAACGCCGGCGACACCAGCCTGCGCAGCCGCAGGTGCTCGGGCCCGTCCATCTCGCTCATGGTCCGCATGTAGGGCAGGCAGTCCTCGGGCACGTCGGGCCGCATGAAGCTGGAGGCGTTGATCTCGAAGCGCGGGTCGCTCAGCATCGCCCTGACGTCCTCGTGCCGGGTGAGGGCCAGCATCGGGCCGAAGCCCGGGGCCACCAGCCGTGCCAGCGGCGAGACCTCCCTGGCGCGCCCGTACGCGGTGAAGGGGTCGCGCAGCACCTCGGCGTCGGTGAGACGGATCTCGGGAACCTCGGGAATCTCGGGAATCTCGGGAACGTCACTCACGTCCTGGTCGGCGGCGGCCATGGGGTCTCTCCCGAATTTCAGATGATGTGAACAGATGATGAGATCATCTGAGTGGTCACGGTATCTTGGATCGGGATCGACGGCAACGCGACGACGAGGAGGGCGATGAGCCGGCTCAGCAGGGCGCAGCTGCAGGAGCGCAACCGTGCCAAGGTGCTGGCCGCGGCCCTGCGGGAGTTCGCCGAGCGCGGCTTTCGCGACGCGAAGATCGACGCCATCGCCGAGCGTGCCGAGCTCACCCGCGGCGCGGTCTACTCCAACTTCCCCGGCAAGCGGGCCCTGTACTTCACGGTCCTGGCCGACCTCGCCGAGCGCGCTCCCCGGCCGCCGAACCCGGAGCCGGGCCTCACCCCCCGCGAGGCGCTCGGCGCGCTCGCCCGCGCCTGGCTGGCCCGGCTGCCCATGACCACCGACGAGCCGAACGCCCTGGCCAGGATCGGCGTGGACCTGCTGCCGGAGATTCTCGCCGACGAGCGGACCCGGCTGCCGTTCGCGCAGCTGATGAGGCTCGACGCGATCCTGCTCGGCCTCGCCCTGGAGCGCCTGCGCCCGCCCGCCACCCCCGACGGCCGCCTGGTGCGCCTGGCCGAGGCCGCGCTCACCACCCTGCACGGCGCGAGCCAGCTGGCCGCCGCCGCCCCCGGCTTCACCGACCCCTTCGCCATCGTCGGCGCCTGCGAGCAGCTCGCCGGCCTCGACCTCGACGACAGGTGGCCCTACACACCGTGGATCCCGCGGGCCAGGCCCGCCGACGAGGCGTGGTCCCCGCCACCGGCGCTGGACGCGGTACGCGGCGAGCCCGCGCGGCTCACCGGCGACAGCGGCGACGGCGTGGTGGCGATCCTCGGCCTGCACCGGCTCGAGGCCGTCGAGGAGGCGGTACGGGCCGCGCCGGCCGGTGCCGCGATCACCGCCGTCCTGGTCACCGGCGACCCCGGCGAGCTGGCGCCGCTGGCCCGGCTGGCCGTCGCCGACCTCTGCGGCTGCCTGCGCCAGGCCTTCCCGCCCTCGGCGTGGCCGCGCCTGCAGGTGGTGTTCGACGACTCGGGTGCCCTGGCCGCGGCGGCCGGCGTCCTGGCCGTCAGCGACGCGACCGAGGCCGCCGTCCGCGTCGAGGCGGGCCGGATCGTCGTACGCGCCGACGGCCGGGGCGCGTGCCACACGGCTGCCTCGACGCCGGGTGAGGCGGCGGCGGGCGGGGGTGCGGCGAGCGACGCCGGGCGCGCCACGCCGGCCCGGCCCTCGACACAGGCCCCGAGGCGGTGAAGCCGTCGGTCGCGGCGTGGTGAAGCCGTCGGTGCCCCCGCCGGAGGACATCGGGAGCCCGGCCAGGGGATTCGCCGGTTGAAGCATCATGTACGGTCATCTGTGACCTCATCTCCCGCTTCCTCCCGCCGGCGAGGCTGATGCCCTCCCTCGACGTCGTCCAGTGGGTCATCCTGCTGGCCGCCCTGTTCCTGGTGGGCTTCTCCAAGACCGGCGTCTCCGGTGCCGGGACGGTGGCGATCGCCCTGTTCGCGCTCGTGCTGCCGACCAAGGAGTCCACCGGCACGCTGCTGCCGCTCCTGCTCGTCGGCGACCTGGTCGCCGTGGCCTCCTACCGGCATCACGCCGACTGGCCGAGGCTGATCAGGCTGTTCCCGTGGGTCGCCCTGGGCGTGGTCGCCGGCGCCGTGGTGGTGCGCTGGGTCGACGACGCGCAGATGAGACGGCTCATCGGGGCGATCCTGATCGTGATCATCGCCGTTCACCTGTGGAACCGGCGCCGGGCGCCGGAGGACTCGCTGGCCCACCGCCGTTCGGTGGCCGCCCTCGCGGGCGTCTTCGCCGGTTTCGCCACCATGACGGCGAACGCGGCCGGCCCCATCATGGCCGTCTACTTCCTGGCGGCGGGCCTGCCGATGCTGGGCTTCCTGGGCACCAGCGCCTGGTTCTTCCTGACGATCAACGCCTTCAAGGTGCCGTTCAGCGTCGCGCTGGGCCTCATCACCCCCGCCACCCTCGTCTTCGCCGCGCTGGGCGCCCCGGCGGTCCTCGCCGGAGCCGCGACCGGGCGGGCCGTCATCAGCCGCATCGACCGCAAACGCTTCGAATGGATCACACTGGGACTCACGCTGCTCGCCGCGGTACGCCTGCTGCTGTGACGCCCATGGCGGTCGCCGCGGTCGCCGCGGTCACCGGGAGGCCGGTTCGGCGCGCCGTGGCAGCCGGATCGTGAAGGTCGAGCCCCGGCCGGGGACGCTGGTCGCGTGCAACGTGCCGCCGTGGGCCTCGGCGAGCTTGCGGGCGATGGGCAGGCCGAGCCCGCTGCCCCCGGTCCGCCGGTTGCGCGACTTCTCCACCCGCCAGAACCTCTCGAAGATCAGGGGCAGGTCCTCGGCGGCGATCCCGGCGCCGGTGTCGGCGACGTCGATCACCACGTCGTCGCCCGCGTGGCGGGCGAGCAGGCTGACGGCGCCGCCCGGCGGGGTGTGCCGTACCGCGTTGGACACCAGGTTGCCCACCGCCTGGCGTAGCCGCACGGGATCGGCGAGCAGTCGCGGCTCGCCGTCGGCCCGGGCGGTGAGCGCGACACCGGCGGCCTCCGCGCCTCCCCGGTGCGCGGTGGCGACCTGGGCGAGCAGGTCGGCCACGTCGACCGGTTCCCGGCGCAGCCTCAGCTCGCCCGCGTCGGCCACCGCCAGGTCCTGCAGGTCGTCGATGACGTGCTGGAGCAGCACGGCCTCCTCCAGCAGGGACGACACCAGCTCCCGATCCGGGGCGACGACCCCGTCCTCGGTCGCCTCCAGCCAGCCTCGGATGTTGCTCAGCGGGGTCCGCAGCTCGTGGGCGATGTCGCTGACCATCGCCCTGCGCAGCTCCTCCAGCCGTTCCCGCCGCTCCGACATGGCGTTGAAGGCCACGGCGAGCCGGTAGATCTCGTCTCGTCCCGTCACCGTGACCCGCGCGGTCCTCCCCTCCTCCATGAGTCGCACGGCGTCGGTCAGCTCCCGCAGCGGCCTGCTCAGGCGGCCGCCCGCGACGACGGTGGCGCTCACGGTGATCAGCAGGATCAGCGCCGCCATGCCCGCGATGCGGGCCTGGTTGGCCGGCGACAGGTCGAAGATGGTCGACGCGCCACTGCCCCGGCTGCTGATGAACAGCAGTGCGGGCGGCGCGACGTACGGCGCGAGCTGCTCGCGGCGGCCGCCGGAGACGCAGTCGGGGACGGCGGTCGCGGCCCTGCCCGTCGCCGGGCGGGTTGCCGGCGCGACGGGCGCGGGCACCCGTGCCCAGGTGAAGTCCGGGTTGAGCCGCACCTCGGGCTCGCCCCGCCGGACCAGGCAGGTGTTGACGAGCTTGCCGAGCACCGCGAGGGCCTTGCGCTCGGTGGCCGTCGGCCGGTCCAGGACGGTGCTGGAGCACCTGGTCCGGGCGTACGGCTGCGCGTCGGTGGTGTCGAGCACGGGACGCCCGCCGGGGCCGTCGGTGATCGTCACCGCGGCGCCGAAGCCATCGCGCAGGCAGGCCACGCGCCGCTGGGCGGCGGAGCGCAGCTCGGCCCGCTCACGGCCGGTCAGCCGGTAGGGGCCGACGGCACGGAGGTCGATGTGATCTCCGGAGGCCGCCCCGCCCGCCAGGACGGTGTCGACGGCCAGGGGGTCGACGACCGCGGCGGGTCTGGCGGGCAGCGCGGGCGATCCGGCGCCGGAGTCCAGGAGCGGCGTGCGCCGCTGGTCGGTGAGCGTGATCCGGCGGCCGGTCTCGCCCGCCAGGCGGCGTACGATCCGCTCCGCGCCGTCCCAGCCGGGGTGGGTGGCCGCGTAACCGAGCAGGGTGTCGTAGGTACGGGCGTCGTCGGCGAGCGCGCGCCCCTGCTCCCGCTCGATCGCCACGGTGGTGCTGCGCGCGGTCAGCCAGGCGGTCGCCGCGATGGAGCAGACGGAGACCAGCACCGACACCGCGAGCAGCCGGAGCAGCAGGCTGCGGTGCAGCGGCACGTCAGACCGCATCGTCGAAGCCCTTCGCGACCTCGGCGGTCTCCGTGGTCCCGGTGCTCTGCGTGCTCTGGGCACTCTCGGTGGTCTCGGTGTCGCCGTCGACCAGCTTGTAACCCACCCCGTAGACCGTGACCAGCCGTACCGGTCTGCGCGGCTCCGGCTCGATCTTCCTGCGCAGGTTCATCACGTGCACGTCCACGCTTCTGGAGGTGATGTAGCGATCGAACCCGTGAAGGTGGCTGAGGATCTGCTCCCGGGTGAACACCCGCCCGGGTTGCGTGGCCAGCAGCTCCAGCACCTCGAACTCGCCGGGCGTGCACTCGACGCGCACGTCGTCCACGCTGACCTCGTGCCGGTCCGGATCCACGACCAGCGTTCCGGCCCGCAACACCGGCGCGCGCGTCGGCCCCGGCCCCGCGGGTGCCCCGCGGGCACGCCTGAGCAGCGTGCGGACGCGCGCCATCAGCTCGCGCGGGCTGTAGGGCTTGGTCATGTAGTCGTCGGCGCCGAGGTCCAGGCCGAGCAGCAGGTCGTCCTCGGTGGAGCGCGCGGTCAGCATCAGGACCAGGACGTCCGACTCCGCGCGCAGGATGCGGCACACGTCCAGCCCGTCGACCCTGGGCATCATCAGGTCGAGCACGAGCAGGTCCGGCTCCTGGCGGCGTGCGGCGTCCAGCGCCGCGCGCCCGTCGTGCACGACGACGACGCGGTGGCCCTCCCGCTCCAGATAGCGCCGGATCAGCTCCGCCTGCTTCACGTCATCCTCGGCGACCAGGACATATGACCCCATAACCGGCGATGGTAATCCCGGAGGAGAGCTCCTCGTACCGGGTGAGGCACCGGCCGGAGAACGCCTCACGTGATCGCCAAGGGTTCCTGACGACTTCCTGACATCACCCGGCCATCCTTCTCCGGCATGAGACATTCCACCCCGTCCCCCGTGAAGCTCGCCGTCGCGGCCCTGGCCTGCGGCCTGCTCGGCGCCTGCGGCGCCGCGACGGCGGCCACCGGCGGCCCCGGCCCGGCCCCCGCTCCCGCCGGCGGCCCCGGCTCGGCCCCCGCGGCTCCTGCGGCCCCCGCTCCCAGCGGCACGCCGAGCGAGGCACCGGCCCCGGCCCCCGCACCGGCTGAGGCGCCGGCCGAGGCGAAGCCCGCGCCCCGGCCCCAGCTGCGGCTGGACAGCACCGCCGCCGAGGTGCGGAAACACCGCCTGGCCTACGCCGGCTGCCTGAAGGAGCACGGCATGCCGAGCAAGGGCACCTGGACCAGGAAGGCGGAGAAGGACGCTCGGCGGGCGTGCGAGAGCCTGCGCCCGCTGCTGCCGCCGGAGCTCGACCCCAAGCGGAACCCGCGCTACGCCGAGAGCGTCCGGATCGAGGCCGGATGCCTGCGGGATCACGGGTTCGACGTCCACCTCGTCCCGCCCACCGGCTCGGACCCGAACACGATCGGCTGGCGGTACGAGAGCGTCCCCGGACCCGACGTCGACATCGAGAGGATCCAGGACGACTGCCGGGTGAAGGCGTTCGGCGGCGGCCGGGCGATCCAGCCGGGCCCCGAGTAGGACCCGGACCAGCCGGACGACGGCCCGCCCAAGGGCGTCAGGGCGGGTTCCGGGAACCGAGCTCGCCCGCGGGGACGTCCTCGCCGGGCGAGCCGCGACCATGCCGTGAACGACCACGAGGCCGCCGTGGCGCGGGGCCCGGCGGGCCGTCCACGATGGTGAAGGTGCTCCGAGGAAGGGGGAGCGGGTCACGCGCTTCCCCGCCCCCTCCCCCGGCACCCGCCCCGACCTCGGGTGAAGGAGATCCACACGTCCGGGGGAACGTCGGGCCGGTCCGGGACGGGCCGGCGTTCCTCCGTCCACGCGTCACCGGCGATCTCGGTGGCGACGCGCCGCCAGAACGCGACGGCCGCCGTGTTCGAGTCCTGGAAGGCGACCTTCCAGGGGCCGGGATGCCGGGAGATCACCTCTCGCGCGAGGTCCGTCCCGATCCCGGAGCGGCGCGCGCCGCGTACCACGAAGAAGCTGTTCAGCACGCGTTCCGGGCCGGACAGCGCGCGCACGAACGAGAACCCGACGGGCCGGTCCCCGCTGGTGAAGAGGTAGGCGACCCAGTCGTCGTCCTCGAACGCCAGGCGTAGCCGGTCGCCGTGATAGGTGGCGTCGGGGGCGGGCAGCCCGCCCTGGAACTCCGCCATGTCGTGGCGGAACATGAGCCAGAGCCGTTCGACGACGGGGCGGTCCGCGGCGCTCACGAGCCGTACGGCAGCTTGAAGAGTTGTCATACAAGCACTTTCCGGCCGGGGACAAACCCAGCCGGAAAGGTAAAAATATCAGATTCCGGTATAAGTGCGTCCGGAAGAGGACCGCACAGCGTCCCGGCACGCCCAGAGGCCCGGCGCCGCCCGGGAAGACCGGCACGTCCGGAGGCCCGGCGCCGCTGCGAGGAACCCCCGCGTCCGGGGTCCGGCGCCGTTGCGGAGGACCCGCGCGTCCGGGGCCCGGCACGGCTCCGGAAGACCGGCGCGTCCGGGGGGCCGGTGTGACTCCGCGCGGCCCGCGCGGCCTCAGCGCGGGCGCGGCCGGACCAGCCCGAGGTCGTACGCCATGACGACGGCCTGTACCCGGTCTCGCAGCCCGAGCTTGCGCAGCACCGCCGACACGTGCGTCTTGACGGTCGCCTCGGTGAGCACCAGCCGTTCGGCGATCTCGGCGTTCGACAGGGCGAGTGCCACCAGCCGCAACACCTCCACCTCCCGCTCGCTCAACCGCCCCAGCCCGTCCGGGGGTCCCGCCCCGTCGGGCAGCGCGGCGGCGAACCGGTCGAGCAGCCGCCGGGTGACCGACGGCGCCAGCACCGCGTCCCCGCGCGCCACCACCCGCACCGCCTCCACCAGCTCCGCCGGCCGCACGTCCTTCAGCAGGAAGGCGCTCGCCCCGGCGCGCAACGCCGCGAACACCGACTCGTCCAGGTCGTACGTGGTCAGGATGATGACCCGGGCCGCGCTCCCCGAGGCGATGATCCGCCGCGTCGCCTCCAGCCCGTCCATACCGGGCATGCGCACGTCCATCAGCACCACGTCGGGCCGGAGCCTCTCGGTCAGCGCCGTCGCCTCGTGCCCGTCGGCGGCCTCACCGACCACCTCCAGATCGTCCCGGGCCTCCAGGATCATCCGGAACCCGCCCCGGATCAGAGCCTGGTCGTCGGTCACCAGCACCCGGATGTTCATCTCGATCCCTCAGGTCCTCATCGCGAATCCGGCAACGGCAGCCGGGCGTGCACCCGGAAGCCGCCGCCGGGCGGGGTGCCTGCCTCCAGCGTGCCCCCGAGCAGCGCGGCCCGCTCCCGCATCCCGGCGATGCCGCGCCCGCTCCCGCATCCCGGTAACACCGCGCCCCGCCCCTCGTCCGTGATCTCCAGCTCCAGCAGGCCGCCGGACGCGCGCACCGTCACCTGCGCCCGCCCCGCCCCGGCGTGCCGCAGCGTGTTGGTGAGCGCCTCCTGCACGATCCGGTACGCGGACAGGTCGATCCCGGCCGGCAGCGTACCGGTGACGCCCTCCCGCCGCACCACCACCTGCAGCCCGGCGTCCCGCAGCCGCTCCACCAGCTCCTCGAGCCGGTCCAGCCCCGGCTGCGGATCCGCGGGCCCGCCCTCGGGCCGTACCGTGGACAGCAGCCGGCGCAGCTCGCCGAGCGCGTCGCGGCCCGTCGCCTCGATCGACCGCAACGCCGCGCGAGCCTGGTCCGGCCGCTCGTCGAACACGTCGTCGGCCGCGGCGGCCTGCACCACGATGACCGAGACACTGTGCGCGATCACGTCGTGCAGCTCGTGCGCGATCCGGGCCCGCTCCTCACCGGTCGCCCGGCGGGACGCCTCCGCCACCGCCGCCCGCCGGTTTCGCACCGCCTCGCCGAGCGACCAGATCACCACCGGGAACAGCATCACGAACTGCGCGTCATCCACCGGCGCGACGTTGAAGTTCAGCGCGGTGAGACCCAGCAGCGCCGCCAGCGCGGGCAGCGACACCTTCGGCGGCCGGGTGGTGGCCAGGGAGCCCATCGCCACCAGGGCCGCGACCGGGAAGAGCGCGTACGGCGCGAGCAGGTGCACCACCAGCCCGCCGGCCAGCGTGACCGCCATCACCGGCACCGGGTGAGCGTGCCGCCACCACAGCGCCACCGCCTGCGCCACGGCCGCGAGCTCGCCCAGGAGGACCAGCACCGGGGGATGCGCGGCGGGGCCGCTCCGCACGATCGCGAGCAGGAGCAGCCCGACGACGACCACGAGCGCGACGTTGGCGATTCTGGAGAGCCGGACACGGCGCACACCGGGAGTATCGCACACCGGAAGCACCGGCCGACCTGGCGTTTTCGGCACGCCAGGGTGCTTTCGAGCACGTCAGGGTACGAACGATACGTTCGGCATGAACGACATCGCGCGGTCTCGCGCCGGCGACGGCGAGCGGTGGCTCAGGCCGTCCTTCCGGAGGTCCGGCGCGCGGCGAGGGCGGTGTCGCGTTCGAGCCGGGCGAGGAAGTGGCCGAAGCCGTCCGGTGCCCGGGGGTCGCGCCGCGCCGAGGTCACCACGCTCACACCGGTGGTGCGCAGGACCCGCTTGCCCGCCGACTCCAGGGCCTGGACCAGGGCGTCGTCCTCACCGGTCGGCAGCGCGCTGAACCCGCCGACCGCCAGGTAGGCGGCGGCGGTGACACCGAGGTTGGCGCCGTGCACGTGCGGATGCCATCGCGCGCCGCCCGCCTCGCCGCCGGTCGCGTTCTCACCGCCCGTTTCGGTGCCGGTCGCGTTTCCGCCGCCCGTCTCGGTGCCGGTCGCATTCCCACCGCCCGTCTTCGTGCCGGTCGCGTTCCCGCCGCTCGTCCTCGGTCCGGTCGCCCCGGTGCCGCTCGTCTCGGGTCCGGCGGCGTACCCCTCGGCGTAGGCGGTCCGGCACAGGGGCGGGTAACCGGACCAGTCGGTGACCACCACGGTGCCGACGATGGCCTCCCACCCCTGGGAGGCGTGCCTGAGCTGGCGGCCGAGCCAGCAGGGCGGCACCAGGGTGTCGGCGTCGGTGGTGGCGACCCAGACGGTGGCGGGGTCCAGGTCCCGGGTCCGGTGCAGGAACGCCTGCGTGCCCGCCAGCCGCGCCTGCCCGACGTTGGTCATGGTGCCCTCGACGACGGTCGCCCCGGCCTGCGCGGCCAGGGACGCCGTACGGTCGGCGCAGGTGTCGGCGACGACGATCAGGTGGACCTCCACGCCGGGGACCATGCGCCCGGCCAGGTCCACCGAGGCCAGGCAGGCGGGCAGCAGCTTCTCCTCGTCGCGGGCGGGCACCACGACCCCGACGGCCTGGATCACACAAGTCCTTCGGACTCGGCCACCGAGGGGGCCCCGGTACCGCGCAGGTAGACCTCGGCGAGGAAGTCCGGCTCGCGGTGGTCGACGAGCCGGGTCAGCTCGCCGCGCCCGGCCAGGGCCCGGTGCACCTCCTCGCCGCCGCGCGGGTACTCCGCGACCGGATGCCTCCAGTGCACCGCGAGCAGGGTGCCCCCGGGACTCAGCGAGGCGACCGTCAGGTCCAGCATCCGCTCCAGGTCGGCCCCGCCGAAGTAGTAGAGCACCTCCGAGAGCACGACGAGGTCGAAGGGCCCCTCTCGCTCGGGCCACTCGTCGGGCAGGACGCGCCGCTGCACCCGCGTGCCCGGGTGGCCGGCGGTGCGTTCCGAGGCCGCCGCGACCGCGACGGAGGACAGGTCGCAGGCCAGCAGCCGGTCGCAGCGCGGGGCGAGCATGGCGGTGAACACCCCGATGGAGCAGCCCGCCTCGAAGGCGTCGCGGTAGCGTCGCGCGGGCAGCAGCGCGGCGCTGACGGCGTACTTGCGCTCCTCGTACCAGCGGGAGGTGAATCCCCACGGGTCGGAGGAGGCCGCGTACATGTCGTCGAAGTACTCCGGACCGAGGGTCGCCGGATGGGTCGTCATCGAATACCTCCAGCGTGAAGTCCTCCGAGGTGGGGAGGGTGTCAACGGAAGAGCACCTCGTGCTCGCGGGTGAAGTGGGCGACGATGCCGGGGGGCAGCACCGCCTCCAGGCCGGCGCCGCGGGGCTCCAGCTGGCTGGCGAAACAGCCGATGGCCGCCCGCTTGCGGGCCAGGACCTCCGGTGGCAGCGGGATCCGCAGCGCCCGCTCCCAGGGCAGCCGCGCGTCCCCGGGCTCGGCCCAGTGCCAGGCCCAGATCGGGTAGAAGTACGGGTGCAGCCCCGCCGAGGCCGCGGCCCGGCCGGCGGCCTCGTGGTCGGAGTGCACGTCCGCCTCCCATGGGGCCAGGCACACCTCGAATCCGGAGGCCGCCCGCCTCAACGCCCCGGCGAGCTCGCCCTCGCGCTCGGCCAGCCCGGTGTCGGGCATGCCCAGCCGTACGATCTCGACGCCGCCCGCTCCCAGGGCCGCCAGCGCGGCCCCGGTCTCCCCCACCCGCCGCGCCACCAGCGCCGCCACGTCGGCGATCCCCGGATGGGAGGCCTCGCCGTCGGTGACGGCGACCAGGCGCAGCCGTACGCCGGAGGCCGCCAGCAGCGACAGCAGCCCGCCGAGCCCCAGCACCTCGTCGTCGGGATGGGCGGCGATCACCACCGCGCTGCGCCAGCCGCCGTACGCGAGCTCCGGGAGGGCGCCGAACCCCGGCCAGGCGCGCCACTCGGCCTCGGAGGTGCCCGGGGCGTCGATGGCGTTGGGAACGGGATCGGCCCGGCCGGTTCTCCCTGCCTGGTCGGTCCTGTCGGTCCTGTCGGTCCTGTCGGTCCTGTCGGTCCCGTCGGCCCAGCCGGTTCTCTCGGCCTGATCGGTCCTGTCGGTCCTGTCGGTCCTGTCGGTCCTGTCGGTCCTGTCGGTCCTGTCGGTCCCGTCGGCCCAGCCGGTTCTCCCTGCCTGGTCGGTCCTGTCGGTCCGCCCGGCTCCGCCGGCCCAGCCGGCTCGCTCGGTTCTCTCGGTCCGGTCGGTGCTCACCAGCCGGCTCCCTGCTCGGCGACGATGGCCCCCAGCGCGGCGAGATCGCGTTCGGCGTGGTGCTGGCGCAGGTAGACCGTGAGGTCGGCGACCCGGCGCCCGTGCGCGGCGTCGTGGCCGAGCGGCCCGGCGCCCAGCGCCCTGCCCACCCGGCCCATCACGTCGGTGGCCACGGCCTCCACCAGCGCCTTGAGACGCAGGGACCGCGTCCTTCCCGCGTTCTTGAGGTCGTGGGGGTCGGCGTCGATCTCGTCGGCCGCCTCCTCCAGGGCGGCCCTGGCGCTCCGCAGCGCCACGTCGACCGCGCCCAGGTGGGCCAGGGCGTGCGGGCCGACATCCCGCTCGGCGGCGGCGGCCAGCAGCGTCTCGGCCACGCCTCTGGCTCCCCCGTACCAGCAGGCGGCCACGCCCGCGCCGCCCTGGTGGAAACCGGGCCTCCTCACGTATCCGTCCACCGGTCCCACCGGCTCGGCGGGAACCTCGTCGAAGCGGACGTCCAGGGTGTCGCTGGCCGCCATTCCCGTCGCCGGCCAGCTGCCGTCCACCGGCCGCAGGCCCTCGACCGCCACGGCGAACAGCCGGGGGCCGTCCGGCGCCTCCGCGGTCACCAGGGCGTGGGTGCACACCCGCGCCCCCGAGCAGTACTGCTTGGTCCCGCTCAGCAGCCACCCTCCCGCCTCGGGACGCGCCGAGAGGAACGGGCCTGGAGGCTGTGCCGCCCACACCCCCCACCGGCTGCCGGCCGCGGGCGCGGGACCGGCGAGCTCGGCGAGGATCGCCACGGCGTCGGTGTGCCCCTCGCACAGCCGCGCCAGCGACAGATCCCGCCGGGCCAGGGCGCTCAACGCCTCCCATCGCCGCCTGGTCTCCCCCGCGCCGGGCAGCGGGAGGTCCAGCCGCCCCGACTCCACTTCGGCGGCGAACTCTCTTTCGACCTCACCGCGCCAGGCGGTCCCACCCTGCCGTTCCCCGTCCATGGACCGGGGCCTACCCTGCCGGGGGTATTCATATCATTCCCGGTAAAAGGGTTAGTTCTGCTCCGGCAAGATCTTCACTGAGTTTCCGGAAAACGAAATCCGTAAGCTCTTCGATGTTTTCGTTTACCCTCCTCGGCAAGTATTCGCGGCGATGAGGGGAGAGCCGGTGTTACGAGGACTTACCACCGTCAGATTCCACGCCGCCGACCTGGACGCGGCCAAGAAGTGGTACACCGAGCTGCTGGGCGTCGAGCCGTACTTCGACAAGCCCGGCTACGTCGAGTTCCGCTTCGGCGACTACCAGCACGAGCTGGGCCTGCTCGACAGCGGCTACGCGCAGCAGCTGGCCGACGACGTGGAGACCGGCCCGGCCGGGGTCGTCACGTACTGGCACGTCGACGACGTGCCCGAGGCCCTCGACCGGCTGCTGTCCATGGGGGCCGAGGAGCACGAGCCGCCCCGGGAGTTCGGCGAGGGGTTCGTCGGCGCCTCGGTGATCGACCCCTTCGGGAACATCCTCGGCATCATGTACAACCGGCATTACCTGGATGTTCTCCATTCGGCCGAGAAGGCCTGACCCGCTTTTCCCGTTCCTCTCCGGCGGCTGGAACGGGCGGGCGGCATCCGGCTACCGTTGCCCGGCGTGACCCACGCCGAGATCGAGATCACCGCGGAGCTGGTGCGGGATCTGCTGCTCGACCAGTACGGAGTCGGCGGACGGCACGGCCGGCCGCTTCCATGAGGCCTACCGGCCGGCTCCGGACGCCGCGGCCCTGCGCAGGGCCCGCGGATGGGCGGCGGGACGCGCCCTGGCGGGCATCCTCGTCGGCGACGCCGGCGTCCGCGGCCGGCCCGGCGGCAAGGCCACCTGGGGCCCACCCGCCCACGCCGCGCTACGACGGCCCGCCGCTGACCGGCCGCCTCCCGCCCTCGCGCACCTTCGCGCCCGGCCGCCGGGCATGCCGGGGTCAGGGGGGCGCGTCGCCGCGTGCGGCCTCCTGGGCGCACACCTCGTCCAGGTCGTCGAGCCGCCGCATGCCGTACACGCCGCGGGCCGTGCGCGGGTTGGCGGCCAGCCACTCCTGGTTGCGGGCGAAGAACCACCAGTAGCCCGCGGTGAACGGGCAGGCGTCCTCGCCGGTCCGCCGGGAGGGCCGGTAGCGGCAGGGCGCGCAGAAGTCGCTCATGCGGTTGATGTACGCGCCCCCGGCCGCGTACGGTTTCGTCGCCAGCATGCCGCCGTCGGCGTGCTGCGACATGCCGATCACGTTGGGCACCATCACCCAGTCGTACCCGTCGACGAAGCAGCGGTGGAACCACTCGGTCAGCCGCAGGGGGTCGTACCCCCGCTGGAGCGCGAAGTTCCCGAACACCATCAGCCGGATGATGTGGTGGGTGAACCCGGTGTCGCGCACCTGGGCGAGCGCCCACGACAGGCAGCGCGCCTCGACGGCGCCGGCGTCCAGATCCTCGAACCAGGCGGGCGGCGCCACGCGGGCCGACAGCCGGTTGAGGTCGCGGTACTCCTCGCCGAAGTACCAGTACAGGTGCCAGATGTAGTCACGCCAGCCGATGAGCTGCCGCACGTAGCCCTCGACGCTCGCGAGCGGCGCCTGGCCCGCCCGGTAGGCGGCCTCGGCGGCCCGCACGCACGTCATGGGGTCGAGCAGCCCGAGGTTGATGGCGGGCGAGAGCATGCTGTGCGCCATGAACGGGTCGTCGGCGAGCATCGCGTCCTGGTACGGGCCGAAGACGGGCAGCCGGTGGCCGACGAAGCGCCGCAGCGCGCTGTGGGCCTCCGCGGTGGTGGCGGGGAACATGCGCGGGCCGTCGCGCCCGACGAAGGACACCTCGCCGTCGCGTTCCCACCGGTCGAGGTCGTGGCGCACCCGCTCGTCGATCTCGTCCTCCTCGGCCGTCCACGGGCCGGGCACGTCCAGCCCTCCGGCGGGCGGCGGCTCGCGGTTGTCCGCGTCGAGGTTCCACCGCCCGCCGGCGGGCTCGTCGCCGTCCATGAGCACGTCCAGGCGGCGCCGGGCGTCGCGGTAGAAGTCCTCCATGAGCAGCCGGTGGCCGTCCCTGCTCTTGGCCCAGGTGGCGAACTCCTCCGCGGTGCTGGTGAACCCGCGCGAGGGCAGGACGGTCACCTCGGCGCGGCTCCGGACGAACGCGTCGGCCGCGTGGCTGGTGGGTCCGCAGACGGTGACCCGGCCGCCGGCCCGGCCGAGAGCCTCGGAGAAGGTGGCGGTCCGCAGGAACAGCGCGCGGTCGCCCAGCTCGGCCGCCCGGTGCCGCAGCGCCGAGAGCACCAGGTGCGCCTTCTGCCGGTGGTAGCGCCGCCGCCGCAGCGCCGACCTGGCCTCGACCAGCAGCACCGGCTGGTCATCGGAGTCGAGGAAGTGGTCCCCGAGCTGATCGGCGAAGAGCCATCGCCTGCCGTGTTCCCCCATACCGCCATCTTGGCTGCTCAGCCCGCTGTTTCCCGCGCGCCTCGCTGGTCGGGCCGCGTACGCCGCAGCTCCTCCTGGCAGCTCCTCGTGGCGGCCGCGCCGGCCGGCGGCTGCCGGAGCGAGCAGGACGACAACATCAGTACCGGCCTCAGCCGCCGGCCCCGGGAGGGCATGATCGCGCTGGGCACGCAGAGGGTGCCCACCGTGGCGGGCGGCTCGGGAAGCGCGAGGAGAAGTCTCATCCGATCTTGGTTTGCGGGTGACGGCGGTGAAGGCTTGAGGCCGTATCCTCGGTCAGGTCGCGGCCAAGATCGGCAGCCCCGAGATGTCCCCGCACCGCCGCCTCGCCTCGTACCCCGAAAGAAATGGATCGTGAACGCGGTGTCCTCCCCCTCCTCCGACCGCCGGCACGAGGAGCCTTGAGGTTGATGAGCCGGCCGGTGTGGTTGCTCGACGTCGACGGGGTGATCAACGTCTCGCGGCCCGGCTGGGGGGCCGCCCCCCGCGGTGGCCACGCCTCCTCCGCCGGTGAGGCGTACCGGATGCGCTGGGCGCCGGCCCTCATCGACCGCATCCGCACGCTGCACCGCGCGGGCACCGTCGAGATCTGCTGGTGCTCAACCTGGTGCCCCGACGCCGACCAGGTGGAGCGACTGTTCGCCCTCCCCCGGCTGGACCGCGCCTGGTCCGACCACCTCACCGCCACCGCCGCGAAGGCGGCGAAACTCGCCGCCGCACGCCAGGTCCTCACCCAAGGACGACGCCTCATCTGGACCGATGATGTCGAAGTGCCCACCCGCGGAGTCGTGCACGACGAACTGACCCGCACCGGCCGGGCCCTGCTGATCGCCCCCTCACCACGCCGCGGGCTGCAACCCGACCACATGGACGCCATCGAGGCGTTCGTCTCCGCTTCCTCGGCCGCGGGCCTCGGCGATTGACGCCCTGCCCTACCCGGCAGGTTCGGATTCGGCGGGAGGAGCGCCGAGCGTGAGGGCGATCCGCCGGAGGGTGACGTCGACTTCGATGGTCCTCACGCTGAGGACGTCGCCGGTTTCCACGGCACCGCCGGCCGGTTCGGATCGCCTTCCTCTAGTCGAGGGTGGCGCTGGGGGCGACAAAGACGATCTTGCCGTTGATCGGGGCGGTGGCGACTTCGGCGTGCACCTGCGCCAGTCCGGACAGCGGCACCCGCCGGGTCGCGCCGAGGCGCAGCTCGCCGGCGTCGAACAGGGTCGCCAGCTGGGCGAGCTGTTCGGCGTCGGGACGGAAGAAAAGATTGATTCCCCGTACGCCGCGGGCCTCGTCGGAGGCGGCGGGCATCCACACGGTGGTGTTGACCAGCACGCCGCCGTCCCGGATCACGGCGGCCAGGGCGGCCATCTGCTCCGGGGCGATCGGGGCGAAGTTGAGCACGACGTCGACCGGCTCGGACAGCTCCGGGATCCCGGGGCCGTGGATCTCGTCGGCGCCGGCCGTCTTGGCCTGCTCGGAGCTGCGCGGGCCGGTCGTGGCGATCACGTACGCGCCGGCGTTCTTGGCCAGCTGCACCGCGTAGCCGCCGACGGCGCCGCCCGCGCCGTTGATCAGCACCCGCTGGCCGGCGGTCAGCTTCGCGTGGTCGAACAGCGCCTGCCACGCGGTGAGCCCGACCAGCGGTATTCCGGCGGCGTCCACCAGCGGGACGCTCGTGGGGGCTGCCGCCAGAATCCGGGCCGGGGCGATGACGTACTCGGCGGCCGCGCCGGTGCTGGTCAGCGGCAGGGCGCCGATCACCCGGTCACCGACGTCGAAGCCGGTCACGTCCTCGCCGAGCGCGTCGACCGTGCCCGCGATGTCGATGCCGGGGGTGTGCGGCAGCCGGATCGGGATGGGGCCCTGCATGACACCGGCGCGGATGTTGCCCTCGACCGGGTTGAACGACGTCGCCGCCACCCGGATCCGGACCTCGCCGACGCCGGGGACCGGCTGGTCCACGTCTTCGTAGCGCAGGACCTCGGGGGTGCCGTACTCGTGGAAACGCACTGCCTTCATGGGGAGCCTCGTCCTTCTGAATCCGTTGTGCTTCGATTTCGAAGCACTCTAAAACTAGCACGCTTCGAATTCGAAGCAAGTGTGATGCGGCGGGCGACAGCCCTCCCGGCCAGGGTTACCGCCGGTCGGCAGAACTCTCCTCGTTGCTGCCGGCGGCCAGAGCACGGAGCTTGGCGTGGCTGGCGGAGCCGGGGACAGCCGTGAAGACCAGCAGCGTCTGGCGCTCCGCCGGACAGACCAGCAGGTGGCGATACAGTGCCAACCCGCCCAATGCCACATGCCGATAGCACCTCGGGCGGTGCCGAACGGGGACGTCCACCTCGAGGAGGTAGCGTTCACGCGCCGACGGGTCGCTCAACCAGCGATCGACCAGAAAACGTGACGATCCGCCGGTCCGGGTGTAATCGCCGAACAGGGCGATCGCCGGACGGGTCTGCAGTAACACCTCGCCAAACCGGGAGAACACCGTCGCGGGGTAGTGCGGCAGGTGCTCGATGATGAGCTCCAGGACCGGGCTGGCTCGGTGACCGGGCCGGCCGGGTGCCGCCTCCTCATGGCGTTGCCGACGAAAATGCGCCAGTATTTCCCGATCCATGTTGCTCACCGCCTTCCCGGTCCGACCACTCAAGCGTGGCGCACAACGGCAGGTGGGTGAATGTTCTCGTCATCCACGGTATGACAGACCATGGATAAGGGATTCAGGCTCGGCTCACGCCTCGCCCCCGACCATGGTGATCAGCCGCCGGAGCTTCGCCTCACTCGGCGATCCGGGTTCGGCCATGAAGACCAGCAGATCCTGGCCCTCGTCGGGATCCACCAGCCGCCGGCTGTACAGCTCCAGCTCGCCCAGTTCCGGGTGCCGGTAGCGTTTGAGGTCGTGGTGATGGGTGACGTCCACCTCGTGCCGCCGCCAGACCTCGGCGAACTCGGGGCTGACCGCCAGCAGCCCCTCGACGATCTCCCCGGCGGTGCCCGCCGGATCGCTCGTGTACGCCGCCCGCAGGTCCACGGTGAAGACCCGGCCGCGTACGTCATGGTCCTCGGGCGGATAGACGGCCCGCTGGGCCGGGTCGGTGAACCAGCGATAGACCAGGTAGCGCGACAGGCCGTCGAAATGGGTGTAATCACCGAACAGCGCCACCGCCGCCGGGGTCTGCAGCAACGCCTCACCGAACCGGGAGAACACCATCGCGGGCGTGTCCGAGAGCTGCTCCATGATGGTCCTGATGGCCGGACTGACCTGGTCGTCCGGCAGGGTGCGCCGCGGAGCCGCGTGCCCGCCGAGGGCGAACAGGTGTTCCCGCTCGCTCGGGCTGAGCCGCAACGCCCCGGCCACGGCGGCCAGCATCTGCTCGGACGGCATCGGGCCGCGCTTCTGCTCAAGCCGGCTGTAGTAGTCGGCCGACATGCCGGCCAGCACCGCGACCTCCTCGCGCCGCAACCCACCGGTACGACGCCGGGCGCCCCGCGGCAGCCCCACCTCCTCCGGCTGCAGTGCCTCCCGGCGAGCCCGGAGAAAGTCCGCCAGCAACGCGCGGTCCATCGCTCTCCCCTGCCTCAGCCGGCCTGGTTGCGCCGGGCACGAGGCTTGGCGGAGCGGGGCGGGGCGGCGCGCATGTGGTCGCGGACCCGGCCCAGGACGGCGTTGAGGGCGGTGACGTCGTCGCCGGTCAAGGGTTCGAACAACAGGTGCCGGACGCGGTCGACATGCCCCGGGAGCACCTGGGCGACCAGGTCGCGGCCGACGTCGGTGACCGCCACCATGACACTGCGCTCGTCGTCCGGCGACGGCGAACGGGTGATCAGGCCGCGTTTGTCCAACAAGCCCGCCTGATAGGTCAGCCCGCTGCGGCTGTACACGACACCGTCGGCCAGGTCGGTCATCCGCAGCTTGCCCTCGGGCGCGTCGACGAGCCGGGCGAGGAGCTGAAACTGCACATAGCTGAGGTCGCCGTCGACGCGCAGGTGCTCGTCCACCGCGTACTGAAGAAGGCTGCTGACCTCCACCAGGGCGAAGTACGCACCAAGTTTCTCCGCGCTCAGACCTGGCGCCGCTTCACTCATCCCGCGATCGTACATGCTTTGAATTCGAAGTTATCCACGGGGAAGCGACGGTCGTCGAAGCTTCCTGCCGTTGGCGTCGGGGTATGACGGCACTCGCGAAGGCCGGATGCCTCCTCGGGCACGTCACCGTCCGGGCCCCGGCCCCACGTGGCCGCAGCCGACTGGTGACGAGGGCCGCGGAGGCATGTGCCGCCTCGTCCTCAGGGGTGTGCGCGAGGCACGGATCTTCGGCGACAGGCGGATCATGCGCGAATGGCTCGGCCACCTGTTCATCTACTCGATGACCATCACCCTGTCCGGCCTCTACGAGGGGTACCTCACCCTCGGCCAAGGCCTGCTCAAGATGGTCGGCGACATCGAGGAGATCGGGCAGGCGATGCTGACGATGCCCGCCCAGCAGGTGTACCACCTGGTGGCCCGGGAACTGCGCGTTCCGCCGTCCACCTGCTTCATGGTCGCCGCCCACGTCTGGGACACGGTGGGAGCGCAAAGCGCCGGCCTCGGCGCGGGCCTCGTCACCCGGCCGGGCAACGCGCCGCTGCCCGCGGCCTCCCTGCCACAGCCCGGCCTCGTCGCACCCGACCTGCCGGCCCTGGCCGGGCAACTGATCCGGCGCCGGCGCTCATGAGCCGCACGCCTGGCGAGGTCGGGCGCATGCGACAACAAGGCCCGGGGCCCCCGCCTCGTGGTTATTCCGCCTCCACCAGGCCGATGTGGACCTGGCCGTTGTCGTCGAGCCGCCAGCCGGGGTTGTGGCAGATCTCCCAGATCACGCCGTTGGGGTCGGCGACATGGCCGTGGTAGCCGCCGAAGTTCGCGGTCTGGGGAGGCTTCACGAGCGTGCCGCCCGCCTCGACGGCGCGCCGTACGGTGGTGTCGACATCGGCGGGCGTCGGCACGTTGGCCGACAGGGTGAGGCCCCCCAGCTTGCCGTCGGCCGCCGTGCCGTGCATGTCCGCGACGAACCTTTCCGCGTCGAACAGCCCCAGGACCACCCCGGGGGCCACCTGGAAGAAGATGATCTCCCCCGGCACGTCCAGAAGCGGTGTCCAGCCCAGGCCTCCGCGATAGAACGCGCGGGCGGCGTCGAGATCAGGCGTTGACAGGGTGATGAAGTGCACCTGTTGCTCCATGCCATCAGCATGTCCGAGCAGCGGGACGGTCGTCTTGAACGAATCGGACACCGCGTCGTCCCACCGGGTCGATCCGCCGGCGGGTCGACCCGGTGGCCTCCACCATCCGCCGCCCGCCGAGACCGAGGCCTCAGCCGGACGGCCAGGTGCTCGCGGGCGATCGGCGGCGGTGGTGGTGGTGCGGTTGGAAAGCGGTGCGTCCGACCCGCCCGTCACCCTTCTACCGGTTCACCCGGTACACCAGATGGGCGACGAGGCTGGTGCCCGCAGGCTCACCGATGGGTTCGAGAGTGATGTTCCCGACGTTGTCGAGCAGCCGCTCGCCTCTGCCGAGGATCACGGGCGCGACGTGCAGGCGCAGTTCGTCGATGAGCCCTGCCGCCAGATACTGGTTCACCGTCTCGGCACCGCCGGCGACGGCGACGTCGCGGTCGCCGGCGGCCTCGCGCGCCTGGGCCATCGCCGCCTCGATCCCGTCGGTGACGAAGAAGAACGTCGTGCCACCCTTCATCGTCAACGGCTCGCGCGGGTGGTGGGTGAGGACGAAGACCGGCCCGTGGTACGGCGGCTCCTCACCCCACCAGCCGCTCCAGTCCAGGTCCCAGGCGCCGCGGCCCGGGCCGAACATGTTGCGGCCCATGATGAAGGCCCCGGCCTCGGTAATGCCCTCGATCACCGCGGTGTGCCGCTCGGGCTCTTCGAACATCCACCGGTGCAGGCACTCCTTCGCGCCCTCACCGAGCGGTTCCTGCAGGCTCTGGTTCGGTCCTGCCACGAAGCCGTCAAGGGACATCCCCATGTCACACGTGACCTTGCTCATCTCACTGCCTCTCGTGTCCCGGCGCCCGTCCGGCGCCTTCACCGAGGAGTCGGAGTCATCCGTCGTTCCTCTACACGCCGGCCGGAATCTTTTTTCGAAACGGCGGCGCGGGCACGGGCCGGTGCCACGTTCGTCGACGGCCCCCGGCTCCCGGCTCAGTGCACCGGCGCGGCGCTACGAGCTGACAGGCCCCCGCCTGTGGACCTTCGCCGAAGGTGCCGGCGAGATCGCCCGGGCGACGGGCCGCGAGCTCCGCTACGTGCCGATCACCCGGGAGCGGTTCGCCGACGCGATCGTCGACGACGGTGCCCCGCGTGAGTTCGCAGAGCCGCTGGCCACGCTCATCTCCGACTTCTTCGACGGCCGCAACAGCTCGCTGGCCGACGGTGTCGAGCGTGCCCTGAACCGCAAGCCCCGCGACTTCGCGGACTGGGTGGCCGAGATCGCCCCCACCGGCGTGTGGGACGCCGCCTAGGTGACCGGCCGGCGGGTCACGATCGTCTCGCCCTTCGCCGCCGAGCTCGGCGGCGAAGGGCGAGACGATCGCGTACGCCTTGGCGGTGTCGCGACACCGCCAAGGCGTCATGCGGTGCCACGGATGTCAACCGAAGGTCTTGGGCCTCATGCCGGCGGCCGGGCGAGTTTGGCGGCCACGGCGTCGAGGACCCAGTCGAGGCCGGTCGTGAAGGACGTCTCGGCGTCCACGTCCGTGCCCTCGTACACGACCTTGGCCAGCGCCGGGAAGCGGCCCGTGGCCAGCATCCTCGTCACATGCGGGCCGGAGGCGCGCTGCCAGTCGTGCTCGGACAGGCCCGTGGCGCGCTCGGCCCGCAGGTTCGCGATCTCGCGCCTGATCGCGCCGATGAAGTAGGCGCTGACGGTCTCCACGGCGCGCAGGACGGTGTCGAGGTCGGCGAGGCCGTCGAGGGCGGTCAGCGTGGCCTCGGTCACGGCGAGGGCGTTCGGGCCCAGGGCCGGGCGGCCGCCGAGCAGGTCGGCCAGCCACTCGTGACGGAGGACGGCCCGCCTGGTGCGGTGGGCGTGGCCGCGCAGCGCCTCCCGCCAGTCGCCGGGCCGCTCCTCGGGGAGGATCTCGGCGTGGACCTCGTCCACCATGAGGTCGAACAGCTCCTCCTTGGTGGAGATGTATCCGTACAGCCGCATCGGGCCGGCGTCCAGCCGGGCGGCGACCTTACGCAGCGACACCGCCTCCAGCCCGCCCTCGTCGGCCAGCGCGATGGCGGCGGCGACGATCCGCTCCCGGTCGAGCGGCGCGGGGCGAGTCGGCGGCTCCGGGCGGTCCCACACAGTCATGGTTACATCGTACTGTTGCGATACATCGTAATAGTAAAATACAGTGTATCGATATGAGACATCGTATCGCCGTGGTCGGGGGTGGCCCCGCCGGCCTCACCTTCGCCCGTGTCCTGCACCGCCACGGTCACCCGGTCACCGTCCTCGAACGCGATGCCGCCCCCGACGCCCGTCCCCCGGGCGGCACGCTCGACCTGCACGAAGGGATGGGCCAGCTCGCACTGGGCAAGGCGGGGCTGCTGGCGGAGTTCGGGACGCTGTCCCGTCCCGAGGGGCAGGCCATGCGCATCCTGGACACGGACGGGACCGTCCTGCGCGACTGGCGACCCCGTCCGGGTGACCGGGCCAATCCCGAGATCGACCGGGGGCAACTCCGTGACCTGCTGCTCGGCCCCCTCGACGTCCGATGGGGGCGGGGCGTGACGGAGGTGGTGCCGGGGACCCGGGACGGCGCGCTGGTCCGTTTCGCGGACGGGCGACAGGAGACGTTCGACCTCGTGGTCGGCGCGGACGGCGCCTGGTCCCGGGTCCGCCCGGCGCTCTCGTCCGTGACACCGCACTACGCCGGCGTCACCCTGGTCGAGACCTCCCTGGACGACGTCGACACCCGCCACCCCGACCTCGCCCGGCTGATCGGCGACGGTTCCGTGGCCGTGTACGGCGTGAACCGCGCCCTCGTCGCCCAGCGCAACAGCGGCGGCCACGTCAAGGTGTACGCCCAGTTCCGCGCGCCGCTGGACCGGCACACGAACCCGGACCGGCACATGGGCACGGACACAGGCCAGCACACAAGCACGGACGCGGGCACGGACACAGGCCTGGACGCGGGCCTGGACCTGGCCGACGCCGAGGCGGTGCGCTCAAGCCTGCTGGCCCTGTTCGACGGCTGGGCCGCTCCCGTCCTCGACCTCCTCCGCCACGGCACCGCCTTCGCCAACCGCCCCCTCCACGTCCTGCCGGTGTCCCACACCTGGGCCCACGTCCCCGGGGTGACACTGCTGGGCGACGCCGCCCACCTGATGCCCCCGCTGGGACTGGGCGCGAACCTCGCGATGCTGGAAGGCGCCGAACTCGCCGAGTCCGTCGCCGCCGCCCCGGGCCCCGGCGATCTGGACGAGGCCGTCCGCGCCTTCGAGGAACGGATGTGGGCGCGGGCCGGCAGGTGGGCGGAGATCACGACAGCCGGTCTGGAACGCCTCGTGAGCCCTGACCCCACCGAAGCCCTCGCCCTCTTCGACGAGGTTCAGCCATCCTGACCGGCCGCCAAGCGCGAGAACACCCCCGAAGCCCACCGGAGTCCGGGACACGGGCGGTTCGCCCCCCCACCACCGCGGCCGGGAACGCCCGGAACGGCTCGGCGGTCGCCACCTGCCGGGCATCGAGCAGCCGCTGGAGTCGCGGCCCGTCGCCGACCGCGATGACCAGGGATGCGGCCTGCTCCGGAGCATCGGCTTCTTCGGAGGTCGACGCCGATCTAGGATTGCGCCGATCGCGTTTCGCCGTGTGCGTCCCGGCTCCGGGGGCGAGTCGGCTCCGGGGCGAGCCGCGACATGACACCGTCCGACCGAAAGGCGAAGCCCATGACGAACGATGCCGCGCGGGTCGAGGCCTGGCTGGACGAACGGGCCGAGGAGATGGCGGGGCTTCTCGAACGCCTCGTGGCCGTCGACTCCGAGAACCCGCCCGGCCGCGCGCTGGGCCGCTGCGCGCGGGTGCTGGGAGAGGCGATGGACCACCTCGGACTGTCCCCGGAGATCATCGAGGTCGCCGACCCGTCCGGCGAGCTCGAGGAACCGTGCGTCGTACGCGGCACCGCCGGCGACGGCGACAGGCTCGTCTACTTTCACGGCCACTTCGACGTGGTGCCCGCCCAGGACCGCGGCCAGTTCACGGCCGTACGCCGCGACGGGAGGATCGTCGGCCGGGGCACGGCCGACATGAAGGGCGGCATCGTCAGCATGCTCTACGGCGCCGCGGCCGCCAGGGACCTGGGGCTGCTGGGCGACGGGCGGATCGTGGTGCACCTGGTGTGCGACGAGGAGACCGGCAGCGTCGTGGGCGCCGGGCACCTGCGTGCCGCCGGGCTGATCGACCCGGCCGCGCTGGCCATGCTCACCGCCGAACCCAGCGGCGGCGCCATCTGGAACGCCGCCCGCGGCGCCGTCTCCGTCCGCGTCGACATCCGGGGCCGCGAGGCCCACGTCGGGCAGGCCGACCTCGGCGTCAACGCCTTCCAGCACATGCTGCACGTCGCCCGCCCCGTCGAGCGCTACGTCGCCGAGATGGCCGGGCGCCACACCGGCCTCCCGATGAACCCCGCCGACGCCCCCGGCACCATGGTCGTGGTCGGCGGGCTGTCCGGCGGCGGCTCCAACTTCAACGTCGTGCCCGGCTCGGCCTTCTTCACCGTCGACGGCCGCTACAACCCCGAGGAGGACCTGGAGGGCGAGCTCAAGCGACTGACCGGCATCGTCGAGGACGCCGCCGGCGAGATCGGCGCCGAGGTGTCGGTCCGCACGACCCAGTTGCAGCCCTCCGCCGGCACCGGCAGCGACCATCCGGCGGCCGTCGCGCTCGCCCGCGTCGTCGGCGACGTCCAGGGCGCCCCGGCCCGGTTCGAGATGTGCGCGGGCATCCTGGAGACCCGCTGGTACGCGCAGCTCGGCATCCCCGCCTTCGGCTACGGAGCGGGCCGCCTGGACGTCTCGCACGGCCCCGGCGAGTACGTCGACGAGGCCGCCATGCGCCGCTGCGCCGCCGTGTACGCCCTCTACGCGAGCCACATGTTCTCGTAACGGGCCGGGCCCTCCCGCACCGCGCCCCGCCCCGGGTGCGGCCCGCCCGGACGGGCCGCACCCGGGGCGTCACGGTGTCAGCCGGTGCAGGTCGCGGGGGAACAGGGTGGCGCGGCGGATGTTGTCGGCCCCGGTCAGCCGGGCGGTCCAGCGTTCCAGGCCGAGGGCGAAGCCGCCGTGCGGGGGCATCCCGTGCCGGAAGGCGGCGAGGTAGCCGGCGTAGGGCTCCGGCGACTCCCCCCGGGCCGCCAGGGCCGCGAGATAGTCCTCGTGGCGGTGCAGGCGCTGGCCGCCGGTGACCAGCTCCAGGCCGCGAAAGAGCAGGTCGAAGCTGTTGGAGTACTCCGGCCTGCCGGGCTCGGGGTGGGTGTAGAAGGGACGTTTGGCCATCGGGTAGCCGGTGACGAACAGGAACTCGCTGCCGTGCTCGCGCAGCGCCCAGTCCGACAGCCAGCGTTCGTGGGCCGGGGCGAGGTCCGGCTCGCCCCTGGGGTCCTCGCCGGTGTGGGCGGCCAGGAGTTCCTGGGCCCGGGAGAAGTGGATCTCCGGGATCCGTTCCGGGACCTCGGGCAGCGAGACGTCCAGCAGCGCGCACGCCTCGCCGGCGTGCCGTCCGACGGCGGCCGTCATGCCCGCGAGGACCTCGCGCAGAACGGCCATCACCTCCCGGTGGTCGGTGACGAAGCCGAGCTCGGCGTCCAGCGAGGTGTACTGGGCCAGGTGCCGCGCGGTGTCGTGGGGCTCGGCGCGGAAGACCGGTCCGGTCTCGTAGACGCGCTCGAAGACGCCGACCATGGCCTGCTTGAAGAACTGCGGCGACTGGGCCAGGTAGGCGCGGGTGCCGAACCAGTCGATCCCGAAGACGTTCGCGCCGGACTCGGTCGCCGAGGCCACCACCTTGGGTGTGTGGATCTCGGTGAAGCCGAGCGCGTCCAGCGCCGCGCGGAAACCCGCCACCGAGACCGCGGAGATCGTGTGGGGGGCCCGCAGCAGCGGGTGGCGCAACGCGACCGGGGCGTGGTCGAGGACGGTCGGCAGGGTGGCCGCCACCGCGGGGCGGTAGAGGTCGAACGGCGGGGCCGCGGCCGGTCCCGACAGGGCGGTCACCTCCGGGGAGGTCACCTCGACCCCGCCGGGGGCCTGGGGGTTGGCGGTCGCGGTCCCGGTGATCTGCAGGACGGTCTCTTCGGGGTGGCCGCTCGCCAGGGTCATGGCCTCTGGCTCGGTGACCACGGCCTGGACCAGGCCGGAGCGGTCCCGCAGGATGAGGAAGACCACCGATTTCAGGGCCCGTCTGCGGTGCAGCCAGCCCTGGACGGTCACCTGACGGCCGATTCGACCGGAAAGTTCGGCGGCCAGGGTTCTGCGGGTGGACGGGACGGTCGTGGATGAGGAGATCATCACAAACCTCTGGTCAGTGAGTGGTGATCCCTTGGGAGTGCGGGCGAGAAGGGAACTCGCGGTGCCACCGCACTTTCACCGCCGTGACGACGGCGGCCTCGATGGGCCCGGTGACGGGGGCCGGCCGGCGGGGCATTGGGCGCCAGGCGCCGTTCCTCCCCGCACTCGGGAGGGTCTTCGTCACCGGGGACAGGGCCGCCTTCGCAGCTGCCGGCGGCTCTCTCCTGCCTGCCCTGGTCCCGTGACTACTCGTCTCCGTCAATGCGTTGCCGGAAGGGTACGCGTGCGCCGTCACCGACCGCAACCACAATCGCCGCGGGCCCGGGAAGATCAGCCGGGCCGGTGGGTGGGCATGATCGTGACCTGCTGGAGGTTCACGCGCGGCGGCAGGGTGGCGATGAAGCCGACGGTCTCGGCGATGTCGCGCGGCGTGAGGCCCTCCGCCGTCTCCCTGGGCCTCTTCGGCCACCGCAGCACGTTGTCGCCGGTGACCTCGCTCCGCGGCCCGGTGTCGACGATGCCGGGTTCGAGCGTCGAGACCCGCACGTTCCTGGTGCCCAGCTCGACGCGCAGATGGTGCGAGAGGTGGGAGACGTACGCCCTGGTGCCGGAGTGAACGGCGATGTTGGGGAAGATGTCCAGCGCCGCGGTCGACGAGGTGTTGATCAGATCGGCCACGCCGCGTTCGGCGGCGGCCCTGACCAGCTGCGGGGTGAAGGCGCCCAGGACGTTCATCAGCCCGGTGATGTTGAGGTCGATCCGGTGTTCCCGCTGTTCGGGGGTGAGTCTCCCGGCCGGGGCGGGCAGCATGACGTCCGCGTTGTTGAACAGAAGGTCGGCGTCGTCCAGCTCGGCCGCCACCCGGCCGGCGGCCGATCGCACCGCCGCGGCGTCGGTCACGTCAACGGTGATCACCAGGGCGGCGGCGCCGTCCTCCTCGATCTCGGAGACCAGCCGGTCCAGCCGGTCCAGCCGGTCCTCGGCCCGGATCAGGAGGGCGACGCGCGCGCCCAGCCTCGTCAGGTGCCCGGCCAGGGTCTCGCCGACGTCGCCGAAGGCCCCGGTGATGACCGCCACGCGGCCGGTCAGGGGCCTGGCGGGGGTTTCCCCGAACATGTGGACACCTTCCGAGGGTGAAGACCAAGAGGTGGGACCTCGGCCGACGGTCATCGGCCGCACATCCAGCACACCACCCCTGGGCGGCCTTCAGGGGGTCCGAGCAGGCCCTGGGCAGGCAGGTACCGGCAGGGCCACCCGGTGGGAGAGCACCGCACCCGGCTGGCCCACACTGGAGAGATGGACCGTAGCAGCGAGATCGCGGACTTCCTGCGCTCCCGCCGGGCCAAGATCACTCTCGGCCGGGCGGGACTGGCGGGTGACGGCCGCGCCCGGCGGGTGCCGGGACTGCGCCGTGGCGAGGTCGCCCGCCTCGCCGGAGTGAGCACCGAGTACTACACCCGTCTCGAACAGGGCCGCGCCGGAACCCCGTCCCCGAAGGTCATGGAGACCCTCGCCCACGCGCTGCAACTCGATCTCGCGGAGCGCGAGTATCTCGGCGACCTGCTGGCACGGCCCGCACCCGCCCGCGGTGTGCCCGCTCCGCAGCGGGTCCGGCCGGGCCTGCACCTGATGCTCCAGACCCTGGAGCACGTCCCCGCCTTCATCCTCGGCCGGTGCACCGACGTGCTGGCCAGCAACCACCTGGCGCGCGAGGTCCTGACCGACTTCGACGCCCTCCCCGCCCCGCGGCGCAACCTCGCCCGCTACTACCTCCTGGACCCGCAGGCCCGCGAACGCGTCGTGGACTGGACGCGGGTCGCCTCCGAGACCATCGCGATCCTCCGCTTCGAAACGGGCCGCTACCCGCACGACCGGCGGCTCGCCGACCTCGTGTGCGAGCTCACCCTGCGCCTGCCCCAGTTCGCCGACTGGTGGGACGATCACTGCGTCCTGCGCCGCACCCACGGCGTCAAGCACTACCGCCACCCCGTGGCCGGTGATCTCCACCTCCTCTACGAGTCCTTCCAGCCTCCCGACGACCCCGACCAGACCCTGTGCGTCTACAACCCCGAACCCGGCTCCGCCACCGCCGAGGCCCTGAGGCTGCTGAGCCGGTCGGACTCCCCCCAGCGCCAGGGGTGAGGCCACACATTTGACCGTTTCGGTCATTTGATGTCGGATCCTCCGGCAGAATGATCAACCATTGCTCCCCCGCGGGAAGCGGGAGACGGTTGAGAGGGATGGCCGAATGCGCGGGTCCACGAAGACGGTCCTTCTCGCCGCGGCACTGTCGATCGGCGGGATCGTCGCCACCCCCGCGAACGCGGTCGCCTCCGTCGCCGATCCCGCGTACACGGTCGCCTCCGCCGTCGGCCCGGAACGGGTGTGCGGTGCCGGCTTCGCCCGGGTCGCCCGGAGCAAGCAGGCCGTGAGGACCCCCTCCGGAGAGGTGCTCGGCCACGTCTACCTGCTGTACAACCGCAGGACCGGCTACACCTGCGTCACCACGATCAAGACCTCGAACGTCGGCGTCGCCACCTTCGCCTCGGCCACGGTCACGACGCAGAAGATGGGGGCGAGTTCGAGCGGGCCCGGCAGGAACGAGGGCCGGCAGGTCAAGTACCACATAGGCCCGCTGAAGGTCTACGGCAAGGGCCGGTGCGTCAGGTACTCCGGCACGATCTGGGACGACGGGCGCGGCGCCGCCGTCGCCACGGCCCGCTGGAAGTCCTGGGGCCGCTGCGGCTGAGTTCCCTGTTCCCTGTCGCGGCGCCACCGAGGGTCGGCGCCACCGAGGGTCGGCGCGTCGGGGCGAGGCGGCCGGGGGCGGGACCTCGGGTCACCCGTTCCCGGTCTGGTAGGCCTCGCGGCTGGCCTCGATGTGCGGGACGTGCTCGATGGCCCAGCCGGCGAGGGCCAGCGCGGGCGGGATGAGGCTCTTGCCGGTGGGGGTCAGCGCGTACTCGACCCGTGGCGGGACCTCGGCGTACACCGTCCGGGAGACCAGGCCGTCGCGTTCGAGGTTGCGCAGCGTCAGGGTCAGCATGCGCTGGGAGATCCCGGGAACCTGCTGGTGCAGGTCGGTGAAGCGCAGCCTTCCCTGATCGAGGGTCGCCACGATCAGCAACGTCCACTTGTTGCAGATGCGGTCGAGGATGGCGCGGATCGTCCGCCCTCCGTCTCCTCGGATCATGCAGGTGTGCTCGTACTCCGACATGACAGTCCCTTGTGTGTAACGCACACGTGTGTGCCTTTTGTAGAGCTTTCGATAGTGACGCATCATGGGGCTTCTTACGACCGGTAACCATCGTGGCCGGCGCCACGTCACCAACCCCCGAGGTGTCCCCCATGGAGATTTCCTACTGGATCGTCGCGGCCCTCCTGGCCGCCTTCTACCTCTACGCCGGGGGCAAGAAGGTCGTCCAGAGCCAGGAGCGGCTCCAGCCGATGATGGGCTGGGTCGACACCGTCCCGATGCCGCTCGTCCGCCTGATCGGGGTCCTGGAGGTCCTCGGCGCGGCCGGCCTGATCCTGCCGCCGCTCACCGGGATCGCGCCCTGGCTCGCCGTCGCCGCGGCGATCGGCCTCGCCCTGATCCAGATCGGCGGCATCGCGGTCCACCTGAGCCGCGGCGAGGTCCGGCAGATCGGACTCAACATCGCCCTCCTGGCAGCCGCCGCGGCGACCGCCTGGCTCGGCACCACCTGGCTCTGACTGGCTCTGAACCGTCCGCCCGGCTTCCCGGCCGGTCCCGGGACCGGTGACGTCAGGGGTGGTCCGGATGGGATTCGTGCGCGAACCGCACGGTGACGGACAGGCCACCTTCGGGGCGTGCGCTGGTGGTGAGGGTGGCTCGGTGAGCGTGCGTGACGGCGTCGACGATGGCGAGGCCGAGGCCGTCGCGGCGACCGCGACCCGGCCGGAACCGGGCGCCGCGTACAACCGTCGGCATGAATCCGTTCACGCCCCACCGATTCCCCCGGCTGCTGCGCGAGGAGTGGAGCAGGTTCCGCGCCGCGCGCGGCCCGGTGCTCACCATGGCGGCCTCCGTGCTGGTCACCGTCTCCCTCGGACTGCTGGTCGCCGGGGGCGTCCGCAGCGCCTGCTTGAGTTCGGCAGGATCCGAGCACCGCAGCCACGCGGCGACCACAGCGCGCTTGAGCTCGGTCACCGCGCCGGCGAACTCGCTGTAGGCGGCCAGCGTTCCTGGCGTAGCCGCTCCTCACGCGCGACAGCCTCAGCCCGTACAGCGGTCTTGTAGCCGACGTAGCGGATGCCGTTCGCCTGGATATCGCCGGAGTCGACGGCGGCCTGCTCGTGAGCGGCGGTGACGTCGGCCAGGTCGCAGAAGAAGTACGGGCCCTCCTCCAACAGGTAGGTGTCGAATCGTGCCCTCAGTCCCCGCATCATGTCCTGGCCGGTGTGCAGGTGTTCGTCCTGGCTCCAGGTCTGGACGTAGCCGTCCCACGGTCGGCTTGACACCTGCCAGGCTTCGCGGTGCCGATCGAGCCAACCGTCGCCGTCACCGGTCGGCAGGCGGGCGAAGCACCACTGCGCGGTGGCGTCGTCGAAGCGTTCCCACGCCCACTCCACGACCACTACGACACCGCCCGGCACCACGGCCCCGGCCATGCGGTCCAGGACGTCGTCCAGGTCGGCCACGTGGTGCAGCGACGTGCAGGCGATGATCCCCGCGACCGGCTCGGCCGACGTGTACTGCTCGAACACCATCTGGTGGTAGTCGGGTTCGTGTGGGGCCTGTGGGTCGATTCCCGCCGGGGCGTAGCCGTGCGCCCGCAGGTGGGGGACGAATCCGCCGAGCGGCCCGCAGCCGATCTCCAGGATCGGTGCCGGTGGGGATGGCAGGTGCTCGCGGACGAACGGCCATGTCGCGGCGAGCCGGCGTTCATCGGGAGTCACGGTGTTCTCCCGGGCCTTGGGGAACGGTGTCCGGGCGCCGGCGCAGGGCGAACCAGAAGGTGGGCACCGGGTTCGTGCCCGGCGTGGCGTCGACCAGGTCCCAGCCGGCGAACCTGGCGCGCAGCTCATCGGCGGTGACACCGGATATCGGGTCGTCGAACGCCTCGGGGCCGTACCCGAACATCAGCAGCCGGGCGCCGGGAGCGGCGCGGCGGGTGAGTCCGGCGGCGTAGGCGTCGCGGCGGTGCGGCGGGATCCCGCAGCAACAGCTCAGGTCGAAGAACAGGTCGTAAGGTCCGGGCGCGTCCAGCTCGTCGAGGCGAGTGGCGTCTCCGCACAGCAGCCGTACCGCCGTCCCCGCCGCGGCGGCCTTGGCCCGGGCCTGCTCGACTGCCCGGTCGATCAGATCGACGGCCACGACCTCCCAGCCGTGCCGGGCCAGATAGACGGCGTTGGTCCCGGTGCCGCAGCCGAGTTCCAGGGCGCGGCCGGGCGGCGGCGCGCCGTGCCCCTCCACCAGGGCGACCAGTTCGGGCGGCGTGACGCCGGTGTCCCAGGGCGGCTCGCCGGCGCGGTAGTAGTCCTCCAGCGCGCGTCGGACGGCCTCCTCCTGGCCGCGTCCGGTATCGACCCGGTCGGCGTCCGTCCCCTGAGCAGTGTTCGACCGCTCCATGGCTCCCTCCTCCAAGTTTTTAGAGTTGAACTCTAGTGTTCTACTCTAGAGATAGATTATCTCCGTGAACATCGTCAAGCGGCCGGACAAACGGGCCGAGCGGTCACGCCGCACTCGCGAGAAGATCATCGAGGCGGCGCGGGAACTGTTCCTCGCGCAGGGCTACGGCGCGACGAGCCTGCAGGAGGTCGCGGACCGGGCGGGCGTGGCCGTCCAGACCGTCTACTTCGTCTTCGGCAACAAGCGCACGCTGTTCAAGGACGTCGTCGACACGTCCATCGCCGGCGACACCGAGCCGGTGGCCACCATGGATCGGGAGTGGTTCCGCGCCGCGTGCGCCGCGCCCACCGCGGCCGAGCAGTTGCGCGCGCACGTGCGCGGTACCCGCGAGATCCTGGGCCGGGTGGCCCCGATCATGCCGCTGATCGCGACCGCCGTGGCCACCGACCCGCAGATCGCCGCGCAATGGCCAGAAGGCCCCGACCCGCGCTACACCGTGCAGCACGCCGCGGCCCGGGCGCTGGCCGGCAAGCCCGACGTCCGCCCCGACGTCTCCGTCGTGACGGCCACCGACCTGCTGTTCGGCCTGCTCAGCCCGCAGCTGTACCTGCTCTTCGTCCAGGACCGCGGCTGGTCGCCGGAAAGGTGGGAAGAATGGGCCCGCGCCACTTTGACCGCCCAGCTCTGCGCCGGCGCCGCGTCGGGCACGGGTTGCCCGGACAGGTGCGGCCAGGACGATCATGCCCCGGAAGCCCGTGAGTCCCCCTCCGGCTCCGCCGCCGCCGAGACACCCGGCGCGGCGCCCCGCATGCCGGGCTGAGCCCCACTCACCCACCCGCCCGACCCAGGCCGCGGACGCCTGCATGACCCGGACGCTGGGGACGCCTGCACGGCAGGACGACCCCGCCCAGCGACACTCCCGTCCGCAACGACCCTCGCCTTCAACCGGCGAGCCGGGTGAACGGCCCACATCTCCCCGGCCCACATCTCCCCGGCCCACATCTCCCCGGCCCACATCTCCCCGGCCCACGTCTCCCCGGCGCACGGCGAGAACGCCGGCTTCTCCGGCGTCGTCACCGTGGACGTCGAGGCGGAACCGGCCAGGCTGGACGGCGGCGGCTGGAGACCGCTGTGCCCGGCCGCCACGGACATGGCCGTGCTGTGATCAGCAGGACCGCTCCTCCGGCATGTCACTCGCCGGAGCGGCGACGTGCGCCTTTCATCCCTTCGCACTCCCGCTGTCGGCGAGATGCCTCCTGGATACCGTCAGCATGCGGCAGCCGATGGTGATCATCCATACCTGAAGGCCGAACACGGCGATCCTCTCGGTGCCTCCCATGCCGAGCCCGGCGAAGTTCCTGGTGAAGTGCATCCAGGTTGCGAGAATGGCGGCACCGCCGACGAGCAGGGTGAACCCGCGTACCCGTCCGAACGGCGTGTCGCGCGACGCGAATCCGGCCAGGATCAGACCGAGGTTCCCGCAGAGCGTGAGGAGCAGCGCACCGAGCACGTGGAGGTTCAGATCCACATCCGCCGGATACAGGCCGGCGAGGAGATATCCGACGGCGCTGCAGAACAGCAGGAAGCGGGCGGCCAGCGAGACCACTCCCCTCCCCCACAGCCGGGAGGTCATGACGATGCCCGCGATCATGAACACCACCATGACGATCATCGAGGTGTTCATGAGGTCGTGCAACGGCGAGCAGATGAAGCGCGGGGCATCCTCGTCGAACATGCCGCAGCGGGTAACCCCCAGATCGCTGATGTTGTTGTCGGCCCAGCTGAAGGGCGTGGTCCAGGCCGACTGGACGATCAGGTTGACCACGAGGAACTGGACGGCTCCCGAAATCCAGGCGACGGCGCCGATCCGGGCAGGCGGGAACGTTGACTTCATGGCGACAGACCACCAGTTGGTCGGGCTTCACCGCACTACGAGCAGACAGCCCCTGGAGGTATGGCCAGCCCTACCCCGGTGACTACGACCAGGCGTGTGGGCACGGGTCCATGCCGGCACCTAGGGTGGCGCCCATGGGGACACGGAGGCCACGCACCGCACTGGAGGCGATCTTCTGGCGAAGGTTCCTGCTCAGCGCGTGGCCGTGGCGGTCGGCGGCCTACGCCTGTACGACCCTGCCGGTGGCCTGCACGGCCGCGTTCTCGCTGGGCCTGCTCGCGCTGCCGTGGCTGGCCCTGGCCGGTGACGGCCTGCACGGCAGGTACCAGCCGGCCGGGCGGAGCCTGCTGCTGCTCTCCCTCGGCGGTGTCCTGCTCGTCGCGCTCGGACCGTTGGTGGCACTGGCCGTGGCTCCGGTGGAGCGGGCCCGCCTGTCGATGGTCTGGCACTCCGCGCAGGAACCCGGGCCCCGCCCGCCCCACGCACCCGGACTGTGGGCATGGCTGCGCGCCCGGTACGTCAACGCGGCCACCTGGCGTGCGCTGGCGTACACCATCGCGCTGGCCACCGTCGTTCCTGTGCTGTACGGCTGCCTCGCCTCGCTCCTGCTGCTGGCCGGTGTATTCCTGTCCAGCCTCGGCCTGGTCGGCGGCGACGACGGCACAGTGGCCATGGGCCTGGGCCAGGTGAGCACCGCCAAGGAGGCGCTGCCCTACGCCCTGGCCGGTCTGATGATCCTGCTCGCAGCCCCCTACCTGCTGACACTCGCCGCCGGCGGGCACGCGGCGATGGCGGCGGCGCTGCTGCGCACCGACTCGGCCCAGCAGCTGCAGACCCGGCTGGTCGAGGTGACGCGCTCTCGCGCCCGCCTCGTCAGTGCCTTCGAGGCAGAGCGCCGAAGGATCGAACGCGACCTGCACGACGGCGCCCAGCAGCGCCTGATCAGCCTCACCCTGCAACTCGGGCTGGCCCGGCACGACCTGCCCGGCGACTCGGCCTCAGCACGCAGCGTCGCGGACGCCCACGACCAGGCCAAGCACCTCATGGTCGAGTTGCGTGAGCTCATCCACGGCATCCGGCCGCAGATCCTCGCCGACAGCGGCCTGACCGCCGCACTGCGTGATCTCGCCGATCAGTCTCCGATCCCGGTGAGGATGGAGAGCGACCTACCCGGCCGCCTGCCCGACCATGTCGAGTCGACCGCTTACTTCGCCGTCTCCGAGGCGCTGGCCAACGCCCTCAAGCACAGTGGCGCCGGCGCGATCACCATAACGGCACGACTGCGGCGGGAACTGCTGGTCATGGAGGTGAGCGACGACGGGCACGGCGGCGCGGACCCGCGCGGCGGCACCGGACTGACCGGCCTGGCCGACCGGGTGGCCGTGCTGGACGGCAGGCTGTGGTTGTCCAGCCCTCCTGGAGGCCCGACCTCGCTGCGGGTGGAGCTGCCGTGCGCATAGTCCTGGCCGAGGACGGGATCCTGCTGCGGGAAGGGCTGGCCGGCCTGCTGACACGATTCGGCTTCGACGTCCTCGCCGCGGTCGGCGACGCCGACGCCCTCTGCCGGACCGTCGCCGAGCACGCACCTGACCTCGTGGTGACCGACATCCGGATGCCTCCGAACTACCAGGATGAGGGGTTGCGCGCCGCGGTCGAACTGCGACGCCGCGACCCGGGCCTGGCCGTCGTCGCACTCAGCCAGTACGTCCAGCACGACTATGCCGCCGAACTGCTCGACTCCGGCGACGGGCGCGGCGTGGGCTACCTGCTCAAGGACCGGGTGGTGGACGTCGCGGAGTTCGTCGCCACCCTGAGGCAGGTGGCCGCCGGAGGCACCGTGGTCGACCCTCAGGTCGTACGCCAGCTCCTACGCCGCCATCGCGACCCGCTCGCCCGGCTGTCACCCCGCGAACGCGAGGTGCTGGCACTCATCGCGGAAGGCCACTCCAACATCGCCATCGCCCAACTGCTCACCATCACCGAAACCGCCGTGGGCAAACACACCGGCAACATCTTCGCCAAACTGGACCTGCTACCCACCGACGACACCAACCGCCGGGTACTCGCCGTGCTGACCTACCTCAAGAGCAGCACCGAATAGGACCCGGAAGGAACGTTGCCGGTCGGAGTCCCCTTCGGCCGTACGCTGACCGACTGTCCGGTGCGGGAGCGTCCGCACCGGAGGGGCCTCAGTGGTCGGCCGGGGCCGGGACGAGGCCGTCGGCGACGAGACCGGAGAGGACCGCCTCGGCCAGGACGTGGACCGCGGACTGCGGGCGGACCATCACGGTGAACTCCTTGATCAGACCGGCCTGGTCGAACTGGAGGAGGTCCATGCCGTGGACCTCCTTGCCGCGCACGGTGGCCCGGAACAGCAGGACGACCGACGGGGCCTCGGTGCCGTCGGCGCTGGTCTGCGCGGTGCCGTCGAGCTGCCCGATGTAGCGGAAGTCGTCCTCGAAGGTGCGCAGCAGAACGTCGAAGAGGCTCAGGACCATGGGCTTGCCGTCGAAGGGGGTGAACTTCACCGGGCTGTACAGGCGGATGTCGTCGGTCAGCAGGTCGCTCAGCGCGGCGAGGTCGCGACGCTCGATGGCGGCCCGGAAAAGGTCTGCGGTGGTCATGGTTACGTCCCCGTAGTCAATAAAGTGATTAATCACTTTATTGACTACCATGGCGGGTACTCACCAGGGAAGACACTCACCAGGACACCTGACCGGGCAAGAGGGGGCGTCTCGATGGCGTTGCGACACGCCGTGCTGGCGGCGCTGCTGGACGAGGAGCTCAGCGGCTACCAGCTGGCCAAGGCGTTCGACCTGGGCGTGGCGAACTTCTGGCACGCCCTGCCCCAGCAGCTGTACGCCGAGCTGGCCAAGCTGGAGAGGGAAGGGCTGGTCACCGGCCGGGAGGTGATCCAGGACTCCCGGCCCAACAAGCGCCTGTTCAAGGTGACCGAGAGCGGGCTGGCCGAGCTGGAACGGTTCGCGGCGACCGCCAACAAGCCCTCCTTCATCCGGGACGACCTTCTCGTCAAGATCCAGGCCGTCGACCACGTCGACACCGACGAGGTGGTCGCCCAGCTCATGGAGCGGGCCGCCTTCGCCGACGCCAAGATCGAACTGTTCGGCGGCCTGCTGAGGAAGATGCGCGGCGACAGGAGCGAGGAGGAGTTCCTGCGTGACGACGAGCGCGTCGGCCCCTACCTGACCTGCCTGCGCGGCCTCGCCTTCGAGCAGGGCAACCGGGACTGGTGCCACCGGAGCGCGGCGATCCTGCGGGAGAGGCAGGCCTCCCACAGCCGGCGGTGAGGACCCGCCCCGGACCGGCAGCCGGGAAGATGCCCCGCGGATGCTCGCCGGGCCGCCCCCTCCGCGCCCCTCCGCACCCCCTCCGCGCCCCTCCGCGCCACGTGCGGGCCTGCCGCCCCGGCGGCGGGCCCGCCCCGCGCGAGCTCAGGTCAGGCGCCGACGTAGGCCGCGAGGTGCTCGCCGGTGAGGGTGGAGCGGGCGGCGACGAGGTCGGCGGGGGTGCCCTCGAAGACGACACGGCCGCCGTCGTGGCCCGCGCCGGGGCCGAGGTCGATGATCCAGTCGGCGTGCGCCATGACCGCCTGGTGGTGCTCGATGACGATGACCGACTTGCCGGAGTCGACGAGCCGGTCGAGCAGGCCGAGCAGCTGCTCGACGTCGGCGAGGTGGAGACCGGTGGTCGGCTCGTCGAGGACGTAGACGCCGCCCTTCTCGGCCATGTGGGTGGCCAGCTTGAGCCGCTGCCGCTCGCCGCCGGACAGCGTGGTGAGCGGCTGGCCGAGGCTGAGGTAGCCGAGCCCGACGTCGGCGAGCCGGTCGAGGATGGCGTGCGCGGCCGGCGTGCGCGCCTCGCCCGCGGCGAAGAACTCCCTGGCCTCGATCACCGGCATCGCGAGCACCTCGCTGATGTCGCGCCCGCCGAGACGGTAGTCCAGCACCGAGGCCTGGAACCGCTTGCCCTCGCACTCCTCGCAGGTCGTGGCGACCCCGGCCATCATCGCCAGGTCGGTGTAGATGACACCGGCGCCGTTGCAGTTGGGGCAGGCGCCCTCGGAGTTGGCGCTGAACAGTGCCGGCTTCACACCGTTGGCCTTCGCGAACGCCTTGCGGATCGGGTCGAGCAGCCCGGTGTAGGTCGCCGGGTTGCTCCGCCGCGAGCCGCGGATCGCGCCCTGGTCGATCGACACCACACCCGCGCCGGAGGGGATCGACCCGTGCACGAGCGAGCTCTTGCCGGAGCCGGCCACGCCGGTGATGACGGTGAGCACCCCGAGCGGGATGTCGACGTCGACGTCGCGCAGGTTGTGCGCCGTCGCGCCGCGGATCTCCAGCGCGCCGGTGGACGTCCGCACCTTCTCCTTGAGGGTGGCCCGGTCGTCGAAATGGCGGCCGGTGACGGTGCCGCTGGCCCGCAGCCCCTCGACGGTGCCCTCGAAGCAGACGGTGCCGCCCGCCGTACCGGCGCCGGGGCCGAGGTCGACGACGTGGTCGGCGATCACGATCGTCTCCGGCTTGTGCTCCACGACGAGCACCGTGTTGCCCTTGTCGCGCAACCGCAGCAGCAGGTCGTTCATCCGCTGGATGTCATGGGGGTGCAGGCCGACGGTGGGCTCGTCGAAGACGTAGGTGACGTCGGTGAGGGAGGAGCCGAGGTGGCGGATCATCTTGACGCGCTGGGCCTCGCCGCCCGACAGCGTGCCCGAGGACCGGTCGAGCGAGAGGTAGCCCAGCCCGATCTCCACGAACGAGTCGAGGGTGTGGCGCAGCGCGGCGAGCAGCGGCGCCACCGACGGCTCGTCGAGGCCTCGGACCCATCCGGCCAGGTCGCTGATCTGCATCGTGCACGCGTCGGCGATGTTGATCTCGCCGATCCGCGACGACCTGGCCGCCTCGCTGAGCCGGGTGCCCTCGCACTCGGGGCAGACCGTGAAGGTGACCGCCCGGTCCACGAACGCCCGGATGTGCGGCTGCATCGCCTCCCGGTCCTTGGACAGGAACGACTTCTGGATCTTCGGGATCAGCCCCTCGTAGGTGAGGTTGACGCCGTCGACCTTCACCTTGACCGGCTCCTTGTAGAGGAAGTCCTGCAGCTCCTTCTTGGTGTAGTCGCGGATCGGCTTGTCGGGGTCGACGAGGCCCGACTCGGCGTAGACCCGTACGGTCCAGAAGCTGTCCGACTTCCAGCCGGGGATGGTGAACGCGCCCTCGGCGAGCGACTTGGAGTCGTCGTAGAGCTGGCCGAGGTCGATGTCGGAGACCGTGCCCTGGCCCTCGCAGCGCGTGCACATGCCGCCGACGCGGGTGAAGGTCGCCTTCTCGGTCTTGCGGGCGCCGCGTTCGACCGTGATCGCACCGCTCGCCCGGACCGTGGGGACGTTGAAGGAGAAGGCCTGGGGAGAGCCGATGTGCGGCTGCCCGAGCCGGCTGAAGAGGATGCGCAGCATCGCGTTGGCGTCGGTGGCGGTGCCGACCGTGGAGCGGACGTTGGCGCCCATCCGCTGCTGGTCCACGATGATCGCGGTCGTCAGCCCGTCGAGGACGTCGACCTCGGGCCGCGCCAGCGTCGGCATGAAGCCCTGCACGAAGGCGCTGTAGGTCTCGTTGATCAGCCGCTGCGACTCCGCGGCGATCGTGCCGAACACCAGCGAGCTCTTGCCCGAGCCGGAGACGCCGGTGAACACCGTCAACCGGCGCTTCGGGATCTCGACGCTGACGTCCTTGAGGTTGTTCTCGCGCGCGCCGTGCACGCGGATCAGGTCGTGGCTGTCGGCATCGTGCGGCGCAGGCGACTGCGTGTCCGTCCTCGGGGCCATGCTCATCGTGTCTCCATCTATTAGGCGGACCGCTTTCGCGGTCTCCGTCGGCGTCGCCTCGCTCGATCTAACCAGCTTCGAGCAGTACGTCTGGTTTTTCCTCGCGGTCGGGGCGGTCGCGGCACCGATCCGTCGCTCACCTGGCCGGCGATACCTGCCGGGGTGGGTTCGGCGCGATCGATCAGGGTTTCCGTCTAGCTTCGACATGCTTTCAAGGAATTAGGTCACTTTTAGTCCGCTTTAACCCTCTCTGGCTCGCGAAGGGCTCGCGGAGGTGTCCATGGCACTCACGCTAGGCGCGGCCCGGGGGCCGGCGCTTCTCGAATCCTGATCGGTCCGGGCACTCGTCCCGCCACGCGCTGCGCGGGCATGCCGGGTGCGGTACGCGAACGCCGGACGCGGCACGCGCTGCGCGGGCATGCCGGGTGCGATATCGGGTGCGGATACGCCGAGAGTCCGGTTCCGACTCGCGCCGGTGGGCGCTGATCGGTTCCGGACTCCTCGCGGGCCCTCACGCTCCGCGGGAGCGAGAACCCTCCTCGTGTGACGCGGTGGCCGAAGACCCGCGTCGTTCGTGCTCGGAGGCGGGCCTTCCGGCCCGCGTCACCTGAGGCTCAGGACTTGTGGCTGCCCTTCTTGCCCTGCATGTTGGCGACGACGCTCACGCAGATGACGGCCATGATGAGCTGCACCACGAGAGTCAGCCACGTCCTGTCCGCGAAGCCCAGCAGGTGGGCGATGGCGGTACCGGCGAGGGCGGCCACGATGCCCGCGAGGATGGTGGGGATCCACCCGATGTCCTGTCGGCCCGGAAGCAGCAGCCGGCCGAGGCCGCCGGTGATCGCACCGACGATGATGGCGCTGATGATGAACGTGATCATTATGATCTCCCTGTTCGGACAGGTCGGTCTTCGCTGTCGACGGTGAAGCTAGGACGCCGTGGTTGACACGACCTTGACATCGCGTATACGTCCGATGACCTGCTTTTACGAAGCAGGCGAACCGGTCGCGGAGTGCGCCCGGAGCCCGGTGGCCGGACGCCGTCACCGCCCGCGCGGGGCGATCCCCTGGACGGCCCGGCGCTGATCTCCCCCCGCTCACCGCGCCGGGCCGCCCCCGACGTCCTCCCGGCTCGGACGGCACTAACCTGGGGGCACTTTTTCGCGTTGGGTCTCGTGTCGGGTGAGGAGCCATTTGATGTCGCCGGTTCTGGAGAGTACGGCTCGCGCGCTGCTGCGCAGGATCGCGGTGGAGCAGGCCCAGGGACGCCTGCCCTCGCTGACCGCCGCGGTGGTGCGCGACGGGGAGCTCGCCTGGTTCGGCGCGCGGGGCCGGGTGGAGGGGATCGCCCCCACCCCCGTCACCCAGTACCGCATCGGCTCGATCACCAAGAGCCTGGTCGCCGCCGTGGTGATGCGCCTGCGCGACGAGGGGAGGATCGGCCTGCTCGACCCCGTCGGCAAGCACATTCCCGGCCTCCAGGTCGGGGACTTGACCGTCGCCCAGTTGCTGTCGCACACCTCGGGGCTGAGCGCCGAGTCCCCCGGGCCGTGGTGGGAGCGGACTCCGGGAGTGCCGGTCGACGAGCTCTTCGCCGAGCTCGGTCCCGAGACGGCCAAGCACCGGCCCGGACGCCGCTTCCACTACTCCAACGTGGGATTCGCCCTGCTGGGCGAGCTGGTGGCCCGGCACCGCGGAGTGAGCTGGGCGCAGGCCGTGCAGGAGGAGATCTTGCTGCCGCTGGGCATGCACGACACCACGACGCGGCCGCGCGCCCCGCACGCCGTCGGCTACGCCGTGCACCCCTGGGCGGACGTGCTGCTGCCGGAGCCCGAGCACGACGCGGTCGCCATGGCTCCGGCGGGGCAGCTGTGGTCCACCCCCGCCGACCTCGCCCGGTGGGCGGCGTTCGTGGCCGGGGACACCGGGGACGTGCTCGCCCCGGACACCGTGGCGGAGATGCGCGAGCCCGCGACCGTCGACGACGGTGACGCCTGGACCGGCGGGTTCGGCCTGGGCCTGCAGCTGACCCGCGCGGGCGGCCGCCGCCTGGCCGGTCACAGCGGCTCCATGCCGGGCTTCCTGGCCACGGTGTGGGCCGACCCCTCCGACAAGGTCGGCGTGCTGTTCACCGCCAACTCCACCGCGGGCGTCAGCCGGAACCTGCTGACCGACCTGCTGGCGATCCTCGACCAGCACGAGCCGAGCCTGCCCGCCGAGTGGGAACCCGTCGCCGACAGCGCGGGCCTGCTGGAACTGGCCGGTCCGTGGTACTGGGGGCCCAGCGCGTACGCGCTGCGGCTGCTGCCCGAGGGCGGCGTCTCCCTCAACCCGATCGGCGGCGCGGGACGGGCCTCGCGGTTCACCGCCCAGGCCGACGGGACCTGGCTGGGGCTGGACGGCTACTACGCGGGCGAGACCCTGCGGGTGGTCCGCAGGCCCGACGGCTCCCCCAGCCACCTGGACCTCAACACCTTCGTCTTCACCCGCACCCCCTACGACCCGGAGGCGGAGGTGCCCGGCGGGGTGGACGAGGGCGGCTGGCGCAGCTGAGCGGCGAGCGCGGCGGCCGGGCCCGCGGCCTCGACGTACAGGACCTCCACCCGGTGCACCACGCGCGGCGAGCTCAGCGGCACCCCTCTCGCCGCGCCCGGCGCCCCGGCGGCCACGGACGCGGGCAGCAGGACCAGCCCGTGCCCGGCGGCGACCAGGTTCAGCACCGTGCGCACGTCCTCGCCGTCGTAGCGGGACGCGGCGCGGAACCCGCCCCCGCCGACCAGCTCGCGCAGCCGCTCCACCGGTACGGCGACCGGCGCCCGCAGCCACAGGGCGTCGGTCAGATCGGCCAGGTCCAGGCCGTGCCGGTACGCGAGCGGGTGGCCGGAGGGCAGGAGCACCACCAGTTCCTCCTCGGTGATCCCGAAGCCCGACAGCGGCCCCACGTCGGGTAGCCGCAGCGGGTCGCTGGGGGCGGCGATCCCGTCGACCAGGCCGAGACCGGCCGCGCCCGAGGCGACCTCGGCGGCGACGCGCTCGCGGGCGATCGTGCGCAGCCCGCATCCCGGCGGCAGGCTCCGCACGATCGCCGGGGTACAGGCCAGCGGGGAGGCGGCCAGCTCCAGCCGCCCGGCCGGTCCCGACGCGGCGCGCAGCACGTCCGCGCGGGCGGCCCGGTGGCGCAGCAGCAGCGGCCCGGCGTGTTCCAGCAGGCGCTCCCCCGCGCCCGTGGGTTCCACCGGGCGGCGGCGCAGCAGCGCCAGTCCCAGGTCGGCCTCCAGCGCGGCGATCTGCTGGGAGACCGCCGACTGGGTGTAGCCGAGCTCGGTGGCGGCGGCGGAGAAGGACCGCAGCTCGGCCACGGTGACGAACGTGCGCAGCAGGTGCGGGTCCACGGTGCATCAGTATCGCTTATCGACCCACCAGTAATCATCGTTGGCGCTTACCCGGCCGCCGGGGTCAGGATCGGGACATGACCACCGCGAGGATCGCCCTGGTGGGCGACAAGTCACCGTCCGTCCGGTCCCACGCCCGCATCCCCGTACTGCTGGAGGCGCTGCGCGAGCGCGACGGGCTGGCGCTGGACGCCTACTGGATCCCCACCGCCGAGGCCACCGGCCTGGAGGGCTTCGACGGCGTCTGGATGGTGCCCGGCAGCCCCTACCGCAGCGAGGCCGGCGCGGTGAACGCCGCCCGCACCGCCCGCGAGCACCGCATCCCGTTCCTGGGCACCTGCGGGGGTTTCCAGCACACCCTGCTGGAGTACGCGCGCAACGTCCTGGGCCTGCCCGTCGCGCACGCCGAGAACGACCCGGGCGCCGAGGACCTCCTGCTGCTGCCGCTGGCGTGCTCGCTGGCCGGTCACGAGGACGCCGTCCGGCTGACGCCGGGATCGCTGGCCGAGAGGATCGTCGGCACCGAGAGGACCGTGGAGAGATACTCCTGCGCCTTCGGGCTCAACGCCGACTACGTGCCCGCCCTGGAGGCGGGCGGGCTGCGCTTCACCGGCCACGACGAGGCGGGGCTGGTACGGGTCCTGGAGCTGCCGGGCCACCCGTTCTTCCTGGCCACCCTCTTCCAGCCGGAACTGGCCGGGGACGGCAGCCGCCCGCACCCGATCGTCACCGGTTTCGCCTCCGCCTGCGTCACCCGCGCCGCCGCCTCCGCGCGGGCGTGACCACCGCGAAACGCCGGTTCACGCGGAGGGCTCGTGCGGACGGGTGACGCGGACGCTTCGGCGAGCGCCGAAGCGTCCGGCGTCTAGCCTTTCGACCATCGCCGAGCGGCGGGGAGCCCCCCGCGCGGTCCCCGGCGGAGAGCGCGGCGGTCCCACGCCCTCCCCGCGCCTCCCCTCCACCCGAGAAGGGCTCTCCACCCGTGGAGAGCCCTGGAGAACCAGCGGCGACCGGGGGCCGACCACGGAGAACCGAGGAGAACCGAGGAGAACCGATGACATCCGATCCGCTGGTCCTGAGCCGCCCCGCCGAGATACGGGCCGTGCTGGCCGACTCCCGCTTCACCGTCGACCCCGTACCGCGCCCGCCGTTCGCGCTGACCGTGGCGTGGCTGCGCGGAGCGGTCGGCCGCTTCGCCGAGGGGGCCGTGCACGCCGAGCGCAGGGCGGAGGCGGAGGCGGTGCTGGCCGGGCTGGTCCCGGGCGCGCTGCGCGCCGAGGCGTTCCGGCTCGCCTCGCGAGACGCCGGTCCTCCCGCCTGTCCCCCGGAACTGGTTCCGGTGCTGGTCCTGGCCGTCGCCCTGGGGGTGCGGGCCGAGGACGGGCCGGAGGCCGTGGAGGCCGTCGCGGCGATCGCCCCGGCCTACCTGCCCGGACCGGGACCCGGGCCCGGCGACGCGGGCCCCGGCACGGCCGACGAGGGGCTGGCGCGGCTCTCGCGCCTGCTGGGCGACCCGGCTCCGGAACGGCTGGCCGTGGTGGCGGGGCTGCTCGCCCAGGCGTACGCCCCGACGACCGGTCTGGTCCGCGCCGCCCTGGCCGCCGCGCCGACACGGCCCGCCGTCGGAGCAAGTGCTGCCGGGGCGAGTGCCGCCGGGTCGGGCGGGACCGGGACGGTGGGGGAACTGACGGTGGGGGAACTGCTGGACGAGACGCTGCGCCGTGATCCCCCGGTCCGGACGCTGCGCCGCAGGGCGCCCGGTGGCGGAAGGAGCGTGGTGCTCGACGTCGCGGCGGCCGGCCGGGCCCCCGGAACCGGCCAGGACCCCGAGGTCGGTCAGGATCCCAAGACCGATCAGGCCTCCGAGACCGGCCGTGATCCCGAGACGGCCCGCGGCCCGGTCCTCGCGCGCACGGAAGGCGAACCGGAGTACCTGACGTTCGGGGCGGGACCGCGCGCCTGCCCGGGCAGGCAGGTCGCGCTGGCCCTGGCGGCCGGGACGGTCGAGGCGGCGGCCCGATGACGTTCGCGCGGTTCAGGGCGCTGCACCACGCGGGCGAGCCGCTGCTGCTTCCCTGCGCGTGGGACCACGCCTCCGCGGCGGCCCTGGCGCGGGCGGGGTTCGCCGCGATCGGGACGACGAGCCTGGGGGTGGCCGCCGCGGCGGGCAAACCGGACGCCGGGCGGGCGACGCGGGAGGAGACGCTGGCGCTGGCACGGACGATCACGAGGTTGGGCGTCCCGGTGACGGTGGACATCGAGGCCGGGTTCTCCGAGGATCCCGGCGAGGTCGCCGACCTGGTGACGGAGCTGGCGGGGCTGGGGGTGGCGGGGATCAACCTCGAAGACGGTCGCGGTGGCCGCCTGGCCGACCTCCCGGCACAGACCCGGCTGGTCTCGTTGGTCAAGCGACGGGTTCCCGAGGTGTTCCTCAACGCGCGTACCGACGCGTTCTGGCTGGGCCTGCCCGGCGCCCGGGCCCTGGCTCTGGAAAGGATCCGCGCCTACGCGGGGGCGGGGGCCGACGGGGTCTTCGTGCCGGGCGCGAGCGCCGAGCGGGACCTCGAGGCGCTGGTGGCCGGGGCCGGGGTGCCGCTGAACGTGCTCGTCCAGCCCGGCGTGCCGGTGCGACGACTGGCCGAGCTGGGTGTGGCCCGCCTCAGTTACGGGTCGCTGCTGTTCCGGGCGGCGTTGAGCGCGGCCGTCACCACGGCGCTGGCGGTGGCCCGGGGCGAACCGGTCACCGGCGACGTGCCGTCCTACGAGGAGGTCGAGGCGCTGCACCGGTACGGGTCACCCACCGGCGAGGGGCGTCCCTGACGGGCAGGTCACGGGCGCCGGCACGGACTCCGGCACGGTCGAACCAGGCCTTCCAGCCCCACACGACCTCACCATGACTCAAAGCGTGCAAATCATCACCCAGGGTGTCCGAGCTTGGCTACGGGGTGGATCGAGTCCGTCCGCGACCCTGTTGGACACCTCGGCGGCGCGGCTTGGCTGTCGTTCACGGTGGTTGACCGGGGCGAACACGACCGGTGGGCCACGACGAGGAGCAGCCGCCCCGCGGTCCCTGTGCGGGCCCGCCAGGCCGGAGGCCCCGATCCCCTGTTTCCCGAAAAGTCGGCATATCCGGCCGACGCGAACAACGGAGACCATCATGAACGCACGCCACAGAATCGCCGCGACCCTCGCCGCCGTCGCCATGACCGCCGGCACGGCGCTGCTGACCGGCCAGCCGGCCCACGCCACGGAGACCCCGTCCGGCGTACGCGTCTCCATGGCGGCCAACCCCTGCGGTATGTACCGGGACGGGGACGCCGCGATGTACAAGAACTGCACCACGACCAACGAGAGGATCTTCGTGACCTACTTCCTCGGCGGCAACCGGTACTACTGCGTGACCCCCGGCTCGACGGCCTACGTCGGGTCCTGGAACGGCACGTTCCGGGTCTACAACCGGGGCACCTGCTAACCGGCCACCGGCGCCGGGGCACGCCCGGCCGGGCCCGGGGGGCGGGCCGGGCCGGGCGGCCGGCCGGTCGAGGCCGGGGCGCGCGCGTTCGGGCGCCCCGGCCGCCGGCGTACCGGTTCGGGCGTCGTCACGGTTCGGGCGTCGTCACGGCTCGAAGGTATGTTCACGGCAGACTCTCGTGCCATCGCCGTGACCGCGGGCGGGCCTCCGGCACGGGGAACGCTAGGACGTCGGCCGCGAGCGGGGCTCCCGTTCGGTGGGCGGCGAGGAGGGCGGCGCGGGGGGCGGCGCGGGGGGCGGCGCGGGGGGCCTCGCGTCGCGGCGGTTGGCGTGCACGCTCGTGATCGTGACGGTGGCCAGGACCGCGATGATGACCCCCAGCGAGACCGGGGTGGGAATCTCCGGGACCCACGTCCAGATGCCGTGCGCCCAGTGCAGGACGAGCTTGATCCCGATGAAGGCCAGGATGACGCTGAGCCCGTGGTTCAGGTGCCGCAGCTTCGTCAGGACGCCCAGGAGCACGAAGTAGAGCGCCCGCAGGCCCAGCAGGGCGAAGGCGTTGGTGGCGAAGACGAGGAACGGGTCCTCGGTGACGCCGTACACCGCGGGCACCGAGTCGACGGCGAAGACGATGTCGGTGGCGAAGACGGCGACGATGGCCAGCGCCAGCGGGGTCAGGGCGCGGCGGCCGTTCTGGCGGACGACCAGATGAGAGCCGTGGTATTCGTCGGTGACCGGCATGAAGCGCCGCAGCAGCCGGATCGAGCGCATGGAGGAGATGTCGACCTTCTGCTTCTCCCCGCTCAGCGCGTCCTTGAAGATCTTCCAGGCGGTGACGATCAGTATCCCGCCGAACAGCAGGAACGCCCAGGTGCCGCTCTTCAGGACGGCCGCCCCCAGCGCGATGAAGATCGCGCGCAGCACCAGGGCGCCGACGATGCCGTACAGCAGAACCCGCTGGGCCAGTACGGCGGGGACCGCGAAGGCCGACAGCAGCAGCATGAACACGAACAGGTTGTCCACCGACAGCGACTTCTCCACCACGTAGCCGGTGAAGAACTCCATCGCCACCTCGGAGCCGAAGACCCCCCACACGTAGACGCCGAAGAGCAGGGGCAGCGTCAGGTAGAAGATCGACCAGCCCACCGCCTCGCGCATCCGCACCTCGTGCGGGCGCCGGGTCAGCATGAAGTCCATGGCCAGCAGGACCACCAGGGCGGCCACGGTGATCATCCAAAGTTTCGGCGAACCGATCGTTTCAAGATCGGCCATTGACAGGAGTGCCTCAGCGGACATGCAACCTCCTCGAACGCGCTCGGCTGTTCGAGGTCTCCTTCACCCGTGCCTGTGGGCGGCCGCCCGAGGACGTCACGAAACGTCCGTACTGACCGGATCGGCTCTTGGAAGTACTCCCCTCGTCCTCCCAGGTTAGGCGACCCCCCGAGCGGCGCCCTGCCCCGGGGGAGGCGTTTGACTATGGCCTGAGCTGCACGGATAGTGGAATTGATACGGAGGGGAGTACCCACCGTCCGACACCCCGATCGTCATCACGGTCCCCGAGGACAGGGAGGCCCGGCGGGGTGGCCCTCGCGCGACGCGAGGGTGTGGGAAGACCTTCGTCCTCGTCACATGATCACAGCGAGGCCGAGGGAGGACTCGATGTCGACCACCGCGCTTCTCGAAATTCTGCTGGGCGTGTTACTGACGATCTCCGCGGTCGCCACCGTCGCCGTGCTGTGGCCGGGCAGACCCCGGCCTCGGCTGCCGCTTCCCCCTGTACCGCCCCCCGCCTGCCGTCCGCCGGTGACCGGCGCGATGCGCCGGGCCGCGGCGGCCCGAAGGCTTCGCGTGTCTCCCCCGGCCCGTCGCCGGTGTTCCTCCCGCAAAGGACCGCACGTGACGAAGGACCGCGTGCGAGACGTGGCGCCGCCGTGGCCGGCGCGCCGGGGGAAGGTCAACGGAAGTACGCGTCGGCCGCCGGGGTCGCCAGGAGAAGGATGACGAGGAGCGAGCCCAAGGTCGCCAGGGGGAAGCGGGCCAGGACGAGGGGGCGCAGCCAGGAGGGGAAGCCGGTGTTCGCGGCGGCGATCACGGCTCGTGCGTCGATGTTCCGTACGGCCTGGTCGGCGGACTTCCGGAAGGCGGCCTCGGTGTAGCGGGTGGCGAACACCTGGCCGGCGGTGACGGAGCCGACGCCGAGCAGGACGACCGGTTCGACGATCCACGACAGGACGCGGCCGGTCCCGCTCACGGCGGGCAGGAGCTGCAACGTGACGGCGACGGCGACGGGGAGTGGCACGGTGAACCTCCGGGGTGGGACGTGCGCTGACGTCTCAGGCGAGGAGCGTCGCGGCCAGGGCGAGGATCGAGGCGCCGAACACCACGACGTGCCGGACGTTCTGCAGGGTCCACGTCCAGGCGGGAAAACCGTCCTCGGCGGCCTTGAGCAGGGCCGGTACGTCGATGCTCGCCAGCGCCGGGTCGCCCTTGCGCAGGAAGGCGGCTCGCACGGACCTCTCGGCCGTCAGCTGGCTGTGGAGGATGAGGCCGTTCCCGGCCAGGACGAGGGACTGGAAGACCAGGGTCAGGGGGTGGGCCCAGCCGTCGCCGAGCAGGTTGAGCGCGGCCAGGGTCACCATCACCGCGGCGACGGCGACCGGGACGGCGGTCTCGTGGCCGCCGGCGTCGAACCTCATGCCGTTCTCGGCCAGGACGGTGGGCCGCACGTCCTGGCGTCGCAGTTCGGCCTGCGCGCCGGCCATGGCGGTGGCCCCGTAGCGGTGGCGTACCAGCGGGATGCTCACGAAGGCCGCGGCGACGAGCGATTGCATGACGGCGACGAGAACGTTCACGGCGGGTCTCCTTGATCGGTGCGCCGGTGGGCGCCGCATCGACTTGCACTAAGTTCAAGGCGAATGTAGACCGCAACTTGAACTTAGTGCAAGAGAGTTTTTGAACTTTGTGCAAGACCGGCCGGGTGCCCTATCGTGGCCGCATGCCGCGCGACACGCTGACCACCGAACAGATCGTCCGCACCGCGATCGCCCTGCTCGACGAGGAGGGCCTGGACGGCCTGAACATGCGCAGCCTGGGCGGCCGGCTCGGCGCCGCCGCCACGGCCGTCTACTGGCACGTCAAGAACAAGGACAACCTCATCCAGCTCGCCGGCGACCACGTCTGGATCGAGATCGAGCTGCCCGACCCCGGCGCGATCGGCTGGCGCGCCGCGGCCACGGCGATGGCCACCGGCCTGCACGCGATGCTCAGCCGCCACCAGTGGCTCGTGCAGGCCTTCGGCTCCCACCTGTTCTACGGCCCCGGCAAGGCGCGCCACGACGACCACAGCCTCGCCATCTACGAGGCGGCCGGCTTCACCGGCGCCCAGGCCGACCGCGCCGCGGCCACCGTCTTCACCTTCGTCCTGGGCAACGTCCTCGGCGCCTCGGCCGCGCTCTCCCTGGCCAGGCGGCTGGGCCGGGACGGCGCCGACGCCCAGGCACTGATCCAGGACACGATGAACAAGGCGACCGAGGTCGCCATGGACTTCCCCCGGCTTCGCGCCCGCCTTGAGGCGCCCACGGCCGCCGACTACGCCGCCGCCCCCGACCAGACCTTCGAGTTCGGTCTCCAGGCCCTCCTCGACGGCCTCGAAAACCGGCTCGCGAGCCTGTAGCGCCGCGGAGGCCGCCATCCTCCGGCGAGCCCGGCTTCGACGGTGACGCCCCTGGAGCGAGTGGTGGTTCACCGTGGCCGCGGGGACTCCGGGCCGTTCGGGGAGCTCCGGGCCGTTCGGGAGACGCCGGGCCCTCCGGGGGGCGCCGGCGTTACGGGCGGCGTCACGGAAGGCGTTCGAGCGTGAGCAGCGGCTCGGAGAGCGCGGGTACCGGTGCGTCGGGATCCTCGGCGACGGCCCGCTCCAGGTTGCGGAAACCGGTCTCCACCTCGTCGGGAGCGAGCTGGGCGAAGAACGAAAGGGTGCGCAGGCGCAGCCGTTCGAGCCGCTCGCCGCGGGTGCCGGAGGGCGGCTGGGTGACCGTGCCGAAGTCTTTGACGCGCCATCCGCCCGAGGTGAACATCTCGATGACCTCGTGCAGCGGCTGGAACAGGGCGGTGTCCACCTCGAATCCGCGAGGGAAGTACTCAAGCCACCACGGCATGGGATGGTGGTCGCTGAAGTTCGCGCGCAGCAGCAGCCGCCCGCCGGGCCTGACCACCCTGGCCAGTTCCCGCACCGCCCGCCGCTTGTCCTGGACGTGGTGCCAGGACAGGAACATGAGCGCGTAGTCGGCGCTGCCGGACGGCACCGGCATGTCCTCGGCGAGGCCCGCCACGTACCGCGCGCCGGGATGCCGGGACTGCGCCTGCGCCGTCTCGCGCATGCGGATCGACGGCTCGACGCCGGTGACCGGCCCGAACGCCCGCGCCAGCGCCGGGGTGAGCCTGCCGGTCCCCGAGCCGACGTCCAGCCCTTCCAGCGGACGCCGCTCGGGCAGCACCGCTTCGAAGGCGCTGATCCATGCCCGCAGCTGCCGCTCGGTGAACGCACGGCCGCGCGCGTAGTCGCGGTACTGCTCGGTGTCGTAGTCGATCCGCCTCATCGCGGCTCCCGCGCGGGCCGGGCCACGTCCAGCCGGTGGAACCCCTGATCCGGCGGCCGGTCGGCGGCGTCCCCGCGGCGGGCACCGGCGACCTCGCCCAGGAAGGGGAACGGGAACGAAAAGCGCGCCTGTTCGGCCATGCGATCACATTACGCCCGGCACGCACGCGCCCGTCACCCCAGCCTGACGGCCTGCTTGAGGAAGACGACGCCGTCGATCAGGTCGAGCTGGGCCGGGTCCAGCGGGAAATAGGCGAAATCGTGGGAGACGCGCGGGGCGGGCTCCGTGACGGCCTTCGCGAGGGCCTCGGCCAGGCGGCGGGCGTCGATGAGAGAGTGCTCCCACGGGAGCGTGGACAGGATGCCCTCGACGGTGTCCGGGGGCGGGGTGTCGTCGCCGACCGTGCCGAAGGCCGAGGCCAGGAAGGCGTACCGGTCACCCAGGTGGGTTTCGGTGACCGCCCCCGCGCTCCACCACTCCAACTGCTGGTCGCCGAACGACATGAGGCTCTTGTTCCGCTGCAGGTGGAGGTTGTGGGTGAAGACCAGGGCGGGGCCTCGCTCGGCGACGGCGCGCAGGTTGGCGGCCATCATCGCGTCCCGCAGGGCCGACAGCCGCCCTATCCGCGCGGGGGACGTGTCGGCCATCCAGGAGTGGTAGCGGAGCAGGCCGACGGCGGTGCGCCCGTACAGCTCCGCCCGCTCCCGGTCGTGCGGGCTCAGCCGCGGCGCCTGCGTGTCGAGCAGTGCCACCAGGTCGTCGGCGAGCAGCCGCAGCCGCTGGGCGTCGGCGGACCGGCCGATCGACCGGGACGGGTCCATGACCGTGGCCTCGTCCGTCCACCGCTCGTCCGGGCCGAGCAAGGCGTCGAGGGTTTCCACGGTGCAGGGAAGAGGGCCGTCGAGGAGGGCGTGGAGGGCGGTGAGCGCCCGGCGCGGGCTCTCCGCCCAGTAGTTCAGCGGGCCGTCGAAGCCGAAGAACCGGAGCTCGCCGTCATGCTCCTCGTTGTACGCGCGCATCCAGCGCACGAGCTCGCGGTTGGCCGGTGAGGCGCCGAAGTCGTGGCTGAAGCCGCGTTCCATGGCGTCATCGAGCGTGCCCGCGCCCGTCGTGACGTAGTCGTCGACCACGAGACCCATGAGGCAGTCGCTCTCGATGGCGAACGACCGGTAGCCCTCGTGCTCGACCAGGTGCCGGAAGATCTCGTTGCGCACCTGGCCCAGCTCCCCCACGAAGTGCCTGGCCTCGCCCAGGCCGAGCAACAGGGGTTCGGCGGGAAGCGAGCGGAGGAACGCCGAGACGCCGGCGCCGTCGAACGGCCGGGCCATGTCCTTGATGTCCATGCCTTCAACGGTATCGTTGAACATTCGGTGTAAACTTTTCCCGAAAATTCCCGCCCCCACCGCGACGGACCTTCAAACGGTGATGCATCCATGAGGCCAGTGGACCTGGCGCGCGAGCACGGCCTGTCCACCCAGGCGATCAGGAACTACGAGGACGCCGGCGTCCTGCCCGCCGCCGAACGCACCGCCCACGGCTATCGCACCTACACGCCGCTGCACGCGCAGGCCCTGCGCGCGTTCCTCGCCCTCCTGCCCGGGCACGGCCACCAGACGGCCACGTCGATCATGCGGGCGGTCAACCGCGGGGCCACCGAGGACGCGCTGCGGCTCATCGACGAGAGCCACGGCCAGCTCCTCGACGACCGCCGCACCCTCCAGGCCGTCGAGGCCGCGCTCCGCGACCTGGCTCCCGTGCCGCAGGAGCGCGGCGACACGTTCATCGGCCCGCTGGCCAGGAGGCTCGGCATCCGCCCCGCCACCCTGCGCAAGTGGGAGAACGCCGGGCTGGTCCGGCCGCGCCGCGACCCGCGGACGGGCTACCGGATCTACAGCGCGACCGACGTGCGGGACGTCCGGCTGGCCCACCAGCTCAGGCGGGGCGGCTACCTGCTGGAGCGGATCGCCCCGCTGATCGCCCAGGTCCGCTCCGCCGGAGGCGTCGCCCCGCTGGAGTCGACCCTGCGCGACTGGCAGGGCCGCCTGTCGACCCGGGGTCGCGCCATGCTCGGGGGCGCCGCCGACCTGGACGCCTACCTCCGCGCCCGCGAACCCTGAGGCCGCGTCGCGCCCACCCCGGCGTGACGCCGTGCGGTCGCTCCAGCGGTGTCCGCCCGCAGGGCCCCGGCCGGTCGCCGGGCCGAAGGGCCGGAGCGCGGCATGATCAATGGGAGTCCGGTCCGGGGATGCGGATACCGGCGGCGCGGAGCCTCGTCCCGAAAAGCTCGGCCAGCCGCGCCGCGGCCGGCGTCTGCTCTTCGCCGTGGCGGGCGATCAGCGTGTACCGGGTCGCGGCCTCGGTACGGGCTTGCAGACCGGTGACGGTCTTCAGCAGGGCGGGGTCGGCGAGGTAGTGGTCGGCCACGGCGGTGGCGAGCTCGGCGACACGGGGATCGTCCGGTTCCCAGGCCGAGGCCTCGGCCGCGCGCCTGGTCAGGGCGACGAGCCGGGTGTCCCGCAGGGCGTGCTCGAAATGGGCCAGGTAGTCGTCGAAGCCTTCCGGCACCAGGGCTTTGGCCAGCACCCAGCCCTCCCTGGTGGCCGCCACCTCGTCCGCGGGGAACCCGAGGCCGGGCATCCGCTCCAGCAGCGCCACGGCGCGGTCGCCCAGCAGAGCCCGGTCACCGTCGGCGAGCCGGTGCAGTGTGTCACGCCGCGCGGTCAGCTCCTCGATCCGTTCGGTGAGCTGCCGTCCGACGTCGGCGAGCGCGGCGGCGAACAGCGTGGCGTCGGCGTCGAGCAGGGGCCCGATCCCGGCCAGTGGCACCCCGGCGGCGGCCAGCGTCCGGACCTGCACCAGCCGCAACAGGTCGGCCGATCCGTACCGCCGGTAGCCGGAGCCGTCACGTTCCGGCTCCTTCACCAGGCCAAGCTTGTGGTAGTGCCGCACCGTCTTCACCGTGACGCCGACGAACGCCGCCGCCTGCCCGATCGTGACCCCGTTGCTCATCCGCTCAGCCTGCCCTGTGCCCGGTCCCGGCGACCACCTGCGCCACGGCCGGGCATGTGGACAGGGCTCGGCGGGTTCGATATGGCCCCGGTCGGCGTTCCGCCTGACGCACGACCGGAAGGTGGCGCTCCTGGAGGCGTGCCGGTCATGGGTGCTCAGCCCGTCGGCTGGGCCGGATCGGCCCGCCCGCCGCCGAACACCTCGTCGAGGAGCCTTCGCTGGGCGTTCTGGAACGCTGCCGCGATGGACAGGCCGGCGTCGTCCACGCAGTTCAGCGCGGCGGTCAGGGTCCTGCCGCCGCCGGGTGTGCCGTACATCAGTGCCGCGTGGCCCACGACGGCGCCGTTGTGGGAGATGACGGTGCCGCCGTCGTCCGTGGTCACCACGAACACGCCCAGGCCGTAGTCCATGTTCGGGATGCCCGTCGGGTGCGGGGCGCACATCTCGGCCAGCAGCGGGGCGGGCAGGAGCCTTCCGCCCAGCAGTGCGGAGAAGAACGTGCGGAGGTCCCGGGTGGTCGAGATCATGTCGCCGCCGGCGGAGATCCAGGAGGGGTTCTGGCGGGTGACGTCGACCGTCTTCTCCTCACCGGCCTCCTCGTGGCGGTAGTAGGCGTGGGCGTGCGGCTCGGGGATCTCCGATGAGGTGCCCGGCGCCACGGTGCCCGGCATCCCGAGCGGCTCCAGGATCAGCCGCCGCAGCTCCTCGGCGAACGAGCGCCCGGTGACCTTCTCGATCAGCAACCTGGCCAGCACGTAGTTGGTGTTGGCGTAGCTCCAGCCCGTCCCCGGCTCGAACCGCGCCGGCCTGGACAACGCCAGTTCCACCAGCTCCTCCGGCCGGTAGGTCCTGAACCGGTCGTCCACCCACTCCCCGCCCGTGGTGCCGTAGGGGATGAGGATCCCCGGTACGACCGTCCCGTCGGGCTGGACCTCGCCGGTGAAGTTGAACACCCCGCTGGTGTGCCGCAGCAGCATCCGCACGGTGATCCGCTCGTCCAGCGCAAAGCCGGGCAGGTGGTCCGCCGCCGGGCTGTCCAGCCCGATCCTGCCCTCGGCCACCAGCTGCAGCACCAGGGTCGCGACGAAGGTCTTGGTGGCGCTGCCGATCCGGAAGTGCCCGTTCACCGGCGGCTTCGCGGTCTCGCCCAGCCGGGCCACCCCGGCGCTGCCGGCCCATTCGCCCCGCTCGTCGTGCACGCGCAGCGACACCCCGGTGAAACCGGAATCGACGATCTCCTCGATCACCTTCCGCAGCTCCGGGCGATCCTGCCCGGCGGCCGCCGCTGTGACGGCTCCGCCGTCCGCGCCGCTCCGCGGGGTGCTCTTGTCCTGGCCGGAAAGGGGGAGGGACATGATGGTGTGCTCCTTCGAATCCGTTGTGTCCGGTCGGCGTCGCGCCGCTGCGCCGAGCTTGCACCCTGACCCGAGGTCAACCTCAACCGTGATCTGGCTCACAAATCCTTTCGGGGATTCGAGGCGGCTTCAAGAGCGGGACACCGTTCCCACCGGTCGACGACCGCGTCTCGCACGAGCCGGGCGCGGCGACGACCGGGCTCCGTGACAGCCGCCCGATCCGGACGCATCGAACAGGCGACACCTGATCACGCGAAAGCACGCCTGGGCGGCGCCCTGCCCGCACAGCACCGACGCGTTGTCCACCGTGGCCGGCGTGGCGGCGGCGCACACGCTGTCGCCGGTCACCCCGTGGACCCCGCGGCGCAACACGTCCCCGCGTGTCGACTCGGGGGCGCCGGGGTTCGGCGGGCCGGTGATCCGGTGGGTTCCCAAAGGGGTGTCCGGTGAACGCTACGGCGCCCCCGCCTCCGTGGCGATCGCGCCTTCCCTTCGCAGCTCCGCGGTGATCGCACGCTCCCTGAGATGGGCGGCCTCGGCGCGCAGCGCCTCCATCTGCTCGCGCAGGTCCGTCAGGCGCATCTGTTCCATGGCCAGCCGCATGCGCGCCTCGTCGCGTTCGGCGAGTGCCTCGGCGGCTGTGGCCGCCGCCCGCTCCCCCGCTTCGGCTATCTTCTCGGCGGCTCGTTCCTCGGCCCTGGCCGTCCGTCGCGCCGTCCGCCGCTCCAGCTCGGCCGCCTGCTTGTCCACGCGTTCCGCCCGCGCACGCGCCTCGGCCGCCTCGGCCAGGGCCTGGGCGCGCGCGGTCGCCTCGGCGTCGGCGCGGGCCAGCGCCCGGTCCCGCTCGGCCTCGGCCGCGTCGGCGCGCGCCGACGCGGCCGAGGCGACGCGTTCGGCCTGGCCTCTGGCCTCCAGGGCCTTCCTGGTCTCCTCCAGCGCCCGGTCCCACTCGGCCCGCGCCTGGCCGGACTGCTCCTGATCGTGGAGGGCGCGCGCCTCGGCCCGGCGCGCGTCGGTCTCGGCGCTCTCCACCCGCTCGGCCATCTCCCGCAGTGCCGCGTCGCGGGCGGCCTCGGCCCGCTGGGCCCTGCGGGTGGCCTCCTGCTCGGCCTGCCTGGCCCGGCGTTCGGTGCTGGCCGCCTCGTGCAACGCGGCGAGCGCCTGCTCCCTGGCGGTCTCCGCGTCGGCCAGCGCGATGTCGCGTTCGGCGTTGGCCTCCTCCACGCGGCGCGCCATCGCGTCCCGCTCGCGCCGGGCGTGCTCGGAAGCCTCCCGCGCCAGGCGCACCTGCTCGAAGGCCTGTTCCCGCTCGGCGCGCGCGATCGCCACCCGGGTGTGCGCCTCGGCCTGCACCGCGCTCACCTTGGCCTCCACCCCGGCCGGGCTCAGCTCCTCGGACAGCACCTGCGCCAGCGGGGCGATCGCCGCGATCATCCCCTTCTCCATGCGCTCGTAGAACTCCTCGGCCCTGGCCAGCGCCCCCTCGAGCCCCGGCGTCGCCCGCCGCATCTCGCGTTCGCGCTTGGCCACCGCCTGGCAGTTCCCCTGCGCGCAGTACGCCCTCGGCCGCCCCCGCCCGGGCCGCTGCTCGATCGGCGTCCCGCAGTGTTTGCATGGCGTCACCGCGCCGGGCTCCTGCATGCCGGGAAGCCTAACACTGGATTTTCCAGAAATTAGAAAACAATAAATGAGATCCTTTGCGTGCCGTCCCCGTTCGCCTCCGCGCCCCTCACCGCCGGTGTCAGATCCGGTGAGCTTCCCCGCGTTCGACGGGGGCGCCGGCGCGTACCCCGTGGAGCACCTGGGCGAGGACCTCCGCCCCCCGGACCACGCGCGGGCCGGGCCTGTTGAAGTACGCCGGGCCGTCCAGCACCCACACCTGGCCCGCGCGGACCGCCGGCAGGTCGGCCCGGCCCGGAAGACGGGTCAGCGAAGGCCACTCCGCTCGCGTGCGCTCGGGCGGAAAGCCGCAGGGCATCAGCAGGATCACCTCGGGCCGGGAGGCTCGGATCCTCTCCCAGTCGATGGCGGCGGTGTGCTCGCCAGCCTCGGCCAGCAACGGCTCACCACCCGCCGCCCGGATCTGCTCGGGAACCCAGTGACCGGCGGGCCACAGCGGATCCAGCCACTCGATCGCCGCCACCCGCGGTCTCGGCCGGTCCGCGACCGCCGACCGCACCGCCGCGAGCCGCTCCTCCAGTTCGGCGACCCGCCGCGACGCCACGTGCGCCACCCCGAGCGCCTCGCCGAGGTGTTCGATGGAACGCAGCACGTCGGGAAGCGTGCGCGGCTCCAGGCTGATCACCCGCGGGCCGGAGTCGAGCAGCCGCACCGCCCGTGACACCCCGGTGTAGGAGACCGCGCACACCTCGCACAGGTCCTGCGTCAGCACCACGTCGGGGGCCAGGGCCGCCAGGCGTTCCACGTCGAGGGTGTACAGCGACGAGCCCCGGTGGGCGGCGCCGCCCACCGCGTCGGAGATCTCCCTGCTGCTCATCCGGTCCGCGGCGAACTCCGCCGCCGTGACCACCGCCACCCCCTCCACCACCTCGGGTGGCCAGTCACACTCATGCGTCCGTCCGACCAGGTCACCACCCAGCCCGAGCACCGCCACGATGTCGGTGGCGGCGGGCAACAACGACACGATGCGCATGTCGCGACCCTAGCCGTGCCCCGCTCCCGCGATGTGCGGGTGCCGCCGCCGGGCGCGGCGAGCTCGCCACCGAGCTCGCCGTCGCGGTCACCGTGCTCTCTGCCGGGTGGTCGGCGCTCAGGAGGGGGGCCGGCTCGTCGGTGGGGTCACGAGCAGGGCGATCGCGTCGGCGACGGGGGTCTGGCCGGTGGTGAGTTCGACGATCGTGCGGTTCAGGGCCGGCTCGCGCAGGGCGGCGTCGATGAACGCCGCGACGTCGTCGCGCGGCACGCCTCCGTACTCGATCGCGAGGCCGGCGGTGACACGGCCGGTTCCGGGCTCGTCCAGGAGAGTCCCCGGCCGGACGATGAGCCAGTCGAGGCCGGTGCGGGCGAGGTAGGCGTCGGCGCTCTTCTTCACCTTCATGTAGTGCTCGAAGCCCTCCGAGCTCTGGGGGCCGCGCCCGGCCTCCGGGAACGCCGAGACGAGCACGAACCGCGACACCCCGGCCCCGGCGGCGGCGTCCACGGCCTTCTCCAGGCCCCTGCCGTCGATCGCGGTGGTCCTGTCCAGGCCGGTGCCGTGGGCTCCGGCGGAGAACACCACGGCGTCATGCCCGCCGAGCTTGCGCGCCAGCTCCTCCACCGAGTCGTCCACGAGGTCCCCGGCCAGCGGGGTCGCACCGGCCGCGCGCACGGTCTCCGCCTGCGCGGGGTCGCGGTGCATGCCGGTGACCTGCTCACCCCGGGCACTGAGCAGGCGGGCGAGCCGGCGCCCCACGCCTCCGGCGGCGCCGATCTGGAACACCTTCATGATCGTGATCTCCCTTTCTCCGGGCGGAACGGCCTCGGAGCCGATCGCGGCGGCGGACGCCCGTACCGGACCCTGCCCTCGACACCGTCCTCGACGCCGCCCCCGACATCGTCAGGCGGCGACGACCCGGCGGCCCGCGAGCAGCACGATCACCGGCAACAGCAGGACTGGGCGGCGATGGCCGGCCGGAATCCGGGAAGATACCCGGCGGTCTCGAACAGATGGTAGAGGCTCCCGCCGACGAGGCCGCTCAAGGACGCGCCGACCCCTTCGGCCGGCCGCTGGTGCCCGAATTCGCGCGTCACCGGTCCGGGGGCAGCAGGCGCCGCACGAAGGCGCGGCGCTCGTTCAGCAGCCTGAGCGCCGCGGCCGCCGCGGCCGGGACATCGGCGCCCTCGGCGCCCTCGGCGACCTCGGCCCCGGTCCGGCCGGGCGGGTAGAGCAGGGCGCGTACGCTCGCCTCGAACACCGTCCGCCGGTCGTCGAGCGCCCCCGCGTCGGCCCCCGTCATCAGCCCGAGGAAGCCGCCCACCAGCGCACGCATGGCGTACGTCTGATGCGCGAAGGTCCAGTCGTCCCTGGCCAGGCCGTAGGTGCGCCACACCTCGAGCAGGTCACGGGACAGGACACCGGGCCCGAGCAGGTCGAGCAGGCGCCGGGTCTCCTCCCGCTCCGTGAGCAGTCCGATCATGTGCACGTCGGCCTCCTGCACCGCGCGCACGAACGGGTGACCCAGCAGGGTGGTCCGCATCATCCCCCAGCACAGCCGGTGCGGCCACACGGCCTCGACGTCGGCGCCGAGATCGGGGAGGTACTCGGCCGCGTCGAGGAAGTCGCGGACGATCAGCTCGGCGATCAGGTCTTCCTTCGTCCGCCAGTACAGGTAGAGCGTCCCCTTCCCGATGTGCGCCAGCCGGGTGATCTCCGAGACGCTGATGCCCCGCACTCCGTGGCGGAGCACCAGCGCCCGCGTCACCTTGAGGATGCGCGCGACCTTGGCCGGGTCGTGCCGCACGAGCTCGGTCACCGCGACTCCTTCGGGCTCAGGCCGCCGCGATGTCCGCGTTCTTCGCGATCCTGCCGCGGATGAAGAACTGCCGGACATAGTGGCCGATGACCGGCCATTCCTCGCCTCGGGTCCAGAAATGGCGTACGAGAGCCTCGCGGCGGCCAGAGGGGTTGAACCACTGCCGCATCGGTTCGGCAGAGCCCTGCCAATCGGTGACGGCCGGCCGAAGCCTGCGCTCCCACTCGGTCATCGCCGTTTCGAGGTCGTCCGGATGCCGCTGCAGCATGGTGCCGAGCAGGTCCGATCCGGCCAGCCCCGCGGAGACGCCCATCCCGGCGTAGAGGGTGACGCACCACGCCGAGTCACCGATCAGGACCACCCGGCCCCGGTGCCAGGAGTCCATCCGCACCTGTTCGGCCGAGTCGAAGAGGATGTCCTCCACGGTGTCGGCCTCGTCGAGGACGGCGCCGAGCAGCTTGCCCGTCGGCCGGTCACCGAAGACCTGGCGCAGTCGCTTCGCCGGAGGCAGCCGGAACTCGGCGTCGATGTCGTCGCTGCGGTAGGTGAGCATCACCGTGGGGATGATGTCCTGGAACCCGAACACCCACATCGCGCGGCCGCGGTCCGGGTCGAGCTGCACGGCGGTGTCCTCCTGCGCGAGGCCGGGCAGGGGCTTCGACAGCTGGAACGCGCAGGTGATCCCGCCCATCCGGTGCATGTACCGCTCGTGCGGGCCGAACACCAGCCTGCGTACGGTCGACCGCAGCCCGTCCGCGCCGACGACCAGGCCGAACCGTTCGGTCACGGTCTCGTCGCCCAAGGTGTCGTGCAGGGTCACGTCGACGCCGTCGTCGTCCTGCTCGATTTTGGTCGGGACGGTGGAGAAGCGAATCTCGACGTCGTCGGGCAGCGCCTCGAACGCGGCGTCCTCGACCTCGCCCCGGCGCATCATGCGCGGGCCGTCCGGGAGATTACCGAGAATGGCCATGCTGGTCCTGTTGCCGTGCCGGTCGACTTCGTAGTGAACGGTGTCGGGAGAGGTGTGGTCCGCCACGCCGGGCCCCAGCCCCAGCCGCTCGGCGCTGGCGCGCCCCGCTCCCCACAGCAGCACGAAATAGCCGCCCTTTCTGCGCCGCGGCGCCCGTTCGACGATGACGGGCTCCCAGCCGATCTGACGCAGCCGGATCGCCGTCGCCATACCGCTGATTCCCATTCCGACGATTAGCGCGCGCCGATTGTTTTCATTGTTCATGTCTTCAGTATAGGAAATGAATGACCATTTCCCTCGGTCGGTCAGTAGGTCATATCTCATACTCGCCGGACCTCACATTTCCGTTCGCTGAATCGTCAGAGATATACGCCCTTCCGTATGCGCCGCCATTCACGAAGCCCGGGATGAATTGCCGCGAACGGATCGGCCACACCCGCGTGGCCGCCGCCACGGGGGGCTCCGTCACCACCGGGGAACGACTCGGCCGGGACGTGGTCCGGCCGCGCGTGCCGGTCAGCGGTGCCAGGAGCGCTGCAGCTCGTCGCGAACCCGGCGCGCGACCGTGGGCGGAACGCCACCGGCCGGCGGCACGGAGGGCGCCGGGGCGGCCGGCGGCACCAGTACGGCCGTCTCCTCCTCCGTCGCCGGCCGCTCGATCTCGCTGAACCCGCCTTCGGGGTCACGCACGATCACGCCGGTCTCCACGCCGTGCTCGACGACGTGCCGGTCACGCGCCTGCATGCCCAGACAGATCCGCCGGGTGACGACGAACCCCAGCACCGGCCCGGCCACGATCGCGACACGGAAGATCCAGGTCGTGGCGTACAGCGAGATCTGGAAGTGCACGGCGATCAGGTCGTTGCCGCCCGCCAGCCACAGCACCCCGTAGTAGACGATGCCGGCCACGCCGAGCGCGGTGCGGATGGGCACGTCGCGCGGCCGGTCGAGCAGGTGGTGCACGGCGCGGTCACCGGTGATCCAGCGTTCGGCGAACGGGTAGAGGGCGATGGCGGTGAAGAGCAGCCCGGGCGCGCCCAGCGCGGGGAGCAGCACGCTCATCGACACCGTGTGGCCGAAGACCGTGAGCTCCCACGGCGGCATGATCCGCAGCGCGCCCTCCAGGAAACCCATGTACCAGTCGGGCTGGGAGCCCGCGCTCACCGCGCTCGACACGTACGGCCCGTACAGCCAGACGGGGTTGATCTGGAAGAGGGTGGCCAGCAGCGCCACCACGCCCACCACCCACAGGAAGAACGCCGTCGTCTTGCCGATGAACGCGGGGAAGAACGGCGCGCCGCGCACCACCCGGTCGTTCAGCCCCTTGGCGCGGAACTGGGTGTGCGTCTGCCGCCAGGTGATCACCACCGCGTGCAGCGGGATGAGCACGAGCAGCAGGCCGGGGATGAGCAGCACGTGCAGGCTGTAGAGGCGGGAGACGATGTCGTGGCCGGGGAACTCGCCGCCGAACAGGAAGGTCGCCAGGTACGTCCCCACGAGCGGGACGGAGATCAGCACGCCGTGCAGGATGCGCAACCCGGCGCCCGACAGCAGGTCGTCGGGCAGCGAGTAGCCGAACAGTCCGTTCAGCATCACCAGTGCGAACAGCGTCACGCCGATCAGCCAGTTCAGCTCGCGCGGCCTGCGGAAGGCGCCGGTGAAGAAGTGGCGCAGCAGGTGGACCACGATGGAGGCGAGGAAGAGCAGGGTGGCCCAGTGGTGCATCTGCCGCATCACCAGGCCGCCGCGCACCTCGAAGCTGATCTCCAGGGTGGAGGCGTACGCCTGGCTCATCGTCACCCCGCGCAGCGGCACGTAGACGCCGTCGTAGACGACCTCCCGCATCGAGGGCTTGAAGAACAGCGTGAGGAAGACGCCGGTGACCAAGATGATCACGAAGGAGTACAGCGCGATCTCCCCGAGCAGGAAGGTCCAGTGGTCGGGGAAGACCTTCCGCATCGCCTTCTTCACGAAGCCGGCCCCGCCGACCCGCTCGTCGAGTGCCCGCGCCAGCGAGTCGGCTCTCATCGTCGTTCCACCTTTGCCTTGGCCACGCCTTGCCAGTAAGACGAAATGAGCCGGGCGAATGTGATGAGGATCGGGGTGTTCGATCGTGCCGAGGCTCGGGCCGCCGACGCCGACGGCCCGCGGAGGGGCACGGGGGGCACGGGGGGCACGGAGAGACACGGAGAGGCACGGCCCTCAGAGGCCGGATTCCTGCCAGGCGTGGAGTTTGTCCGGGTTCACGATCACCCAGATCTGGGTGATGAGGCCGCCGCGGACGGCGAAGGCCACGGTGCCGTTGACCTCGCCGCCGACATGGCTGACCAGCCCGGGGCAGCCGTTGACGTTCTCCTCGGTGAGCTCCTGGGCGAACCCGTTCCGGAGCAGGCCGAGGAAGTAGCGCGCCGTCTTCCCGGCACCGAGGATCGCGCGCCGGGCCGCCGTGACCTTCCCTCCGCCGTCGGCGCGCACGGTGACCTGGGGGTCGAGCAGGCTGATCAGGGTGTCGAGGTCACCCTGCTCGCAGGCGTTCTTGAACGCGGATACGATGCCGCGATGCTGGTGGGCGGTCACGGCGCGGCGCCGGTCGGACCGCAGGTGGCGCCGGGCCGAGGCGGCGAGCTGGCGGCTGGACTCCGCGGTACGCCCGACGATGCCGGCGATCTCCGTGTGCGGCAGGTCGAAGACGTCGTGCAGGATGAAGGCGACCCGCTCGGCGGGGGTGACGGATTCGAGCATGACGAGCACGCCCATGCTGACGGAGTCGTCGAGAGTCACCCGCTCGGCGGGATCGCCGGACCTGTTCCTGCCGGTGCTGGCCCACCGGGAGTCGTCGGGCAGCGGTTCGGGCAGCCAGTCCCCCACGTACCGCTCCCGGCGCGCCCGGGCCGAGCCGAGCTGGTCCAGGCAGATCCGGCAGGTCACCCGCACCAGCCAGGCGGCCGGTGACCGGATCTCGCTCCGCGCCTCGTCGGACAGGGCGAACCATCGCGCGAAGGCGTCCTGCACGGCATCCTCGGCCTCATGCGCGCAGCCCAGCATCCTGAACGCGATGTTGACCAGGGTGACGCGCTCGTCCATCATCACGGCGGTGTGCTCGTCGAAGATCGGGTGCGGGGAGGAGGGGGGCTGCTCCCGGTCAGGCGGCACGACGGCTCTCCCGCGTTCCGGCCCGCACCGCGATGCCGTGCGGTCCGTCGACGTCGACGTCGACGGAACGGCAGGTCCCGCCGAGGTCGTCGAGATCCTCGGCGATGTGCCGTGCCATCGGCCCACCGATGTCCCCCGGACCGAAAAGACCCGCTCTGAGCTGCTGCTGCTCGATCCCGCGATTCGTCATACGGCCGTCCCCGTTTTCTCGTGTACCCGGAAGTGGTCCAAGGAGGGAGGCGATCAGGGGGCCACGGCGCCGGCCCGCGAAACGACTTCGTCCTCGGGCACGCGCGCTCCCGGCCCGGCGACGCGACGGGCCGGCCCGTGCACCGGTCCCCGGCGTCACGGCCGTCAGGCCGAGAGCGCGGGACGGGGCCGAACCGGGCCCGCACGCGTCGCCGCGTCGCCCTGTCGTGCTCCCCACGAACGCGCCCCCATGCTCACGTGCCGACACATCGTCCACACCGTCGCCCATGAGCACTGTGCGCTCTCCTCATCCCCCCGTCTCCTTCGGTCCTCTCCTCTTCGACGGAACAGGACCGCCGATTGTGATGACGTTCGGGGTACGGCCGAAAAGATTTACCGTGAGGGCCATCGAGCGGGTGCCGGACGCGATGGGCACTCGCGGGCGGCTGCCACGTCGGCTCGCGGGATCCGATCGTCTCGCCGCGGGCGTGACCGGCGTATGCCGGCTCCCGGGGCGCCTTCTCGGTGCATGCCTTGACGATCTTCGGTGAGACGGGGGCGGGCGCCGTCAACGCCGGTCAGCCGCGCTGCGATCTTGCTCAGGCCCGTTCCAGGCGTGGAGCTTGTCCGGATTCACGATCCGCCAGATGTCGGTGATGCGGCCGTCCCGGACGGCGATGGCCATGACGGCGTGGACTTCGCCGTCGGCGTAGCCGACCAGCCCGGGGTGGCCGCTGACGTTCTCCTCGACGATCTCCGGGGCGAACCGCTTGTGGAACAGGCCGAGGAAGTAGCGCGCGGTCTTCTCCGCGCCCAGGATCGGGCGTAGAGCCGCGCGGGCCTTTCCCCCGCCGTCGGCGCGCACGCGGACCTCGGGGTCGAGCAGGCTGATCAAGCCGTCGAAGTCGCCGTGCTCGCAGGCGTTCCTGAAGGCGGAGACGATGCCGCGATGCTGGTGGGCGGTCACGGCGCGGCGCCGGTCGGACCGCAGGTGGCGCCGGGCCGAGGCGGCCAGCTGACGGCAGGCCGCCGGACTGCGCCCCACGATCTCGGCGATCTCGGTGTGGGGCAGGTCGAAGACGTCGTGCATGACGAAGGCGACCCGCTCGGCGGCGGTGACGGATTCGAGCATGACGAGCACACCCATGCTGACGGAGTCGTCGAGACTCACCTGCTCGGCGGGATCGCCCGGCCGGGACTTCCCGGCGCTGGTCCACCGGGCCTCGTCCGGGAGCGGTTCGGGCAGCCAGTCCCCCACGTACCGCTCCCGGCGTGCCCGGGCCGAGCCGAGCTGGTCCAGGCAGATCCGGCAGGTCACCCGCACCAGCCAGGCGGCCGGCGACCGGACCTCGCTCCGCGCCTCGCCGGACAGGGCGTACCACCGCGCGTAGGCCTCCTGCACGACGTCCTCGGCGTCGTTGGCGGAGCCGAGCATCCTGAACGCGATGTTGACCAGGGTGACGCGCTCGTCGAGCACGCCGGTGCCGCTTCCGTCGAAGATCAGGCGCAGGGAGGGGACGGCCTGCTCCCGGTCAGGTGGCATTACGGCACTCCTTCACGATCCAGGGGGCGTACCACTGCCCGATTTATGCCGCTGTGCGCCATGTTCATCCCCCGTCGCGGGCAAAGAGCCCTTGACGCCGTCCAGACTCAGCGCAGGTGTACGGGCAGGGCGTCGAGCCCGTTCATGACCATGGACGGGTAGCGGGTCACGGCGCCGGGGCCGGTGTCGAGTCGCAGGCGGGGATAGCGGGCCAGCAGTGTGCCAAGGGCGATGCGGGCCTCGACGCGGGCCAGGGGCGCCCCGAGGCAGTAGTGCATGCCGTGGCCGAAGGCCGTGTGCGGGGTGCCTCGACGGGTGAGGTCGAGCCGGTCGCCTTCGGGGAAGTGGGCCGGGTCGCGGTTGGCCGCCTGCAACGCGATGATCACCGTCTCGCCCGCCTCGATCCTCACGCCGCCCACCTCGATCGGCTCGGCCGCCACGTACGGCGTCGTGGTCTGCACCGGGCCGTCGTGGCGCAGCAGTTCCTCGATCGCCGCTTCGAGCAGGCCGGGATCGTCGCGGAGCAGGGTGAGCTGGCCGGGGCTGGCGAGCAGCGCGTGCGCGCCGTTGGCGATCAGGTTGACCGTCGTCTCGTGCCCGGCGATCACCAGCAGGAAGACCATCGAGGTCAGCTCGTCCTCGCTGAGACGCTCGGCGCCGTCCCTGGCGGCGATCAGGTCGGACAGCAGGTCGTCCCGCGCGACGCGGCGCTTGCTCGCGATCAGGTCGCGGGCGAAGGCGAGCATCGCGGCGGTGGCGGCCTCGCACTCCTGGTAGCCGTGGATTTCGGGCGAGACGATCGGGGCCGTCCATCGCCGGAAGTGCTCCCGAGACTCCGGGGGGATGCCCAGCATCTCGCCGATGACCCCTATCGGCAGCGGAAGGGCCAGCGCGGACACGAGGTCGACCGAGTCGGAGCCCTCGCACGCCGCCAGCAGGTCGTCGGTCAGCCGCTGGATGCTCGGGGCCAGCTTCTCGATCCTGCGCCGGGTGAACACCGAGGTCACCAGCCTGCGCAGCCGGGCGTGATCCGCCCCGTCGGCCAGCAGCATGTGCGAGTAGGCCCCGAGGGCCAGCTCCCGCGGCAACCTGGCCGCGTACGTCCCGTACCGCCAGCCGCCCTTGACCAGCCGTGGGTCGGACAGCAGCGACCGTGCCTCCTCGTGCCCGGTGATCAGCCATCCGATCGGTCCCGAGCGCCCCGCCACCCGATGGGCGGGTCCTGTGCTCAGGAGCTCGGCGTAGATGGCGTCACGTTCACCGTCGCGGACGGCGGTGAACGGGCTGGCGCTCGCGGCGCGCACCGTCAACATGACTTTCACTCCGATCTGTGTACGGCCCGCCGCTAACGGGTCCTGTGCCTGTCGAGCCAGTCGATGACGTCGGTGGCCGCGCCGCCTTGGCCGCGGGGGGTCAGCACGGAGTAGTGGTCCTCGCCCGGGTAGAGACGGAACTCGGCCGCGGTGCCGGCCGCGCGGGCGTTGCGGACCGCCTGCCTGGTCACCGCCACCTTGATGGACGGGTCCCGGTCGCCCTGGAGCAGCAGCATCGGGCCCGGAGTCCTCCCGCGCGGCACGCTCTGCGCGTCCAGCCAACCCTGCAGCCGCAGCGCCGCCTCAGGGGTCTGCGGGGTGAACTGGTAGTCGTTCAGCTTGTCGCCGAGGTCGGCCGAGAAGTCCTCCCAGATCTTCGCGGTGCAGTCCGTCTCCACCTTGGGCAGCATGGCCATCGCCTGACCGCCGAGGAACCGCTCGTACCGCAGTCCGGTGTGCACGGTCTTCAGGCCGTGCAGGGCCAGCAGGTAGAAGCCACGGTCCACCGGAGAGGGCGAACCGTAGTTGTAGGCCTGCCCGACGTCGGTCACCGGCGCCAGCCCGACCGTGCCCCGGAAGTCGAGACCTTTGCCCCAGCTCCTGGAGAGTTCCCCGGCGGCGATGGCGGCCTGCCCGCCCTGGGAGTGCCCGACGGCGAACCACGAGGTCGACAGGGTCGAATCGGCCTGGACCGCCGCGCGAACGGCGTCGATCACGCCACGGCCCTCGCTGTCGGCCACGATGTAGGGATGCTCACCGGCGGTGCCCAGACCCTCGTAGTCGGTCGCGGCCACCGCGTAACCGGCCTTCAGCAGCTCCGCGACCAGAGCGCCGTAACCGTACAGGTCGACCTTGCCGTCCTTGTTCGGCACGCTGGACGGGGCGCACCGGTCGCTGATGCCGCTGGACCCGTGTGCCCATGACACCACCGGCCAGCCTCCCTCGGGGGCCCTGCCCTTCGGCTTGAGAAGCGCTCCGCCGACCACGATGTCCTCACCGCTCAGCGACCGGGACCGGTAGGTGATCCGATCCGCCCGCCCGGCCACCGAGCCGAGCACCGGGTCGAGGTCGGCGATGGCCCTGGCCGACACCAGGCGCCCCGGGACTTCGGGGCCGCCCGCCGTCCGCGCCGTGGTCGTGGCGTTTCCACCGCCGGCGTGGGCCGGGGGCGCGATCCCCCCGGACAGGGTCGCGGCCACGGCCACGCTGAGCGCGGTGGCTCGGAACATCCTGGCTCGCATCGGATCATCTCCTGCGTTCGTCCGGTCGCTGTTCGCGAATCCGGGGTCGTTGTCACCGTCAGTACGGGAGAGGAAGGGGCCGACGGGCCTCACGAGATGTGCGCTCGACCACCCGCCCGCCCCTGCCGTCACGAACCCGTGGACGGGCTCGTTCCCGGTGCGGATGCCGGGCTCTGCCCGGCGAGCGGGGTGCTACGGGCGGTGCCGCCCGGATCGCGGCCCACCGGTCGTCGACCGGTTCATGGGATCGACGTCGTGGTCGCCTGCCGTGTCGCACCGGTCCGCACCCGCCCCCTTCCGGCTCCTCGCTCGGTACGACGGGACAGCGCGACGTTATGTGATGATTTTTAAGGTACTTCCGGAAGATCTCGCCGGCTCTCCCGCTTGAGCCCCGCGTGTTCACCTCACTCGGAGGGCCCCTGCGTCGTCGTTAGGACATGAGCCTCACACACCTGTGGAAAGCCCGCCTCCTGCGCGGCGGCCACGCGGACGCGGTGCCGGACCACCTGTCCGGAACGATCCGGGCGGCCGACGGCATGCCCTGCGGCACCGCACTCGGCACCGCACTCGGTGACCGGCCCGGCGCCCGGCGCGACGAGATCGACGACCGGCGCGTCCGCCGGACGCCGGTTCGGCAGCGCCTCCGGGCCGAGCCCGTCCGCCGTCGTCGTGTGCGTCATGTCTGAGCCGCACCGGCCCGTGCGCTGTGCCGACGCGGGGATCAGCGCGATCGTGGGTGAGCGGCGGCTGCTGGGTGAGGTCGCCGAGCGTCTGCTCGGTTCGGCGCGCGACGCCGAGGACGTGGTGCGGGAGACCTACGCCCGCTGGTACGCGATGCCGGAGGACATGCAGGAGGAGGTCGGCTGGCCGACCGCCTGGCTCGTCAGCGTCACGAGCCGCCTGTGCTGTGACCGGCTGAACAGGGCACGTCCGGGCCCGCCGCACGCGACCGGGCGCCCGCGTCCCGGGGAAGGCGCGGCCGGCGGCCGACCGGCGGACCCTCCGGCGCCCGGCCACCGGCGTGACCGCGTCGTCCAGGTGTTCAAGGACGCCTGCGAGGGGGTGGACGAGGTCGCCGCCTTGACCGCCCTGCTCGCCCCCGACGTCGTCGTGATCACCGACGGCGGCGGCCGGGTCCGCGTCCCGCTGCAGCCGGTCAGCGGCACCGAGCAGGCCGCGCGCTACATCCTCGATCTGTTCGGCGGGCAGGCCGACGTGACCCTTGTGGAAGCGTCGATCAACGGCGGCCCGGGGCTCGTCGTCCGCGTGGCCGGCACCACGGCCGCGGTCGTCGTCCTGCACCTCTGCGGGGGTCTCGTCTCGGACGTGTGGATCGTGATGAACCCTGACAAGCTCGGCGCGTTTCGAGGGCACGAGGACCCCCCGGCGGGCGCGACGCGAACATGACGACGTGAGCCCTGGACGACGTGAGCCGACGTCGTCCAGGGCTCACGTCGGCTCACGTCCCCGCGTCCGCGCCGGCCTGTTCTCCCGCGCCGGTCACGCGCACGTCCTTATACATGGCCGTGCCATCCCGTCGTTAGGTGAAGAGCCTGAAAGGAGACAGGCGGTGGCAAAGCACATTCTGATCGTGGGTGGCGGGTGCGTCGGCACGCACAGTGCCATGAGGCTGCGTAAGCTCATCCGCTCCGGAGAGGCGAGCGTCACGCTGGTGGACCCGCGCGGCTCCACGAACGACCGGCCGATCCTCGCCGGCGTGGCCCGCGGCACGGTCGAGCCGCGCTCCGTGGCCGCCCCGCCCGCAGAGGTGCCCGCAGAGGTGCCCGCAGAGGTGCCCGGGGAGGTGCGGGTGCTGACCGGGCATGTCACGCCGACGGCCCACGAGGCCCGCACCGCCGAATTCCGGCCGGCCCAGGGCCCGGCCAGGGCCATCTTGTACGACATCCTCGTCGTCACGGCCGACCTGATCACCGAGGGGCCGCCCATCCGGGGTCTGGCGGAACACACGATCGGCTGCAAGGACGGCTTCAAGACCGTACACCTGCGCAACCACGTGCTGGCCCAGCTTTCGGCCGCCCGTACCGGCGACGAGCGGGTGAGGCGCAGGGCGCTGACGTTCGTGGTGGTCGGAGGCGGGTTCTCCGGCGTCAGGGCGCTGGCCGAGATGCAGGTGCTGGCCGAGGAGGCCCTGACCGGCCACGAGACGATCGATCTCACCGACCTGAGCTGGACCCTGGTCGAGGCCGGTGACGCCGTCCTGCCCGGACCGCGGGAGATCCTCGCCTGCCGCGCCGCGGACGTGCGGCTCGGCACCCGGCTGACCTCGGCGGCCGGCGGGGTGGCGGTGCTCTCGGACGGGACGAGGCTCGACGCGGGCACCCTGGTGTGGGCCGCGGGTGAGCCGCCGGGCTCGCACGGGGCCGAGGGCGTGCTGCCGGTGGACCGCGGCGGCCGGATCATCACCACCGAGTACCTGACGGTGGCGGGCGTCGCCGACGCGTTCGCGGCCGGTGAGGGCGCCGCCGTGCCGGACCTGACCCGGCCGGGGGAGTTCATCGTGCCCAGCGCCCGGCACGCGGTGCGGCAGGCTCGGTTGCTGGGGCGCAACCTGGTCGCGCACGTGCGGGGCAAGCGGCTCAGGCCGTACCGTCACACCGCTTGGAGCCGGTGAAATTGACACCTCGTGCGGGTCAGGGCCGCGATCGCGGAGGGCGTGAGGGGATCGTCTCGTCCGCCCGGCCGTTCGACGAGATCGTCACGCCGCCGGATCCGATCATGGAGCGGGAGTCGTGTGACAGGTTTCACCGGTACATAATTGCGGCGAAAACATCCTATGACCAATCATAGGATGTTTAATGGTGGTATGGAGAAGGACGTTGACCCGCAGGAAACCGCGGAATGGCTGGAATCGCTGGAAGCGGTCCGCCGGGCGGCAGGTCCGGAACGGGCCGAATACCTGCTGAAGCGGCTCGCCACGAGCAGCCGGTACATCAACACCGTGCCCACGTCCGAGGAGCCCGGCTACCCCGGCGACCTCGAACTGGAGGAGCGGATCGCGGCCTACGACCGGTGGAACGCGGCGGCGATGATCACCAGGGGCAGCCGGCTCGGGCTCGGCGGCCATCTGGCCACCTACGCCTCGGCCGCCTGGCTCTACGAGGTCGGATTCAACCATTTCTTCCACGGCGGCCACGACCAGGTGTACTTCCAGGGCCACGCGTCCCCGGGCGTCTACGCCCGCGCGTTCCTGGAGGGACGGCTGACCGAGGAGCAGCTCGACCTGTTCCGGCGCGAGCCCGAGGGCGGGCTGCCGTCGTACCCGCACCCACGGAGCATGCGCGAATTCTGGCAGTTCCCCACGGTGTCCATGGGCCTCGGGCCGCTCAACGCGATCTACCAGGCCAGGTTCAACCGCTACCTTCACAACCGCGGCATCAAGGACACCTCGCCCAGCCACGTATGGGCCTTCCTCGGCGACGGCGAGATGGACGAGCCCGAGTCGACGGCGGCCCTCACCCTGGCCGCCCGCGAAGGGCTGGACAACCTGACCTTCGTGATCAACTGCAACCTGCAGCGGCTCGACGGACCGGTGCGCGGCAACACCCGCATCGTGCAGGAGCTCGAAGGCGTCTTCAGGGGCGCGGGCTGGCACGTCGTCAAGGCGCTGTGGGGCGCCGAATGGGACGGGCTGCTCGGTTCGGAGGAGCTGGTGTCGCGGCTGGGCGAGATACCGGACGGGCAGTTCCAGACCTTCGCCACCTCGACCGGGGACTACATCAGGCAGCGTCTGTTCCACGGGCTGGACGTGCCGTACTCCGACGAGGACCTGCGGCGCGTCGTCGGCGGCTCGCGGGCCGGCCACGAGCCGCGCAAGGTGCACGCCGCCTACCGCCGGGCCCTCGACCACCGGGGCGCGCCCACGGTGATCCTCGTGCAGACCGTCAAGGGGTGGACGCTCGGAGCAGGCGTGGAGGCGCGCAACGCCAACCACCAGATGAAGAAACTCACCCAGGAGGAGTTCCGGGCGCTGCGTGACCGGCTCGGGCTGCCGGTGCCGGACGAGGCACTCGACGCGGACCTGCCGCCGTACCTGCACCCCGGGGCCGACTCGCCCGAGGTCCGCTACGTGGCCGAGCGCCGCCGCGCACTGGGCGGGCCCGTCCCCCGCCGGACCGTCTCCCACCGGCCGCTGCCCGCGCCGGCCGAGGGGCCGTTCCGGTCCCTGGAGAAGGGCTCCAAGCAGCCGATGGCCACCACGATGGCCTTCGTCCGCCTGGTCAAGAACCTCATGAAGGAGCCGGAGACCGGGCGCCGCTGGGTGCCCATCGTCCCCGACGAGGCCAGGACCTTCGGCATGGAGTCGCTGTTCCCCACCGCCAGGATCTACTCGCCGCTGGGCCAGCGTTACGAATCGGTCGACCGGGACCTGCTGCTGTCCTACCAGGAGGCGGTCGACGGCCAGCTCCTGATCGAGGGCATCACCGAGGCGGGGTCGATGGCCTCGTTCACGGCCGCCGCCTCCAGCTACGCCACCCACGGCGAGGCCATGATCCCGTTCTACATCTTCTACTCGATGTTCGGCTGGCAGCGGACCGGCGACCAGATGTGGGCGCTGGCCGACCAGCTCGGCCGCGGATTCCTGATCGGCGCCACCGCGGGACGGACCACGATGACCGGCGAGGGGCTGCAGCACGGCGACGGGCACTCCCAGCTGATCGCCTCCACCAACCCCGCGTGCCTCGCCTACGACCCCGCCTTCGGCTACGAGGTCGCGGAGATCGTGCGCGAAGGACTCCGGCGCATGTACGGGCCCGACGGCGAGGACGTCTTCTACTACCTCACCCTCTACAACGAGCCGCTCCCCCAGCCCGCGATGCCCGAGGGCGTGCGCGAGGGCATCCTCAAGGGCATTTACCGCTACTCCAGCGGCGGCGGCCAGGCCCACCTGCTCGCCAGCGGCACCGCGATCCACTGGGCGCTGGCCGCGCAGCGGCTGCTCCAGGAGGAGTACGGCGTGGGCGTCGACGTCTGGTCGGTCACCTCGTGGAGCGAGCTGCGCCGCGACGCGATGACCTCCACCACGGTGCCCTACCTGCGGCAGGCCCTGGCCGGGACCGAGGGCCCGGTGATCGCGGTCAGCGACTGGATGCGCGCCGTGCCGGACCAGATCAGCCCGTGGATCGACCGGCCGTGGACCTCCCTCGGCACCGACGGGTTCGGCCTCTCCGGCACCCGGGAGTCCGTACGCGAGCACTTCGGCGTCGACCCGCGTTCGATCGCCGACGCCGTGCTCAAGTCCGTCGAGGAGGCCGGCCGGAGGTGACCGGCACCGGCTCGACCGGCACCGGCTCCCCAGCTCGCGAGAGGTCTCCTCGGACCGTGCGCGATACGCGTCCCCTCCCCCGCCTGCCCTTTCGAGCTCCTCACATTCGCCCCGGCAATATCGTCATAGGTGCATGACAGACGAAGTACGGCGGGGGGTGCGGATCCTCGACGACACGGCTCCCGCCGAGCGCCGGACCCTGTTGGGGCTCGCCTATCGGATGCTCGGTTCCGCGCACGACGCCGAGGACGTCGTGCAGGAGGCGTACTCACGCTGGTACGCGATGGCCGAGCTGGAGCGGCGCGAGATCAGGTCGCCCGTCGCGTGGCTGAGCAGGGTGACGAGCCGGATCTGCCTGGATCACCTGACGTCGGCCCGGGTGCGGCGCGAACACTACGTGGGCGAGTGGATACCCGAGCCTCTGCGCGACCACGGCGACTGGGCCGGCGCCGCCGGTTCGATGGCCGACCCCGCCGACCAGATGACGCTGCGGGAGTCGGTCAGCATGGGCATGCTGATGGTGCTGGAGACGGTCACACCCGCCGAACGTGTCGTGTTCGTGCTGCACGACGTCTTCGGCATGCCGTTCACCGAGATAGCCGAGGTGGCCGGCCGCAGTCCGGCGGCCTGCCGCCAGCTCGCCGTCAGCGCACGGCGCAGGCTGGCCGGGGAACGGGCCCGCCCGGCCGGCGACGCCGGGCGGCACCGCGAGGTCATCTCCGCGTTCAGGCGGGCCTGCGAGAGCGGGGACATCGACGCCCTGGTCGCCACGCTGGATCGCGGCGTGGTCGTTCACTCCGACGGGGGCGGCAAGGCGCACGCCGCCCTGCGCCCGGTCGTCGGCGCCCAGAAGGTGGCCCGCCTGTTCCTCGGCCTGCTGCGCAGGCAACCGGGCATGGAGTTCAGCGAAGAGGACGTCAACGGACGGCCCGGCGCCGTCATCCGCAGGGATGGCGTCATCGTGGTGGTGGTCGCGACCGAGACCCGCGACGAGGTGCTCACCCGGATATGGATGGTCGTCAACCCCGACAAGCTGCACGCCTGGACAGGCCAGGGAACCGGCTGAGACTTCCGCGGCCTTCCTTAGGGCTCGTGGCCGGAGCGTGCAGCCGACCTCACCGGCGCCACGCCGCCGGGTCAAGGAGGGCCCGCCGACCTGGGTCCGCAGCCCTCCACCGGACGGCCGCCGACGCCTCCCCCGCGTTCCCTGTTTCCCACCCTTCGCGCGAAGGGCGGGGTCCCGATGTTCCGACGACGTCAGGCCGCGTACAGCGGCTGCTCCGGCGTGCGGATCCGGTGCCGGTACGGTCGGCGCGAGCCGTAGCCGAGGGAGGCCGCGACGTTGGCGCCCGCCAGCCTGCCCTGACCCAGCGCGTGCTGCGCGCTCATCGGGGCGATCCTGCCGCGCCGGGTGGGGTCAGGGACGGCGGCCACGTCGCCGCAGGCGTAGACGCCCGGAACGCCGGGTACGGCGAGGTACTCGTCCACCCTGATCCTGCCCTGCTCGGCCGCGAGCCCGAGGTTGACCACGAGCGGATCGGGACGCACCCCGAAGCTCCACACGATCGTGCGGGTGGGAACGAACTCGCCGTCGGTGAGCCGCAGTCCCCGTGAGGTGAGCTGGCCGATCGAGGTCCGCGTCCGGACCTCCACCCCCTGCGACCGCAGCAGCCGCGCCGTGGTCCTGGACAGGCGGTGCCGTACGTCAGGCAGCAGCCGCTCGGCGGGATCGGCCAGGATCCAGCGGATCGGCTGCCGGCGCAGCCGCGAACGGTGACGGGCGATCGACTGGGACAGCGACTGCCCGGCCGAGGCCGCCGCCGTACCCGCGTATCCCGCGCCGAGCACGACGAACGTGCAGCACGCCGCGCGTTCGAAGGGGTCGGTGCTCGTGGCCGCCAGGGAGAGCTGCCGGTGGATGTGGTCGCGCAGCTGGAGGGCCTGGCCGACGTTGTGGAAGCCGACGCTGTGCGCCGAGATCGCGGAAGCGTGGGCGACCTCGCTCACGCCTCCCGCCGAGATGATCAGCCGGTCGTAGTCCAGCACGCCGTGCTCGTGAAGGACGCGCCGGGCATGGGTGTCGATGTGGGTGACCGTGCCGAGCACCACCCGCACCCGCGGCAGCGTCGCGGCCAGCGGCCTGCTCACCCGGTCCGGGTCGAGCAGGCCCGTCATCAGCCGCGGGAGCGACTCCGGGGGCAGCGTGACGGCGGCCGGATTGACCAGCACGATCTCCACGTCGCCGCCCACCTCGCGGGACAGGGTCAGCGCCGCCTGGTATCCGGCGACCCCCGCTCCGACGATCACCACCTGTGGCCTGTCCGGTGTCATCGTCATCTCCCCGCGGTGATCGTCGGCTCCCGGCGCTCCTGCCGCGCCGGTGCCAGCCGTTCGTGGTATCCGCCGTCCGGGGACCGTGTGATGATCCCGGTCTCCACCCCGTGCTCGGCCACGTGGCGATCCGCCTGCCGGAGTGCGAGGCAGATCCACCGGGTGACGACGAAGGCGATGACGGGGCCGGTGACCACGGCGAACCTGAAGAAGATCGTCACGGCCTCGACGGTGAGGTGGAACCACAGGGCGATCTGGTCGTTGGCCGCGGCCGCCCACAGCAGGCCGTAGAAGGTGACGCCGGCGACCGCGACGGCCGTCCTCACCGGCGTCTCGCGCGGCCGATCGAGCAGGTCGTGCGCGAGCGTCTCGCGGGCCGTGCGGGCCGCGCTCCTGGGCCGGCCCAGCGCGTCGCGGCCGCCGCGACGCGAGACGAGGAAGCGCTCGACCGCCGGGTAGGCGGCCAGGGCGGTGAAGAAGACCCCGGGTATCACCAGTGCGGGGATGAGGACCGCGAGGCTGAGCGTGTGGTCCCCGACGGTGAGCTCCCACCCGGGCATGATCCGGAGGGCGCCGTCGAGGAAACCCATGTACCAGCCGGGAACCGAGCCCGCCGAGATCTGTGTCGGCTTGGCGGGGCCGTACAGCCATACGGGGGCGATCTGGACCCCGAACCCGAGGATGATCAGCATGCCGACCGTCGCGAGTGCCATCGTCGGGCGTGCGCCCCGCCGCGCCGGCAGCGAGGCGACGAACCGTGAGTGGCCGTGCCGCCGCACCAGCAGTTCACGGGCGATCAGCAGTGCGGCCACGACGACCGCGACCAGCAGGTGCCCCCCGTACATGACCGGGACGACCCTGTCGCCGGGGAAGTCCGGGCCGAACAGCAGCGACAGCGCCCAGGTTCCGACCACGGGGACGGACTGCGCGACCGACATGATCAGCCACATGCTGCCCCCCGACAGCATGTCGTCGGGCAGGACGTTGCCGGTCTCGCCCGCGGCCATGCCCAGTGCGAGCAGCGTCACCCAGATCAGCCACTGCCCGGTGCGCGGGCGGCGGAACGCGCCGGTGAGGAACATGCGCAGCAGTTGCGACACGACGGCCGCCACGAAGACGAGCGCCGCCCAGTGGTGCATCTGGCGGATGAGCAGGCCGCCGCGCAGCTCCAGGCTCAGACGCATGGTCGAGTCGAACGCCTCGCTGACGAGGAGCCCGCGCAGCGGGCCGTACGGGCCGTCGTAGGTCACCTGGGACATGCCGGGGTCGTAGAACACCATCAGCACCGTCCCGGTCACCGCCAGGACGGCGAACGACCACACGGCGATCTCCGCGAACATGAACGACCAGTGCGAGAACTGAAATGAGCGGCGCTTGGCCGTCGAGGAAAGCATTCGGGCCCCTAACCTTTGCTTTACTCACATGACGAAACAGAGCCGGCGATTGTGATAGCGATGGCGCGCCGGCGACGGTGACAAGCGTCACTACCGCCGGACCGGCGTCATGAGGGCTGGACGCGACCGCGCCTGAGCGACGGGACGGCCGCCGGAACACCCGCCCCAGGAAACCGCGCGAAACCGATAGAGCCGATGGAGCCGACGCGCGGCACCCTGGCGGGTCGCGTCAGGTGCCGATGCGGGGCGGCGTGGCGGTTCCGTGGACGCGCCTGGCATGGCGTGCGTAGAGGCGGCGCCCGATGACCGGCATGAGCAGGCGGAGCGGGCCCGGGACCTCCATGAGCACCCTCCTGACCACCTCGGGATCGCCCTCGTACATCACCATGCCGAAGACGAGCGGCAGTTCCCTCTTCGGGGTCCTGGCCACCCCGTGCTCGCCGAGCCGGTTCCACTCCGCGGCGGTGACGTACTTCTCGGCCAGCGGCAGGATCTCCCTCTCCTCCATCCTCATGTGCTCCAGGATCACGGTCAGCAGCCCGTCGAAGACCTCCGCGAGCTCGGCACCGCCCCGCCCGGTGGAACGCCAGCGGGGAAGGAGCCCCGTCACCCGCGCGTGGGCCCTCTCGATGGCGTGGTGCTGCTCCTCCATCACGGGCACGATGGCCGCGGTCTCCTCGCCGCCGCGCTCAAGGAGCGTCGGCCACAACACCTGGTCCTCGCCCTCGTGGTGCAGGTGCAGGACGCGGCACACCAGCTCGGCGTGGGCTCCGACGACCCCGGCTCGCCGGACGTCGCCCGGCGCGACGCCGGAGACGAGCCTCGGGAGCAGCTTGAACTCGCGCCGCATCGCGGTGTGCGCCATGTACATGTCGCGGACATCGGCCATGGGCCCCTCGGGGATCGCATGCATCAAAACCTCCATGTATCGCTTTGACGGATTTGATTTCAGGCTGTGCGAGGGCGGGAGGAACTCCTCCTCGATCGCCGGTAGCCGGAAAAACAATCAGCCATCAACCATCAACAGGAACAAAGAACTGACGAGGTGAACCATTGCGTGTAGGTGTTGTTCGTCGCACGCGAGGGTCGAACAGCCGCCTCGAATCGTCGGGATCGTCACGGGTCGCGTGCGGCCTCGCGGTCGATCGAGGTGAGCGTGCCGACCCTGCCCTCGCACTTCGTCGCCCTCTCTCACGCTCCTCACCCGGTACGACGACACAGGGCGGTGCTTTGTGATGATCTGGTCAGGGTCGCCGGCCCGTGGCGAGCGCCTCGGCATGGGCGTCCGCAGCCGGATCGGCGCCTGACCCCGCCGGGCTTCGCCCTCGCCGGTCGACGAGGCTCGCTCGGGGAGATCGCCCCGAGCCGGGCGGCCGAGCGCTTCGAGCCGTGTCGTCCCGGATCAGGAATATCCGTCCAGCACCATCACACGAGGACGTCCTGTCTCGTCGTGTTGAGTACGAGCGCAGGCATCGGCCCGCCTCGTCACGTCGACCGGAACGGGAACGGCACTTTGATGTCCCTGAAGAACGTCAAGAAGGTCAACCCAGGCGTCGCCACGGCTGATGTGATGGTTTCGGCGATCACGGCGGGCACTGCCCAGCCGGCTTTCGCGTCCGTGGCGGCAGCCGCGAACAACCAGCCCTGCGCCCGGCCACCTGACCGACCGGCCCACAGCCACGGCATCGAGCGCACGGCCCGTCAGGGCCGTCGGCACGCGCACGCCGAACCAGGGTCTCTCACGGGGCCGGAACGGGAAATCCTCGGCCCGCCTCGACCGGGCGTTCCACCGTGTCGCCGGGACACTCGGCGGACCGGCAGGGGGTGCGGCGGAGTGAACACGTGAAGATGTCCAGCGGGGTCGAGTGGGCACTGCACTGCTGTGTCGTCCTGACCACGGTGCGAGAACCGGTGCCGGCCGCGCGGCTGGCGCGGTTGCACGACGTCTCACCCAGTTACCTCGCCAAGCAACTTCAAGCCCTCTCGCGCGCCGGACTCGTCCACTCGGTCCAGGGCAAGGCGGGCGGCTACCTCCTCACCCGCTCCCCCGAGCTGATCACGGTGCTCGACGTCGTCGAGGCCGTCGACGGGCCGGGCTCGCCCTTCGTCTGCACCGAGATCCGCCGGCGCGGCCCGCTGGCCGCCGCTCCACAGGCCTGCACCACGCCCTGTCCCATCTCCCGCGCCATGGCCGGTGCCGAGGCGGCCTGGCGGGAGGCCCTTCGCTCCGTCTCCGTGAGCGATCTGGCCCACGACGTCGGCTCCGGCCTCGGCCCCGGCGCACTGGCCGGGATCAGGACCTGGCTGGACGCGGGCGAGGCCGGACCGGGATCCCTGGCCCGGGATTTCCAGGCGATTTGAGCCGGCCCGGCCCTTCACCCGGAAAAGCACCCTTGAGCTGGAAGGATCGACGGCTGTGGCGGACGCCCAGTACGAAAACCTGTTGCGGCTGGTGCTCACCGGCGGGACGGCCAAAGCCGACCGCCCTGCTCACGCACATGGTGGCGCAGCAGGTCGGCCTCGAACCGGGCGACTTTCTGGAACGGCGGCGACTGCCACATCTACGACAACCACGTCGAGCAGGTGACCCGGCAGCTCTCACGCACCCCGTTCGAGTTCCCCGAGCTGCGCCTACGCCGGGCCGACTCGCTTTTCGACTACACCTACGCCGATGTGAGAATGCTCGGCTACCGTCATCACCCGGCCATCAAAGCCCCCGTGGCGGTGTGAACGCCGGGCCGGTCTGTGAACCACGCGGTCGGTGAACCACGCGGTCGGTGAACCACGCGGTCCGCGAACCGCGCCGGGATCGCCGACGGTGACGCACTGCGGCGCGGTTCGGGCCGCGCCGCGGGAACCCCGGCGTGCGCCGGGCCGCCGGGTCGCGCATCGGGGCCAGCACGGATGCGCGAAACGACGGAACGCGTCACAGTTACGCTGTGCCCCCAGAACGTCTGCTGATCGTCGACGACGACCCGGTCTTCCGTGCCGTCGCCCGTGACCTGCTCGACGGCGAACGGTTCGCCGTCGTCGGCGAGGCGGCGAGCGGCTCCGGCGGGCTCGACGCGATGCGGCGGCTGAGCCCGGACGTGGTCCTGCTGGACATCCAGCTGCCCGACGCCAGTGGATTCGACGTCTGTCCCGCGATGGTGGACCGCGGCGCGGCCGTCGTACTCACCTCGATCAGGGACGCCTCGTCCTACGGACCGCTCGTCGGGCGGAGCGGGGCCCGGGGCTTCGTGCTCAAGGACCACCTGTCCGTCGCGGCCCTTTCCGCGGTTCTCGGCGAGAGCGGGCCGAGTGGCTGACGCGCTGACGGAAGGGCGGCGCCGGTGGTGGGAGTCCGACACGGTGATCTGGTCCGTCGCGGCGGCCGGGCTCCTTCTCGGCACCTACACGACCACCGCCGCCGCCCTGTATCCGGGGGCCGCCCCCTTCCGCGTCGTCATGCACGCGGTGACCGGCGTCCTGTACCTGTCGGCCGGCGTCGTCGCGCACTACAGGTACAGCGCGAACGCCATCGGCCCGATGATGCTGGTCGCCGGGATCGCGATGTTCGCCGAGGACCTCCAGCTGTCGAAGGAGGCGTGGCCGCACACGATCGGCCAGTTCCTGGTCGCCTCCTCCGGCGTCGTGGTCACGCATCTGATCCTGATGTTCCCCACCGGGCGGCTGGAGACGCGGGTCCAGAAGGCCCTGATGGCCGTCGCCTACGCGTTCGCGGCCCAGCTGGGCGTCGCGGTGGCCCTCTTCATGGACCAGACGTTGAACGACGACCACACCCCGCCGGGCATGCTGCTGGTCAGCGATCACCTGGTGGTCGGCGGGCTGGCCGAATCCTCCTCCAAGGCCGCCGGCGCGGTCGTGGCCGTCGGGCTGATCGTCGTGCTCCTGCGCCGCTGGATCACCGGGCGCCTGCTGATGCGCCGGCTCCTGGCACCGGTGATCCTGCTCGTGCTGGCCACCGGGTTCGTCACGGCGGCCGGGCTGATCCTGCACGCCGATCTGTTGCCCGGGACCCGCGCGGTTCGCGACGGGCACCTGCCGTTCTACGACGTCCTGTACGCCTCGGTCCCCTTGGCCCTGCTCGCCGGCACCCTGTACTTCTATCTCGGCAACGGCGCGGTCAACCGGTTGCTCAACGAGATGCGCGCCCTGACCCGGGCCGGCGACGTCGAGAAGCTGCTGGCGAGGTCACTGCGCGACGATTCGCTGCGTCTCGCCTACCCCGCGCCGGCCGGTTTCCTGGACGCCGCGGGAGCCCTGGTGAAGGTCGAGCCGTGGCAGGCGGTGACCTCGGTCGGCGGCCCGCGCGGGGCGGTGCTGATCCATGACGCGCTGCTGCGGGAGGACCCGAAGGTCCTGGACGTCGTGGCGGCCGCGGTCGGTCTGGCACTGACGAACCAGTCGCTGTCGGCGACGGTGGAAGCCCAGCTCCAGGAGGTGCGCCGGAGCCGGGCGCGCATCCTCGCGGCGGCCGACACGGAACGCAAACGCATCGAGCGCAACCTGCACGACGGGGCGCAGCCGTTGCTGACGGCGGCCAAGTTACGCATCGACATGGCCCGCGGCGCGCTCAGGACCGACCCGGACAAGGCCGACGAGCGGCTCGTCCAGGCGCTCGAGAACGTGCAGCGGTCGATCGAGGAGATCCGGATCCTGGCGAGCGGCCTCTACCCGCAGCTGCTGACCACGGCCGGCCTCGTGACGGCCGTACGGGAACTGGGGCGGCAGTGCCCCCTCCCGGTCACCCTGGAGCTGGACGCGCTGCCGAGACTGGATCCGCTGACCGAGGCGTCGGTCTACTTCGTCGCCGCCGAAGGGCTGACGAACGCGATGAAGCACGCGCACGCGACGCGTGCCCGCATCCAGGCGCGGGTGAGCGGCGCCGACGTGACCCTGAGCGTCGTCGACGACGGCCGGGGCGGCGCCACCGTCTCGCCCGGCTCGGGCCTGGCGCGGCTGGCCGACCGGGTCGCGGCGGCGGGCGGCAAACTGACGTTGTCCAGTCCCGCGGGCGGCGGGACCACTCTTGAGGCGGTAATCCCCCGTGAACCTCCAGCACCCACCCCTGCCTGACCCGGCGGCTCCCCGGGTCGTCGTCGCCGAGGACTCCCCGCTGCTGCGCGAACTGTTCGTCGACGCGTTACGCGAATCGGGCATCGACGTGGTGGCCGACGCCGGCGACGGGCCCGGCCTGATGGACGCCGTGGCGCGGCATCGGCCGGAGGTAGCGGTGATCGACATCCGGATGCCACCGCTGGGCGAGACGCAGGGACTGCGCTCGGCGGTGGAGCTGCGCGCCGCCGACCCGCGCCTGGGCGTGCTCCTGCTGTCGTCGCAGCTGCAGACCCGCGACCTGTTCACCCTGATGGGCAGGGGCGGCCGCGGCGTCGGCTACCTGCTGAAGGACAAGGTCGCGGGAGTGGAGGCGCTGGCCGAGGCGGTCCGCCGTGTGCACCGGGGCGAGTACATCGTCGATCCGGACGTGGTGGCCGACATGATGCGCCGCAGGGGCGGCGAACGGCTTCCGCACCTGACACAGCGCGAGAAGGAGATCCTCGCCCTGATGGCCGAGGGCCTGTCGAACAAGGCGATCGCCGCACGGGCGAGGATAGCGCCGCGCACGGTGGAGGCCCACATCAGTCACCTGCTCGACACGCTCGGCCTGCCGCCCGCGCCGGACTACCACCGGCGCGTGCAGGCGGTCCTCGCCTACCTGCGCGGCGAGATCGGCTGACCCTCGCCGCTGGACCGTGCCAACACCTCCGTGCCTGCACGCATGTGCGACGGCCGTCCTCGCCCGACCATGAGAAAGGCGGAACGACACCAACAGGCGGGAGAGATCGGATGCCGGACCCAAGCAAGCCGGGCGCACGCAAGACCCGGACCGCGAAACTCAGGATCGCCCTGCTCGCGGCGGCGGTCACGGCGGGGGCGCTCGCCGGTCCCGCGCGGTTCACGGCGGCCGCCACGCAGGCCTTCGACACCTGTCCTCAGGGCTACGTGTGGCGGGAGGCCATCGCGGGCGACCACGTCTGCGTCTACCCGATCCGCCGTCAGCAGGCCCGCGACGACAACAGGCTGGCCGCCGGCAGGAGCGGCGGCGCCGGGAACTGCCGCAACGGCTTCGTCTGGCGCGAGGTCGTTCCCAGCGACCACGTCTGCGTCATCCCCGCGCGGCGCACCGAGACCTGGCACGACAACGCGCAGGCGGCCGGACGCGTCCGCGAGGCGTCGCTGGACGCCACCTCCGCGACCGCGACCCTGCCGCCCGCGGCCCTGAAGGGACTGGTCACCAAGAAGTTCGGCGAGCTCGTCAGGGGCCGGAACCCCGACGTCGGCATCCGGGGAAGACTCGGGAAGATCTCTGTCGTCAGCGACACCAGCGACGGGTTCGAGGGGCCGCGCAACCGCGTCGTCCGGATCGGCATCCACGGTTTCGTCAGCGTGTCCGTCGTCCCCGACCCGGAGTTCTACGTCGAACTGGACCTGCGGATCCGCTCGGTCCCGAAGGGCGGCGGCGCCGACATCGTCGCCGGGCTCACCCACCTGCGCGTCCACACCTCGGGGGTCGGCCACGGCACGCTGCTGAGGAAACTGCGCGGCGGCATCACCGACGCGTTCGCCCGGCCGGTGTCCTTCGCCCACATCCCGTCGGGCACGGACTTCGTCACCGCCGGGGTCCCGCTGAACGCGAGCCTGAAGCTCTACTTCAAGAACACCGTGCCCGGCCGCGTCGCGGCCGGCATCACGCAGCGGAAGCTCGACGACGTGTAGGACGCGCACGGCCGGTTGCCGCGCCCGCGAGCAGGTACGGAAGCAAGCCACCGGTCCCGGCGAGCACGGGCCCGACCGGAACACACCACACCAAGGAGAAGATCATGAAACGCGTCGCCCTCGGAACGGCCGCACTCGTGGCCGCCGGACTCACCGTCTCCGTCCCGGCCCCCGCGCGGGCCGGCGCGTGTGACGCCTCGCTGGTGGCGGGGCCGGGCAGCCTCATCGGCGGCCTGTGGCGCTCCAGCGGTGGCGAGAACAGCGTCTACGGCTGCCCCGTCACCAGGGAGCTCGGCTACCCCGACAAGAGAGGATCTTGGCAGCGCTTTCGCAACGGCCGGATCGGCTGGTCCCCGAACCTCGGGAACGGCACCCTGGTTCGCGTCTACGCGAAGGGCGGCGACATCGTCTTCAAGTGGAGCGGCCTGGGCCGCGACTGGGACTTCTTCAAAGTCCGCTGGAGCAGGAACGGCGGCAAGGTGACCGGGATCAATGTCGGCCGGCTGTCGCCGTGGAGCGGCCAGTACCTGATGTCGCCGCCGTCGAACTGCGTCGGACAGGGCGGCGAGGAGGTGTGCGCCACCACCAACGGCCACCTGGTCGAGACGTTCGCCTTCACCGTCCAGGGCTGCGACAGGACCGGGGTGTTGCGGCTCCTGTCCGACTGCGGCCCCTGGAGCATTCCCGCCTCCATCGGCATCGCCCGCTGATCCGGGGACCGAGGTGTTCAGGTGGACAGCGGGAATCGTGATCCTGGGCGTTCTGCTCCTGGGCTCGGGGCTCGTTCCCAGGACACTCATCGACGCCGGGCCGAGCGGCTGCCCGCCCTTGCGGGCAGGCCAGGCCGACCCGATCGACGGGAAGGACTGCGTGCGCGCGCTCCAGCGGAAACTGCGCGACAGAGGCTACCCGGACCAGCGGGTTGACGGCAGGTTCGGGCCGCGTACCAGGGCGAACGTGATGGCTTTCCAGAGGGCCGCCGGGCTGCGGCCGGACGGCGTGGCCGGTGCGCGGACCCTGGCGGCGTTGATCGGCGGCTCCGTGCCATCGGCTCTCTCCGGGCTGGACCTGGGCCCGCCGGACTGCCGGGGCGAGGTCTGCCGTTTCGTCGTACCCCGGGGTGCCACCCATCAGGTGGGGAACTGGCTGGCGAACAATCCCGGCCTCGCCGTGAACGCGTCCGTCGACCTGCTCGCCCTCCGGGTGTGCGGCGCGGCCAGGATCACGGTGATCGCCAGATCCGGCTGCGAGAGACTGGTGGAGAGAAAAGCCGGTGATTTCATCGCGACGCTCGTGTCGGCCGCCAGGAAGAACGCCTGCGTGCGGATCTCCGTCGGCCTTCCCCGCGGCGGGGACTCCGATTCCCTCGGGTTCACCTCCGTGACATGCCGGAACTGAGCCGGAGGCGCATCGCCCCGGTGAGGAACGCGAGTGTCCGCGCCAGGCTCATGACGGCTGCCGCGCGGTCCCGCCCCGCCGGCGGCTTTCGGGCGCGTCGCGGGCCGGCGATGCCGTCCCGGTCGTACAGGGTCCATCCCAGGCCCCAGCCGTCGGCGCTGACGGTCCACTTGTCCGGCACGTCGACCTCACGGCGCTGCATCGCCGCCACGGCCTGGGCCGACATGACGCGGGTGCCGTCGGGGGCGAGGCCGCCGTCCAGGTGCATCCGGGCGAATCGGGCGAGGTCCCCGGCGGAGACGATGACCGCCAGGACTCCTGCCGCGCTGATCGTGAAAGCGGAGCCGACGCCCGCCTGCTCGGCGGGGACGCCGCGACCAACCGTCCGGCCGGCACATCGCCACAGCCGGGCCGGCGGCGCGGTGAGAGCGAACCAGGCCGACGCCCGGTGAAACAGCCGGTGGAACTAGGGTCGGATCGCTTGCGCAGATGAGGACAAGGCGTTACCTCGCCATTGCACCGCGCCCCTGCCGCGTCACTAGGCTGAATCGGGGTCCCGTTTCGGGTGCTCCCTGATCGCTCGGCCGCGTCGGCGGCCGGGCGAGTGCTCGGACGAGCGGAGGGGGCCAGTCATGGCCATCGCCACGATCAATCCCGCGACCGGGGAGACGGTCAGGACCTTCGAAGAGCTGAGCGAGGCCGAGGTCCAGCAGAAGATCGGCCTCGCGTACGAGCGGTGGCGGACCTACCGCGCCACGAGTTTCGAGGAGCGGGCCGGGTGGATGCGCGCCGCCGCCGACCTGTTCGAGAAGGAGGCCGACCTCTCGGCGGAGCTGATGACCACGGAGATGGGCAAGACGCTGGCCGCGGCCCGGAGTGAGGCGCTCAAGTGCGCGCACGGCATGCGCTACTACGCCGACCACGCGGCCGGGTTCCTGGCCGACGAGCCGCTGGCCGACCCGTCGCAGGTCGGGGCACGGCGTGCCCTGGGTCGCTATCAGCCGCTGGGCCCGGTGCTGGCGGTGATGCCGTGGAACTTCCCGATGTGGCAGGTGATGCGGTTCGCCGCCCCGGCGCTGATGGCGGGCAACGTCGGGCTGCTCAAGCACGCCTCCAACGTGCCGCAGTGCGCGCTGTACCTGCAGGACGTCTTTCGCCGCGGCGGGTTCCCGGACGGCTGCTTCCAGACGTTGCTGATCTCCTCCCGGCGGGTGGAGCCGATCCTGCGCGATCCCCGGGTGGCCGCCGCGACGCTGACCGGCAGCGAGCCGGCCGGCCGTTCGGTGGCGGCGATCTGCGGCGACGAGGTCAAGCACACGGTGCTGGAGCTGGGCGGCAGCGACCCGTTCATCGTGATGCCCTCGGCGGACCTGGACCGCGCCGCCGCGACCGCGGTGGAGGCGCGGGTGCAGAACAACGGGCAGTCCTGCATCGCGGCCAAGAGGTTCATCGTGCACGCCGACGTCTTCGACGCCTTCGCCGACAGGTTCGTCTCCCGCATGCTCGAACTGACGGTGGGAGATCCCTTCGAGGCGTCCACCGACGTCGGGCCGGTGGCCACCGAGCAGGGCCGGGCCGACATCGAGGAGATCGTGGACGACGCCGTTTCCGCCGGTGCCACCGTGCTGTGCGGCGGACGGCGGCCGGACGGGCCGGGCTGGTTCTACCCGCCCACGGTGATCACCGACATCAGCCGTGACATGCGCATCTACCTGGAGGAGGTGTTCGGCCCGGTGGCCTCGCTGTATCGGGTGGCCGACATCGAGGAGGCCCTGCGGATCGCCAACGCCACCACCTTCGGGCTGGGATCCAACGCCTGGAGCGACGACGAGGCCGAGCAGGAGCGCTTCATCCGCGACCTGGAGGCCGGCCAGGTCTTCATCAACGGCAAGACCGTCTCCTACCCCGAGTTGCCGTTCGGCGGGATCAAGCGCTCCGGCTACGGCCGTGAGCTCTCCGCCCACGGCATCCGGGAGTTCTGCAACCTCAAGACGGTCTGGATCGGCTGATCCGGCGGCGCGGCGGCCCGGGCGCGGCACAGCGGGGGTCTCGTCATGCCACGCACCCCGATCATCGGGTCGATCGGCCGGCGGCCGGGAGGATCGAGGAGACGAAAGGCGACGAAAGGCGACGCCTCCTCTGCCGTCCGCCCGAGGCGCCCTTTTTCCGCACCGCCCCGCATCGACCTGATGGAAAATCCGGCGGATACGGCCCTGGACTCCAAAATCCCTGGAAGAGTACGGCCGCGAACGCTCGCGCCACCGGCGCATTCACGGCGCGCGCCTGTGACCGGGCTCGCGTTCAGCCTCCTGGAGTTGTTCGGCCTCCTGGAGTTGCTGCCACTTCGCCATCGACCGCTTGATCTCCTCGCGTACGAACGCGAAGAACCGTCGGGTCTCCTCCAGCCGCCGTCCGGCGGGAGAGTCGGGACCCAGGACCGCGATGCCCTCGCCGGCGCCTTCCTGCAGCCGGGCCAGCACCGGGTCGGACTGGCTGACGTAGTGGCTCCAGGTGTGCTCGTGGATACGGCAGAAGTCGTGTCGGCTACCGGGTTCGCGGCCGCGTTCGACCAGTCGCACCTGCACCAGGTACTTGACCGCCCCCGAGACCGCTGACGCGCCGACGCCCAGTCGCCCGGCGAGTTCGGCGGCCGACAGCTTGCCGGAGTCGGCGACCAGCAGTGCGGCGTATACGCGCGAGGCCATCCGGGGCATGCCGGATTCGACCATGATCTGCGCGAACCGTTCCTGGTAGTCGGCAGTGGCACTCTCGTCCGCTTGTGTCACTGAAGCTCCTCATCTGCTGTTGGTCGTGGAAAGTGTTCACGAACTTCACGAAATTCGTGAAATGTGCCTAGTGTAGCTGTATGGGAGACACCGAACTCGTCGGAGCGCAGCAGACCCTGAGACCCGTCCTCAAGGCCAAAGCGCTGGACAACCGGTTACCGGACCCGATCCTCGGTGACGGGTACGCCGAGCAGGCGATGCGCCGCCTCGACCCCGGCTACGACAAACGCAGATTCGGCACCAGCCAGATAGGCCTCGCCGCCGTGGTGCGCGCCAAGGCCCACGACGACTGGGCGCGAAGCTTCCTCGCCGATCACCCTGACGCGGTGGTGCTGCACCTGGGCTGCGGCCTCGACGCCCGGGTGTACCGGATCGACCCGCCCGCCACCGTCGACTGGTACGACCTGGACTATCGATCCGTCATCGACCTGCGGCGGCGATTCCTGCCGCCACGCGAGCACTACACCCTGATCGACTCCAGTGTCACCGACCTGACCTGGCTGGAACGCGTTCCCCGCGGCCGGCCGGTGCTGATGATCGCCGAGGGATTGGTGCCCTATCTGACCGAGACCGACGTCCGGCGGCTGCTGATCGGCGTCGTCGAAGCCTTTCCCGCCGGACAGATACAGTTCGACACGGTGTCGGTCTGGGCGTGGCGCACCTCGAAATGGCATCCCGTGCTGCGCAGGTACGGCACCCAGTTCCACTGCGGCTTCAACGACCCGGCAGAGCCGGCCGGTTGGCACCCGCGGCTCGAATACGTCGACGAGGCGCCGATGACGGACTCGCCGGTGCTGATGGCCAAGGCGCCCGCGAACGTGCGCCGCGTGTACCGCGTCATGAATCTGCTGCCGGGCATGAAGCGGTCCACCCGCATCGTGCGGTTCCGCTTCTGACACGGCCGACGGCCGCTACCGTGGCCGTTCGCCGCGTCGACGTCCTGGCCGGACCAGCGCATCCCCGGCACCGCCCGCCGTCCGGGACACCCGAACCGGTGCACTCGCCAGCCGACCGCCAAGACCCGCGAGCAGCTCGGCCGCACTCACCCGCCCGCGCGGCCGTAGGCGCTCATCGAGGAGAACGCCGGAGCCATGGACCTCCGATGCGCGGGCTCAAGGCGATATACGGTCGTTTCCATGGTTGACGCAATGTTCGGGCATCCGCGCCTCGCCGCCATCTACGACCCGCTCGATCCGGACCGCGGCGATCTCGACGCGTATCTCGCGATGGCGCGGGAGTTCGGCGCGCGGTCCGTGCTGGACATCGGGTGCGGTACGGGCGTGTTCGCGCTGCTGCTCGCCGGGCGCGGGATCACGGTCACCGGGATCGATCCCGCGCGGGCGTCCGTCGACGTCGCGCGCGGCAAGCCGGGCGCGGAGCGGGTGTGCTGGCTCGACGGCGACGCGGGCGACCTGCCGCCCATGCGGGTCGACCTGGTGACGATGACCGGGAACGTCGCCCAGGCGATCGCCGATCCGCGGGCATGGCGCAGGACGCTGCGCGGCGCGTACGAGGCGCTGCGGCCCGGCGGGCGGCTCGTCTTCGAGACGCGTGATCCGGCGCGGCGCGTGTGGGAGGAGTGGGCGGGGTGGACGCGCGAGAGCACGTACCGCGTGACGGACATTCCGGGCGTCGGCCGCGTCGAGACCTGGGCCGAGCTGACGGAGGTGAGCCTGCCTCTGGTGAGCTTCCGGGGCACGCACGTGTTCGCCGCGGACGGTGAGGTACTGACCTCGGATTCGACACTTCGCTTCCGCGAACGCGGGGAGATCGAGCGGGACCTGCACGAGCACGGCTTCGTCGTCGAGGACGTACGCGACGCGCCCGACCGGCCGGGCGGGGAGTTCGTGTTCGTGGCGCGGCGCGACACCGCGGAGCCCCTCCCTCCCCGGAACGCTCTGGACGAGTGAGTCCGGTCAGTGGTCGTAGGCGATCGATGACCGGGTGGCGGGCCGGCCGGTGGCGCGGTTGTGCCGGATCGCGGCTGTCAACGCCAGGATCCGCCGGGCGACGCGGGCCGCGACGCCCGGCGGACCACGCCCGCCGTGCGATTCCCGGCCGAGCCGGAACCGCCCTGACCACCTGACGAAGCACTACTGGTCGTCGGCGGTGAGACCTTCGGCGATCTTGATCAGCTCGCGGTCGACGGCTTTGGCGTTGGGGAATCTCCTCGCGTACGTGGGGCTGAACATGATCTCGGCCCGCCGCTGCTCCCCCATGTTCAGGATGAGCGCGGGGGTGCCCTTCATGCCGTCCTCGCCGACGTTTTCGATGACCGAATAGCCGGTCCGGTCGCCGACAGTCACCTCCTCGCCCTCCCCCTCGTCGCGATACCCCCGCACGCGGTCGTCGACCTCCTGGACGGCCTCCCCCTCGTACACGAAGATCTGCACGCAGTAGAAGCCGTTCTTGTCGCCGTCGAAGTTCCACGAGGTCGAGTAGCTGTCGCCGTGGTCCACCGACCAGTGGCCCCACCGCAGGCCCTCGGGCAGGTAACCCACCCTGACGTGCTTGAGCGTCCTCCCGTCGCCCAGGTCCCCGAGGCTGGGAGGGGCGGACGGCACGGGCGGGGTGTCGTCGATGGCGGGCGGCCCCTGCGTGTCGGAGACGGCCGGCGTCTCCGACACGGCGGGCGTCTGCACGGCGCCCGGGGCCACCGCCAGGTAGAGGGGGCCTGCCGCGAGGACGGCCACCGACGTGGCCAGGGCCGCGACCCTGCCCCGCGTCCTCATCCGCCTCGTGGACCGGATGACCCGGTCCCCCAGGTCGGGTGCGGCGTGCAGCCTCGCGGTCTCCTCCGCCATGACCTGGCGGAGGTGTTCCTCAAGCGTGGGCACTGCCGATCACTCCTTCCACGGATGCCTCGCCGAGCGCTGCACGCAGCTTGGCCATCGCCTTCGACGTCTGACTTTTCACCGTGCCGACCGTGCAGCCGAGCACCTCCGCGGTCTGCGCCTCGCTGAGGTCCTCCCAGTAGCGCAGGACCACCACCGCGCGCTGCCGGGGAGGCAGGCCACGCAGCGCGTCCATGAGCAGGTGGCGCAGATCGACGTTGGTCGAACGCTCCGCCCTCTCCGGCAGGATGCGCACCGGGATGATGTTCAGGATCGCCCGGCGGCGGGCCCGGCTGATGGCGGTGTTGATGATGACGCGGCGCACGTAGGGCTCAAGGCTGTCGTGCCGCACCCTGTCCCAGTTCCTGTAGGTACGCTCCAGCGCCGTCTGCAGCAGGTCCTCCGCCTCCGCCTCGTTCCCGCAGGCGAGGTAGGCGACCCGCAGCAGGGTGGAGGCCCTTGCGGCTACGAACGCGCCGAAGTCGTGCTCCGCGCCGCTCACGTCTGTCTGTCCCGTTTCACGCCCCCTAATACGCCTTGGATCCTCCAATAGTTGCCCGAGTGTCGCAGGCAACCTTGTGAGGCGCTCAGGCGTATTGGGGGACGTCACTTCGAACCTCTGGAGGAAACACATGAAGCTCGCGACCGCACCGGTCCGGCCGCTGATCGCCGTCGGCACCGGCCTGGCCGCCGTGGGCGTCGTGGCCGCCGTGGGCGCCGCCGCCCTGCTGGGCCTGCCGAGCGTCGTGAAGGCACCGGAGGCACGTCTCACGGCCTCCGAGTCGGCCCCACCGGAAGGCGCCTACTGGCATACGAGGGTGCTGACCCAGCGCACCGGTCCCCGCCAGATGGGCAGCGGCGCGAATCGATACTGGGTGGTGGAGCAGAGGCTCAGCGAGGAATGGGCCGCGCCCGACGGCAAGGCCTGGTTCGGATACCGGAAGGCGGGGGCGTACCCGAAGAGCGCGGCGGACCGGAAGGCGTGGCGCCGCGACGGCTCGCCGGCCAAGTGGAACCGCACGGCCGACGGCCAGGTCGTGAAGCTGTCGGCCGAGCCGGACAAGGGCCACATCGGGCCCGTACGCGGCAACGACGACAAGTTCTTTCTGGCCGGGCAGCGGCTGACGTACGACGAGGTCCAGCGACTGCCCGCGGACCCGAACGCGTTGAAGTCCTGGCTCTCCGAGGCCGCGCGGGTCCAACGGGCCGAGCGGAACAACGTGGACCAGGACATCACCGGGGCGCTGCCGATGATGCTCCATCGGCTTCCGGTGCCCAAGAACGTCCGCGCCGCGGCCTACCAGGCCTTGCTGACGATGCCCGCCGTCCGTTCGCGGGGAGAGTCCAAGGACGGCATGGGCAGAACCGGCGCGGCCCTGTCGATCGACCACCCGAAGGCCGTTCAGGACAACGGACTGACGATCAAGGACAAGACCTACCTGATCGTGGACACCGACACGATGCTTCTGCTGTCCGAGAGCCAGACGACCACGATCAGCGGCAAGCTGTCCCTCAAGGAGACCAGCACCCGGACCATGCTCGAGGCCGGCTGGACCAACACCGCGCCGGCCGTGCCCGCCCTGCCGTAGCGGCGCACCTGGGTGAGCCCGCCGCCCCTCGCTCTTTCGCCAGGCGCGGGATCGTGCCCGTCGGGAGCCGGCCCGACCTGACGCCGGCCGCGATCGCCCGCGGCGCCGACGACCCGCGCGCCCGTGCGGAGGCGGAGTTCTCCGGCTCCGGGACTCCGCTCGAGCGGATCAGCGCCTGTCCGGGCCGGGGGCGGGACGCCCCGCGGGGCTGCCCGGTGGGCCGCCTCACCCAGGACCCGGAGGTGATGGCCGATGGCCGCCAGCGCCCGGGTACGGGTACGCAAGGTCTTTCGCGTCATTGCCTCCAATTTCTGCGCACGTCTGCGCGCACTGGCCCGGACGACGGAGCCGGACACGGCGGTGTTCGAAGCGCGGGCGCGACTTGAGGAAGCTTTCGAGATCCGAGTCGTCGGCGCGTTGACCCTGTGGTGGGAACACGGTGTCAACTGCGAGCCAGCACCTGACAGCCGACCGCCGGGTCAGACCCAGGAAGGAACCGACGTGGCCTGGAGCACCCGTGAGCTCGCGGAACTCGCCGGCACCACGGTGAACACGATTCGGCACTACCACCGGCTCGGCCTGCTCGACGAGCCCGAACGCCGGGTGAACGGATACAAGCAGTACGGGGTACAGCATCTCGTCGTCCTCCTGCGCATCCGGCGTCTCGTAGAGCTGGGTGTACCCCTTTCCCGGATCGGCGCGATCACCTCGGGCGGCGCCCCCGCTCCGGAAGTGCTGCGCCAGGTCGACGCCGACCTGGCGGCCGAGGTCGAGCGTCTGCGCCGAGCCCGCTCCGACATCGCGATCATTCTGCGCGACGGGGCGCCGGCCGACGCGCCCGCCGGCTTCGAGTCGGTCGCGCCGCGGCTGACCGCGTCCGACACCTCACTCATCCACGTCTTCAGCCAGCTCTACGACGACGACGTGATGAAGGACCTGCGGCGCATGGTGGACGCCGACACGGATCCCATCAGCCACGACATCGACACCCTGCCGCCCGACGCCGACGAGGCGACCCGCCAGAACCTCGCCGAGAAGCTCGCCGCGCGGCTGGCCCAGCATCTGGTCGACTATCCCTGGCTGCGCGATCCCGCCCGGCATCTGTCCAAGAGCGAGCACGTCACGCGCCAGACGTTCATCGACGCCGTCGTCGGGCTCTACAACGCCGCCCAGGTCGATGTGCTGGGCCGGGCCGGAATCCTCGCTCAACAGTACCGAGCCGGTGGCCCGAGGCGGACCCCGGCGGGGAACGCGCCCGATCCTCGGGAATGCCACGAACAGGGCGTTTGACTCTGTGCTGAGCACACGGTCTCTACTCGGTGGTGACGCATCTCCCCGATCGAGGAGCCCGCCGTGAATCCCGTCGAAACGCTCGTTCAGAACTTCCGCGACCTCGTGGCCGAGGTGCCCGAACTGGTCCAGCCGTTCGTCGTCATGCTGGCCGGCGCGATCCCGTTCATCGAAGGCGAGGGCGCATCGCCGATCGGAGTGGTCGGTGGGATCCATCCCGTGGTGGCCGCGGTTGCCGCAGCCGCGGGCAACTTCCTCTGCGTACTCGTCGTCGTGCTGATCAGCTCGCGGGCCCGCGCCGCCGCGGTCGCTCACGGACACCGGCCGAGCAGCCGCGAGGAGCGCCCCGAGTCCAAGGGGCGCCGGCGCTTCCGCCGTTACCTCGTGCGCTTCGGTGTGCCCGGAGCGAGCCTGCTCGGACCGCTGGCCGTGCCGACCCAGTTCACCGCGGCCATGCTCATCGCCTCGGGGACCTCGCGCTCCTGGGTGCTGCTGTGGCAGGCGATCGCGATCGTCTTTTGGACGACGTTGACCACCACCCTGGTCTGGGGTGTCGTCTCGTTCGTGGTGGCTTGACCTCCGGCTCCACCCTCCCCCCGTCGACTGCGTCGCGTTTCCCGGACTCGCGTCGCGTTCCCCGCCGAAAGGATCACGCGATGACACAGCGGCTCGGCCCGCCGACCCTGGCCGAAGACCTTCTGTTACTCCTGTTCCAGCCGTTCTCCGGGCCGGAGGGCACCGGAGTCGTCGCCGGTGAGGAAACGCTTCCCTACGTTCTCGCCGGAGCGATGCTCGCGGATCTCAGCATCGGCCGGCACGTGCGAACCGTACCCGGATGGAGCGGGTCGACCCGGGTGGAAGCCGTCGCCGAGCGGCCACCGACGGACGACCTCCTGCGATCCACGTGGGACTACCTCACCTCGAGGCCGCGAGGCGTCCAGGCGACGCTCGCCGTGATCGGACCGGTCCTGCGCCGCCCCTTGCTCGAACGTCTCATCGAGCGCAACGACATCCACCGATCAACCTGTGTCGAGACCGAAGCGCCCAGAAGGGAGATGTTGACAGACGGCGAATCCGGGCGCCGCAGGAGCCTGCTCCGCGGCGTACGGGGCGTGCTGGTCGGCGAGACGGAGCCGGAGCCCCGCCTCGCCGCGCTCGTGGCACTGCTGTCCGGAAGCGGGATGCTGCCGCGGTTCCATCCCGAGATCCCGCGGACCACCGCGACCATCGCCCGAGCCAAGCAACTCGAGCACGGCGTCTGGGCAGCCGATGCCGCCGCCGACGCGATCGCCCGCAGCTTCGCCGCGACCATCGTCAACAACGTGATACTCGCGGCGGCCGTGCTGCCCAAGCGATGAACGAGCTACACCCCTCGCTCCGGACCGGTGCGGCGCGACCGCTCGCGGAGCCGGACGAAGGCGAGCACGGCCGGATCCATGACGGCCAGAATGATCAGCGAAGGGCCACCGCCGGCCGACCGAAAGCGACTCCACCAGGCCATCCCGATGCGCGTACCGAAGGGACGGGCGTTGTCGAGGAAAGCGATGTCGGCGTCGGGTTCACGAAGCGTCGGTGCTTTTCGTCGCGGATCTCTGGCGTACGTGGCGGAAGGTGGCCCGCACCTCCGCAGCCAGCAGCTCGGGTTGTTCCCAGGCGGCGAAGTGTCCGCCCTTGGGCAGCTCGTTGTAGTGCACGAGGTTCGGGTAACGCTGCTCCACCCAGCGACGTGCGGCGAGATAGATGTCGCGGGGGAAGAGGCTGACGCCGACCGGCACCTCGACCTTCGGGTCGCGGTAGGTGCGGAAGCTCTCCCAGTAGATGCGAGCCGAGGAGGCGGCGGTGCCGGTCAGCCAGTACAACGTGATGTTGTCCAGCATCTCGTCGCGACTGAGCAGGTTTTCCGGATCGCCGTCGTGGTCCGTCCACTGCTCGTATTTCTCGTAGAGCCAGGCCGCCTGCCCCACCGGCGAGTCGGTGAGCGCGTACCCGATCGTCTGAGGGCTCTGGATCTGCTCGTGCTGATAGCCCGACTCGTGGGCCTGGAAGTCACGCCATCGTTGCAGGGCACGCTCCTCCTGCTCGTTCGTGGCTTCCTCGGTGCCGCAGGCGGGGAACATGTTGGAGTGGATGGCCCCGACGGCGGGCTCGCCGATGCCGCCCAGCGCGGTGGTGACCATCGGCGCCGCGGCGGTGCGGGTCCGCGCCCGACTCGAGCAGTTCCACCACCGCCGCCACGTCGTTGGAACGGATCGCAGCTTCCAGTGTCATACCGGCTCCTTCCATGAACGTCTCCCCGTATGCGACACCCTGTTCCAGGAACCGGGTCAAGCGGCCGGCCCGCCGACGCCGACGAGGCGACGCGGCAGAACCTCGCCGAGAAGTACGCACCGTCCCTGGTCCGTACCCTTCGTAACCATCCCTGGATGGACAACGACGCGATGGCCCACGTGTCGAAGGGGAGGTCCGTCACGCGGCAGACATTCATCGACGCGTTGCGGGAACTCCACAACGAGGCCCAGCTCGACGTCATCCACCGCGCCGAAGAGCTGGCCCGCCGGCAGTCGCGGGCGGAAGGCTGACCCGCCGTCAGTCCGCCACCGCGTCCAGCCACCGGTTGTACCGCAGGCGCAGGGCACGCTCGGTGCTGCCCACCGTCGCGCTGATCACGAGCGCGATGTTGAGCCAGGCCGACGCATCGATCGGCGACTCGAAGACACCGAACCGCTCGGCCAGCGGCGGAAACCGGGAGATCGACTCGGCGGTCTGCAGAAGGCCGAGGATCAGCGGCACGAGGATCAGGACGAGGGAGATCACGCCGATCCAGCGGCTGAGCAACGGACGCTCGCGGTCGAGCCGGGCGCGGCGCCCCTCGGCCGAGCGCGGATCCGGCACGAGTTGCTGCTCGGTCCCGTCGTCGGCGACGAAGTGGCACCGCCGGAGGCCGAAGGCCGACGTCTCCACCTCGATCGCGCCGCCCTCGATCGGGAAGACGGCAGGGAGCCTCGCCCGCTCGAAGTGCCGGCCGTCGCGATACAGGTGGGCTTCGGTGTCGAGGTTCTCGTTGCTCTTCATGTGGTTCACGTCGACCGCGTATTCCGCCGGCCGGCCCGCGCCGGCGTCCGCGGGAAGATAGAGCAGGGACCGGGACAGAGGCTGCCACCAGCGGAATCGCTTCAGCGCGTGCCCGTCCCCGAGTTTGAGGCGCTGGATGGCTCGGCGCCGCCGCCATTCTTCGAACACCCGGTCATCAAAAACCATGTTCCAGGGACACGGTCAAGCATGACCGGCCCCTGCACGTACGCACCGGCGCGCAAGGTGGCACCGGGGCAAGGGCGGTTGCGGACTTCTCGAGCGGGCGTCATCCGCTGCCGGTCAGTGATGCCGGCAGCGCCCGCTGCCGCGGCGGGCCGAGGTCGAGCTCCGTCTCGCCGTGAAACCCCGCACCGGGCCGAGCACCAGAAAGCGCAGCCCGAGCCGAACCTGCGGCTCCGGTGCCATCGTCGGCCTCAGCGGCTCCAGGAGCCCCCGCCCCGTTCGGCCTCCGCGAGGACCCCGGCCAGCTCCGCCGGGCGGGACAGGAAGGCGGAGTGGGAGCTGTCCAGCGTGACCACCCCCGTCGCCGCGACGGAAGCGGCGTCGATGGCCCGCACCAGGCGGCGCTGCAGGACCTCCGGGATCGCGTTGTCCTTGGCACAGACGATGTACGAGTGTGGGACCGCGCCGAAGCGCTCCCGGGTCACCGTCACCTTCTCGGCGGCGAACTGCGCGGGCGCGTCGTTGCTGAGCAAGGCGATGGCCGCCTCGGCCGTCGACACGTCGACGTCGCCGTAGAACAGCTCCCGGATCTCATCCCGGAGGGCAGGGTTCGCCGGGTCGAGACGCAGCGCGCCGACCACCGCGGGGTCGGCGACCAGCACCCGGTCAAAGGAGTGGTAGCTCGCGGCGAGTTCGGCCACGGACGCGGTGACAGGGACGTACGCGCTGAGATAGACGAGGTGGGCGAACAACTCGGGAGCGAGCTCGGCGGCGGCGGTCGCGATCACGCCACCGAGGCTGTGCGCGACGACGACGCCGGGCTCGCCGTTCCCGGCCAGCCGGATCCGGTCGACGAGCGCCTCGGCGGCATCGCGCACGCTGACGCCGGCGACCGGCGAGAGCTCGGTGGCCAGCGCCGCCGGATCGAAGGGCCGCGCCGAGCGGGCGAACGGCGGCCGGCTGTTCAAGCCGTGCCCCGCGAGGTCCACCCCGACCGACGGTATGCCACGAGCGGCCAGGTGGGGGGTGACCGAGGCCCAGCACCAACTGCCGTGCCACGCGCCGTGAACGAGAATCATCGGTCGCATGCTGCCCACCCTGGGTTCGTCATCAACACGACACCGCCTTTCCGCCGGCTCAGACCGAACATTCCGGCATCGGCTCCGGCAGCTTGAGATCGATCAGATAGTCGGCGGCGATCTTGTCGACACACGTGTTGGCCCCTCCGGAGACAACCGTGTGCCCCTCGCCCTTCACGGTCAGCAAAGCGCTGCCTAGGGTCTCGGCGAGTTTGACGCCGCCCGCGTGCGGGGTCGTCGGGTCACCGGTGATCGAGATGACGAGCGTCTTCGGAAGGCCTTGAATGTTCTGGGCGTACGGAATGCCGAGAGTCGGCGGCGCCGACCAGAACTCGCATCCGTCCCGGGCGCCCCGCCCGACGTCGCCGCCCGGGCTCATGAAGGGGGCGACCTCGAACGCCCGGGCGCGCAACCGGGCGACGTCCTGCGGGGTGAGGCGCCGCTCGTCCATGCAGTTGATCGCGAAGAGGGCCTCGGTCACGTTGCCGTTCACCGCGTTGTCGGCCGCACCGCCGCCGAGGTCCTGGACCAGACGCATCAGACTGTCGCCGCGCCCCTGCCGCACCTCGTTCAGGCCGCGCACGACGGCGGGCCACAGCGTCGGGCTGTACAGTCCCGCCATCACACCGCCGACGGCCCCGTCGAAGTCGAGTTCCTGGCCCAGCGCGGGCACGGGCTTGTCCCGCAGCGGCTGCATGAGCGCCTGGAATCTCGAGGTCCAGGCCTTCGGGTCGGTCCCCAGCGGACACGAGGCGTCCTTGGCGCAGGTGGCCGCCATCACCTCGAACGCTCGCTGGAACCCGCCGTAGGCGGCGAGTCGCCGCTCGATCGTGCCCAGCCCCGGATCGAACGCGCCGTCGAGGATCATCGCCCGCACCCGCTGCGGGAACTGCTCGGCGTAGACCGAGCCGAGCCGGGTGCCGTAGCTCTGGCCGAGCAGGGTCAGCTTCTCGTCGCCCAGAACGGCTCGCAGAACGTCCATGTCGCGAGCGGTCGTGCGGGTGCCCATCGAAGCGAGCCCCTTCGCGCCCCCGGATCCCTCGGCACAGCGGTCGAACACCGCGCGGGTGTCCTCCTCCGTCAGATCGACGGTCAAGGTCAACGTGGGGAACACCTTGTCCCCCCGCGTCGTGCCTTTCTCCGAATGGCAGTCGGCAGCCGGCCTGGTGGCACCGACACCGCGCGGGTCGAAGCCGACGATGTCGAAGGCTTCGGAGATGCGGCTCTTGGCCAGCCCCCGGCTCACGGCCAGCCCGCCCAACACGCCGGAGCCGCCCGGGCCGCCCGGGTTGAAGACCACCGAGCCCTTCGACTCCCCCCGCGCCTTGACACGCAGGACCGCGACGGACGCGGTGGCGCCCTTCGGGTCGTCGTAGTCCAGCGGAACCGACAACCGTGCGCACTGGGCCTTGGGGTCCGCGAGAATCTCCGCTTCCCGTTTGCTGGTGGCGAACTCGGCGCAGCCCGACCAGTCCAGCTTCTGAGAATAGAATTTCGTCAGGTCAGCCGCTGACGAACCGGCGGCCGGCGTGGGTTGCTCGTTCTCTGCCGGCGTGCAGCCCATGGCCGAAATCGCGCAGATCACAAGTACGAGACCAGAGAGGCCGGAGCGGCGGAACACCTGGGCTCGCCGTGCGAAGAGCTGGTCGATCTTCGTTCTGGGCACAGTGCGGACTCCCTTTCGTCCCCGCAAGCCAAAACCATGTTCCCGCCACCGGGTCAAGCCGGACTACTCCGCTGCCGTCCCTGTGCGGATGTCGTGAAGGTCGTGGTCGGCCTCGTCCTGCCTGTCCCGGCTGACGACCTTGGCGGCCGGATTGTCGTAGGCGCCGCCGATCTGGTAATCGAACACCGCGTCCGGGGTGGGCGGCGAGACCGCCCATGCGCACCGTCTAAACATTCGCCGACAACGGCAGCGCTCCGGCCCGGACCGGCCCGGCAGCGACGGCGGCGGGCAAGGCTCGGCGGCCGGCGTCGCGTCCCCTGAGCCCCCGTCCAGGGGACGCGACGGTCACGCCTCCACGGCCGAGCGGTCCCAGGCGGCCAGGTCGGCGGCGGCACCGTAGGTTGCGCGGAGGAAGTCGAGGAGTGTCGCGTCGGGATCGGCTGACTCGGCCACCTTCTCGTACGGAAGCACACACTCCTGCAGGGTCGTGTCGAAGTACGCCTCCGTGCGCTCCCGGTAGCCCGGCGGTTCCGGATACGCGTACGCGTAGAAGGCGCCTTCCTCACCGCCGCCCGGCCAGAAACCGAAGCTGGCCAGCTCGTGCGAGTAGCCCTCGTGCATGACCGATGGCGGGCAGTTGGGCACGCCGCCCGGGTGTTGCGGGGCGGCCCGGCCGGAGAAGCGGGTGTATGCCAGATCCATCGCACCCCAGAAGAAGTGCACCGGGCTGGCCTTTCCCACGAACTCGGAGCGGAAGCGGCTCATCACCCGCTCGGCCTGCAGCAGCTGCCGCCAGAACAGTCGTGCGGCTTCCCCGTCGTACGAGCGGTTCCGGTCGTTCTCGGCGAAGGGGATCGCGAGCTCGACCTCGTTGGGCACGGGGTGGATGCTGGGCTTCAGGCCGAGCGCGGCCAGCGCCTCGAGCGTCTCGCCGTAGAACGTCGCGACGGGCTTCGGTTCGAGAACCACATCGCGCGAGCCGCCGTCGCTGGTGCGCACGCGCAGCCGCTCGTCGACGAAGTCGAACTCGATGTCGAAGACGCCCTTGTCGTACGGCACGGCCGAGGTGGTCAGGCCGCGGGCCGTGGGATAGAGCGTGACGTGCCACCAGTGGTTGGCCGACGGCGTGTACGCCATCCGGATCTTGCCGACGATCTGGGTCCACATGTGCAGGGTGTCGCGGGTCTCGGTCCAGTCGGCCACGCGCAGCCGGGGCCACAAGTTGGTGATTGTTTTCTCCACGGTTCAGCCGATCGATCGGGTGGCGTCGAGGACGATCTCGGCGACCGCGACCGGCTCCGACACGGGAATGGCGTGCGACGCGCCGGCGAGTTCGACGGCGGCGTCGGAGATGACCGGGTAACGGTCGTCGAGCAGGCGCTGGATGACGCCGCCCCAGCTGACGGACTCGGCGAACGCGCCGTGCACCAGAACGACGGTGGGTTTCACTTCGGTTCCTTTCATCGGGCCTGCAGGACAGGTCGCGGCTCCGGCCCAGCAGAAACCATGTTCTCCGAACAGGGTCAAGACCTTGACGGTGTTCCCGCGACATGGTGTCGCATGACACCGAATGCCGGCGGACGACGCAGGAGGTTTGCATGTACCGAAAACGTGGCGCTGTGCTGATCGGGGTGATCGCCTTGCTCGGCACATTCGTCGTGGCCGGGCCGGCTAAGGACGGCTGGCCGCGGCACATCACCAGCTACGACGGCCTCGATTCGAGGAGATCCGCCCCAGGGCCCGCCAGCCAGCGGTCGAAGCGCAGCAGAAAGGGGAACTCCGCGTGCAACGCGTCGAGTTCCGCGTTTCCGGCCAGCCTGCCGTCGTCGACGAGTGCCGCCAACTTGCCGAGGACCTCATCCTGCGCCAGCAGGGTCGTCGGCAGGCGGCTGTAGCTGATCGGCCGGCCGGTGGCCTGGGCCAGCTGCGCGGCCAGGGCGTTGCCGGTGAGAGCGTCACCGGCGATCTCGATGGTGCGGCCGGTATAGAGATCGGGTGAGCCGAAGACCGCGGCGACGACGCGGCCTATGTCGCGTACCGCGATGAACTGCATGGCCTGGTCGGGACGCATCAGGAAGGACAGGTGTCCCCGGGCCAGGCCCATCTCGGGGGTCACCAGGAGTTCCATGAATGTCGCCGGCCGAATGATGGTGCCGGCGATGTCCAGGTTCCGGACGTGGGGCTCGATACGGCTCTTGGTGTCGAGATGGTCGACGCCCGTCGTCGAGCCCGCAGTGATCGCCGAGCTGTAGACGAGGTGGGCGACGCCGCAGCGCTCGGCGATGTCGGCCACCGCCGTGCCGAAGCGGACCTCGTCCTCGTTGGTCACCTCGGCGCCGGCCTGGCCGGAGTTCGGCTGGACACTGAAGACACCGTGGGCGTCGGAGAAGGCGGCGCGGAGCGACTCCGGATCGGCGAGGTCACCACGGACGGTTTCGATGCCGGCGGCGGACAGGGACCGGGCCCGGGGGCCGGACGGATCGCGCACGACCGCGCGGACTGCCCAGCCGTCGGCCCTCAGCGCAGCGGCGACCGATCCTCCCTGCTGCCCCGTGGCGCCCAGGACGACGACGGTTTCGCTGATGTCGGTCATGCCGGCCACGTTGCGCTCCCGGCGATCACGGACGTGTTCCTGACGAACATTGCTGATCCCCCTGGGGTACTGAGAAGTGAGTCGGAGCAGGTTGTCGTTCAGTCCGGACCAGACGACACCCTGTTCTCACCACCAGGTCAAGGTTTCGAGCGGTGCGTCACACTTCAGCGGTGAAGAGCAGGACGCCGGCCGGCGACCATCGGCGGCAGCGTGCGAGCAGCGTCGCGGGCGCGCCGAGCATCGCGATGAAGCGGCGCTCGACCGCTACCCGCGCCAAGTCATCGAGCAAAGTCAAAATCACGCGGGCATTCAACACTGTGTTCCGGCAACAGGGTCAAGTGCCGTCGGCGCCGCCGGTCGATCCCTCGCCGCTCCGAGCCGGAAGAAGCGGAACGGCGAGGCGGCGCCGCACGACGACGGCCGCCGCATCGCGCATCCGGAGCGGGCGGTCGCACAGGGCGAGGCGGCATCATCGGCGCCGGCGGGGCGTGCGGCGGATTCGGCCGGAGGCAGGACGATGGCGAGACGAGCAGGCCGTGCTCGAATCCAGGGTCGATGGACAGCGTGACCGTGGCGTGCGGCTCCAGGTCGAGCTGCGCACCCAGCAGGGGTGTGAACGTCCGCACCGGAGAGGTCTCGCCCGCCACTGAGCCGAGGAAGACCCGCAGCTCGGCCCCGTCGATCCGTACGGGCTCCGGCACGTGGTGCTGGAAGTCACGCCCGGCTTCCCGATCCGCGTCGGGCAGGGCCACCCGCAACTGGACGCCGTGGAGGACCGTGGTGTCCGCGGTGGAGACCTCGGAGTGGGCGATGCCGTGGCCGCCGGTCATGAGATTGAGCTCTCCCGGACGGATGAGCGAGTGGGTGCCGAGGCTGTCGCGGTGCTCGATGGTGCCACTGAAGCGCCGGCTCACCGTCTGCAGCGCCGTGTGGGGATGCGGCGGTAGGTCCATGCCGCCCGCCGGCACCTCGACCGGTCCGTAGTGGTCGGCGAAGCACCAGGCGCCGATCGGTGTCCGAGCCCGCCGGGGAATCGTGCGCCGCACCCGCAAGGCCCGCGGTCCGCCCAAGGGCACGTCGCGGGCCGAGAGCACCTCGACCCCGGTGGTGCCTCCGACCTGTGTCATGGACCGCATCACTTCCGAGGCCGCTTCCGGATCGCTCACTTGGATCACTCCACGATCGGGTTGCGCACGGCTGCCTGGGTCAGAAGTCGGAGCTCGGCGGCCTGGACGTTGGCGCCGAAGGCGGCGGTGCCCGGCTCGAGCCGGACACCCTCGGCGAGAGGTCCGATAGGCACGGGGTCGAAGCCCAGGTCATCGACGAGCGCCGCGACCTCGGTAACGTCCGCCTCGCTGTCACCGGCGACCGCGATCGCCTTGCGGCCCGGTGCCCCGGCGGGCCGGCCCTCGTCCTCCAGGTCGTGGTACCCCATGTGGTTGAAGGCCTTGACGACGCGTGCACCGTCGAGGAAACGCCGCACCTCCTCGCTGGAGGAGACGCCGGGCGCGAGGAACCGCTCGCGGGGCCCGTCGACCTCCCACCAGTGGTTCATGGTGTCGATGACGAGCTTGTGGCGCAGCTCGTCGGTCGGGAGCGCGCGATACTTGCTGAGCGGGAGGGCGAGAATCACGACGTCGGCGTCCCGTACGGCTTCGGCGGACCAGACGGCGGAGGCGCCGGGCGTCAGGACGTCGATGGTGAGGGCGATCTTCGCGGGGTCCCCCGACCCCGCGACGAGTACTCGGTACCCGGCGGCGAGAGCGAGGCGGGCCAGGACCGTGCCCACCTTGCCGGCCCCGAGGATGCCGATGGTGCGTACGGCCGTGCGCACCGTCATCGGGCCACCTCCAGCGTGCTGGGCTCCTCGGCGAGCAGCTCGCGCACCATTGGGATCACCTTGGTGCCGTACAGTTCGACGGCGCGCAGACGGTCGCCGGCCGAGACGGAGCCGGCGGCGGAGTAGATCAGGTCGAAGCGCCCGACATCGAGCGTGCGGATGGCACGGGCCATCTTGCGCGCGACGGTCTCGGGCGAACCGACGTAGAGGGAGCCGTGCTCGACGTCGGCCTCGAACTCCTCACGCCGCACAGGGGGCCAGCCGCGCAGGGCGCCGATGCGGTCGCGCATCTCCTTGTAGCCAGGCCAGAAAAGTCGCTTGGCCTCCTCGTCGGTCTGGGCGACGAAGCCGGGCGAGTGCACCCCGACCGGGTAGGCGGTGGTCTCCAGCTGTTCCGTGGCGCGCCGGTACAGGTCGACGTACGGGGCGAACCGGTCGGGCGCACCGCCGATGATCGCGAGCATGAGCCGGAACCCGTACCGCGCGGTCCGGATGACGGACTGGGGCGACCCGCCCACACCGACCCAGGTCGTCAGCCGCCCGGACTCCGTCTTGGGGAACACGTCGGCGTCCTTGAGCGCGGCGCGCGTGGTGCCCTCCCACGTGACCGGTCCCTCGTCCAGCAGCTTGTGGAACAGGTCGATCTTCTCCTCGAAGAGGATCTCGTAGTCAGCCAGGTCATACCCGAACAGCGGGAAGGACTCGGTGAACGACCCGCGGCCCAGGATCACCTCGGCGCGCCCGTTCGAGAGCGCGTCGACCGTGGCGAAACGCTGGAAGACGCGCACCGGGTCGTCGGAGGACAGGACTGTCACACCCGAGGCGAGGAGGATGCGCTCGGTCCTGGTGGCGATGCCGGCCAGCACCGTCTCGGGAGTGGAGATCGAGTACTCGGGGCGGTGGTGCTCACCGAGGGCGATGACATCCACGCCGACCTGGTCGGCGAGGACCGCCTCGTCCACGACAGCGCGGATCGCCTGACCATGGGAGACGACATTTCCTTGATCGTCGCGAGGTAGGTCGCCGAAGCTGTCGATACCGAACTGGACGGCGGTGCTGTCGGTCATGGGTTCGCTCCTTGTGGGATCCGGGTCTCACCGTGATTGGGATTGACGTGTCAATCCTGTAACGTGCAGAGTTGACGTGTCAATTCCGGGAGGTGCCATGGCGGAGAAGAAGCGCCGCGCGATGCCCACGCGCGAGGAGCTGCGCATCTGGCGCAATTACATCGAGACCGCCGAAACATTGCGCACCCTCCTGGAGGGACGGCTCCAGAGCGAGTCGTCCTTGTCCTCCGCCGACTATCGAGTGCTGCTCGCACTGAGCGAGGCGGATCGGAGGACGATGCGTTCCTCCGAGCTGGCCCAACTGATCGGCTGGCAACGCAGCCGCCTGTCACACCACCTGGGGCGGATGGAGAAGCGCGGGCTCGTACGCCGAGCCCCGTGCCCCGACGACGTCCACGGCATCGACGTGCGGCTGACCGACTTCGGAGCGGAGTCGTTCCAGCACGGCTCAGTGCCGCACCTACGTGACGTGCGCGAGCTCTTCGTCGACGCGCTCTCCCCGGAACAGCTGGTGAAGGTCGACGAGTTCACTGAGGCGCTACGCCGGCACCTCGACCTCAAGCCGCAGCCCGTGCGTCAGGAGAAGGGAACTCCATCCTGATGCTCAAGGGCGCCACCGGCCTGGACGCGTACCTCCGCGCCCGCGAACCCTGAGGCCGAGCCACGTCCACCACGGGAGCCGGCGTGGCCACGGGAAGCCAGGCCCGAGTGACGGGGCATTTCGGCCAGATCTATAGCGCTTCGTCTGCCACACACTGCGAGAAACCTCCGCAAATGCCTCACCATTCTTCCGAACCACGCTGCGCATATGGGAGACGAGGTTAGAGTGGCCGAGTTCTCCAGGAAAGGATCATCATGCTCAGCATCGTCCGGCGTTCTGCCCTTGCGGGCGCGCTCGCAACGAGCCTCGCCGTGGCCACCGTCGGCTTCGCATCTCCCTCGGCCGCGGCGGCACCGCCGTACGGACTCCTCAAGCTGGTCTTCAGGTGTGCCCACGTGGGGGGCGTGTCGGTCACGGTCGTGGGTCCGGGCGTCGCGAGCAGCGCGCGCGACGAAAACGGCACGCACTACTTCCGGGGCCGGCCCGGCGCCTACCGGGTGAAGCGCCTCGCGAACGGACGGATCGCACCGAAATCCAGGCTCATCCAGATCCCGAAGTTCTCGACCCGCACCGTCAATGTCTGCTCCCTCAAGTGGCCCGGGCGCCCGTGACCCCGGGCCGCCTTTCTTGCGCCGGGCCCATGTCGCGGGGCAGGATCTGGTCGGACCGGGCGTAGGCGGCGTCCTGGGTGGCGTCCTGGGTGGCGGGGACGTACTCGTCCTTGATGCCGAGCATGTGCGCGGTCACCTGCCAGACGTGCAGGTACGTCCCCGGCTCGGCGGGCCGGACCGGCACCTTCCACTCGATCATCCTGCGCATGGCGAAGGTGGGCAGGGTGTGCCAGGTGACAGGCGGGTCATGGGAGCCCTGCGGCTCTCCGGTGAGGAACTCCAGGCCGATGCCGGCGCGGGTGTCCCACCCACGGCCTCGGTAGCCGTTGCGCCGGTTGGTGCGTTCCTCGCTGCGCATGCCGTACTCGGCGCCGCACATACCGTCGGCCTCGGCCGACATCAACGTCTCGGCCATGGTCTTCACCAGGGATCGCAACAGATCCGGATCGCCCTGCTGGATCCGCCCCGCCGGCCACACGGCGGGGTCCGCACCGTTGTTCACGGCCATCGCTCTGTATTCCTTCGATCTTGGTTTGGCAACCTGAAGGATCACGCGACGGCCGTCCTCGTTTCACGGCGCCACGCCTGCCACCTGGGAAAACTCGCACACCACCTCCGTGGACGCAACCGCATCCGCTGTGTTAATGTGCCCGCGAGGACCAATAGGAACACAGTGTCGAGAACTCTCCTGTGAACTTGACTCGACGGTGGGATCACGTCAAATCCCGTGGCCCGCATCGAGATCATCGCGTGGACCTCCAGGCATCGGCCACGACATGCATCCGTGTCCGATGTGATCCAGGAAGGGACAGACATGGCCTGGAGCACCCGAGAACTCGCCGAGCTCGCTGGCACCACGGTGAACACCATCCGGCACTACCACCGGCTAGGCCTGCTCGAGGACCCGGAGCGCCGGTACAACGGATACAAGCAGTACGGCGTACCGCATCTTGTCTGCCTGCTGCGCATCCGCCGCCTTGTGGAGCTCGGGGTGCCCCTGTCCGAGATCGGTGTGGCGACGTCGAACGGGGACGTTCCCCTGGAGGTGTTGCGCCAGGTCGACGCCCAGCTCGCCGCCGAGATGGAGCGCCTGCGCAGGGCCCGCTCCGACATCGCCGTCATTCTGCGCGATGGCGTGCCGGCCGACACCCCGGCGGGCTTCGAGTCCGCCGCTGGGCACTTGTCCGCGGCCGACACCTCCCTCATCCACGTCTACACCCGGCTGTATGACGACGACGCCCTGAAAGACCTGCAGCGCATGACGGAAACCGACACCGATCCCGTCAACGCGGAGGTGGACGCCCTTCCTCCGGACGCGGACGAGGCCACCCGGCAGAGCCTCGCCGAGAGACTCGCACCGCTCATCGTCCAGAAGCTCATCGACTATCCGTGGCTGAACAACCCTGCCGGACGCCTGTCCAAGAGTGAGCACGCCACTCAGCAGACGTTGGTCGACGCCGTGGCCGCGCTCTACAACACCGCACAGATCGACGTGCTCACCCGGGCCAGCATCCTCGCGCACCAGCAATTGGGCCTCGCACAGGCGGCCGAGGACGGCACGGATCCCGCTTGACTCCTCCCGTCGGGCCTGCCACCCGCCCGCGAGCTCGCCGACCACAGCGCTGCGACAGCGGCGGCCGCGCAGCCGCCGTCGACCACCGGAGGGCGATCGCAACACTGGCGGCTGCCGCGCTGGAGCGGACGGCCGGCCCTGGCGCCGCCGTTTCTCCGATCAGCGAACCGACGACTCACCGATGGTGCAGCCGCCGGATCGAGTGCGACGTCCGTGATCGGTGTTCGGGTCACTGTTCGTCGCGCGGCGGGCTGGAGTCGTCTTCCGGAGCGACGGTGTCCGAGCCGCGGCCGTGCCGTGCCTCGGTGAGCACCCCTGTCACCAGAAGGGCGGCCAGGCGGGCGGCGTCATAGTGAGGGTCGTTGCCGCCGCCGATGCAGAGGTTGCCGATGCCGCGCATGAGCATGTACCCGGACACTCGCCCGGTGGCCTCCGGTTCGAGTGCGGCGTCAAGCAGGGCGTCGCAGACCGGGACGAGCCGGTCGACGAAGTACTGATGCAGGGTGTTCACGCCCTCCTTGTCGGCCCCGAGAGCACCGGCGAGCCCGTGCTTGGTCACGAGGAAGTCGACGAAGCCGGCCGCCCATCGCTGGAGGGCGACCCCGGGGTCGCCGGACTCGCGCAGGAGTGAAGGGCCCGCTTCCGCCAGCGCTTCCACCTGGTGCTGATACACCGCCGCCACCAACGCGGGACGCGTGGGGAAGTGCCGGTAGATCGTCCCCATGCCCACCCCCGCACGTTCGGCGATCAGCCGCACAGGCGCGTCCACGCCGTCCGTCACGAAAACAGCGGCGGCGGCCTCCAGCAGGGTCTGTTCGTTGCGCCTGGCATCGACGCGCTTCGCGCGGGGTGCCGAGCCGGCGGGACCGGGAGTCGTCATGGGAACCTCCGTCGAGACTTGCGAAATGGAACGCTGCTCCGTATTGTTTCGGAGCGATGCTCCGCTTAAATTGTCCTCGGCGGGGGCCCCGAACGCAAAGGACGAGTGATCTCCCATGAGTGGTACTCCCGCAACGGCCGACACCCCGATCGTCCATACGCTCGACGCCGTCGTCGGTCCCGGTGTCCCAGTCGTCTCGATCGCCCCGGTGCGCCTCGACGCGCCAGGGCGAGCGCTCCCCCTCGACGTGCGCGTCTCCGCCCCCGTGACCGGGCAGCACCTGCCGGTGCTGCTGTTCTCGCACGGCAACGGGTGGTCGCTCGACGGATACGCACCCCTGACGGCCTTCTGGGCGTCTCGTGGGTTCGTCGTCGTCCAGCCGACGCACCTGGACTCCCGTCGCGACGGCATCGGGTTCGACGACCCCGGGTTCGGCCACGTCTGGACCGAGCGGCATGCCGACCTCGTGCGAGCCATGGACCAGCTCGAGGCGATCGAACGTGCGGTGCCAGGCCTTGCCGGGCGGGTCGATCGGGACCGGATCGTCGCGGCCGGACACTCCTGGGGCGCCCAGACCGTGCAGATGCTGCTCGGCGCCCGCGTCCTCGACAGCACGGGCAAGGCCGGCCAGGACTACGCGGACCGGCGCGTGCAGGCCGGCGTGCTGCTGGCCGCGACCGGGATCAGGGGCGAAGAGCTGTACCCGTTCGCCCGGGAGCACTTCCCGTTCATGAACCCGTCGTTCGCCGAGCTGACCACGCCCACGCTCGTGGTGGCCGGCGACCACGACCGGTCGAGGATGTCCAGCCGCGGCCCGGACTGGTTCACGGACGCCTATACCCACAGCCCGGGCGCCACCGACCTGCTGACCCTGTTCGGCGCCGAGCACTCCCTGGGCGGCATCCCGAGCTGGGAAGCCGCCGAGACCACCGACGAGAACCCGGAGCGCGTCGCGGTCCTGCAGCGACTGACCACCGCCTACCTGCGCAGCGCGCTGGACCCGGCCGGTACCGGATGGGCGAAGGCCACCGCAGCGCTGGCTGAGACCGGTGCGGCACTCGGCCGCATCGACAGCAAGTAGCCCCGGGCACGTAGTCCCCAGCGCGGTCAGTCCGACCGGGGCGTCAGCGACTGACCTGAGCCGCATCATCCCTCGCGCGCTGCCGCGCCGTTGCCCGAGGCGGATGCGCACGGATGGCGGTGATGCGCGTATGTGTGAGGATGATCAGAGTCCGCCCCGCAGCGGTGAGCCCTACCCGGCGGCTGGAGCGCACGAACAACGGCGTGCCGAGAATCTCCTCGAGCTTACGGATCTGATGGTTCAGGGACGGCTGGGAGATGTAGAGCCGCATGGCCGCGCGGCCGAAGTGCAGCTCCTCGGCCACGGCCAGGAAGTAGCGCAGGAGGCGCGGGCCGACATCGATGGAAGATCCTCTACCGTCGGGCGTCGGGACAAGTCCTGAACGCTCGCGGGACGCCCGCCATAGCGTCGGGTCACGCCACGGGAGGGACTGCTCATCGACCACCCGCCCTTCCAGGTCGCCAACCTCGTCGCGGTCACCTGGTTGGTCGTGTCCGGCGAGTGGCAGCGCGACCGGGCGCGCGAGGAGACGGCCAACCAGCTCGGGCCGATCCTCTTCGAGCACGGCGGCGCCACCGGCGTCGCGCTCGCGCGGGAACTGCAGCCGCTGGCCACGCCAACCACCGACGGTGGCGGCGCGTAGTCCGGTCTGTCGCTGAGCTGGAGGCGGTTCCGGCGCTCGTGGCGCGCCAGGCCGCCTCCTGTCTCAGATTTGACCTGGCCCCAAGGACACGGTTTCAACTGGGAAAGCGCCGAGATGCCTCGGCATCGCAGCCAGTACTCACAACGACGAAAGGTGGGCGTGTCACCATCCTCGCGGATATCGGCAGTGCCGCCCCCGGGATATGTGGATCGAGCGCGCGACGCTGGGCGGGACTGGTCTCGGAGCGTGTCCTTCACCTCAGATGCGACCGGCTCCTCGACGGCATCGGCGTCTGACGACTCACGCCATGCCGACCTCGCGTCCACCCGTCAGGAACGTCCACCCATTGAGAACAGAGAGAACATGATGGAACACCCCATCACGCCTGTCGAGTACCACCGTGGGCTCGTGAGCGACGAACGCCGTATCGGGCGAGGCATCCTCGCCATCGCCCTCCTCCTCGGGGGCATGCAGATCTTCGTCTTTGCGCTCGCCATCATCGCCACCCTCATCGATTCGGCGATCGGCACCGAGGCCAGGGAGGGGTACACCCCGCTCGTCAACGCCGCGGGGGCGTTGTCCGTGGCCCTCCTGATCCCGTGGAGCATGCTGATCCAGCGCTGGCTCTACGGCGTGCGCGGCGGGTCGCTGTCCTCGGTGCTGTCGCACTTCCGCTTCGACGTCTTCGGCCGCGCCCTCGTGGTCCTCCTTCCGGTGATTGCCGTGTTCCAGATCGTGTATTACTGGACGCCGTTGCCGCAGACGACCTGGTCATGGCACGACACCCTGCTTCTCGCCGCCACGGCACTCGTCCTGACGCCGTTCCAGGCCGCGGGCGAGGAGTACGGCTTCCGCGGTCTCGTCTTCCGCGTCGTGGGCAGCTGGACGCGCGATGCCCGCCTCGGGCTCGTGCTCGCCATCATCGTCTCGAGCGTGCTCTTTGCGAGCGTCCACTTCTCCACGAGCGGGTTGCTGAACCTCTGGTACATCGTCTTCGCGGTCGGCACCGCGTGGATCACCTGGCGTACCGGCGGGCTCGAGATCGCCGTCGTGCTCCATGCGGTGTACAACGCCACGCAGTTCGTCATCGACGCCGCGCTCCAGGTGGACCCGACCGTGGCTACCGACCGCTCCGCCGGCGCGATCGACCTGAGCGTCCTCATCCCTGTTCCGCTCGTCATCGGCACCGTCATCGTCGTGGCGATCCGTACTCGACGCACAGGGACGGTTCTGACGCCGAGGGCGGCAGGGGCTCCTGCGCGGACCTCGACGGTCTAGAGGTCCCCGGATGCTCCGGGATGGCGCGGTAGTGGGCGGCTCAGTATTTCCTGGGGCCACACCGTTGACCGTTTGTGTTTGCCTCTACGGCGGATTTTCTCCTCTTTTCTCCTCAAGAGCGGATCAATTGATCCCTTAAGAAAGGTTGCTCATCGTGCGCACATCAGAGCCCTGTGGGCCCCAGAGCGCGGATCCCCGGCCCGGCCCCGCGGCACCCATCAGCCGGGCTGCAGCGGGGCAGGCACCGGTCGTCACGGGCGGCGACGGCGGATCGCGCCGGTCGGGAGCCGAACAGTGACGGGGCCCGTGGAGCGGGGCTACACCGCTCCTCTTCACGCAGGTGACGCAGCCGCCGCGCTGCCTGGAACACTGCCCGAACGTCCGTTCGGCGTCCACTTCCGGATGGCGCGCTGGAAGTCCCTGGTCGTCCTGATCGCGATACCGGCGATGCTGCTCCTGGTCCAGATCATCGTGTTCCAGCCGGTCGTCCTGATCGAAGGCCCGGCAGACCCGAACAAGCCTGCACTCACACCGCTCACGATCGTCGCCACGGGCCTCAGCACCGCCATCACCGCGTTGCTCGCGACGATACTGGTCTCGAAGATGGCGAAGGTGCCGTGGCGGGCGGTGTTCCGTCACACCCGCACCTTCGACTGGCGCCGCGTCGGGATCTATCTCCTCGGATCTGCGGGCCTGGTCGGTCTTGCGACCATCGTGACGGCACTCATCGAGCCGGGGTCTACCGGGATGGGGGAATTCAAGATCGGGGCATCCACCGTCGCCATCCTCATCGCCACTCTTCTCGCCATCCCTCTGCAGTCGGCAGGTGAGGAGATAGCCTTCCGAGGAGCGGCCGTTCCCGCCGCCGGCGCCTGGTTCCGTAGCATCCGTCTCGCCATGGCGTTCGGCATCATGGTCTCCGGAGCGCTCTTCGCGGTGGTCCACGTGTCCCTGGACCCGTGGCTCGTCAGCTATCTGTTCGTCTTCTCCGCGTGCACAGCGCTCATGGGTCTGATCAGCGGCGGGCTGGAAGCCGCGATGGCGTTCCACGTCTCCAACAACGTTCTCGCGGGCATCGTGAACGGCCTCTTCGCAGGCGGCGGCCCGTCGGTGATCGACCGTGCCGTCGGCTCCGGGCCCGGTGCCTCCATCATCATCCTCATGGTGATGAACGTCCTGGTCGTCGTCATGGTCTGGCTCGTGGAGCGCGCCAAGCGCTCGAACTCGACGGCGCCGGCGGCGCCTGGGAACCGCTGAGAGCACTCGAGCTCCGGCCGCCCGCGCGTCTCCTACCGGGGCGCGCGGGCGGCACCCGCGTTCACGAGGCCCCGGAAGTCACGCGGAGAAGCACTTGGCCTCCGGGTGGTCGATCGCGCAAGTGAACGGCTATCTGTCTGCCGACGAGGTGCTTCTCGTGTGGTCCGGCGGAGAGAGGCATCGGGCATCGGCTCGCTACAGCAAAGTGGTGAAGGGTGCGGAATCTGCGTGATCGCCATCCGTGCGTTGAGTTCGAGCCTCGCCTTCGTTCTGGTGGCTACAGGCCGACGCCTCGCATGGCGTTGTCGCGCCAGCGGTCGACGGCGCGGATGTAGCGCAGCACGACCGGGGAGGCCGGAGCCCAGCGGCCGTGCTTGGCGATGACGGAGACGGGGACCCCCGCGGCGTAGGCGACAGTAGCCCCACCCGCGCGCAGGCTGTGCGCGGTGAAGGTGTCGGCGCCGGGTACGGCGGCGCGGACGGCGAGGTCGCGGACGATGACGTTGACGGCGTCGGCGCCGAGGCGGGGACCGAGGTTGCCATGGCGGTCGATGCGGCGCAGCAGCCGCCCGGAGGTTTCCCCGGCCTCGCCGAGCACGGCGGTCCAGTCCCTCCAGACGGCCACCGGATCGGTCAGGGGATGGCTGCCGCGCGGGATGGCGATGGTCTCACCCCGGCTGTCCTTGTCGGTTTTGGAGGTACGGATGGTGATCTCCAACCCGTCGGGAACCTCGCGAACATCGTCGCAGGTCAAAGCGACCAACTCGGAGCGCCGACCCATCAGGGCCAGGCCCAGCACCAGCAAAAGCCGATCACGCAGACCGATGCGCGTGCTCAGGTCACAGGCGCTGACCATGGCGCGCAGCGCGTCGATGCCCACGGGCGGGGCTTCGCGCTGGCCACGGGTGCCGGCCTCGGCGCGGGTGCGTTTGTAGGCGCGCAGCGCCAGGCGGGCGGCGTCGGTGAGGGGCTGGTTGGTGTAGCCGGCCAGGCGATGCACGGAACGCACACAGGCGATGGCCTGCTCGATAGTGGCCGGGGCCCGATCGGCGGCGCACAGCGTTTCGACGTACTCGGCCAGCGTGTGGCCGGTGGCGGGCAGCTCCACCCGGCCGTGTTCGGTGCACCAGGTGGAGAAAGCAGCCCATTGCCGTTCATATGCGCGCCGGGTGTTGGCAGGGACACCGTCGGCGATGCGGGCCCGGGCCTGGTCGCTGAGCGCGTAGTCCGCCGCGGTGTAGCGCCCCTCACGGGGAGAGGCGGCCGGGGCCGCCGGGCCCCCGTCCTCCATGCGAACGATCTGCCCGGTGAGCGGCTTCTCGCGATGCCCGTCATGCGTCATTCGGCAGCCTCCGGAGGCCTCGTTCGGAGGGCCGTCCTGACCCGCGATAAGCAAGGTTATCGCGGGTCAGCCTCAATCTCCATCGCTCCTCGTTATTTCGTTTTGCTGCGTACGAAAATCAATCGTTCGCGAACGGTATGCTGATAGCCTTGCGGAATGATCGACAGCCCTTCCGGCGCGCCCGAGCCTTTCGTGAACCTCGACATGAGCGACGACAACGACACCGGGCGAATGTGCGCCCGTTCGGGGTGCGCCAACCGGCTGGAGCCGCCGGGCCGCACCGGCCGCCGCAGCGGCCGTCCGGCCCTGTACTGCGGGGACGCCTGCCGCGCTGCCGCACACCGCGCCCGCACCGCCACCCACACCCCGGTCATCACCGAGGCACTACGGCGCACCGGCGCGCTGAGCGGCGACCTGCTGGCCGCGGGCGAACAGTGGAGCGCCCAGCTGACCGCCTTCACCGAAGCGCTCAGCAGCGCGACCACCGGCGCACTCACCCAGATCGACACCGCCGAACAAGCCGCCGAAGAGGCCCGCGCCGCCGCCGCGGCCGCCGAACAGCGCGCCACCGACGCCCAGCACAAGGCCCAGACGGCGATCACCGCAGGAGAGAAAGCCGTCCAGCAGGCCACCGCGGCACAACAGCGCGCCGAAGACTCCGAACGCGCGGCCTGGCGCGCGGCCGGCGAACACGAAGCCGAACGCGCCCACGCCCAGCAGACCGCCACCACCGCCACAGAACGCGCCGCGACCTTGGAGCGCGACGTCCGGCACATCACCTCCGAACGCGACGCCCTGCAAAAAGTCCTGGACGCCGAACGCCGACAAGCCGCCGCCGCAGCCGACGAGCACGACCGCCAGGTCGCCACCCTGAACAAAGCGCTGGCCGACCGCACCGCCGATCTCGACCAGGCTCGCGCCGGCCTGAAAACCGCCGGTGACCGAGCCGAGCGCGCCGAGGCCGCCCAGCGCAAGGCACAGCAGGACACCGAGACGGCCCGCGCCGAGACCGGCCGGGTGCGCGAGGAACTCACCGCGCACATCACCCAGCTGAGAGAGGAACTCACCGCCGAACGCGATGACCTGCGACGAACCCGGGCACAGCACGACGAGGCACGGACCGCGGCCGCGGTGGCCGACGCCCAACTGGGGGCGCTGCGGCAAGCGCTGGAGCAGGCCGAACACCGCGCCCGCACCGCCGAACAGCGCGAAGAAACCACCCAACAGACGATCGACCGTCTCCTTGCCCTCCAGCCGGTCCTGCAAGACGCGCCCGCTGAAAGCTCAAGCGCCGTCGCGCGTCGCAAGAACGCCCCTGAGCATCCTTGAGACACTCACCCCTTTGGTCGCGGCCGCCACCGATGCCGGAAAACGCCTCTCTCGACGTGCCCGCAGTACAGCGCCGGACGATCGTCGGCGCTCCCCTCGATGACCGGGGCGGGCTCGGAGGTACGGGAAGGATCATCGCCCGCCCGCAAAGATTAATATCGTACCGTTCGCGAACGGTCGGTTTTCGTTCACAACGATACGAATCTCGAACAGCGCACCCCCCGGCAGCAGGCTTGCGATAACTTTCCTTATCGCAAGCCTGCTATCGCCATACTGGAACCGATAAGCCGGAAAATCTGCGGTGAGATGTCAGTAGGCAGGTCAGAGGCACTTTTCGGCTGCCGGTGATCATCTGCAGAGATCTTCTCCGAGGCCGCATCACGCCGCCGGAGGCGTCGGCAGGCTACAGCGGATGTGGTCGTGCTGATGGGCGTGGACGTAGCGACATGACCCAGATGGCTTGCCTTGAGAATGCAGCGGGGTTCGCCGCTAGCCGGGCGAGGTTCTTCGCTGCCCGCAGGTCAGCCAGCTGGCGCAGGACAGGCTCCGTGTCTGCGGATGCCTGGATCACAGTAGTCATCAGGTGTGTCCTCCTTGATCAGGAGTTACACCGTTTTTTCTACAGTCCCGTGGCCGGACATGCTGCGCGTGGCCGGGTCGCTGATCACCGACCAGGTCCGCGCCTATGACCTGCTGCGCATGTTCGGCCGCGAAGGCCGCCCCACGCCGCTCGGGCAGGCCTTCGAGGAGTACGGCCGCATCGCCAAGACTCTCCATCTCCTCGCCGTGATCGACCCGGTCGATGACACCTACCGGCGCCGGGTCAACCGGCAGCTCACTATCCAAGAAGCCCGCCACACGCTGGCCCGGGAGATCTGCCACGGTCGGCGCGGCCGTATCCACCAGGCGTACCGTGAGGGCCAGGAGGATCAGCTCGGATCCCTCGTCCTGATCCTGAACGCGATTGTCCTGTGGAACAGCCGCTACCTGGATGCCGCCGTGGAACAGCTGCGTGCCCATCCGCCCAAGGACCGAGAAGTGCTCGACGAGGACGCGGCCCGGCTCTCACCCCTCGGCTATAAGCACATCAACACGCTGGGCCGCTACAACTTCATCGCCTCCCAGCCCGGCGAAGGCCTTCGCCCGCTACGAGACCCCTCCCAGCACGAAGAAGACGAGGGCTGATTGCGGGCCTTGACCCGCCCATGAGGGGTCGTAAGTAAGAGGCATGCGCCCAGCCGCCAAATTCGTGATCATGGCGACCCCGTCCGACCTTGTCCAGGATCGGGATTTCGTTCCAAATCACTCCGACCCCCTCAACCGTGCGGGCAAGATCGATCGTCGAGCGCTCGCCAAGATGCTCGATCCCGCACTCCCCCTCCCGGACGCAACACGCAACCCTCACGTTGTGCCATTCACCGGCACGGGCGGGACGGATACGGGAAACTGTCCCAATGCCTGCTGAGTACACCCAAAGTGACCAGTTCCGTGGTGCCCGCATCCACCTGAGCGACCTCTCCGGCCTCGCGATTCGCGATTGCGACGTCACCGGCCTGAAGATCGTGGACTGCTACGGGGGCAACGTCTCCCTCGGTGGCGGCTTCGAGCGTGTCGTTGTCAACGACGTCGACGTGACCGCCTACGTCGAGGCCGAGCTCGACCGGCTGCATCCCAACCGGGTGCTGGCCCGCGAGGCCACGTCCGCCGCCGAATACCGGGCCGCTTGGGATGCCATCGAGAAGCAATGGGAGGAGACGCTCGACCGCGCCAGACGCCTGCCCGAGGCGAAGCTGCACGAGCAGGTCGACGGCGAGTGGTCGTTCGTCGAGACGCAGCGGCATCTGCTGATGGCCAGCGATGCCTGGATCGGCAACGCCGTGCTCGAGGAGGACGCGCCGTACCACCCGTTGGGCCTTCCTGCCGGCGGGATGCCGGCCGAAGCATCGGCGAAGCTCGGGCTCACCCTCGATGCCACCCCGACGCTCGACGAGGTACTCGCGCCGCGGCTCGCCCGCATGGCCACGATGCGCCGGGTCGTCGACGAGCTCACCGAGGCCGAGCTCGACCGGGTATGTGGTCGCAAGCCGGCCGACCCCTACCCGGACAAGGAGTACGTCGTGCGCCGCTGCCTCACGGTGGTGTGCAAGGAAGAGGCCGAGCATCACCGGTATGCGGTCCGCGACCTCACCGTGCTCGAGGCCGGTGCCCGAACCGAGTGAAGGCGCGTCCCGGCAATGGACGGCGATCTCGCGATCATACGCTTGACCAGCCCATCTTGCTGTCGGAGCCCCTCGTCGCACCCGCACTGCCCAGCCAGGGCGCGGTGCCGACCGGCGAGGTAGTCACGACCGGCTACGGAAAGACCAGCAATGCGGGCTTCCCAACGAACGACGCGAGGTCTTCCTCGATGTCACTCCGCGGTGGACCTGCGAAGGCATCTACCAGTTCGTGAAGCCGATCACGCCCGGAATGAACTGCACCCGCAAATCCGGCCAGACGGCCGGAGCATGCGGCACTGGGTGATGTCGTCATCGGAATCGTCTCCTGAAATATCTCTGGCCAGCGTGGCAACCCGTCCTATCCCACCGTGAATAGGGATGTTTCTCAGCACCGAACCTGGATAAACGGCAACGTGGGGAGGTAGCCGGCGGTTCATCCACCTGCCTTCAGCCGGAACGCGAGGCGGCGGGGCGCCTGCACGCGATAGCTGTCCGTCACCAGCTCGGCAACCTCGCCCCAGTCCGTCTCGTCGTCCAGCACCATTCCCACGACATTCACACCCCAGTCGGCCCGAAAGAACGGAGGGCCGGCATGCGCCAGCGCGGCCAACTCCCCGGGCGGCGCCCGGAAGGTCATCAGGATGGCCGGATCGTCTATATCGATGTACGCCGACCCCCTCTCGTCGGTGGTGTAGACGTGCAGGAACGTCCCCCGGCGAATCCGCCACCGCAAGCCGATCCACGCCGGCTCCTCGTACGCCTCGGGCAGCTCCCCGCAGATTACCCGGAGCCGGCCCACAACGGCGGGTGGAACGTCCGCGATGTCGCTCATCTGTACCTCCCGCGCCCATCCTGCCCGCCGGGTAGGACATCAGCACATCAGAGCCTCCGGGGTTGGCGGGGCCGCGCCGACGTCATAGGACTATCGGGCCCTGGACGCGCGCTTCACGTGGCCGATCTTGACGCCCTGGATGGCACGCCGGTGCTGGACATCAAACCGTACCTCCGCGAGTTCGCGCCGCAGGACGAGGTACGGCAAGCCCCCTGGGCAAGCAACCTGATGCATCAGTACTACTAAAACTGGATCGCGGGCCCCGGAAGATCTCGTCCCACAGAACCGGTCGGCTGAAGGCCGGGCCCGCGAGATCACTTCCGGTCGATCCCGGCGGGCGTTTCATAGACGAGCCCCACAGTGGTGTGATCGTCGGTGGTCTCGATGCCGGCCGCGTCACCGGAATGCGGCCCTTCGGCTCTCCTGTCCCTGACCGTCGATGTCGTGCCCACTGAGTGCATCGGTGCACTCTGACCTGCGGTAATGCGGTCGGGTACGGCTTCATCGCTCCTGTTCGGGCTCTGCGGCGCCGGGTGCGGGGTGCGCCCGCAACTGCCCGATCTCGGCTCGCAACTCCCCCACCTCGGTGTACACGGCGTCGTAGCGGGCCTTGAAATCCTCTCGCTGGCCGCGCAGCTCGGTGAGCAGGTCTTGGGCGGCCTCGTGCAGCGTCTGGAGGCGGACCAGCTCGGTGGCGCGGTTCTCAGCGTGCTACCGGGCGTCCTCCAGCTCGGCACGCAGACGCTGGGTCTGCTCATCGTGACGCTGGCGCACTTTCTCCAGGTCGGCGTGGGTGGCCAAGGTCTCCTGGCGCGCTGTGGCGGTCTCAGCGGCGGCGGTGGCCAGTTGCGAGGCCAGGGCCGCGGCTCGGTCGCTGTGTTCGCTCAGCTGGGTTCGCTCAGCTGGGTTCGTAGCTGGGCGTTGGTGTGCTGGCTGTCGTGGAGCTGGCGGCCGCGTTCGGCGAGCTCGTTTTCCAGTGCTGTACGGGCGGCCTGCAGCTCGCGGTTGTCGGCGGGCAGTGCGCGCAGCTGGTTGGCCTGATCGGCGGTCACGGCTTCGGCGAGCTCGGTGGCCTTCTTGGCGTCGCCGAGCTTTTCGCCGAGTCCAAGCACGTCGGCGCGGGTCTTTCCCCGATGCGCTCCAGGTCGGCGCGGGCGGTGTGCTCGCGCTCCTCGGCCAGTCGCTGGGCCTGTTCGGCCTCGCGCGTCCGCCGCTCGGCACTGATGCGGGCGCGGTCGGCGGCCGCGGCCTGCTCGCGGGCGATCGCGGCGTCCACACGGTCTTCGGCGGCTTCGGCTTCGGCGGCACTGATCCGGGCCAGCGCGCCGGCCTCGGCCAGGTCGACCTTTTCGGCGAAGCGGTCGACGAGCGTGCGCAGCGCCTCCTGCAGCGGGCGCCTCGGCCAGGACGGTGCCGGACTCGCTCACCGTGGCGGTCACCGCGGTGAGCTGGTCTTTGCGGCGCGCGCGGGAGGCGGCGGTCTTGCAGGCGTCGCTGCAGTACTGGCGGGGCCGGCGGCCGGTGGAGCGCGCCAGTGGCTGGCCGTCCCAGGCGCATCGCCCGTGCGGAGCCGCCGCTTAACCATGGCCGACCGCGCCGACCGCGCACCTCAACGGCCGGATGACAGCGCGCGAGCGCTCCCCCTGCCCGCGGACGAACGGGTGTGGGCGGCATCGGCCGTGTCCGCTTCACCACCGGTGTCATCAGGCCGCTTCGTCGTGAACCGACTCCTGGGGCCGGGGCACGGCGTCACCCGCCCCGGCCGGAACCGCCGGGGAAGCCCTCGGCCGCGCGTGCGGTATCCACCTAAACGCCCCGAACACCTGGACAGGGGCATGATCAGCCCTAATTCTTTGCCTCGATGTCACCGTTCCATCACATGGATGAAGTGTTCACGTCGGTCCGCAGGAGTTGGTTGACAAGTCGTCATGGTTGTTTTGAACAGGAGTTAGCCCAGGTGTCTCCTTCTCGTCGTACCCTCCTCACCGGCGGTGCCGTCGGCGTAGGTCTTGCCGTCGCCGGTAGCCTCCCGTCCCTGGCCCAGTCCCACCCGGACCGGCCCCGCCCGCCGGCCGGGAGCGGCCACCCGCCCTTCCCGCCGCTCGTGGACGACCCCGACGGCATCCTGGCCCTGCCCAAGGGCTTCAAATACTCCGTGGTCACCAAGACCGGCGTCACCCGGCTCGACGGCGGCCAGGGAACGACCCCGTCCGACCACGACGGCATGGCCGTCTACGACGCCGGCCGCGACCGTTACACCCTGATCCAGAACCACGAGATCGACCCGGGCGCCGAGTTCGGCGTACCGCACGTCAAGGGCACCGTCTACGACCCCGGCGCCGTCGACGCCGGTGGCTGCACCGTGATCAGGACTGACCGCGCGGGCCGCAACCACGGCGAGTTCGTCGCCCTCTCCGGCACCATCGCCAACTGCGCGGGCGGGCCCACCCCGTGGGGGACGTGGCTGACCTGCGAGGAGGCCGAGGAGCGGGCCGGGGATTCCTGGAAGGAGAACGGCAAGTCCGGCGTCTTCCAGAAGGACCACGGTTACGTCTTCGAGGTCTCGGCCGACGGCAAGGCGGACCCCAGGCCGATCAAGTGCCTGGGCCGCTACGCCCACGAGGCCCTGGCGATCGACAAGGACCGCACCAAGATCTACCTCTCCGAGGACGCCGACGGGCCCAACGGCCTCTTCTACCGCTGGACCGCGCCCCGCGGCGTCAAGCTCGGCCCCGGGGTGCTCACCCGCCTCGCTCCGGACGCCGGCGTCCTCGCCGCGATGCAGATCATCATGGATGACGGCTCGGTGCTGCCGGACGTCGCCTACCTGACCTCCGCCCAGCTGGGCCGCCCCTTCCCCGTACGGTGGATCGAGGTGCCCGAGCGCGACGCGCGGACCAAGACCGTGCGCGAGCAGTTCGCCGACGGCCAGGTCACCCGCGGACGCAAGTTCGAGGGCGTGTGGGGCACCGACGAGGGTGTGTACGTGGTCAACTCCTACGCGTGGGACGAGGGTGACCTCCCGGCGGACGCGGCCCCGCACGACGGCATGGTCTGGTTCTACAACTACCGGGCCCAGACCATCCAGCTGGTGACGTACTTCCCGCACCAGAGCGCATCGGAGGAAGGCACGCCGACCAAGTACAGCGACCTCACCTTCGACGGCCCGGACAACGTCACCGTCACCCCGTGGGGAAGCCTCGTGCTCGCCGAGGACGGCTCGGGCGCCTCCCACGTGCTCAGCTCGATCCCGGGCGGCCCGACGTACGCGATCGCTCGCAACCAGCTCAACGACTCGGAGTTCTGCGGCCCGACCTTCACCGCCGACGGCAAGGTGCTCTTCGTCAACATGCAGGACCCCGGCCTCACCCTGGCCATCACGGGCCCCTGGGAGAAGTATTTGGGCTGAGGAGCCCGATCGACCGGCAGAGGGTGCGGAGCAGCTCGGTCCTGGCACGTTAGGTCCCGCCAGAACAGGGTCCTGACCTGCCAGGACGGCTTCGCGCCGGTCGACCGTCTCGAGTCCTGGATCGAGCTCGACCTCGAGGGTGCCGTTGAACGCCTCGGCCGCCGCGTTGCCGGGCGCGCGGCCCGCCCGGCCCGTCGACCGGACCGCGCGCAGACGGTTCGCCGGCCTCTCACCGGGCACCTCATGAACGGCGGACCAGTGCGCGAACGCTGACCGCGAGCCTGACCAGGCACCAGGCCAGCAGCACCACCAGGTCGGGCCAGTTCACCCCCCTGGCCGTCCGACACCAGCCCGGCACGCAGCAGGTCGCACGCGGGCCGGAACGGGAGCACGTCGTGGACCGCCCTGGACCAGTCAGGCAGCTGACTGGCCGGGAAGGTGATCGGCGAGAACACCGGAGCCCCGCCCGCAGCCGACACCGTCACGCCGTGTCGAGGCCGGTCAGCAGCGCGGCGGCGGCCGCCGCCCGCGCGGCCGCCTTGCCGGCCCCGCTCCCCTGGCCGCGCACGGGCGTGTCCGTGGCGAGCAGGCGGGTGGCGGCGGCCGCGGTGAAGGCCGGGGCGTGCGACGGGCCGGTCGAGGTCAGCGTCCAAGCGACCGTCTCGATGCGGCCCTGCTGGGTCAGCTCGTTCAGCACGCTCACCGGATGACGCTCCCCCGAACCCACCCCGCCTGACGACCCCGACGAGCTCGCCACCAGCGCGGCCGGGCTGATCTGGATGCCCGCTTCCTTCAGCCACGCCTTCAGCGTGAAGGCCTCCACATTCAAGCTCCCGCCGGGAAAGGCGAGGAAGCGGTGCCCCCCTCTCCCCTGATCAGCCGTCGTTCCGTCGTGAGGGAGTGGCCAACGTGCCAGGATAAATCACGTCAAGCCGTAACTCGCGTGGGCCGGTATCGCAGGGCGACCGCCCCCGACCGGAACTCACGGCGGTCCACGGGCTCGAGCTGGATGCGCTCGCGCAGACCGGCGAGCAACGTCGGCCCGTGTCCGGCAAGGACCGGCTGCACGTTGATCGAGTATCGAAGTGGTCTCATCTCGTTGCTCTCCCTTGATGCGCAACGCGTTTTCGCCGGACGTCTACTTAGACGACTGTCGGCGCCATTTCTCATCGGCGCCCGACCTCACCCACTCCGGGGGCGGCCGGAGTACGCCAGAAACACACCGCGCTCCCATCCCCTTGCCGCTGCGCGATCGTCCACGTCCACGGACGATCTCGCGCGTCTGCACGGTGGCGCGGTCGTCCGTGGACGCCTCCCGAAGTGTTGAACGCCAAGATTGTGACACTGCTTCGCGACAAGAAGTGTCAGTACCGCTCCGTTACAGGCTGTCCAGTAACGGAGTTGAGCGGTTGCGTTCCGGCCGCCGCACGATGGTCTTGCGGGCGTTGATCAAGCCGGTCCTGTGCCCGGGAAGGGAGGAAGCGGTCCAGTGAATTATCTTGATCGGCCTCGGAGCGCACCATCGCCGGGTGGCCCTCGACCGCCCGGTTTCATCGAGCCCGTGTGCGTCCCACGATGATGTCGCCGATCCTGCTGGGGCTGGCGGTGATGCGCTGGAGGGTGCGCCGGCGTTGGGTGAGCAGGGCGAAGCCGCGTTCTCCCAGGCAGCGCAGGGCGCGCAAGAGCGCGTTGCGGGTGCGGGTGCGGGTGTCAAGGCTGGGTTGTTTGACCGGGGTGAGGATGTCGATGCCGGCGCCGTCGTAGCCCGAATCGGCCAGGGTGGGCAGGGCCGTCGGCGGCTTTGTACAGCGCGCCCAGGACGTGTGTGCGGGCGGCGGTCAGGTCGTGCACCGATCCGGGCTCGACGGCCGACACCCACAGTGGCAGGCCGCAGGGCGCGGACAGCGCCTGGATGTTGCCGCCGTGGTGGCGGGCCTTTCCGGAGTACCACACGTCGATGAGTTCGCCTTTGACGCCGGTGGTCGTTGCGGCGCAGCGGTCGATGGCGATGAGGGTGCCGTCCAGGATCAGATGGGTGAGGCCCTCGTCAACGGCGCGTTGCAAGGCGTGATGCAGGTCGGGTGCCTGGTCGGGTGCCTGGTCGGCCAGGATGTCGATGACGCAGCCACCTCACTTGCTGGTCGCCACCGGAGATCCCACAAAGTGGCCAACTCCAGCAGTTAGGCGGCCGAACAATCCCAGCCGTCGCCGTGCGCATCACAAGCCGAGCCACTCCTGATCGCATCAATACGCTTTGAGCTCGCCGAGGCGCAGGAGTTGGAAAGCGGCCTTGTGAGGTTGTTCTCACTGTCAGCACATGCAGATTTACTGACACCTCATGCAGAATCCGCAGGTGATAGGACTGACATCTCGCTGTGGATTTTGCAAATCCGCAGCGAGATGTCAGCAGGCAGGTCAGAGGCGCGTTCCGGCTGCCGGTGATCATCTGTGGGGATCTTCTCCGAGGCCGCATCACGCCGCCGGAGGCGTCGGCGAGTTCCAGGCCGCGGCGTCGCGCAGGTGTGCGAGCGGATCACGCGGGAGCGCGCGGAGGCACGCCCGTAAGGGGTGGATCATGGACAGCTGTCCGCTGCGCCGCCGCGACTGAATTTGGGGCGATTTCACGCGTCCCTTATTCCATTAACAGTCACACGCTGCACACGAAGCGTTCCATTCACTCTGTACGAATCCCGTTCGGCCGGGTTAATCTCCAATCGAAACGGTGTGAAGATCACGGTCTGACGGGATTCCTCCACATTGGCAATCTCCATCGTGGTGCCCATTCACCTGGACGCCATCTGCCTGTCCACCGACCAGAACGGCGTCGGCCCCGAGGCCGACTTCACCCTCCTCCCCCACGTCGACCAGGACGGCGGCGAGGTCAACGCCGGCCTCCCCTACCTCAGCGGCGCGATCCTGGCCGAGCCGTTCGACGACCGGCGCTACCGGCTCAAGGCGGGCATCCACCTGCACTGGGCCCTCCCGGACGCGCTGACCCGGCTCACCCAGGACGAGCACGGCATCACCCAGGCCCCCGCCGTGCCGAACCGCTGGCTGGTCAGCCGTACGCGGTCGGGCACGGTCGACGCCCAGTGGGTGATCGAGAGCGACCACGTGTCCGACGACAACCTGGGCGGGACCGTATTCCCGCGCACCGACGCGCCCGCCCCCGGCGTGACGCCCTACCGGTACGTGGGGCGCCGGGTCCGGCTGGACCAGTGGCCCGCACAGGGCGGCGAGTATCTGCCGCTGCTCACGGCGGTCGGGCACGGCGACCCGGTATTCGCCGCGTTCTACCCCAACTGCCACAGCGTCTTCGGCTTCTACGACGCCGATTTCACCACGCCGCCCGACGACGTCGCGTACGACGTGATCGGCTGGTACCACAACCGGGCCCGCGATCCCGTCGCGGCCGGTGGCGCCACCGCCGTCGCGCAGTTGGATTGGAGCGTTCCAGCCAACTCTCCCGTTCCGACCCGGACTTTCTGTTATGCCCGGCTGTCCTTCGCCCCCGCCGACGACACGTCCAGCCCGTTGCTGTCGTCCGGCACCGGCGTCTACGTCGGCAACAGCCCGACCGAGGCGCTGGCCGCCTCGCTGGGCCCGCTGCTGGGCGAGGGCGACCCGGACGGCCTGGAGAACCTGCTGGAGGCCATCGCGTTCGCCGGCGACCTGGAGTCCAGGTCCGCCGACCTGGAGGCGCGGCTGTCGCAGGCCCGGCACACCGCCACGTTCGACCCGATCCCGGGCGGGACGCGCTGGACGGTGCGGCGCCAGGACGACAACACCGAGGTCACGCCCTCCCAGAAGCAGGCCAGGGAGGCGCTCACGCTGCCCGGCACGGTCGCCGACCTGCTCGACGCGCTGAACCGGGCGCAGCAGGACTACGACGAGGCGACCGACCTGCTGCGCGGCCTGCGCGAGCGGCTGTTCGCCGACTGGCACAAGTACCAGATCTGCGTGTACCCCGACGACGCTACCCGCGACGGCTACCCGGACCCGGACGAGGTGGCCTTCTTCCTGGGACGCCAGGTCGACTGGATCGACACCCATGCCGCCGCGACGGGCGTCTTCCCGCCGGCCGGGCAGGGCAGCACCCGGGCGCACGTGCTGGCCGGCGCGCTCAAGGCGCTGGCCGGCGCCCTGGCCGACTTCACGGACGAGGCGACCGCGGCCAAGACCGCGTTCGTGCTCGACCAGGTGCCCGCGCCGGTCTGGTGGCGGCCCAGGGAGCCGGTCGTGCTGTTCACCGGCCCGGCCGCCACGCCCACCGACCGGCACGGTACCGACGGAACCCTGCCGTGCCTGCTCGTCACCGATGTGCCCGATCCGCAGACGGCCGCCACGGCCCTGGCCGTACGGGCGGAGCTGGACGGGATCTTCCCGGCGCAGGTGTGGCGGACCGACCCGTGGCACCCGCTGCTGCTGCAGTGGGAGGCCGAGTTCTTCCCGGTGGCCGCGGGCGACAACCTGTCGGCCGACCAGCGCGACTACGAGCCGTACTTCGTGGTCAACGGATACCAGCTGCCGCCGGGCGAGGCCGACCTGGTGTCCAACGGGGGGCTGCTGGACAAGGGCGCCAACGTGTACACGGGCACGACCGTGCTGTCGCCGGGGGCGCGTCCCGTGCTGGCCGAACGGGTGCTGCGGTATCTGGCGGGCGCGCTGCTTCCGGCCTACAACCTGGCGCACACTCCGCTCACGCCGGAGCAGTTCATCGCCTCCCCCGCCGCCGTCCTGACCTGGTACGGCGCGCAGGCCGGCGCCGACCCGAGACTGCTGAAGCTGATCACCGCGCACGAGCACCTGGCCGAGAGCGAGGACGGCACCCTGTCGCAGTCGCTCGGCGGGTTCAACGACGCCCTCGTCATGCGGCGGCTGGTGCGCCAGCTTCCGATCGCCGACCCGCTCGGCTTCCCCTCCTACCAGCGGTTCGCCCAGCGGGTCGCGGACGCGATCGGCGACCAGGCACGGACCTCCCCGCGCCCGCTGACCGACTTCAACCCGATCAGGGCGGGCTCGCTGCGGCTGCTGCGACTACGGCTGGTCGACAACTTCGGCATGACGCACGACGTGGCCACCGACCCGACGGGCACGACCGAACGGCTGCGGGTGCCGGGACATCCGGCCTGGGTGGCGCTCGCGCCGAGGCTGGCGCACCCGGCGCGGCTGCGGTTCCACCTGCTCGACGCCACCCGCGACGACCAGGCGGGCGACCTGCCGGGCATGTCGCCGGTCTGCGGGTGGATCCTGCCCGCCGACCTGGACGACGCGCTGGCCGTACACGCGGCGGACGGGACGGCGCTGGGGGAAATCAGTGCCTTCGCCGACGGGGCGAAGGCCCGCTGGACCGCGATCCCCGGCAGCCCGGTGGCCGCGCCCGAGGACATCGCCGACCCGACACTGCGCGCGATCGTGCTGGGGCTGCGGGAGGCGGGGCCCGCCGCCGTGGGCGACATGCTGACGTCCGTGGCCGGGGCGCTGGCCACGATCGACCCGGAGAACGACACGCCCGCAGGCGCCCTGCTGACGGCCCGCCCCCTCGCCGTCGTACGGGCCGAGCTGGACCTCCAGATCAGCGGGCTGCCGCCGGTCCACCAGGACTGGAACGTGTTCCGCGAGGACATGCGCCGCTACGGCCGCGAGACCAACGCGGTCACCGACGTGCTGTTCCCGGTCCTGATCGGCGAACCCGGCCGGTGGGGCGACGGCCTGGCCGGGCTGTGGTTCCTGGACGCCGACGGGCAGCCGGGCGGCTACCGGCCGCAGGCGACCGTGCTCCAGTCGATCGACCTGCCGCCCGTCCGGATGGTGCTGCTGCTGGACCCGCGCGGCAGCGTGCACGCCGTCAGCGGCGTCCTGCCGGTCGTGACCGCCGGGCTGGACGCGGCCCAGTACGCCGCCGCGCTGGAGGCGATGGAACTGGACGTCTTCACCGCGCCCGTGCTGACCGACGCCGACCGGATCGGCCTGCCGGTGCCCGACGTGGCCGGGCGCCTGTGGTCCTGGCGCGAGAAACGGGAGACGGAGTGGACGACCTCGCCCCTGGACGCCGTGGACGCCCGGTTCCCGGCCGCCCTCACCGTGCGCGAGGGCTGGCTGACCCTACGGCCCGACGACAACTGAACGAGGAACCGTGCCACCTGACGACAAGCAGATCCCGTTGAACCTCTCGCTCGGGGAGGTCAACCTCATCCTCGAAGCCCTCGGCAGCCTCCCCTACGTCCGCGTCTTCGAGCTGATCGGCAGGCTCCACGAGCAGGCCAGCACGACCCTTCAGGAGAACGCGTGACCGCCAACCCGCTGATGCACTGGCCGATGGACGAGATATCGGTACAGCTGAGCCTCGACGACGCCTCCGGGAACGGCTACCTCGGCCAGGTGAACGGCGCCGCGCGGGCCGTACCGGACGAGCGGTTCGGCGGCGCCCTGAACTTCACCGGCACCGGCCAGTACGTCCTGCCCTCGGCCGGCAAGGGCATGACCGTTCCCACGTACACCTTCGAGGTGTGGGTGCGCACGGCCAAGCCGGGGGCCACCGTGCCGCTGTTCAACCGGCGCGACAGCGCCGACGTCGCCGTGAACCTCAAGCCCGACGGCTCGGTCGAGCACCACTTCGCCACGACGGCGACCGCCGACAACGTCCGTACGACACCGGCCGGGGTGCTGTCCTGGGACACCTGGCAGCACGTCGCGGTCACCAACGACGGCTCTGTCGCCCGGATCTACGTCAACGGCGACCTGGCCGACGAGTGGGACTACCCGGGCACCCGCCCGACGACGGGCGCCGCGCCGATCGTGCTGGCCGCCAACCTGACGACCAAGGTCTACACGGTCTGCCGATTGGCGCACCTGCGCGGCTACGACGGGGCGCTCGCGGCGGCCGAGATCCAGCGCGACCTGACCGAGGACGCCTCGTCGCTGGCCGCGTTCGTCCGGGCCCACCCGCTGGACGTGGAATTGCTGAACGTGGACGAGCAGCCGGTGCTGTTCATCGACAACGCCCCGTCCGGGCAGCCGATGACGCTGCGGCTGACCAACAGCTCGCGGCAGAACATCGTCTTCCAGGGCCAGGGCGGCCTGCCCGACCCGGTCAACAACCACGTGACGGCGCGGCTGCGCCCGGGGGTGCTCAGCACGCCGGCGACCGTGGCGTCCGGGACCGACGGCTGGAAGGCGCGCGGCACCACCGACGGCACCGCGCTCTACCTGATGGCCTCGAGCACCGCCACGATCGCGCCCGGCGCCTGGCTGGACGTGGCGCTGACCGGCCTGAGCGCCGACCCGGGCGGCGGCAGCCGGGGCACCCGGGTGGAGTTCGACTACCAGCACCTGAAGACCTCCGGCGAGGTCGGCGAGCTGACCGGCACCCGGCTGCAGTACCTCGACGTGGTCAACCACCGGGGCCGCCCGGACATCCCGCTGGTCATCGGCTTCGCCGGCGCCGACACCCTGCTCAACGACGCGGCCACACCGGGCGACCTGACCGCGTACGTGGCCAACACCTCCACCGACACCACGATCAAACTGGTCGGCGGCGGCACCAACGCCGGCGGCTCGGTGTTCACACTGACCTTCGACGTCGGCGGCGCCGGCAACGCCTGGGCGCTGGCCGAGAGCGTCTTCGGCGTGTCGGTCGATGTGGACGGCTCCGCCCTGTCGACGGCGATCTGGAGCACGACCTCGCACGACCTGGACACCCGCGCGTCCTGGACGATCTACCCGTCGATCGACGTGGACCTGCCGCCGGGCAAGGCGCTCACGTTCACCGTGAACGGGATCGTCGCCGGCGGCGCCCCCGGCCGGGCGGCGCTCGTGGTCGGCTGGGAGAACATCCCCGGCTACCGCGACGGCGCGCAGACACTGGAGGCCGACAAGCGCCCGCTGGGCTTCGCCGGTGGCCAGACCGGCGTCGGCACCCTGGCCCCGGCGGCCAAGCTGCACCTGCTGGACCAGACCCGCACCCCCGGCGGCAACGGCTCCCTGCTCATCGGCCCGCCCACGGCCGGCTCACTCAAGATCGGATACGGCTCCGACCACGCGTGGCTCCAGTCGGGTCCGAACGCGAAGCTGGCGCTGAACCCCTCCGGAGGCATGGTCGTGGTCGGCGCGACGAGCACGACCTCGCTGGAGACGGCCGCCAAGATGATCGTCGTGTCGCCCTCGCAGCACCTTCAGCTGCGCCGCCCGACCGGCATCGACGCCTCCGGTTCGCAGGTCTTCCTGGAGCTGTTCCAGGAGCAGCAGAGCGCCGACGTCTACCCGGGCATCCGCTTCCACCAGTACAACCGCTTCTGGCACCTGCTCGAAGCGCGCCCGGACGGCATGTACGTCCGTTTCGCCGGCGACCACACGAGCATGGCCGACTTCTTCGCCAAAGGCCTGCACGGCACCTCACTCACCGTGGGCGCCACCACCGTCAACGAGGACCAGCTCAAGATCCTCGCCCAGCTCGCCGCGGGCACCCTCACGGTCGTCATCCACAACGACGAGGACGCCGCGGTCGCCTCCCCGATGCAGATCCAGACCCTCACCACCCGCCCGTACGTCATCGGGCTCGAGCCCTACAACCAAAACAGCCTTTTGCAGCGGTTCCGGCTCGCGATCGTGCCGAGCTGACGGAGGAGCGCAGATGAGCTCACCACCACCCCCGACGAGGAAGCGCAAGAAGGCGGACGACTACATGCTGGCCGAGGCCGAGGATTTCCAGAAGGTCAAGACGCCGGCGGAGCTCGCCGAGGAGCAGAACAAGCGCCGCAAGGACATCGCCGAGCTGGCCAAGGCGGCCATGGCCGCGAAAGAGGCCGCCAGCGGAGCGGTGGCCGGGTACGAGAAGGTGGCGGACGCCTTCTACATCACGTTCGTCCAGATGGGCCAGGGCGACTGCACGATCATGACCACGCCCGCCGGGAAGACCATCATGGTCGACTGCGGCTCGGACGCCACCGAGGCGACCAGGGAGGGCGGCACCGCGGCCTCCTACAACGCCAGGGTCGCCGGCGTCGTGCAGGGCCCGCTCCACCTGAAGGGCAAGAACCTCGACGTCCTGATCGTCACCCACCCCAACAGCGACCACTACAACAAGCTGGAGACGGCACTGCTCGTCAGCGTGGTCGGCAAGGGAACCGCCGCCGTCCGTAACTACGTCCCCATCGGGAAGGCGTATCACAGCCGCGCGATCAAGATGTACAGCGCGGCGAACTACAGGTCCGCCTTCAACGAGGTGCGCAAGCTCGACGGGTGGCTGACGGAGATCACCAACGACGGCAACGTCAGGTCCGTCACCCTCAATCACGAGGTCACCAAGGTCGAACCGCCCGAGGGGGAGACCAAGGAGACCGTGGCCGCCGCCACTTCCACGCCTCCCTTCGACTTCGCCAACCTGACCGCGTGGCAGACCGACAGCACCGCGAACACCGCGCTGGAGGCCCTGCTGACCAAGACGAAGTTCACCCTCGTCCCGACGGCCGCGGTCGGCACGGCCACGCTGACCGGCTACAAGGCCGACCCGGCGGTCGACGAGCTCGACGCGGACGGCGGGCTACTGATCCACAAGGAGGACAACTGCACGGTGACCCTGCTGGCCGCAGGTCTCGACTACGACTACCGCGGCGACGGCAGCGACGACACCAACCGGGGCAGCATCGTCACCCTCGTCGAGGTGTACGGCAAGAAGATCCTCATCTGCGGGGACGCGACCGAGAGCACCGAGTACTACCTGCGCTGGAAGCGCAGCGACCGCACCCAGGCCAACACGCGGATCCAGAACCTGACGATCCTGCAGGCCGGCCACCACGGCAGCGACACCTCCTCCCACCACGAGTTCGTCGCCTGGACCAACGCCGCGCACGTGGTGGTCAGCTCCGGCTACGCGGTGGCGAAGGACAGCCTGCCGAAGGCCACGATCATGTCGCGGCACCGGACCGTGCTGAACAACGCCGTCCCGGTCGGGGTGGCCAAGGACCACGCGGTCGCCATGTGGGTCACGGGCGGCGGCTTCAGCCACGTGTCGCGCAACGCGACCCAGCGCCTGCACGTCACCGGCTCCAACGGCAGCCTCTGCTACGAGATCAAGAAGGACGGCACGGTCACCTTCGTCAACGACGTGCCGCCCAAGGAGGACTGATGACCCCGGAGCAGTTACGCGATCTCATCCCTCCGGCCGGCAGCCCCCTCGACCTCGATCTCGCCACCCTGGACTCGCCGGACCTCAGCGCGTCCGTGGGCCGGTTCCTGCCCGGCGGGCGGCTGCGCCTGGACGCGGTGACCCAGTCGCAGTGGACCTTCGACGGCGTGACGGTCACCGGCCACGCGAGCACGGGCCCCTTCGCCGCGACCACGGTCACCGCCGAGTTCGCCGTCGTCGGCGACCAAGCCGCGCTGAAACTGCGAGCCACCGGCGAGGACGGATGGACCTTCACCGCCGGGTTCCCGATCCTGGCCGGCTCCATCTACGACGCCCTGGTCTTCAACCGGCCGGAGCTGGTGCTCGACTGGGGGCGCGACGTCGTCCAGGAGGGCAGCGCCGACCCGCTCACCACGTACCTGACCTTCACCGGCACGCTGGTGATCAACGCACGCACGATCCTGCTCGACGTGCTGGTGCCCGGCCGGGGGCACGAGCTGTCCGGGGTCATCGACATGATCAGTGGCGTGCCCGGCGTGGACGACCTCACCACGCGCACCGTCCCGATGGTGCTGCTGCGCGGCCCGGAAAGCGAAGGGCCGACCCTGGGGCCGCTGCGGATCCAGTCACTGTGGTACGAGCTGCGCACCAGCCCCTCCTTCAACGCCTACTCCACCGACCTGGACGTGGCGCCCCGGGTGCACTTCGCGGGCGAGGTCACCTCGGCCCAGGGGTACTTCGGCCCGGTCTTCATCTACGGCAGCTCGGCGGAGCCGTCCGGCGACCTGATGCTGACCGCCGCGTTCGAGGGCCCGGACGACGCCGGCCGCGCGCCCGACGACGGCGACGCGGGCCTGCCGATGTCGCTGTCGTCGGTGCTCGGCATGACGGGCCACGCGCCGAGCCTGCCCTCGGTGCTGCCCTCGTCCCTGCCGATCCGGCTGGTACGGATCACGACGCGCGTCAGCACCTCCCCCACGATCGACGTGTCCATGCTCACCTTCCTGGTGCAGGCCGACGTCGGCTGGGACATCGTCCCCGGCCTGTTCAAGCTGGAGGCGGTCGACCTCAGCCTGACCGTGGCGAACCTGCTGACCTCGCCCGTCGTGACCGGCACCCTGTCCGGCCTGGTCGGCATCGGCGATTCCGGCACGCTCGTGCTGGCCACCGATCTGGGCGCCGAGGTGTTCTCCGGGTCGCTGCGCGAGGGCGACCCGCCGCTCAAGATCAGGGAGGTCTACCAGCACCTCACCGGCTCCGACCCCGGCCACCTGCCCGACCTGGAGGTGGCGAAGTTCGAGATCGCCGTGATCCCGCCGCGCGGCGGGCGCCCGCTGGCCTTCAAGGGCGCCGTCGAGGTGGACGGCGCCTGGACGGCCGGCCCCGTCACCGTGTCCGCGATCTCGTTCGCGGTGGAGAACGACGGGGTGGCCACCTCGTTCCGGGCGGCGTCGGCGTTCGCGATCGGCGACACCGAGGTGAAGGTCACCGCCGCCTACGACCCCGACCCGGCCAAGAAGTGGCAGTTCAGCGGCGCGTCCGGGCTGGGCCGGCGGATCGCGATCGGCGACCTGATCGCGGCCCTGTCGGCTGATTTCGCTGGCCCGGCCACGTTCCCGAAACCGCTTCGGGATCTGGTCGTGCAGAACCTGGGCGCCTCCTTCAGCTCCGGCTCCGACCACCTGTTCGTCACCGCCCAGGCCAGTTTCCCGGTCGACTCGACCGAGGTGGACATCGCGGTGGCCCTCACGATCGCGCCCGGCGCCGACCGGTTCGACGGATCGATCACCGCCATCGCCGGCGGCACCGCCTACGGGTTCGACGCGCATTTCGCCCAGGACCACGGCGTGGACCTGCTGGCCGCCAGCTACACCCACCGCACCAGCGACCCGCTGCCCGACCTGCGCACCCTGATCGCCGCCCTGGCGCCGACCGCCGCCGCGTTCATCCCCCCGGGCGTGTCGGTCGACCTCGAGGACGTCGTGTTCGGCGCCGGCGCCGCGTACGTCCTGAGCGCCGGCCTCAAGGCCACCGTCGACCTGTCGGGGCTGCCGCTGGTCGGCGAGCACCTGGTCGGCGACCGGAAGGTGGGCTTCGACCCGCTGCGCGTCACGACCGCGACCGGAGCGCTGCCGGCCGCCGACGTCGCCACCCTGAACGGCCTGCTGCCCCAGGGCGTCTCCCCGTTCCCCGCGCGCGACATGGCGGCGGGATTCGTCCTGGACGGCACGCTGCTGCTGGGCCCGCTGGAGAACCCGGTGGCGCTCCCGGTCAGCGACGGCAAGCCCGCGCCGGCCTTGCCCGATCCGCCGCCGGCGCAGTCGCCCGGCGGCCAGAACGCCGTCTGGTTCGCCGTGCAGCGCGGCCTCGGGCCCGTGCACATCGAACGCGTCGGCCTGACCTACCAGCACACCGACGGCCACCCGCCGCAGCTGGGCGTTCTGGTCGACGGGACGGTCAGCGTGGCCGGCCTGAGCCTGTCGCTGGACGGCCTGCAAGCCTCGGTGCCGCTGACCCTGCCGGTCCAGGCGCCGGCGTTCGACCTGCACGGCCTGGGCGTCTCCTTCTCCGAAGGCCCGGTGAGCGTCTCCGGCTCGTTCGTCAAGGACACGATCGTCTACAACGGGACGACCTACCCGTCCTACAACGGGCGCGCCTCGATAAGCACCGAGGCGCTGACGCTCGGTGCCATCGGCTCCTACGCGCAGCTGCCCGCCGGACCCTCGATGTTCGTGTACGCCGTGCTCGACCACGAGTTCGGCGGCCCGCCGTTCTTCTTCGTGACCGGCCTGGCGGCCGGGTTCGGCTACAACCGGCGGCTGACCACCCCCGACGTCACCAAGATCGCCGACTTCCCGCTCGTGCAGGAGGCCCTGGGCACCCGGCCGCCCGGCTCGCTCGCGGCCGAGATGAAGGCGCTGGAGCCCTACATCACCCCCTCGGAGGGTGACGGGTTCGTGGTGGCCGGGATCCGGTTCTCCACGTTCAAGATGATCGACTCGTTCCTGCTGGCAGCCGTCTCCTTCGGCGGCCGGTTCGAGATCGACCTGCTGGGCCTGTCCACGCTGGTGCTGCCGGTGCCGGACGCCACCCGCGCGGCGGCCACGCCGATCGCCGAGGTGCAACTGGCGCTGAAAGCGGTGTTCGCACCCGACGACGGCTACTTCTCGCTGATCGCGCAGCTCACGCCCAACTCCTACCTGCTGTCCAAGGCGTGCCATCTGACCGGCGGGCTGGCGTTCACGACCTGGTTCGACGGGGCGCACAAGGGCGACTTCGTGCTCACCGTCGGCGGCTACCACCCGGCGTACGCCAAGCCGCCGCACTACCCGTCCGTACCGAGACTGGGCTTCTCCTGGCAGGTCAACGACAAGCTGTCGATGCGCGGCGGCGCCTACTACGCGCTGACGCCATCGGCGCTGATGGCGGGCGCCTCGATCGCGGTCAACTACCTGGACGGCAGCCTGCACGCCTGGTTCGACGCCTCGATGGACTTCCTGATCGCCTGGCAGCCCTACCACTACGACGCCCGGTTCCACGTCAGCGTGGGCGCGTCCTACACCTTCAGCTTCTTCGGCACGCACACCGTGAACGCGCACGTGGACACCGACGTCCACCTGTGGGGCCCCGACTTCGCCGGGACGGCACGAGTCGACATCAAGGTCATCTCGTTCACGATCCCGTTCGGCTCCAGCAGCCCGAACACCGCGCCCACGATCCCGTGGAGCCAGGTCAGGAGCACCCTGCTGCCGCCCACGACATTGTCGGTCGCGGTCAAGGCCGGCGCCACGGCGATGGGCACGGGCGACGACCTGGGCGTGGTCGATCCGGCCACCCTCGAACTGGTCACCGACTCGCTCATCCCGGCCACGGCCGCCAAGGCCGGCAACACGGCCCTGCCCAAGGCGGGCGGCACGTACGGGGCCGCGCCGTCGGCGATCACGACGGGCATCACCTCGACGCACCACATCCAGATCGTGCGCGCCAACGGCGTCGGCGCCGAGAGCGACTTCGACTTCACCCCGATCACCAAGGCGCTGCCCTCGGCCCTGTGGGGCACCGACCCGGTGGTCTCGCTGCACCGCCCGGAGATGACGGCGCCGCTGCTCACCGGGTACCACGTGGCACCCAAACCGCACAAGGACGGCGCCTCGCTGCCCCTGGCCCGGGCGGCGCTGGCCGCCGGTTCCGCCGCGTACACCGAGCACACGATCGACTGGCAGCCCGCCGACACCTACATCGAGATGACCAGGGGCGACAAATGGGGCCTGGCGATCCTGGACCCGCACATCGCGACCGCGCGCGCCGCCATCGCCGCCGCCGTGATCAAGGACCCCGAGTTCTCCTTCACCGGCTTCGACGCCACGGCCTACGCCGAGATCCCCTACCTGGACTACCATGCCTGACTCCCAAGACATCGTCCTCATCGACAACCGCGTCCCCGCGCTCGCCTCGGGCGACTACACGATCACCGTCGACCAGCCGATCTCCCTGGACAACAAGTCCGCCGGCGTCACCCGGCACTTCACCGTCGCCGGCGACCGCCTGAGCCTGGCTCCCTCGGCCGTCCGCACGCTCTACCCGCCCGACGGCGCGACCGGCGACTACTCCCAGACGCTCCCCCACGTGGTGCTCGACAACTCCACCCTGCCGTGGCAGCGCACCCTGGGCACCGGCACCACGGGCCCGTGGCTGATGGTCCTGCTGTTCGCCGACACCGAACGCCCGGTGACCCAGACCGTCGCCGCCGGCACGCTCGGCCTGACCCTGCAGGGCGCGGAGGCCGCCACTGACCAGGTGACGGTCATCGACGTCCCGCGCGACCTGCTCACCTCCCTCCTCCCGGCAACCGCCGACCTGCCCTTTCTCGCGCACGTACGGTCCGGTGAGGGTGCCGACGCGGCCGTGGTGATCGGCAACCGCCTCCCCCCGCCGGGAAAGGCGTGCACCGCCCACCTGGTCTCGATGGAGAACAGGTTCGCGAGCGGCAAGCCCAGCCTCCCCTCGGGCACCCGGCCGGTCCGCCTGGTGTCCTTGACGAGCTGGCGCTTCACCGTCCTGGACGCCGACCACTCGTTCGCCGCGCGGGTGCGCGACCTGGCCGTCGACAGCGGCCCGTTCCGCCTGCCCCCTTCGGGCAACGCCGCCGCCGACACGTTCCTGTCCCGAGGCCTGATCCCCGTACGGCACCGCCTGCGCGGCGGCGGCAGGACGGTCTCCTGGTACCGGGGCCCTTTCACGGACGGCCCGGTGACCGGCGGCCCGATGGCGTCCGTACCGGCCCCGCAGGTCCGCTCGTCCGACGCCCTGCTGCGCTACCTCAAGGCCGAGGGCATGTTCGACGTGAGCTACGCCTGCGCCTGGCAGCTCGGCCGCCTGCTGGCCCTGCGCGACAACGGCCTGGCGACGACCCTGCTGACGTGGAAACGCCGCCGTTCCCGCCCGACCGGCGCGGGCGACGGCTACCCCCTGAAAGTCACGGAGCCCGACCCGGCGCCGCCGCAGCCGGTGACCGACTGGCTGACCGACCTGGCCACCCTGGCCAAGGTCCCGTTCAGCTACCTGATCCCCGACGAGGCCCTGCTGCCCCCCGAGTCGATCCGCTTCGTCGACGTGGACGCCGAGTGGGTCAGGTGCCTGGTCGACGGCGCGTACAGCATCGGCAGGGTGACCCCCGCCGACGCGGCCCGCGACGCGGCCGGCGGCCCCCTGGTCACCCCGCCCCGCCTGACCGGCGCGCTGATCCGCTCCTCGATCGTCACCGGTTTCCCCGGCCTGCTGATCGACGGTTTCGGCGCCGGCGACGCCCCCCTGACGCTCTCCCGCGGCGTCACGCTGTCGCCGAACATCCTGCTGGTCCTGTTCGAGGGCGTGCTGACGCGCCTCGACCTGCACCCCAAGCCCGAACAGCAGCACTTCGCCACCGAACCGGCCGGCACGGGCAAGGTGGCCCGCTCCCTGCGCGGCGCCGACGGCTCCCCCAAGGGTGTCTGCGACGCGGTCGCCCTGAGCGCGACCCGCGTAGTCCCGCTGGCGACCCTGGCCGCCAAGATGGCGACCAAGCTGGCCGTCCCGTCAGGTTTCGGCGCCGCCGCGTTCGCCCGCCAGATGCTGGAGACGGCAGAACGGGTGACCTTCACCCGGCCCTAGAACCAGATGAGATCCAGGCCCCTGGCGGCTTCGTCGAACTCCTTGTCCTGCCGTTGCCCGCATACATGCCCGTATGGAGGTTGAGAACTACGCCCTCGTCAAGGACATCAAATGATCTTCCCGGTCGCGTCCGCCTCGGTGAGCAGGCGGCCCAGGTCACGGTCTTGGTAGAGGTCGACCACAGGACCGTGCCCGCCGGGGATGACCACGGCGACGTAGTCGTTGATGTCGATTTCGTCCAGCTTGAGCAGCGGACCGAACTCACTCAGGGCCCACGCGGCGTGCTCCACGTGGTGCGCACAGTCCGGGCCGGCGATCTCCGGGTCGGCACTGTGGGCGTCGAGCGGCTGCAGAACGCCGCCCGGGGAAGCGAAGTCGACCGTGAAGCCGGCCTGCACGAACTTCTCGCGGGGAGCGGCGAGCTCTTCGGCCCAGTACCCGGTGGGGTGTTCCGAGCCGTCGTCGCGTTCCCAGATGCCGGCGGCGGACATGACGATCAGAATTTGCGCACGATTTTTCCTTTCTGCGACAAACGGCGAATTCTCAGGCGTCGGCGAAGTCAGTGGCGGCGGCGCTCTGCGCGGTGGCCTCGAGGTTCGCGCGCAGGGCGTCGACCTTCGCGGTGGCGTAGGCGTGGGCGTCCGAGCCGAGCAGCTGGCGCAGCGGGCCCTCGCCGCTGACAACCCGGCGGATGATCGCCTCCGCGCCCTTGACCGGGTCGCCCAGCTGGCTGCCCTGGAGCTTCAGGTGGTTCCCGGTCATCTCACGCACACCCGGGTACGCATCCGTCGTCGAGGCCGGCAGCGCGAGCGAGTCGGTGGTGAGGAAATCGGTGCGGAAGTAGCCGGGCTCGACGATGGTGACCTTGACGTCGAAGTCGGCCATCTCCTGGGCCAGCGCTTCGGTGAGACCCTCGAGCGCGAACTTGCCCGCGCAGTAGAGGCCCCAGCCCGGAACCGCGGTCAGCCCGAGAATCGACGACACGTTGACCACGTGACCGCTCTTCTGCCCGCGAAGGACCGGCAGCGTGGCACGCAACACGTTCCACACCCCGACGACCTGGACGTCGAGCATGTCGCGAACCTCGCGGGCACTCGTCTCCTCCACGGCGGCCAGGTAGCCGTAGCCGGCGTTGTTGACGACCACGTCGAGCCCGCCGAACCGCTCCGTGGCTTGGCCGACAGCCTGCCGGACCTGCTCGTCGTCACGCAGGTCGACGGTGAGCGGCAGCAGCCGCGACGTGTCGACGCGGTCACCGAGGGCCGCCAGCAGCCGCTCGGTGGAACGGGTCGTCGCGGCGACCTGGTCGCCACGCTGGAGCAGCTGCGTGACCAGCTCCAGGCCCAGACCGCGGGAGGTACCGGTCACGAACCAGGTCGCGGGTCGATCCGTCGGGAAACTCATGGTCATCCTCACGATTTCGGTGATGCGCCTCCGGGCTGTTCCCGTGGCGGCGTACTTCAAGAGTGACCCGCCGCGAACCCCGCTGAGGGCCTGTATCGCGCCCTGTGGAGGCGCGGTCTTCGGAACCTAGGACTCACCGGTCCACCCAGGACCGCGCCGGCTCGGGGATACTCGAACCCGTGAACAGGACCAACCGGGAACTCGCCGATTTCCTACGGCGCGCCCGCAGCCAGATCGACCCCGCGCGCGCCGGCCTGCCCCCCGACGGACGCGTCCGCCGCGTACCCGGCCTCCGCCGCGAAGAAGTCGCCCGCCTCGCCGGCGTGTCCACCGACTACTACGCCCGCCTCGAACAAGGCCGCCACATCACCCCCTCCGCCGCCGTCGTCGAAGCCATCGGCCGCGCCCTCGGCCTCGACGCCGCCGGACGCGCCCACCTCAAAGACCTCATCGGCCTGACCTCGACGCCCACCCCCCGCCGAACCCACGACGTCCAGCGCGTCCGCCCCGGCCTCTACCAGCTCCTCGACGCCCTCGACGGCGAACCCGCCCTCATCCTCGGCCGCCGCACCGACGTCCTCGCCGCCAACCGCATGGCCAAAGCCCTCTTCACCGACTTCGATCAGCTCCCCGCCGCCCACCGCAACTACGCCCGCTGGATGTTCCTCGACGGCGACGCCCGAGCCCTCTTCCTCGACTGGCCCGACCAAGCCCGCGCCGCCGTCGAAAGCCTCCGGTTCGAAGTCGGCCGCCACCCCGACGACCGCGCCACCACCGACCTCGTCACCGAACTACGCGAACACAGCCGCGAGTTCGACCAATGGTGGGAACAACACCGCGTCCACCAGCGCACCCACGGCTCCAAACGCCTCCGCCACAACCTCGTCGGAGACCTCACCGTCGAATACGAAACCCTCGCCCTTCCCGGCGACCCCGAGACCACCCTGTTCATCTACACCACCGAACCGGAATCACCCTCACGACGAGCCATCGACATCCTCGCCAGCTGGACCGCGACCACCCCCACCCTCGAACCGAACCCCGACATCACCGAGCGGTGACGCCCATCCGAGCTCGTCGGCAACAGCAGGTGCCGACCGGCTGCCGGTGTGTCTGCGCGCACGCTCAGCCGCAGGCCCGTACCGCCAAGAACTTCGCCGACGACCGGTTTCCCGGATTCCCTTGTCGCTGTCGCGGGGGTCCTTCGTCGTGAGGCAAGGCCGACGCCGGCTGATGCCGCCGGTCGGCGACGCGGTTGCTCCGGCCGCCGGCGAAGCCGGGTTCCTGCCCAGGGCTTCTGCGCACGGCCTCGCCGATGCTCCCGCGACCTCGAACACGAGCGATGAGCGTCTCGAACATCGCCATGTCCGGCGGAGTCCTCAAACGAGTTCCACTCCGGCCGCCCGGCCGAGCCTTGGAGACGTCGCCGGCAGATGATCGAGCAGGCGAGGCCGAGGAGGGCTTCGTGGATGTCGTCGCGGATCTCCCGGCGGATCCGCGGGCCGCGAGCACGTCGCCGCCCCGCCGTCCATCCTCCGATCGGAGGATGGAGGCATCCACCGCGTCCGCGGTGATCCCCGCCCGCGTGGTCGATCCGCTGCGCCCCCGCGGGCGGCAGGCTCTAGCACATGGCGATCATCGAGACACACGGCCTCATCAAGCGCTACGGCGACCACACCGCGGTGCACGGGGTCGGCTTCGCCGCCGAGCGGGGCGAGATCTTCGGATTCGACACCGGAGCCGCTCTCACCATCCCGGGGTGCCCGTCGCGGCTGCAGTTCTCCCAGGTCGAGCCGACGGGATGTACCGCCCTGTGAGAACGCGACCTGACGTCGCCCGCACTTCGCGCCCGGCACGCATCCTCCACATCGACAACCTCCGCATCCTCCTGACCTTCCTGGTGGTCGCCCACCACTCCGCGGCCCCCTACAGCAACCTCGACCTGTGGCCCAACTGGCAACGGCCCGCTTCGTCGACCGCCGCGCTGCCGTTGGACCTGCTGCTCCTGGTCAACCAGACGTTCTTCATGGGGTTCTTCTTCCTGTTGTCCGGATATTTCGTACCCGGCGCGGCCGACCGGAAAGGGCCGGGCAAGTTCGCGGTCGAGCGCCTGAAGCGGCTCGGGATTCCTTTCCTGGGGTTCGTCGTGCTGCTGCGGCCGTTCTTCGTCCTGCCGACCTACCTCGACCTGCCGGCCGCGACCCGGCCGTCCTTCGCGGTCCACTACTTCACCTCCTGGGAGGTCGGGCCCGCCTGGTTCCTCGAAATACTGCTGATCTTCTCGCTCGCGTACGCGTTGTCACGGCACCTGCGCACGACTGCGGAGCCGGTGCGGTCACGACCGTTGCGGCGGCAGGATCTGCTCGCCTTCGTGCTCGTCCTCGCCGTGATCACCTACGCGTGGCGAATTCTTGTCCCTCTCAGCACCTACGAACCGGTGCTCGGACTGCCCGACGCCGCCTACATGCCCCAGTACGTGCTGCTCTTCGCCGCCGGTGTCGCGGCCTACCGCCACCGCTGGTTCACGACGCTTCCGCGGGGATCGGGCTGGTTCGGCGTGCTCTTCGTGGTGGTGTCGTTCGTGCCGATGGCGCTGGGCGGCTACCGGGGCTTCAAGCCGTCCGGCGCCCTGGCCGGCCACGACCTCGCCCACCTGGCTCTCGCCCTGTGGGAGTCGCTGTTCGCGGTCGGCGTCATCCTGGTCCTGCTGCGCGTGTTCGAACGCCTCGTCGCCGGTACCTCGCGGTTCAGCCGCTACCTCGCCGACAACGCCTTCGCCGTGTACCTCGTGCACGCGCCGGTCATCGTCGCAGTCGTGGCGGTGCTTCAATCACTCGACGCGGCACCCGTGCCGAAGTTCCTGCTGACCCTGGTGCTCGCCGCGGCCGGGAGCTGGGCGATCTCGGGCGCCCTGCGCCGTGTACCCGCCGTACGGGCGGTGGTGTAGCACGACTTCAGGTTGCGGCTGCCCCGCGTGACGGTGTACCCGATCTCGCTGCGGTGAGCCGGCTGCGAAGGCCGACAGTCGAGCCGCTGGTGTTCGCAGGCACCCGACGGGTGCGCGTACAGCCGTTCATCCCGCCGGGCGCGGGCGTGCGATCATTGCGGGACGCCACGGCCGGTCACCGGCCGCGGCCGCTGCGCTTGGCCGTGGCGCTGGGGTGGGTGATCCTCGCCGGTGTCCCGGCCAGGAGGTACTTCCGCTGGGAGCAGATCGTGGGTGTCGAGGCCGAGTTGCGCGAGGAGTTCGACCGCTGGGAGCGCAAGCAGACCGCGGTCCTGAAAGTGCTCCCGTACCCGCTGCTCGCGGTCAGCGTCGTGTTCACCCTGCTGCAGCCGCTCTGGAACGCGGAGGTACACCTTCCCGGGGTGCTCGGGCTCTCCACCCTGCTCACCGCGTGGGTGTTGTGGTTCCACACGTTCCATCCGGAGTCGCACGGCAACGGCCCGCTGACGGGCCTGTACTACACAGGGCTCGTGGCGGTGACCGCCTGCCTGGTGTTGCTCACGCCCTGGTTCGGCTTCTTCGCCTTCATCGGCTACGTGCACGCCTTCCAGTACCTCAGGGGCCGGTGGCGGTACGTCGGCGTGGCCGTCACCTCCGCGGTCTCGGCGATCTCCTACGTGGGAGGGGCGGCCAACATCACGGCCGACCAGTGGTGGAAGTGGCCCGCCGTCAGCGTGCTCACCACGGTGATGGCCACGGCGGCCTTCTACGCCGACGTGATGTCCGACCGGCGCAACCACCGGCAGAAGCGGGCGCTGGTCGAGTTGCACAAGGCCAACGCCGAGCTGGAGACCGCACTGGCGGAGAACGCGGGCCTGCACGCTCAACTGCTGGTGCAGGCCCGCGAGGCCGGCGTGCTCGACGAGCGGCAGCGGATGGCGCGGGAGATCCACGACACACTCGCTCAGGGGCTGGCCGGCATCCTCACCCAGCTCCAGGCCGCCGAGCAGGCGTCGAACGAACCGGCGGTGTCGCGCCGGCACGTGGCGAACGCGGTGGACCTGGCCCGCGAGAGCCTCACCGAGGCCCGCCGGACGGTGCACGCGGTGGGACCGTCCGCACTGGCGAAGGCCCGCCTCCCGGACGCGATCGGCGACGTGGCCAGGCGCTGGTCGCAGGTGAACCCCGTCGAGGCGGTGCTCACCACGACCGGCGACGCCCGGCCGATGCACACCGACGTCGAGGTGGCACTGCTGCGGACCGCGCAGGAGGCTCTCGCCAACGTCGCCAAGCACGCACGAGCCAATCGGGTCTCCCTGACCCTGTCGTACATGGAGGACCTGGTGACGCTCGACGTGCTGGACGACGGAGTGGGTTTCCTGCCCGGCGCCAAGCGCGCCGGCGGCTCCGCGGACGGGGGCTTCGGGCTCGCCGGCATGCGGCAGCGGGTGCAGCTCCTCGCGGGGCGGCTGGACGTCGAGTCCGAGCCGGGCGGGGGCACCGCGATCACGGTGACGGTGCCGGCGATCCCTGTCGGGAGCGGGAGGTGATCTCGCTGCTGATCGTCGACGACCACCCGGTGGTGCGGGACGGGCTGCGGGGCATGTTCGGCGCCGATCCGCGCTTCGAGGTGGTCGGCGAAGCCGCTGACGGCGCGGAGGCGGTCGTGGCCGGGGAGCGCCTGCGCCCCGACGTGATCCTCATGGACCTGCGGATGCCCGGGACCGACGGGGTCGCCGCCATCAGGGAGCTGGCGAAGCGCGGGGTACCGTCACGGGTGCTGGTGCTCACCACGTACGACACGGACAGCCACGTGCTGCCGGCCATCGAAGCCGGCGCCACCGGCTACCTGCTCAAGGAGGCGCCGAGGGCGGAACTCGTCCGCGCGGTGGAGGCTGCGGCACGCGGGCAGGCGGTGCTCTCCCCCACCGTCGCGACCCGGCTCTTGGGACAGGTGCGCAAACCGGCCCCGGCACCGCTCTCACAGCGCGAACTGGAGGTGTTGGAACTGATCGCCCAGGGCTCGACGAACCGCGAGGCGGCGAAGCGACTGTTCATCAGCGAGACGACGGTCAAAACGCACCTGCTGCACGTGTACGCGAAGCTGGGCGTCAACGACCGAGCAGCCGCCGTGGCCGCCGCGTTCTCCCGCGGCTACCTGGCGCCGCGGGACTGACGGCCGATCACAGGCAATGGCGAGCGGGAACCCGGCCGCTCACCCCCGCTGGACGAGTGGGTGACATCGGCGCTGATGTCGGCGCTGATCAGATGACTGAACGACGCGGGACCGCTGTCGGCAAGCTGTCGCTGCGGCTGCTCAGCGTGGATGAGGTGTACGCAAACGGGAAAGGGCGACGACACCGTCGGGAAGATCGTCAAGAACCCGGAGCACAAGACCGACCGGCCGCCGCCGGACCCCGAGGATCCCTACGCGGGTGTCGTGCTTCAGCCGGCGTGGTGCCGGTAACCGCCGGGCGGTGACCCGTACTGGCGTTTGAAAGCATGGGCGAAGGTGTACTGCGAGCTGTAGCCGACCTGTTGGGCGATCGTGTTGACGGAGGCGTCGGAGGTGCGCAGGAGCCGGGCGGCGGTGGTCATCCGCCACCATGTCAGGTAGGTGAGCGGTGGCCGGCCGACCAGATGTGTGAACCGCCGGGCGAAGGCGGCGCGAGACAGGCCTGCCCGCGCGCCCAACTGTAACCAACGACGACCTGGACGAAGACGACGACGCAAACTCCAGAGCGTTTCACGCATTCAATCGTCTTGTTCTGGCGCCTTACTGTGCTGAGGGCCGGGCAACCGCGCGGCTCCCGTCGTGAGGGGATGACATGAAGATCGCCGTTTACGGCGCGAGTGGGTACCAGGGAAAGCTCGTGCTCACCGAGCTGGCACGACGCGACATCGAGACGGTCCTGGCCGGACGCGATCTCGCGCGCCTGGAGGAGGCCGCCTCGGCGGCCGGCCTCCCCAACGCGGCACAACGCGTGGCCGACACCGGCGACCATGAGGCGCTTGTGAGTGCGTTCCGCGGCTGCGACGGTGTCATCAACTGCGCCGGACCGTTCACCTCCTCAGGTGAGGCCGTGGTCCGCGCCGCGATCGCCGCCGGCTGTCACTACGTCGACACCTCAGGCGAACAGCCCCACGTCAAGAAGATCTTCGACACCTGCACCGCGGAGGCGGAGAACACCGGGATCACCGTCGTACCCGCCGCCAACGACGGCTGCGTCCCGGTAGACCTCATGGCCCACATCCTGGCCGGCCGCCTTGAATCGGTCGAAGAGATCATCTCCACCCACGTGATCGTCGGGGGCGGCATGTCGCGCGGCTCGCTGCGCTCGTTGGCCGCGACGATCGACGCCATCAAGGCGGGAGGCATGGCCTACGACGACGGCGACTGGCGCCCCGGCATGCCCGCCCGCCACACCGCGATCAGACTGCCCGGACAGTCGGAGGCGACCCCGGTGATGGCCTTCCCCGTGTCGGAAGTGGTGACCATCCCCCGTCACGTCCGCGTCCGGCATGTCGAGGGCCTGGCCGAGGCGGCGCTGGGCGACCGGCTGAACACCCCGCTCACACCGGAGATCATCGAAAGCCTGCCCGAAGGACCCGACGAGGACAGTCGCCGCACCCAGCGTTTCACCTACGTGCTCGACGCCACCGGTACCGACGGCCGCCGCGCCCGCGGCATCGTCCAGGGCCCCGACACCTACGGCACGACCGCGGTGATCGCCGTGGAAAGCGCCCACCGTCTCATCGCCGACCCCGCCAAGCCGGGAGTACTCGCACCCGCCCAGGCCTATCACCCGGCCGCCTTCCTCGACTTTCTTGTCCCGCACGGGATCCGGTGGATCATCGAGGACGCGCCGGCAACCTAAGGACGGCCCCGAACTCCTAAAGCTACGCCCAGCCGCAAAGTAGTACTGTCGTCCCAGGTCAACAGGGTCGTCCAACGACGGCCGACAGCTTCGATCCGCCGAGAAGCGCGGTCCGCGCTTGATCAGCGCCGGTACGGGAGAGCGATTGAGCTTGCTCTGCTTCTCCGCGGATCTTCCCTGGCGAGCTGGAAGCCGAGCATGTCGTCCCCGGTGATCCACCGCCGGACGAAGTCACGGAATTCCGGCGCTGCGGTCCATTCGGCGGGCGCCCGCCGGATGTAGCGGGCACGACACAAAGCGGGCACGACACAAAGCGAGCACGACACGAGAATGCGCACGACTGTCCGCCGGTCGTGCGCACCCCGCTTCCAGGCAACCGCGCCCGAGCGCGCCGTGGTGCCGTACGGCTGTTACGCCCAGGGATGGAACACGGCCCGGACGCAACCGTCCTTCTTGTTCTTGAAGTAGTCGTATCCCTTCGGCGCGTCGTCGAGCGTCATCTTGTGCGTCGCGAGGTGCGACGTCGTCAGCTCGCCCTTGGCCATCCGGTCCAGCAGCATCGGGATGTAGCGGTGCCCGTGCTGCTGCGCCCCCCGGAGCGTCAGTCCCTTGTTCATCAGCGCGCCGAGCGGGAACTTGTCCACCAGCCCGGCGAAGACGCCGAGGACGAAGACCGATCCGCCCTTACGGCAGGCGTGGACGGCCTCCCGTACCGCGATGGGCCGGTCCTGCTCCAGGCGAAGCCGCTGCTTGGCCTTGTCGTACACGTGCTGCGGGCCGGTGCTGTCGGCCTCCAGCCCGACGGCCTCGATGCAGACGTCCGGCCCTCTGCCGCCGGTCCGTTCCCGCAGCTCGGCGGTGACGTCGGTGCTGGAGTAGTCGATCGTCTCGGACCCGATGTAGCGCTGGGTCATCGCCAGGCGCTCGGGGTAGCGGTCGATCGAGATGACCTGCTCGGCACCGAGGAGCATCGCCGCGCGGGCCGCCATCTGGCCGACCCCGCCACAGCCCCACACGGCCACCACGTCGCCGGGCTTCACCCCGCCGAGGTCGGCGCCCATCCAGCCGGTGGGAGCCGAGTCGGAGGCGAACAGGGCGCTCAGGTCGTCGACCCCCTCGGGTACGGCGAACGCGTTGCGGTCCGCGATCGGGACACGGATGTACTCGGCGTGGCTGCCCCTGAACCCGCCCATGGCGTGGGAGTAGCCGAAGATGCCCGCGGGGGTGCCTCCCCAGGCCATGTCGGTGATCGCCGGCTTGGGGTTGGTGTCGTCACAGAGTGACCACAGGTCGTGCTCGCAGAACCAGCACCGGCCGCAGCCGATGATCGAACACACCACCACCCGGTCGCCCACGCTGTGCCGGTGAACCTCCGGGCCGACCTCGACGACCTCGCCGAGGAACTCGTGGCCGATCACGTCCCCCGCGCGCATGGCCGGGATGTAGCCGCCGAGCAGATGCAGGTCGGAGCCGCATGTCGTGGTCAGGTTCACCTTGATGATCGCGTCTTGGGCGTTGAGGATCTGGGGATCGGGGACCCGCTCCACCGACAGCTCGTTCACACCCTGCCAACACACTGCCTTCACAGTCGTCCCTCTCCACCCGCACGCTGAGTCGCCATGTCAAGCAACTTGCCGGCAGGGGTCGGCGCCCGCATCTCCATCGAGTCCTCGACGCGCACCACCTCCCCGATCTCGATCAGGCTCTTGGCCTCGCGCAGAGCCCTGCGCACCTCCTGGCGGGGGTCGTCACCGCTGATGCGGCGTACCACCCCACCGGCTTTCGCCGCCGACGTACGCCGGCGCGGCCGCGCGCCGAGTTCGGTGCCCTTGTCGCCCGGCGCCTTGCGCTTCTGGATCTCGATGGCGTCCCCGAGCCGAGCCAGCGGCTCGGGGAGACGCCCGTCCGGCGCCACCTCTCCCGGCGGGCGGTTGATCGTGACCCACTGCCACCGGTACGGCGCTTTCGGGTCATGGCGGGTCATGCCCGGGGCACGGCGCGACTTGAGCCATCGCGCGATCCCCAGACCGACACTCGTTATCACCGCGCCGGTAACGACACGCTTCATGCTTTCGCCCCCTTGACGGACATCTCCCTGGAGGGGCTACCCGCTCCCACCAGCGGCTAGCTGAGGCCGGAAGCACTTGAACCGTCGTTGGAAGACATCTGGACCGGGCCATGGTCACCACGGAGAAGGCAGGACCTTGTCTGGTACGGAAAGGGGTTCGTGATGACCGCGGTCCCGGTCCGGCGGGCCGCCCACCTTCGCGCCGCCCCCTCCCTCCCACCGCGACCCCTACGACACGGGCCGCGTGACCGAGGTCCCGACGTCGTCGGCGGGTCTGTCCAGTTAACGGTGGACCTGGTCGATCGGAGCCTTGGGCAGCACGATCCGTCCCGCCTTGGCCAAGATCTGCGGACGACGTTCTCCAACGTAGTTACAGACCGTCGAGTACGAGACCGCTTCCATCTCATGCTCGGCGACCAGCCAATTGAAGAGTGGCGGGAGCCGACGCCCAGTTCGGCCATGGCCACCGACAGGTAGTTGCGCACCGTGCCGGGCGCGAGGTGCACCTGGGCGGCAGGCACGCAGCACGTCGAGTTCCCGGTCGGTGAGCGGGCAGGGGCCTTCAGTCAGGGCGGATGCGGCGATGTCGGTGTCGGTGTCGGTGTCGGTGTCGGTGTCGATGTCGATGTACCGCCGGCGGCGGCGCGCTACCGCAGCGAGGCGACCGCGAACGCGATCATCATGGGGGCAGCCGGGGAGTTCCTGTCGTGGTGCTGCCTGCACGGCCACAGGTTTTGGCTCTGGTGCAAAGCCCGTCGGAAGCGGTGCGGTGGCCACGGCAGCGGGTCAGCTCACCCCGCCCACGATGGCCTTGCCCTCTCGTGCCGCCGCCGCGTAGAACGGCCCGAGGTCCTCAAACCCCTCATAAGCGCCGTCCGCCGCGTCCCGTCGAGCGGCGCCGAACCCCCATCCCTCGCCCATCAGGCCCTGCGCGATCGCCGTCACCTGGCCGGGATCGAGGACGAACGCCGGGCCGTAGTCGAACTCGTAGCCCTCCACGTCGTTCTCACCGGTCTCGCCGGTCGCCGCCGCGAGCCAGGGATAACACTCCCGCCACTGCGCACTCTCATGCTCGGCCTCGGCTCTGCCCTGTGCGATGGCATCGAGGGTTCGGTAGTCATCTCCGAACACATCGGCTTCATGATGGACGCCGACGGGCGCCTGCCCGTCGTCGAAGAAGATCGCGCCGATCAGGTCGGGGGTCGCCCGAACGGATTCCAGCAGCTCAGCATCGATCTTCGCCAGGTTCAACCACATCGACACGATCATGAATGATAGCCGTGCCGGTCGAGGTCGAGATACGCCTGGCGGAGACCTGCTCCCAGTACGGCCCCGAGCACTTGGTCAACCGGTCGATCACCAAGGCGACCCGTGCATCACCTCGGCCGTACAGGCTGCCTTGAGCAGGCGGGAGTGACGTTGTGCCGGGCTGGCGTGGGCGGCCGGGATGCGCCAGCCGTGCTCGTCGGTATGCACCCAGATGCGGGTAGAGCGCAGCCGCATGGCGAACGGCGTGCCCGCGAACGTACCTTTCACCGTGCCCAGGAAGCAGGTGACGCCGGTGGTGCCCGCAACGAGCACGGTGAGATCGTCCTGGACGAGCTTGGTCATCACCTGCCTGCGCGAGCGACGGTTGTCGAAGTCGAGTCCGGCAGGCCGGGGCCGCGCGGATGGTGTACATCGGGTCGTTGAGGCCGTCACGTGTCCATGAGTCGTTCGGGTCGCGAAAGCGCAGATGGGTGGCTTCCGTACCCCGTGCGACGAACGGCATCACACCGGCCCCTTCGGCCGCCTGAGCACGAAGACGCCCCAGCCGAGGTAGCGCCTGCCGTACATGAGGTGCGAGCTCCGGGCCCGGTCGAGGAACTCCCGGATCTCATCGGCTTCGGGGTCGGCGGGCTCGGCGGCGAGGTGGTCGATGAGGCTCCACCACTGGCTCGCCATGTAGCGGTCCCAGCTGTCGCCGTCGGCCAGCACCATCTCGGCCAGCTCGACCCCGCACGACTCGAACCGTTCGAGGGTGCCGCCCAGCGAGGTGAACTCCCCCGGCTCCATGCCCAGGGCCTCGTAGGCCTCCGGCGGCGGCTCGTCGATCCAGTACGGCTCGCCCACCAGCAGGGTGCCGCCCTCGGCGAGCGCGGGAAGCATGAGGTCGAGGGTGCCGCTGAGGCCTCCGCCGATCCAGGTGGCGCCGATGCACGAGACCAGATCGTAGTCCGCTCCCTTGACGCCCGCGGCGTAGTGCGCCGCCTCCGCCCGTTCGAAGCGCACCTTGTCCTCGACGCCGAGTTCGGCCGCCCGTGCCACGGCGGCAGCATGGAAGACGTGGCTGATGTCCACCCCGACACCCTCCACCCCGTGCGCGACGGCCCACCGGCAGAGCATCTCGCCCTTGCCGCTCGCGAGGTCGAGCTGGCGCATGCCCGGCCGCAGCCGGGCCACCTCGCCCAGCAGGTCGAGCTTGGCGTCGGTGATCGGGTTGAGTATCCGGTGGCGTCCTTCGGCGATCTCGTGGAAGCGCAGGCTCATGCACCGGATCCTGCCTCCTCCCCGCCTCAGGACGCCATCGAATATCGACGGCCTGTCGAACCCGTTCGCAGGAGGCCGGAGGACACCGCCGAACCGCCGCCCGACGCGATCTCAATGATCGGATGCTCGTGATCGATCGTGCCCGCTCCCAGGCCTCCCGCTCGTCTCCGTCGTCACCCGGGGCAAAGCAACCCTGGGTGACGACGGAGACGGAGGTGCTGTGCCGACCGTGGCCCCAGCTCCTGGGGAGATCACCCTGTCAGTGGCTGCTGAGACGGCGTCAAAGTGGTCGCTTCCGGTCGCGTTACTGGCGCGAGAGTGCGCGGGTGAGGCCTGCCAGGATGGTCGTCGCGAGGATCCACCCCGCAGTGATCATCGCCGCGGCGAGCCACTGTTGCGCGCCGCGCGGGCCGAAGGCGCTCTCCTGTCCGAAGCTGATGATCGGCAGGAGCAGGTCCAGGGTGTAGAGGAAGGCGTTGAAGGCAGGAGCCTCGCCCGGCTTGAAGGCCGGTGGCTGGTGGGCGGTGAAAACGACCGTGCCGACAAGGAGAAGGGCTGCGAGCCAGAGCGCGGCGCGAAAGGGCCGGTAGCCGTACCCGACGGTCCAGTCCTGCACGTACCCCCACAGCCGCGCCCCGAGCCGCTGCCCCGAGCGGCGGCGACGCTGTTTGGCCAGCAGCACGTCGCGAGCAGCCTCGTCGTGACCCTGCCGGCGGTAGACGGCGGCCAACTGCTCATAGGGTTGAGGCTGGTAGTCCTCCCTGGCCAGCCAGTCAAGTCGCTCCCGGACAGGCAGGGGAGCCTCCAGGCTGTCATAGGTGAAGCCGTTCATCAGGACGTGAGCGGGCCACCGGCCGGGAACATCATCGAGTACGCCGACCCGGCTGTGGCGAAGGTCGACGGCCCGCAGCAGTTCCGTCTGGGGCCCGATCCTCAGCGAAGCCGCCTCCACACCACGAAGGTGAAGGTCACCGTCGACGGTGGTCTCCGCGAGGCACAGCGTGGCGGCGATCCGGGAGTTCCTGATCGAGACGTCTCCTGCGGCCGTGAAGCCTTCGCAGCAGTCGATGCCCCCGCCCGCGATCACCTCCCACAGGGACAGGACCCGCCCGCCGGGATTGCTGAGGGCGGCACCGTGAAACTCCACGCTGCCCTCGATCCGGGCGTTGACGAGCACGATCTCCCCGTCGGCACGGAAGCCTTCGCTGCAGCTGAGCCTGCCGGTGACCCCCAGCCGGCGCAGGGAGAGCGCCGTCGCGCCCGGGTTGGACAACGTCCCGCCGTCGAGGTTGACCGATCCGCGGACCTGGGTGGAGTCCAGAAAGACCTCTCCGTTCGCCACGAAACCTGGTGTGAGCCGCAGCCCGCTGCCGATCTCCATCAGCGGCGCGTTCAGTACGCGTCCTCCCGGATTGGCGAGGCTCGCCTGCGCGAAACGGAGCGAACCGGCCACGCGGGCTCCGCGCAGAAGGATTTCGCCTTCGGCCGAGAAGCCGTCATCGATGCGCAGCCCGCCCTCGACACTGAGTCTCTCCGCGTTCAGGGCGATGCCGTCCGGGTTGGACAGCTGGGCTCCGCTGAAGACGCACCGGCGCCCTATCCGGGCGTCCTGCACGCTCAGCTCCCCCCAGGAGCGGAAACCGCGGGCACCCGACAGCCCGCCGTCGATGACCGCCCCCTCGGCGGTGAGGCTGAAGCCGCCCGACCGCCCGACCCGTGCGCCGTCGAGGGTCATCGTCCCGCCGATCCTGGCGCCGACAACGCGTAACTCACCGTCGATGACGGCGTTCGCGCACAGAAGATCACGGTCGACGATCAGGCCGTCGGCATGGACCGCCTGAAGTGCGTGGATCGCCGCGCCGCTGAGATTCAACGTCCCGGACACGTGGGCCCCGGCGAGCTGGATCGGGCCGGTCATCTCGCAGCCTTCCAGGCGCAGTGCCCCGCCGATCACAGCGTCCACGGCCTGCAGTCCGGGTGCCCGGGAGGCCGCGAGGTCCACCAGGCCGGTGCGGGCTCCGGTGAAGACCGGCGCTTCCTCGAACTCGCACCTGGTCAAGACCAGAGGGTGTTGCACCTCGGCGTACGACAGGTCCAACCGGCCCGCGATCCGGGCACCGGACAGGTGCATGCCGGGCGTCTGCCCCGCGAGGCGTTCCTGTGCGCCGAGCAACATCCCCGCGATGACCGCGGCCCGGACGGGGGTGCCGGAAAGATCCACAGGACGCGCTACGGGAAACGCCTCCCAGAGGGCGAGTTCCGGCTCGGACAGATCCTCGATGATCACAGGGCACTCCTGGAAGGTCGCACGCGCGTCGGTAAGGAGAGCCTCCAAGGTCACCAACTGTCTTGGCAACCTTCGTGCCCGGCCCATCTCCTGGATCGCGAAGTGCGTGATTCGCGGAAACGACCAGTTCCGCAACGACCAGTTCCGCGAGACCGGAGCCCGGTGTCGTCCGGCCGCGGGCCCGGCGGGCCGAAGAAGCCGGGCCGCTCGGCGACCCGGTCCTCGGCGGCGTCGCGGAAGGCGCACGCGAAGCGGTGACCTCCCGCGGTCGCGGTCGCCGAACAGCGTGCCACCGAACGCATCACCGCCGCCGAACGACGCGCCACCGCCGCCCAGAAGAAGCATGAACGGCGCCACCGGGTCGCCGGCGCCGTGGCGCAGGAGGTCCGAGGTGGTCGCCTTCCGGCGTCCGCTACGGCTCGATCCGCTGCGACAGGCCGCCGGCCTGCACGTCGAGGGCTCGGCTGTAAATGATCTTGAACTTCGAGCCGACGCCTTTACGTTGTAGATTTATTATTGAACTCCCCAGGTAAGGACGTCCGCCCCGTGCGATCTGCTGCTCTCGTCACCCCGCATCCAGGGGGTGCGCCGCTCCCCCGGTCGGCGACCTCGCCGGCCAGATGGCTTCAGAGCCCGCGCGGAGATGTCGGCGGAGTTCTTCAGGCTCCTCCCCCACGACGCCGTCCCCCGAGCGCCCGGTGCTGGGCGGATCGGCGTCGGCCGCCCGACCGGCGCCGGCGATGCGCAAACGCGGCCGGAGGCCCGATCTTGTGTCACCGTTCGCAGCGGACTTCTTCGCGTACCCGCTCAGATCAGTCAACGGCGCACCCGATAGCGCAGGTGAAGCACCCGGTTGCCCTGAATCACCACGTCAGGATCCTCCAACAGGTGCTGCGCGTCGACCGACCCGAAGTAACGCTTGCCGGACCCGAACACCACGGGTACGACGTCCATGCGCACCTCGTCGACCAGGCCCGCGGCAAGCGCCTGGCCGCCGACGTCGCCGGCGGCGACCTCGACCATGCGGTCACCCGCGAGCTCCTGCGCCTTGGCCACGGCCGCCTCGACGCCGTCGACGAAGTGAAACGGCGCCTGGGGGTCCCAGCCCTCGGGCATCGGCCGGTGTGTCACGACGACCACGTGGTCGATCCCGCTCGGAGGCTTCCCGTCCCAGCCGTCCGTCATGTCGAAGACGTGGCGGCCGGCGATCGTCACCCCGATCCGATCCCAGTACGGCCGGGTGTAGTCGTAGGACGTCTGCGACACCTTCAGCCCACCGCTCTCGTCCAACGGGACGTCACCGCCGGTCAACCAGTCGAACAGCGGTCCGGGCTGGTCATTCTCATCCGCGATGAAACCGTCCACCGACACCGTGCTGTACATGACGACCTTGCCCACGGGGCTCTCCTCTACTTCGGGGTGGCCCCAAATTAGCGGGTCGTGAGCTGTCGCTCTTGTAAGAAATCAATCGGCCGGCAGCGGCCAGCCATCGAACACGTGACCGGGATGTTCGCGCAGGAACCGCTGCCGCACTTCGACGTACCGGGTCGGCGTGAGCCCGGTGAACGCCCGGAACTCGTGACCGAAGTGGGCCTGGTCGAAGTAGCCCGCGCCACCGGCGAGCTCGCCCCAGTCGATCGGCCCGGCGGGGTCGATCGCGAACACGGAGGCGGTGAAGCGGTAGGTGCGGGCCAGCCGCTTCGGCGTGACGCCGATGAGCTCCTTGAACCGCTGTGCCAGGTGAGTGCCGCTGACACCGGCCGCCACGCTCAGGTCGCCGATCGCCACCGCCCCGCCGGCCGCCGCGATGACGCTGCTCGTATGGCGGACCAGCCCCAGGCCGGCGGTCTCGCCCAGCCGTCGCATCAGCTCCTCCTCGAGCAGCGTCAGCATCTCGTGCGGTCCGGCCGCCGTGGCCAGCCGGTCTCGCAACTCGGCGACGGCGGGCCGCCCCCAAACCTGCTCCACCGTCACCGGCCGGTCACACAGCTCGGCCGCGGGCATCGGCAGGAACGGCGCCAGCCCCCACGGCTTGACGTGCACGCCGACGGACCGGGTCCCCGGCGGATAGCCGAACTCGAAGGCGCGGGTGGGCATGGTGATCACGCAGCCGTCGGCGTACTCGGCCATCTCGATGTCGGTGCCGGCGCGGATGCGAAACGGCGCCCCGAGGTTGACGATGAGCAACGCCGACGGACTCGGCGGCAGCGTCAGCCGGGTGTACGGAGGCGCACCCTCCAGGTAGTAAAGGTCGTCGATCAGCCCGTCCAGCGGCGGTCGCGGCACTCTGGACACGTACTCCACGCCCACAGTATCGCCGACGTCCCCTTCGGCATCGCGCCGTGGGGGTAGGGCACCTGGACTTCCGAGGTTGCCATGTTCACACCGCCGCAGCGCGATCGATGGCCGCTTCCGGCCCTGCCTCGGCTGCCCCACACTGGCGTGGCGGACATGTTCCTACGATCGCTCGAACAGGCCGACCGACCACCGGATCGGGCGGTTGGTGGACTGACCGGCCATGAAGAGCTCCACGGTGATGGTGGTGGGCTCGGTCAGGTGGAGCTCGCTCATCGCCATCGGGAACCTGCCTGAGGTCCAGACACCGCAATTCTTGATGGCGCCCCCGCTCTGGCCGTTCGTCCTGAAGCTGAACTGCAGCCGCGTGGCCAGCTCGCCCGAGCAGAGCTGGTCGAGGGCGACCCTGCCCGCCTTGCCGCCGACCTCGAAGGTGGCCGTGGTGTCCTGCGGCCACAGGCCGCTTTTCGTTTCGGCGAGCTGCCACTTGCCTATCTTCCCGGGGATGTTTCGCGGTGGGTCGGGCGTGACCGGTCGTGCGGGCGGGGTCCACTCGTATACGCCCAGCACCCACGAACCACGCGCACGCGCCTGGGTGACGCACGGACCACCCGGCTCCTCCCGGGTGCAGCCCTGACCGGAGGTCACCGTGCTGAAAGTGGCCGTCACCTCCGTGACGCCTTCGGGGACGTCCAGCGGCTGCAGCCGCAGCTCCCGATCACAGTTCATGAACGAGACCGGTATGCGCAGCCGAGACCCCGTGACCTCGATTCGCGGCGGGCTGTCGTCCGGCCCCACGCACATGCCTCCGACGTCCAGCGGCTTGCCGGTGTAGGGGACCTTGAGCGTGGCCTTGGCGTTGCCCGTCTTCTCGATCGCGGTCCTGGCCACGAGCCGGTAGCCTGTGCCGTCCGCCGAGGTGAACCGCTCCGGCAGCACGGGCATGAGCCCATCCGAGACCGTCGTGGCGGTCTCGGGCTGCGGCGTGGCGGGCAGGAGCGGCACGGCCAGCGCCACCGCCGCCGCCACGACGGCCGCGCCCACCGTGCCCACCGCGCCCACCGCGGTCCGCCTGCGCCTCCGGGTCCTTCGCACGCGGTCGCGTACCTGCTCGTCGCGCGACGGGTTCGGCGGCGGCAGCAGGTCGGCGTGCTCGCGCAGTACGTCGCGGAGATTCTCTACGGTCACCTCTGCAGCTCCCTAACCACCGACTCGTCGATTCTCAGCTTGGCCAGCGCCTTGGCGGTCTGGCTCTTGACCGTCCCGGGGTTGCAGCCGATGAGCTGGGCCACCTCGGCCACCGGGAGGTCCTCGTAGAACCGCAGCACGATCACCGCGCGCTGCCGGGCGGGCAGACGGCCCACCGCCCGCCAGAGCGCCGCCCGCTCGTCCGCCACCTGGTCGTGCACCGGCTTCTCCGGCAGGCCGTCGCTGGGCAGTTCCCGGCGCCACCGCCTGCGCCACCACGAGGTGTGGGTCGTGATGAGCACCCGCCGCACATACGCCTCCGGCTCGTCGATGCCCGGCCAGGCGAACCACGCCTTCGCCAAAGATTCCTGCAGGAGGTCCTCGGCCGTGGCCCAGTCGTGGGTGAGGAGGTACGCGAAGCGCAGGAGCCGGTCGGACCGCGCCACCACGAAGTCCTGAAATATAGCCCTGTCGGCCACCTGGTTGCCTTCCGTTGGTCTGCTGACGGTACAGACGCATCGGCCACGGCGGCGGGTTGCCCGACGGTGGGGTGCGATCCGGGGAAATTCGATGGCGGGCGGGGACAACGGCGTGGGTTGGGCGCGTCGGCCCGGTTCAGAGCCTCTCGTATTCGCTCCCGAAGCAGTTACCCGAACTCTCGCCAGTGTCGACCCCGACCTTTTCGCCCCAGGCCCGTCGAGCCCGATCGCGTTGTTGTGGTCGCGGAGTCGACCGACGACGAAAGCCTCGTCGCCGACTCGGTCGGCTAATCAGGGGTGTAGGGGGTGCCGTGGAGGAGCGGGGCCGGTCGCACCACCGCGGCCGATACCGGAACCGCCCGGAACAGCGACAGCCCCGGGGTCACAGCCGTGACGACGGCCACCGAGGTCCGTTTCTTCATGCGGGCTGAAAACGACCACGACGAACTCCGGCGCATACCCTGTCATCCTCCGAACACGTCAGCGCGAGCAGGAAGGCCCTCGCGTTACCCCGGCCCGCCGTGGCGTCTCGGCCAGGCCGAAGACAACGGTTCGGGGTGCTGGAAAAGCAACCGATCATGCAGAGCCGGTTCGCGTCGTTGTGTAGGGGTTCAGACGCAGAAGTAGTCGGCCCCATATGTCGCATATGTGAACGATGTCCCGGCACGATCTTGAGTTTGAGGTGATGCGGGAGGAAAGTCGTTGATTTTTCAGGCCGGGTTTCTTGTGTTTGCGGGCCCGGCGGCACGCAGGGCGGCCTGCCGGTGTTCGATCGGTGTCATGCCGTAGCCGGCGCGGAACGCGCGGGTGAAGGAGGGGGCGTCGGTGAACCCCCAGCGGCGGGCGATGACGTAGATGGCCTGGGAGCGCAGGGCCGGATCGGCCAGGTCGCGGTGACATCGGGCGAGGCGGCGTTGCCGTATCCAGGCGGCCACGGGCAGGTCTTCGTTGTGGAACAGCCGGTTCAGCTGGCGCCGGGAGATGTCGTGTGCTTCCGCGACCATCTGCGGTGTCAGGTACGGGTCGTGGAGGTTGTCGGCGATGAACGCCCGGATCCGCAGGAGCAGCCCGTGGTGGCGCGCCTCGGGGGGAACCGGCACATCGCCCGCCATGTGACCCAGGAGAACGGAGAGCAGGTCCAGCAGCGCACCGCTGAGCCGGGCCTCGCCCGCGCTCTCGGCGCTCTCGGCGCTCGAAGGAAGAGCCGCGCGGGTTATCAGGCGGGAGAGGATGTCGCCGAGGCCGTCGCTGTTGCTGATGCTCGCGCCCAGGAGCGGTGTGATTTTCCTCGGCGGAAGCGGAAGATGCGTTTTCGGGATCGCCACCATCACTTTTTGGGCCCAGAGTGCCGGGGTGAGCATGTGGGCACTGAAAGGGCTGGAGGAGTCATAGAGGACGAGGCTGCCGACGCCCACCCCCGCTTCCCCGTTGGCGTGGTCCAGTCCCAGGGTTCCCCGTTGTACGAGCGCGAGAAAGTACTGTTCAGGATCGCTGCGGCGGATCAGACTCGACGATCGCGTAGAGGTTGAGGCCGAAGAGGTGATCGTACTGACCTGCATGGGTCCGTGCGTCCGTAGCCGCATCGACGCCTGGAAGTCGTCTCGGTGTTCGGATTCGATCGCGACCGGGAAAAACGACGCGGCGGCCAGCTCACGCCAGCCGTTCAACCGCTCAGGGGCGGGAAGAGCGCTGCTGTCAAAAACCAGATCTGTCAACAAGGGCCTGCCTGTCTCCCGGGATCCTGCCTGACTTCAGTGTTACGCCCCACGCTCAGGAAATTTGGATCACGGCACAATAACGCTTCACCCTTGACTCTTTTCCTCCTGAAACCGCAGCTCGCGATGCACGGGTTGGCGGAGGTGGAGTCGGCGCCGAGTACCTTCTTCGCCGGGACCTCGGCATCGAGGGTGTGCCCGGCCCGGAGCACGTTCCCCGGATCGGTCCCGGCCCATCCGGCCTGGCGAAAGGCCCGGTGTCAGCGGCTTCACCGATCAGAAATCCTCCGCCACGTCGTCAGTTCTCTTGGCCCTCGCACCGATGGAAGGATTGACGACCATGACCGACACCAGACCGCTGGGCGCCGACGAGGCCACGTTCCTCGCGGCGGTCCGCTCAGGCGACACGGCGCGGTTCGCACTCATCACGGAGCGCCACCGGCGTGAGCTGCAGGTGCACTGCTACCGGATGCTCGCGAACTACGAGGACGCCCAGGACCTGACGCAGGAGACGTTCCTGCGAGCGTGGAACAAGCGGGAGTCGTTCAAGGGCCATGCGGCACTGCGGACCTGGCTGTACCGGATCGCGACGAACGCCTGCCTCGACTTCCTGGAGAAGCGCAACGACCGCACACCCGTACCGTCCGAGCTGCCGGGCCCCGGCTCCGAGGTGCTGTACCTGCAGCCCTACCCCGACCGGATGCTCCCCGAGGACCCGCAGGAATCGGCGGTGGCGCGGGAGACGATCGAGCTGGCGTTCATCGTCGCCGTCCAGCACCTGCCGCCGCGGCAGCGGGCGGTGTTCATCCTGCGCGACGTCCTCGGCTGGCCGGCGTCGAAGGCCGCCGACGCCCTCGAACTGACCGTCGCATCGGTGACCAGCGCACTGCAGCGGGCGCGTGTGACGATGCGCGAGCAGCTGCCCGCCCCCCGCCTCGACTGGCGGAGCCCCACCACCCACGAGCTGTCGAATGACGAGCGCGGCGTGGTGAAGTCGTACATGACCGCCCATGAGCGCAACGACCTGGACGGGCTGACGGCCCTGCTGCGCGACGACCTGCGCTTCGCGATGCTGCCCGAGGCGGGCACCTCGGTCATCACGGCCAAGGACGCGGTGGACGGCTGGATCTCCGGCGGGCTCTTCCAGCGCGGCCACGACGACTGGCGCTGTATCACCACGGCGGTCAACCGCATGCCTGCCGCCGTACTGTACCTCCGCACCCCCGACGACCCGGAGTACCGGCTGTTCGCCATCGCGGTCCTGCACATCGTCGACGGGGAGATCGCCGAGCTCACCGGATTCGACGCCACCGGCAAACCATGGCTGGACCTGCCCCCGACACTGTGATCAGACGAGTCCCCATCGCCGACGAGTCCGGCGCACGGGCCGCCGTCACCGCCGTCACCGCCGTCACCGCGAAACGAGCACCCCGACCTGCCGGACACCAACGCGGCAACGCGAACCCCACCGCCCCGCCGGCGTTGCCGGCGGGGCGTCTTCATACCCGAAGAACATCGTCACGATCAACGACGCCGTCGCCCTCATCTCCGGTACGTCGGTCAACAGCTCACTCGGAACGCGAGGAAGGGCCCGGGAAAGGTTGCCTCAAGGCCGAGGGTCACGATGAGCACGCCGGGAAGGATTTCGACCTGCACGAGCCCAGGACCTGCCCTCACGAGCCCAGGACCCGGCCTCACGAGCCGAGCATCCGGCCGTGCTCATCGCCTCGTCTCGTATCGGGTCAGCACCACGCCGCCGGGAAACGTCCGCGTCTCCACCAGGTTCAGGTTCACCCAGCTGTCCAGGGCCGTGAAGAACGGCGTGCCGCCGCCCAGCAAGGCCGGTGCGGTGACCAGCACGTACTCGTCGATCATCCCGGCCCGCATGGCCGCCCCGGCGAGCGTGGCGCCGACGATGTCCATGGGACCGCCGTCCTCGGCCTTGAGCCGGGCGATCTCGGTGACCGCGTCGCCGGTGACCAGGCGGGTGTTCCAGTCGACCTTGTCGATCGTCGAGGAGAACACCACCTTCGGCATGTCCCGCCAGCGGCGGGCGTACTCGATCTCCGCCGGTGTCGCGCCGGGCTGCTGGTCGGCGGTCGGCCAGTGGGAGCTCATCGCCTCCCACAGTTTGCGCCCGTACAGCGCCAGGCCGGTCGCCCCCACCCGATCCGACCACCACTGGAACAGCTCGTCGCTCGGTACGCTCCAGCCGAGGTCGTCACCAGGCGCGGCGATGTAGCCGTCCAGGCTCAGGTTCATGCCGAAGATCAGTTTCCGCATCGTGTCAGCCTCTCGTGAGTCGATCTCACACGTACAGACGGGCATGGCGCGGAAACCTAATCGGTGCGCGATCCGCTTCCTCCACTCCGGAAGGGCGGCCTCATGTTTGCGGGCGATAGGTCTTCAGTCCATTGTAAATGATCTTGACCTTCGAGCCGATGCCTTTACAATGTAGATTTATTACTGAACTCCGCAGGTAAGGCGCTGCTGGACCTGCGTACCGACTCCAGCGGATATGTCCGCAAGACCTGCCCTTGAAGTCTGTACGAAGAAGGCGATGAGCGCGGGTGCGACGGCCGCCAACGCGACGGCCGCCAACGCGGCGCCGGCGAAGCGCGCGACGGCCAGGCTCGCGCCCGGGAGGCGAGACGGCGGGCATCCGGGCCAGGTGCCGCCGGGGTGGAATTCAGCCGGTGAGGCCGGCGTCGTGGGCGAGCAGGGCGATCTGGGTGCGGTTGTTGAGGTCGAGCTTGTCGAGGATGCGCGAGATGTGGGCCTTCACGGTCGCGACGCTCATGAACAGCTCGCCGCTGATCTCGGCGTTGGACCTGCCCCGGCCCACGGCGACGGCCACCTCCCGTTCCCGTCCGCTGAGCAGGCTCAGCACGCGTACGGCGTGCTGCCGCCGGGCGGCGGCGCCGGTGTCGGCGACGTGGGCGATCAACTGGCGGGTCACCGTCGGCGACAAGATGGGCTCCCCGGCCGCCACCCGTACGATCGCGCGCAGGATCTCGGCGGGCGGCGTGTGCTTGAGCAGGAAGCCACCGGCCCCGGCGCGCAGGGCGCGCAGCACGTACTCGTCGGCGTCGAAGGTCGTCAGCACGATGACCTCGGGCGGGTCGGGCCGGGCACGCAGCAGCTCGGTGGCGGCCAGGCCGTCCAGTACGGGCATGCGGATGTCCATCAGCACCACGTCCGGGGCACAGGCCTCTACCGCGGCGGGCACCTCGGCTCCGCAGGCCGCCTCGCCCACCACGCTCAGCTCGGGCGAACCGCCGATGATCATCGCCAGGCCGGCCCGTACCAGCGGGTCGTCGTCCACGATGAGGACCCGGATCGCGGCGTTCACCCCGGCCACGGCAGCCATGCCCACAGCCGGAACTCACCCGTGCCGGTCGGGCCGTACTCCAGCCGTCCACCGGCCAGGCCGGCCCGCTCGGCCAGGCCGATCAGGCCACTGCCGCCGCCCGGGATCCCGGCGTCGGTGGTGGCGCCGGCCGGGTTGCGCACCTCAACGGTGAGCCCCTCCCCCGCCGCCCCGCCGACGGCCACCGACACCTGGCCGTCGCGGCCGTGCTTGCGGGCATTGGTCAGCCCTTCCTGCACGATCCGGTACGCGCCGCGCCCGATCGCCGCGGGCGCGGCCGCCGGTTCCCGCACCCGGCTGTCGAGCAGCACCCGCATGCCGGCGCGCCGTGACTGATCGACCAGGTCGGGAAGATCGGCCAGGGTGGGCTGGGGCCGCTCCGGCGCCTCCCCGGACCGGTCGAGGCCGGCGCGGAGCATGCCGATGACCTCGCGCAGATCCTCCAGCGCCCGGTGCGCGCTGTCGCGGATCACCCCGGCGGCCCGGGCGACCTCCTCGGGCGCGGCGTCGGGACGAAGCTCCAGCGCCCCGGCGTGCAGGCTGAGCAGGGACAGGCGGTGGGCGAGCACATCGTGCATCTCCCGGGCGATCCGGTCGCGTTCGGACCGGCGGACCTGGGCGAGGCGCAGTTCCCGCTCGGATTCGACCCGCCGGGCCCGTTCGCGCAGCGACTGCCGCCGGGCTCGTACGAGCATTCCCCAGGCGAGCACCGCGGCGACGCAGGCGAAGCCCAGCAGGGCCTGCCACCAGGGCGGCACCGGGACGTCCGGCCGGACCAGCGGCGTCAGGAACGGCGCCAGCACGCACCCGGCCACGATCGGGCCGACCACCGCCACGCGCCGGTGCGCCGCGACGGTGAACAGCGCGATCAGCGCCACCCCCGCGGCCGACATCGAATAGACGCCGAACGCCACCACGACCACCGCGAAGCCGACCGGCCTGCGCCGGCGCAGCCACACCCCCAGGCAGCTCAGCCCGCCGAGGGCGACGTCCACCGCGAACGGCACCGGCGCGGGATGCCGGCCGAGGCCTTCCATCACGTTGAGCGCCGTGAGGCCGATGGCCAGCAGGAACAACGCCACATCGGCCGCCCGGTCGCGCCCGGTGCGTCCGGCCGGGCGCGCCGGGGCGGGCTCGGGGTCGCTGAGCGCGTCGGCGGGGAGCAGGGTCCGACGCTCCAGGCCTGCCGGGGTCGTCACGCTCAAAGCGTACGGCCGCCCCCGCTCCAGCGGAATGCGACCAAAGTAGATCCCGTACCGCCGACCTTCGGCCATCCGGGCGCCGACCCGCGGCCGTAGCGATGCGCCCGCCCGTCGCGCCAGCCTGTCCCCATGACCGGTACGAACAGCTTCCGTCATCGCCGGCAGCCGCGCGGAACCGGCCGGGAATCCCCGGACCCCCTCCAACGACCCCCGTCCAACGACCCAGAAAGGCGCCGAGGCCGAAATGAGTGACGTGCGAGCAAGACTCTCCACCCTGTGGATCGTCGTCATGTTCACCATGCTCTACGCGGATGTCCTCAGTTTCCTGAACGCCGGATTCCTGCGGGGGCTCATGGCGGGGCATGCCGAGGGCGTTCCCGTCACCCCGCTGCTCCTGGTGGGATCCGCGGTCATGGTCGAGATCCCGATCGTGATGGTGGTGTTGTCGCGTGTGTTGAAACCGGCGGTGACCCGGCGGGTCACCGTGGTGGCGGCCCCGCTGACCGCGGCGTTCATCATCGGCGGCGGATCGGCGAAACCTCACTACCTGGTCCTGGCCACCGTGGAGGTGGTGTGCCTGGCCGTCATCCTGCGGCAGGCCTGGCGCATGGACACCTCACCCGCCGCGAGCCGTCCCGCGGGATGAGGCGTCGCCGATGCCGGGCCCGGCGGGCCCCGATCCACCCCCAGGGAAAAGTCACTCTGCGTGACGGTGGTGACATTGCGAGGTTTCGTGACTTCGTGACCCTCCGCGGGGCGGGTAAGGCCGACGGCGAGGAAGGACCTGACGGCCCCTGCGGAGCGGCTTAGCGTCGAGGTATGGCCGAGAAGGAAGCGGACGCGCCGATCTGCGCGCCCGTTACCGTTACCGTTGCCGGATGCACACCATCGAGCTGACCTGTGACGACATGCTCGACGCGGCGGTGCGCGCGGCCTGGGACCGGCTGGCGGCCGAGGGACTGCCCAGCCAGGCCCGGCACCCGCACCCGACCAACCGCCCCCATCTGACGCTGGCGGTCTGCGAACGGCTGCCGCCCGACGCGCCGGCCGCGTTCGCCGAGGCCTTCGGTGACCTGCCGGTGCCGGTCAGGCTGGGGCCGCTGCTGCTGTTCGCCGGCCGGGCGCGGGTGCTCGCCTGGGGCGTGGTGCCGCAGGCCCGGCTGCTGGCCGTACACGCGGGGGTGTGGCGGGTGCTGGGCGGATCCTGCGACGGCAACCCGCTGCACGCGCCGGGACGGTGGCTCCCGCATGTGACGCTCGCCCGCAACCTGGACACCGCGACCCGGGCGCGGGCGGTCACGGTGCTCGACGGACTGGCCGAGGCCACCGGGGCGTTCTGCGGCGCGCGCAGCTACGACGGCACGCTCCGCACGACCGTCCCCTTGGCGGGACAGGGCTGACCAGGCCTGTCACCGCCGCTCCTTCCGAGTCGGGGTACGCCCAAGGACATGAGCAAAACTCCGTGGGACAAGGACGTCGCCGCCCGGATCCAGTCGGCACGAGAATCAACCAAGCCGACTCCACCGAACTCGGGGTACATCATCCGCTCCACGGGCGGGCCGTAAGCGGCCAACCCGGCGCAGCCGACCATCAGCACCGCCGCTACTTCGGCGTCTAGATGACGGGGAGTTCACCGCCGTCGACCGTCAGGCTTACTCCGGTGACCCACTGAGCCCGGTCCGATGCGAGGTAGGCGACGGCCTCGGCGATGTCGCGCGGGTCTCCGGGACGTCCCAGAGGGATGCCCGCTGTGGTGGCGGCAAGCGGGACGTCCATCGCGTCGGCGAAGTTCTGGCGGATCGCGTCGGCGCCCGGGGTGAGCACGTTGCCGGGGATGATCGTGGTGACGCGGATTCCGGCGGGCGCGAGCTCGGAAGCGAGCGCTTTGCCGTAGGTGTTGAGGGCGGCCTTGGCGGCACCGTAGTGAGCCAATGGCGGCGCCGGCGTGAGGGCCGCTCCCGATGAGATGTTGACGATCACGCTGCCCGGCCCGGCCTCGCGCAGCGCCGGCAGCAGCGCGTTGTTGACCCTCACGGCGGACAGGTAGTTGAGGTTGAGTGCGTCGATCCATTCCTCGTCGGGGATGGATGAGATGCCCCCGATGTGGGCGCGTGCCGCCGCCGCGTTGTTGACCACGATGTCGACGCCGCCGAGTTCGTCGAGCGCCGCCGCGGTGAATGCCTGCACGCCCGCGAGCGTGCCGATGTCGCCCTGAATGAAGGTGGCGGCCTTCGGCGTCTCGTCGGAGGCGTTACGCGCCGTGGTGACGACGGTCGCGCCGCCGTCGAGCAGCCGCTGCACGATGGCCGCGCCGATCCCGCGACTGCCTCCCGTGACGATCGCGCGCTTTCCTGCGAACTCAGTGGTGTCGGGTGAGGTGCCAGTTCTGAACATACGGTCCACTATAACAGGTTCTGGACCGAACGTTCAGAACGGGGTACCATGGAGGCATGGGGCGACCACGGAAATTCAGTGAGCAAGACGTCCTGGCCACTGCGCGCCGGCAGTTCAGCGAGACCGGCTACCACGGCACCTCGGTCGACGATCTCTCCCGCGCGACAGGGCTCAGCAAGGGAAGCCTCTACGGCGCGTTCGGCGACAAGGAGGCCCTGTTCCAGCGAATATTCGAGGAGTACTGCGCAAACGCCGACGAGGACGCCGCCGCCCGGCTCGAAGGCCCGGAGGACCAGGCCCTCGACCGCCTCCGCAAATGGCTCACGTCGCCGGACAACCACACCGGTCGGGATGGCTGTCTGCTGGCCAAGGCCACGGCCGAACTGGCGTCAGAGAACGACGCCATCGCGACCAGGTCACTCGCAACGCACGAAATGCTGCTCGACAGCTGCCGCCAGCTTGTCGAGCAGGCGCAGCGCGCCGGGCACCTGGATCCGGCCGCCGACGCCGAGGTGCTCGGCGGACTGATCCTCACCACGCATCGCGGGCTCGAAGCGCTCGCCAAGGCAGGGATCGACGCGAAGACCAGGAACCGGATCGCCGACGCCGCGATCGACAGCATCGCACTGCCGGTTTCCTGACCCTGGAGTCGGCAGTTCCCGTCTGCGGCGCGGCAGACCTCGGTACTCAGTCCTCTGCGGAGCGGCCGGTGGCATGGTCGTGGGGCTCGCCGGCCAGTGCCCTTGGCGGCGGGAGGGCGGCGGGAGGGCGGCGGGAGTGGGCCCGCTCGGCGGCCTGGGCTGCCTGGCGCCGCTGCGCTTGGGTGCGTTCGCGGGCCTGTTCGTTTGACGTCCTGGCCTGCCCCCTGAGCGGCCGCGGCGTGATCTGCCCCTGAGGCTGATCGGCGAGCCGCATCAGCAGGAGTAACCGCTCGCGGCCTGCGCCGCACTGCAGGCGTGTTCGGCGGGAAGCACGGGAGGAGCCCATGGACGCCACGGGCTCCATACCTGCACGGTGTTCGGCCATACCTGGGCGAACAGGAGTCCTCGCCCGGCTCTCGCAGGGCGATCCCGATCCTGCCGTCGTACGCGGCGACCTCCTCGCGGATGCGCGGGTCCAGATCCAGAGCCCGGACGGCGCGTCGGGCCGCGTCGAGGTCGAGGGTTGTGGGCAGGTGCTTCTTCAACCACGAGTAGGTCCGAGCCGGTACCCTGGCCGGCGCCCGGAAGGTGTGTCGAGGGATGTTCGTGCGACAGTCGATCTCGGTGATGTTCACTCTCCCGTCTTCTTTGCGTACCGTGACGTGGTTCACCGGCGCGGGCCTGATCACCTCCAGGTCGAAACAGACGACCACCACCGCGACAGGAGAGGACGTATCCGCCGGGCCCAGGGAGGCCGTGGAGTGCGGTCCTTGCCTCGGACTCTGACCCGGACGCGTCCCGGATCGTCGCGCCCGTCACCGGAGACGTCCAAGCCCGTGAGGTACCGCTCCTTTTGGGTGAGGTAGTAGCCGACATCTTCGGCGATCCACGGGTCGTAGCTCTTCAACTGGTCGGCGATCCGGTCGACATGCTCTCGTGCGTCCCGCACGGCAGGGTCGGCGGCGCAACCGGTGAGGGTCAGCAGCGAGGCGAGGACGACTCCAACCCCAACGGCACCTTCCATGCAGACGTTCGTCGACGCGGTGGTCTCGCTCCACAACACCGCGCAGATCGACGTGCTCACCCGGGTCGGCGTCCTCACGCATCAGCGGTTGCGCGAGATGCCGAGGGCGACACGGGCGCCGATTGACCCCGGGCGGCCGTGCTCAGAGCGCGGTGCCACCCGAAGCGTCGATGACCTGGCCGGTCACCCAGCGCCCCTCGTCGGAGGCGAGGAAGGCGATGATGCTTGCCACGTCCTCCGACTCGCCGAGCCGGCCGAGGGCGACGCGGGCCACCTGTTGCGCCGCGAGTTCCTCGTTGTCCCGCAGGTATTGGCTGTTCCTGGTCATGACGATGCCGGGTGACACCGAGTTGACGGTGATCCCGCGCGGGCCGAGGTCCAACGCCAGATCAAGGGTGAACGTGTTCAGCGCCGCTTTGCTGACGCCGTAGGCAAGCAGTTCCGGGCTGGCGACGGTGGCCGCGAGGCTGGAGATGTTGATGATCCGGCCGCCGTCGCGCAGTCGTGGCAACGCGAGCTTCGTGATGAAGAACGGCGCCTTCACATTCACCGCGATCACCTGGTCGAACTCCTCCTCGGAGAGGTCGGCCAGCCGGGCGAAGCTGCCCTTGGCGGCGTTGTGGACGAGGATGTCGAGCTTCCCGTCGGGCACGTACTCCTTGCCGGCCTCGTCGAAGGCGTCCCAGAAGCGAGCCGCGTCACCGTGAGTGCCCAGCTCCGTGTGCACGGCGAAGGCGCGCCCGCCGTCCTTGCGGATGCGCTCCACCGTGTCGCGGGCCGCCGGCTCGTCGTGGCCGTAGCCGAGCCCGACGATCGCCCCGTCGCGGGCGAACCGTTCGACGGTCGCCCGGCCGATGCCATGACTGCCGCCGGTGACGAGGGCGACTTTGTCCTGCAGTGCTCCTGACATGACTGCTCCTTTGTTGAATGATCGCTCAAGAGAAAAGATACACCCTTCTTGAGCGATCGACCAAAAAGTCGCCGGGCCGCTCTTGAGTGATCGCTCTAGAATGGGGACATGGACACACCGGAAGCGCGGCGAGGCCGGCCGCCTACCTTCGACCGGGCGGCGGCGCTGGCCGCCGCCACGCGCCTGTTCTGGGAGAACGGGTACGAGGCAACCTCGATCAACGACCTGACCCGGGAGATGAACATCCGGCCCGGCAGCCTCTACGCGGCGTTCGGGGACAAGAGGTCTCTGTTCAACGAAGTCATCGAGGCCTACGGCCGCTCCCCGGCCGGAGAGTTCATCTGGGCCGCCATGGCGAGGGAGCCCACGGCCTTCGATGCTTTCCGCCGCATCCTGCTCGATGCGGCGGCGATGTACACCGACCCCGGGACACCGGCCGGAAACCTGCTTTGCAGCGCGGCCGCAGCCGACGTCGATGTCGCCGTTTACATGCGTGACCTGCGCAACGCCAACGTCGGCACCTTCGAGAAGCGCTTGACGGCCGCCCGGCGAGAGGGAGAAATACCGGCGACGGCCGACCCCCGGAAGCTGGCCGCGTACTTCACCGCCGTCATGCACGGCATGTCCCAGCGTGCACGGGACGGTGCCACGGCGGCGGAACTCACCGACACCGCGGATCTGGCCATGGCCGCCTGGCCGGTGCCCTGACCGACGCCCACTCGCCGAACCGGTACGCTGCGGAGTCGCGGACCTCGAGGCGCGACCGCGAGTCGCCCCCCACGCCCGCTGTCGCGCCCGGCCAGCGGGCGATGCCCTCGCGGGGCAGGGGTTCGGGGGGCAGCCCCCGAGACCACAGGCGGCCCGGCGCTCGGCGGACTGGCAGGCTCGGTCGTCGACGTGGTCGGAGCGAAACCACACCCGCAGTGTGACAGCCCCCTAGACAGGTCGCGGGATCACCGGACCGGTCATCGGGTGAAGAACTCCGCCAGGACAGCCGCGAACACCGACGGATCGGCGACGTGCGACTGCCCCTCGATGATGCGACGCTCGGCGTTGGGCACGGCCGCGGTGATGGCATCCGCCGCGGCGTCGAAAAAACCGGGTTGCAGACCCTCCATGTGCTGGTCGGCGACGCCCCCCGTCGCCACAAGGGCGGGTTGCGTGACACGAGCCAGCCGGGTGATCGGCGGGAGTCCGTCACCGAGGCAGGCCGCGTCGTAAGCGAGGGTGGGAGCCAGGACTCTCAGACCGGGCCCGAACGGCGAGTCACGTGCGGCGGCCACACTCTCGTCGGACGAACCTGCCAGCCGCATGAACAGCGCGACCGCGTCCCAATGCCGACCCGCGGCCAGTGCGACCGTCAACTGGCCGACGTAGGTCGACCAGTGCTCGGCCATCGACGCGTCGCTCATGTACGGCACCTCGTACACCACGATCCTGTCGATCGCCAAGCCGGCGGCTGCGGCTTCCAGCGCCAGCGCGCCCCCGGAGGAGGCGCCGAACACGTGCGCCGAACCACCGGCGGCGCCGATCAGCGCCTGGATGTCGTCGATCTCGCGCGCCACGGCGTAGGGAGCGGTGTCGCCGCTGCCGCCGCGACCTCGGCGTGCGTAGTTGTACACGGTGAAGTGTCGTGCCAGCTCCGCGGCGATCGCCGCGTTCTCCGAGCCGTCGTCGAGGCCGCCGCCGACGAGGATGACCGCCGGCCCTGTTCCGCTGCGGTCGTAAGCGATCATCGTGCCGTCGTTCGATCTCACCTGTGCCATCGAGCCTCCTGTCTCAGTACTGACCAATCGCTCCTACTTTAGGAGTCATCACTGCGAAAGAACAAGCACTCTTGTAGGATGGCCTGATGCGTGGCTATGACGATCCATGCGGCATCGCCCGGGCGCTGGGCCTCATCGGGGAGCGCTGGGCACTGCTGGTGGTACGCGAACTACTCCTCGGTCCGAAACGGTTCAGCGACCTGCGCCGCGGACTGCCGGGTATCAGCGAAAACGTTCTGTCACAACGCCTGCGCGAGTTGGAACACGCGAACCTCGTGCGCAGGCGCAGGTTCGCACCGAGCAGCACCTCGGCCTACGAACTGACCGACCGCGGTCGTGAACTTGAGCCTGTGCTGACGGCACTGCGCCGATGGGGCGAGCATGCCCCCCTCAGCGACACCACCGGTCCGGATCTCGGCGTCGACGCCCTGATCCTCGCCTTGACGGACAGGTTCACCGGCAACGACGCGACCCCCCACGACGCGGTCGTCCATCTGCGCCTCGGCGATGACCACTTCCGGCTGACGATCAGGAACGGGCAGCTTTTGGCCAAACGCGCCGAGGTCGACGACGCCGACGCCACCATCACCACAACCACCACGATTCTGCAGTCACTCGTGTTCGCCGAACGCACAGTCGCCGACGCCGAACGGTCGGGCGGCATGACCATCACCGGTGACCGCGACACTGCCGAGCACCTGCTGCGTTCTTCCCGGCACAGCAGGAGAAGCACGTCCGGCACCAAGCACGACGGAGCCGTCACGTGATCCGGCAAGGCCCCCAAGGTGACTCCACAGCTACAGGGGGAAGGCCGAGCAGGCCGTAATCGAACAGCGGCCCAGGACGGGGATCGCGAGGTCTGACACGTACACCTCCATATCTGAGGATGCCGTCCGCGCGCCTCCCTCGGAGCGCGTCCAGCCCGCCGCGCGCGGACGGCACGATCAGGGGGCGCGGCCCGAACCGCGCGGGGAGGTGATGATCGACTCCACACTCGTGAACAGCGTGTCGATGCTGTCGGCGCACGAGTCCAGGTGCGCCTTGCTGTACGAGGCCGGCGCCAGGGTGAGGTTGTTGCCGGGGCCGGTCACCGCGGACCCGGTGGATCACCGTCGCGGCCATCGCACGACGGCCGGGACTGCCCCGGTTCCTTCTGGTGAACAGCTGGACGCACAAGGGCCGGCCGCCGGCCCAAGGTGACGGCTTCGGCGATCACTTGCAGCACCTCCTCCCGCCGCCCCTGAGCCGACCGGTAGGTTGCTCAAACCGCCGGCGAGGTCGGGCATCCCGGCGCCGGGTCCTGACCGGGTTCCCGAACGGCCGTTCGCGCGCCGTTTGACACGACCGTCAACAGCACCTGCGCCGGGCCCCTGACAGGGCACGGACGCCGCCTGCGCTCTGTCACGAAGGAAGGCGGAGCGGGCCGGCGCGTACACGGGACGGCACCTGGGACTTCGGCGAGATGAGCCTGCCCCTCACGCGGTAACGCCCCATCGGCATCCCGTGGGCCTTCCGGCGCGATCATCGGCATCTTTTGTGTGGGCTTCGGCATAAGTTCCGCTCCGCCACACAACGGGATCGGAGCGGCTGGGGGCCGTGTTCGGCCTCCGCGAGTCCTCGGCCCCCCACTCTCGGTAAGCGCGCCAGGTGGCGGGCGCGGGACGAGCCGATGGCCGGCACAGGCGGTGACGGGCCGCCGGGAGGTGGCGGCGGGACGGCGGCGCGTGGCCGAGTCGGTGCGGGTACGGGCGGATTCACCATGCGGATTCACCATGCGGATCGCCGGCAGGGGCGTTGACCAGGGGTTATGGGGCGGGGGACGCGAACATGGGGGACGCGGGAAAGTTCGATCTTGAGGTCACCGTAACAGTCACATCCACCTTTGGCCAGATATGAGCAGAAGTTCTGACTCTTCGAGTGATACTTCTTGACATTTCGCCGAAAATGACGCGTACTTCGATCGAAAGTCGATCCCACTACCCCCAAAGCCACACCGATCACGACGCGGCCGCTCCAGGCCTAGAGCTTCGTCGCGCGCGAAAACGGTGTCCCGAGCACCCGCAAGTCACCCTCACGCAAGCGTCACCGATTGGGGAACCATGACCGAGGTAGGCAGAGGCATGGCGAGAAGCCTGCTCTCCCGGCGTGCCTTCACCACGTCCGCGGCGGCTGCCGCGTTGGCACCATTGGTCACAGCGAGCCAGACCGAGGCGTCGGCCCAGGCCGGTACGGCCGGCACGACCATGGGCGCGGTCCGCCGCATCACCCTGTACGCCGAGCGGCTGGAGGACGGCCGACTGGGCTACGGCCTGGAGCCCGGCAAGGCCACGATTCCCGGGCCGCTCATCGAGATGGTCGAGGGCGACACGCTCGAGATCGAGATGGTCAACAACCTGGACGTGACGGCGAGCCTGCACGTCCACGGGGTGGACTACGACGTGGCCAGCGACGGCACGAGACTGAACGGCAGCGTGGTCGAGCCCGGGGGCCGGCGCACCTACATCTGGCGTACCCACGCGCAGGGCAGGCGCGGGGGCGGCGCCGGCATCGAGCCCGGCAGCGCGGGCTACTGGCACTACCACGACCACGTGGTGGGGACCGATCACGGCACGGGCGGCATCCGGCAGGGGCTGTACGGCCCGCTGGTGGTCCGGCGGAAGAAGGACGTCAGGCCGGACAAGACGTTCACCGTCGTCTTCAACGACATGACGATCAACAATCACCCCGCGCACCACGCGCCGGAGTTCGTCGCCAAGGCCGGCGAGCGGGTGGAGTGGATCGTGATCACCCACGGCGAGTTCTACCACACGTTCCACATCCACGGGCACCGCTGGGCCGACAACCGCACCGGCATGCTGGAGAGCCTCGAGGACCCGAGCCGGATCATCGACACCAAGATCACAGGGCCCGCCGAGTCGTTCGGCTTCCAGTTGGTCGCGGGCGAGCGCGTCGGCCCGGGGGCGTGGATGTACCACTGCCACGTCCAGAGCCACTCCGACATGGGGATGGCCGGCATCTTCACGGTGACGGACGCGGACGGGAACGTGCCGGGTCAACCGGGCGGCGGTCACTCGGGTGGCGGTCACTCGGGCCACTGACGGCCCCCGCACGCCCGGCCCGGCCCCGGTCGCCCCCGGGACCGGATCCGGTCGTCCCATGCCCTACGAGCACGGCCCCACGCGGGCATCGACACCCAGGACCGCGGCCGGCCCCCGAGCTCGTCCGCGAACGGTCCCGAACCCCCCTCGATCCCAAGGAGCAATGATGGGTCGAAAAGGCTATCTACCGTCCCGGCCGCCCGCCTGGCGACGCGCAATGATCACGATGTCGAGCGCCGTCCTGGTGCTCGGACTGGCGGCCCCGACCGCCGTGCCCGCCCAGGCACAGGCCCGGCCACAGGCACAGGCACCCGCCCCGGCCGCCAAGAAGCCCGCCGTCAACGTGCTGGTCTTCAGCGGACAGGCCGCGCAGCAGGACGACCCGGTGCGAGCGGCCGCGACGGCGATCAGGGAACTGAGCAAGAAGAACGGGTTCTCCGTCGAGGAGGCCCAGGACCCGGCGGTCTTCACCGCCGGCAACCTGGCGCGGTTCCGCGGCGTGGTGTTCCTGTCCGCCAACGGCGTGAACCTGGACGAATCCCAGCTCGCCGCCTTCCAGGCGTACATCAGGGGCGGCGGCGGGTTCGTCGGCATCCGCGACGCCGCCCGCGCGCAGGTGGACTCGGCCTGGTTCACCGAACTGATCGGCACCCGCCCCGTCGGCGCCCTCCCCATCGCCGAGAAGGTGACGGAGACCGCGGCGAGCACGGAGAACCCGCCCAACGAGACCAAGGACAAGGTCTTCGACGGCGACAACGACACCAAGTGGCTGGCCCGGACGCCGGCCGGGTGGGTGCAGGGCAAGCTGGAGAAGCCCGCCGCGGTGGCGCACTACTCGCTGACGTCGGCCAACGACTCCGCCGGCCGGGACCCGAAGGACTGGACCCTCCAGGGCTCGCAGAACGGGACGGCCTGGACGGACCTCGACAAGCGCAGCGGGGAGGTCTTCCCCCAGCGGGCCCAGAGCAAGGAGTACAGGTTCGAGAACACCACGGCGTACCAGTACTACCGGCTCAACATCACCGCGAACGGCGGTGAGCCCCTGACCCAGCTCGCCGAGCTGCGGCTGTTCGGGCCCGACTCCGCGCCTCCCCCCGCGCCGAAGGAGCAGAAGGCGGTCGTGGACATCCTCGACCGCCGGCATCCGGCGAACGAGGGACTTCCGCTCACCCTGTCGCGGACCGACAAGTGGCTGAGCTGGAGCCCCAACCCGGTGGGCAAGGTCCACACGGTCGCGCAGGTCGAGGAGTGGACCTACAACCCGAGCATGAACGGCAACGGCCCGTTCCATCCGGTCTCCTGGTGCCGCGACTACGACGGCGGCCGGTCCTTCTACACCGGCATGGGCGGCACCGCGGCGAGCTACACCACCGACAAGCAGTTCCGCACACACCTCGCCGGCGCCATCCGGTGGGCGACCGGCATCGTCCGGGGCGACTGCCAGGCGACCATCGCGGCCAACTACACCACCGAACGGCTGACCACGCCGAACACGCAAGGACAGCTCGACCAGATCGGCGAGCCGCACGGCCTGACCATCGCGCCGAACGGCAAGGTGTTCTACATCGGCAAGGCGGCATGCGCCACCGGCCCGATCCCCGCCTGGACCGACCCGAAGGTGGGCCTCGGCTGCGGCACCATCCACCAGTGGGACCCCAGGACCAAGCAGGTCAAGCTGCTGACCACGCTGCCCGTCATGGGCAACCGCGGCAGCGGCGATGAGCTGGTCAAGAACGAGGAGGGCCTGGTCGGCATCACCCTCGACCCGGACTTCGCGGAGAACGGCTGGATCTACGCGTACTGGATGCCGCACGCGTCGATCGACCGCGACAGGCGCATCGGCAAGCGGACGGTCTCCCGGTTCGACTACGACTCGCGGACCCAGACGATCGACCAGAGCAGCCGCAAGGACCTCCTGCAGTGGGACACCCAGATCCACAGCTGCTGCCACGCGGGCGGAGGCATGACCTTCGACGAGGACGGCAACCTCTACGTCGGCACCGGTGACAGCAACTCCTCCGGCGGATCCGGCGGCTACTCCGGCAACAACTGGACCCAGGACTACAAGGGCACCTCCTTCCAGGACGCCCGCCGCACCTCCGGCAACACCAACGACCTCAACGGCAAGATCCTGCGCATCCACCCGGAGCCCGACGGCACCTACACGATCCCCAAGGGCAACCTGTTCACCGGCGAGGAGGAGGGCGGCGGCAAGACCCGCGCGGAGATCTGGGTGATGGGCGTCCGCAACATCGCCCGGCTGCAGTGGGACGAGAAGAACGACTGGATCACGGCCGGCTGGGTCGGCCCGGACGCCGCCGGCCCGAGCGAGACGTGGGGACCGGCCAAGTACGAGACCGTGACGGTCCTCACCTCCGCCGGCAACCAGGGCTGGCCGTACTGCATGGGAAACAAGCAGCCCTACCGCGACCGCGGCAACGGCAACGCCACCCAGCCCGCCGGGTGGTACGACTGCGACAACCTCAAGAACACCTCGCCGCGCAACACCGGCCTCGTCGACATCCCGCCGGCGCGCGACAACATGATCTGGTACTCGCCGCAGGGCGGCGGCCCGGTCTACCCCGAGCGGCAGGACGGCAGCGGTCTCCCGACGTACAAGCAGGGCGAGGAGACCCTCACCATGCCCTACCTCAAGGGCGGCGGCCAGGCGGTCATGTCGGGCCCGACCTACCACCGCTCCCAGGCCGACACCGGCAGCGGGGTCGCGTGGCCGGAGTACTGGGACGGCAAGTGGTTCATCGGTGACCAGTCCAACGGCAACAACCGCATCGCCGTGACCGTGAACCCGGAGACCGCCCGGGACGCGGGCCGGCCGGCGTTCGCCGAGGACCTGCGGAACATCATCCCGGGCGGCAACGGCGCAGGCCAGCTCCAGTCGTGGATGGACGCGAAGTTCGGTCTCGACGGCGCGCTCTACATGCTCGACTACGGCAGCGGCTTCTTCAGCCTGCAGGCCAACCAGAAGCTGGTCCGCGTCACCTACAAGGGCGGCCCGGCGACGCCGGACCCGGCCGCCGCCGTGGCGCGTCCCGCCCGGCAGAACGCCGAGCCCAGGACGGTGACGTTCGCCGGCGCCAAGGCCGGCGGCGTGGCCTGGGAGTGGGACTTCGGCGACGGCAGCGCGCCGTCGAAGGAGGCCGACCCGACGCACACCTACGCCGCCTTCGGCACCTACACCGCGACGCTGAAGGTCACCTACGCCGACGGCGAGCAGGCCACCGGCAAGATCGCCGTCACGGTCGGCTGCGCCGCGCCCGACGCCCGGCCGACGGTGCAGCTGCTCGATGCCTTCACCGGCGTGCGCAACAAGGCGGCCGGCGGCGGCTGCACGATCAACGACCTGATCGACGACGAGCGCGAATGGAAGAACCGCAACCAGTTCGTCCAGCACCTCGACACCGTCGTGAAGCAGCTCCTCAAGGACGGCGTCGTCACCACCCAGGAGGCGGAGGCGCTGCGCACCGCCGGCGCCAGGTCGGAGGTCGGCAGGGTGAACGGCTACCAGCCCATCTTCGACGGCACGGCGTCGTCGCTGCTGGGCTGGAGCCAGGCCCCGTCCGGGCGGTTCGCCCTCCAGCCGGACGGCACGATCCGCAGCTCCGGCGGCCTGGGCATGCTGTGGTACTCCGACAGGGCGTACGCGGACTTCTCGGTCCGGCTGCAGTTCCGTGACAGCTCGCCCGACCCGCATCGCGCCAACAGCGGCGTCTTCGTCCGGTTCCCGGACCCCAGGACCCCGCTGGAGCAGCGTCCCGCCGGAAGCTGCGGCACGGTCGGCTCGGCGCGCACGTCACCCGCGTGGGTCGCGATCTTCTGTGGCCACGAGATCCAGATCTACGACGGCGACACGGGCGAGCCGCAGAAGACCGGCTCCGTCTACAACTTCTCGCCCAACGCCCTGAACCGGGCCGGGGTGACCCCGAAGGGCCAGTGGAACGACTACGAGGTCCGGGCGGTCGGCCAGCACTACACGATCATCCGCAACGGAACGGTGATCAGCGAGTTCGACAACACGCCGGGCAAGGCGTCCTCCCGCGCCGGTGACCCGCCCACGGACCTGCGCCAGTTCATCAGCGGTTTCCTCGGGCTGCAGAACCACGGCAACAACGACGTGATCGACTTCCGCAACATCCGCGTGCGCGAACTCTAGGACGGTACACCGGCCGGGTGCCGGGCCGGGGAGCGTTCCCCGTGCCCGGCACTCCCCCCAGCTCGGAAAGGTGCATCGACACATGCATGCCGGATCTCTCCCCTCCCTCGTGATCAGAGCCCTGCGGCGGGCGTCCGCGGCGGTGACGGCGCCGCGCCTGGCCGTGGCGCTGCTCGCCGTGGCGCTTCCCGCGCTCTTCCTGTCGTCGGTCCAGGCCGCCGCGCAGCCCCGTGCGCAGCTCACCGCCGCGCAGGCGGCGGACCAGGTGCTCACCTGGACCGCCGACAACAGCATGACCGCCTACAAGTCGGTGCCGGAATCGGCGACGGCGGGTCCCGCCACCATCGTCTTCGAGAACAGCGCGGCCACCGGCAACACCACCGGCATGACGCACACGCTGACGTTCGACACCTCCACCCCCGGCTACAACCACGACGTCAGCCTCAACATCATCGCCAGCCCCTTCGACGCCGCCGGCGGCCGGCACACCGCCCAGGTGAACCTCACCCCCGGCAAGTACCGCTACCACTGCGTGATCCCCGGCCACGGCCAGATGACCGGCGAACTCGTCGTCACCGAAGGCGGGGGCGAGGACACGACCGCACCGCAGGTCTCCGCGCAGGTGGCGGGCGACCAGGACGCGGCCGGCGCCTACGTGGGCGCGGCGACGGTGACGGTCTCGGCGAGCGACACCGAGTCCGGGGTCGACACCGTGGAGTACGCGCTCGACGGCGGGCAGTTCGCGGCCTACTCGGCCCCGGTGTCGGTCAACCAGGTGGGGGCGCACACGGTGACCTTCCGGGCGACCGACAAGGCGGGCAACACCTCATCGGTGGGCTCGGTGGAGTTCACGGTGGTGGCTCCTCAGGAGGAGGACACCACCCCGCCCGCAGTCACCGGGAAGGTGACCGGTGAACAGGACGCGGACGGCGCCTACGTGGGCGCGGCGACGGTGACGGTCACGGCGAGCGACACCGGCGGCTCCGGGGTCGACACCGTGGAGTACTCGCTCGACGGCCAGCCGTTCGCGGCGTACACGCAGCCGCTGCCGGTCGACCAGCCCGGCGCGCACACGGTGACCTTCCGGGCCACCGACAAGGCGGGCAACACCTCGTCCGTGGGCTCGGTGGAGTTCACGGTGGCGGCCTCGCAGGAGGAGGACACCACTCCCCCGCAGGTCTCGGCGCAGCTGTCGGGCGAGCAGGACTCGGCGGGCAACTACGTCGGCGCGGCGACCGTGATGATCTCGGTGAGCGACACCGAGTCGGGGGTCGCCACGGTGGAGTACTCCCTCGACGGCGGGGCCTACACCGAGTACCCGTCCCCCGTGTCGGTCAACAAGGCGGGCGCGCACACCCTGTCGTACCGGGCCACCGACAAGGCCGGGAACACCTCGCCGGTGGCGACGCTGAGGTTCACCGTGGTGGCTCCGGAGGACGACACCACGCTGCCGCAGGTGTCGGCCGCGATCACCGGCACCCAGGACTGGGCCTGGAACTACGTCGGCTCGGCGACGGTGAGGCTGACGGCGAGCGACGTCGGCTCCGGGCTGGACACCGTGGAGTACTCGCTCGACGGCCAGCCGTTCGCGGCGTACACGAAGCCGCTGGCGGTCGACCAGCCCGGCGCGCACACCCTGTCGTACCGGGCCAAAGACAAGGCCGGGAACATGGCGGTGGGCACGGCCAAGTTCATGATCGTGGAAGCCGGCGGCGAGTAGCGCCCACCGCCGGGCAGGGGTGACGGCCGCCCCGGGAGGCGACTTCGTCAGCCGGTGAGCGGCCCCCGTCCTTGGACGGGGGCCGCTCACGCGTCAGGCCGCCCGAAAGGCGGCGGCTCCGGGCATGCGGCGAGATCCCGATCGCCCTCGCCGAGAGCCGTTCGAGTGAGCACGTCGCCGCGCCGGACCTGCTCGGTGTACCTGTGGCGGTGTCACCTCTGGACGAAGACCGCCACGGTGGCCGCCGGGACGGTGAAGGTTCCGGTGGCCTTGTCGTAGGCGGACTGCTTGACGGTCGGGTCGGTGCCGTTCCTCTGGGCGCCGTGAAGGGTGAGACGGATGCCCTTCAGGCCGGTGAGGGTCTGGCTCCGGGTGGCCCGGGTGGCGTTGTAAACGTCGGGAGGTTTCGCTGAACCGTGCTCGCCACGGCCCGGGCAGGTCCTGCCGTTTCCAGTCGTCGGTGTAGGCGGGGGGCCTGACGCCCCGGTGGGTCACGATGATGTCGTAGCCGCGTTCCCGGAATTTCTGGACGCGTAGGGGCATGGTGTCGTCGAACCGCTGGGCGATGGCCTGCGACTCGCAGCCCAGCAGGTAGCCGAGCTGGGCGCCGCCCTGCCCGTAGATCACGCACGGCCCCTCGATCCGGGGCCTGAGCTCGGTGACGGCGGCATTCACGACGTCGCGTTCGGCGCGGGCATCCGACGACATGGCGACGGCGACGGTGCCCTGGAGGATCAGGTGAGCCGCCACACCGGCCAAGACCGGTATGGGGGCCGGCCGCGCGGCGGTCGCGACGGGGAGGGCCAGCAGGGCGTACACCGGAAACAGGAAGCGAGGGGCGGCGTAGTCGACGTAGAAGAAGTACGGCAGCGCCATCGCCACGGCCGTCGCCGTCGCCAGCGCGAGCGGGCGGAACCACGCGGTGTGCCGAGCCGTCCACAGGCCCGCGCCCGTAGCCAGCAGGATCACGATCCACCAGATGAGCAGGGCGGGGGACACGCCGCCGCACTCGACCCCGAAGCGGCACAACGCCGGCCCGTCGAGGGCGCGGGCCTGTGCCTCCAGGGTGCTGGTCAGCCCGGTGTCGTTGTGTTCTCCGGCCGCCCCGAGACGTTCGCCGACCCCGCCGAACCGGACGACCGCCTCGGCCATCCACTGGCCCCAGCCGATCGCCAGCCCCGCGGCCAGCGCCGCCAATTCCCGGAACCACCGCTGCCACAGGGCGTAGGCGGCCAGCGGCACCGCCAGCACCAGCGCGTCGGTCGGCCGCATGAGCGAGACGAGCACCATGGAGGCGCCCAGGCCCAGCGGGGCCCCGGTCAGCAGGAAGCCGGTGGCTGCGACCGCGCCCAGCGCGACGTAGAGGTTGGGCATCGCCTGGTTGCCGTAGAAGAGGGACAACCAGCATCCGGCCAGCAGCAGGGCGGCGAGCGGCACGACCCAGTGGTTCCTGACCCGCAGCCAGACGGCGAAGGCGCCGAAGAGGGCCGCGGAGGAGAGCAGGGTCAGCCAGATCCGCAGCACGACCACCTCGTCGGTGATCGCCACGATCGGCGCGACGAGGAGCGGCACCCCCTGGGCACGCGGGGCGGAGTAGACGGCGGGCGGCGCGTGGGCGGCGTACTGGGAGGCGTAGACGGCCTCGTCCCAGCCAATCCCCAGACCGAGGGTGGGGATGAGGAGCTGGGCGGTGAGGTAGAGCAGCGCGACCCCCGCGAGCAGGACCGCGGGGGTGGTGATGACCTCTCGCCGGACGATGACCATGGCGCCCTCCCGATGCCGCCGGAAAGGCTCCCCTGACCTCCAGCCGATCGGACACACCTGGCCAACAGGAAAACCTTCCTTGAGCCGTGCGCAGCGTGAGACCGGGAAACGACCGAAGCTCACGATGCAGAGCGGCGACGGCCGAACCCCAGCGCACACCACCCTCCTCGATCTCCGGCCATCGCTCCCGCGCCATGCGCGGGCAGTTGCTCACCCCCTCGTGAAGCACCCTTCGCACCAGACCGTGGAGACCATCGCCGGATTCGCCCGCTGCCGCCGGCCGGCATGTCGGCCGAGGTGGCCGCAGCAGCACCGGCCGCCGCCGTCCAGCCGCTGCTGCGGCACTCCAACGCCGACCACCGCGTCGGCGCGTTCAAGTGCGTGCTTGCCCTCAACGAGGGCCACCGCTTTCACCACCTGAAATGGGCAGGTGTCGGCGCCGTGAACCTCGGCCTTTCCACTCTCGTCCGGGACCATCCGCCGGGCACTTCTCCTACGACCCCCGGCGGCGTTTCACCTCCGAACGGCTCGGCACGGCCGCCCGGCCGAATTACCCTCGTACCTATCTGGCCCGGCTCGCCGAACCCTTCCGCGCCTCGGGCGCCTGCCATACCGAACCGGCCGGACCGGCGATTCCCTGCAAAAGGGTGGTGGCCTGACAAAGGGCTCTAATGGTGGCCGTGAGGCCAATGGTGGTGGTGACCGCCGGGCCAGGGATGGTGATGGTGACCGGGCCAGGGGTGATGGTGATGACCGGGCCAGGGATGGTGGTGACCAGGCCAGGGGTGATGGTGGTGACCGGGCCAGGGGTGGTGGTGATGACCGGGCCAGGGGTGGTGGTGATGACCGGGCCAGGGGTGGTGGTGATGACCGGGCCAGGGGTGATGGTGGTGACCAGGAGGAGGATCATTCAGAAGTAGGGACACCGGGGCGGCTTCCCGGGATATCGCGCTTGCCCCGGCAAGCTGAGCCGACATCGTCATGGCGACGATGAAGCTGGAAGCCACCAAAGCGCCGGCGGCGAGAACGTGCTTGAACATGAAAGATCACTCCATGTTTGATGTTTGAGCCCGGCGTGCTTTCTGGGCCCGCGGAGCGCCAATTCGGTTTCCAGAAATATGTGGAATCGACGTTGCATAAGACGCTAGTTCAGGGACATCTGCACGTTCGCCCCAAGTAAGACAAAGCCTTGGTCCGGGGTCATCGTCGAAAAGAAAGCCGGGAGTCACTCAAGAGCAGAGATCACAAGTCCGGCCTCAACGATAAATCCGATTTAAACGCTTATATCTGGGCAAACATTGGCCGAGCGGCTCAACCTCGTATGGCCTCCGTATTTCCCTGTCATTACCGGCACTCCGCGCTCGGGCGGCGACTCGGACGAGTCTCCGGATGGCGTGCTGCTGCTACATGAGCGGAACAACGTGCTGATCAGTCTGGGGTGTCGGCCCCGGAGGCGAACCGGTCGGTCGCGAACACCGCGCCCGGCACCACCACGAACACCCCGATCACCGAAAGTGAGATCATGCCGTTCTTCTTGCGCCCGCTTTTGGCGCTGCTCCCCGGGGCGCATGACTTCGATCTTGTCTCGCCGGGCTTGGGCCCGGGCCGGTGTCTTCGACACGCTCACCCTCCTTCGTCAGGGGATGCCGCCGACGTTGATATGTGTGTGCGTTGAAGACGCGGCCCGACATCGCAGCCCCGGTGGACGCGGAACCGCGATCACAGGCCGGCTGTCAGCGTGATCGGGTGAGTGATGAGCGCTGCGACCTTCTCTGCCTCGACCCTCCCCACGCTGAGGGAGTCCGCGCCCGTCTGGCGGCCGCGCCGAACCCGACCTCGGCGTCCGAGCGCGCCAAGGCCCTGGCCGACCCTTCCCGGCTGCGGGTGGCACTGACCCTGGCCACCGGCGGTGAGATGTGCGTCTGTGACCTGGCCTGGGTATGCGGCTTCGCCCAGAATCTGGTCTCCCACCACCTTCGCGTCCTGCGCAACGCCGATCTGGCCGCCTCCCGCCGCGACGGCAAGTTGGTGATGTATCACCTGACCGCGACCGGCCGCGCCCTGCTGACCGTCCTGATCGGCGCGGAAGACCTCACCGAGGCGATCTGAACACCGGCCTCGTCGACGACGAGGCAGCGGCCCGGGCCCTCGCCCTCGAAGGCCGGCGGCCCCGCATCCGACGCGGGCACCTGGGCCGCGTCCCATCAGGTCCGCGTGTTCACCGGCAGGCGCCCATGGCGGGGCACGCTCCCAGCTGTACGGGGGTGGCTCGATCACAGGGCGGATCAGGAAAGGCACCCCGGGCGAAGGCTTCGGCGGCACGATCTTCGGGGGCGGGGTCGGCGGTCACTTGGTGATGGTGGTGAGCAGGTAGCGGCGTTGCCGGTCGGTCAGGTCACCGATGTGGCGGCTGGCGTCGATCCCGCCCGCCGTCAGGACGTTGGTGATCTCGGCGGGATTGTGGCCGGGCAACAGGGACAGCAGCCATCCGACCCAGGCGTTCTTGACGACGTCGTCGGTGCGGGCCAGCACCTCGCTCAGGGACATCCGCCCGGTACTCACCGCTTCACGCAACTGAGCATGGGTCAGCGGGGTCCGGGAACCTCCGTGACCGTGCCCGTGACCGCAGCCTTTGCGGGTGAAGTAGGTGATCACCAGGAAGCCGGACACGATGGCCAGCCCGACCGCCCACAGGGGTACTCCCGTTTCGCCTGCGTCTCGCCAGGCGTCGGGCAGCAGGTCGACCAGGGCGGTGATCAGCATCATCGCCGAGGCGATCGCCAGCCACACCGTCACCTTCGCGGAGTTACGCCGGGCCAGCCACGCCCCGGCGAGCGTGGACAGCGACACCAGCAGCACCGCGGCCCACGAGCCGGCACCGGGCGAGGCTCCCTCCAGCGCCGGTCCCAGCGCCGAGGTCCCTTCGGACATCACCATGTCTCACCACCTCTTGTCGGGATCGGATCGCGGGAAGGTTCCGAACCGGCCGATAGGCCGTTCAGCGTTCCTCGACGACGGCATCGCCCGCGGGCATGCTCGCCGACGTGTCTCCACCCGGCGGCGATGCCCGTTGTGCCGGTGTCCGTTACGACGGTGTCCGTTACGACGGTGTCCGTTACGACGGTGTCCGTTACGACGGTGTCCGTTACGACGGTGTCCGTTACGACGGTGTCCGTTACGACGGTGTCCGTTACGACGGTGTCCGTTACGACGGTGTCTGTTGTGCCGGTGTCCGTTGCGACGGCGTCTGTTGCGATGCCGGTTGTCTCGGCGTCGGCTGCCGACCGATGGCCATGGGTGAGGGCCGCGATGTCAGCCCCAGCTCGCCGAAATCGGTCAGTTCACCGAGCAGGCTCCGCAACTGGTCGGCCTGCGCTTGCAGGCTGCGCTTCAGCCGGTCGCCGAAGTCGGCGGCGAAAGCGTTGAACTCCTCGGTGCGGCGTTCCAGCTCTTGCCCGCAGGAGGCATGGACCTCTTGGCGCAGGGCGGCGGCACGGTCGCGGGCCTGCGCCACGATCACCTCGGCTTGCTGTTCGGCGGCGGCCAGCATCCGGTCGGCGCTGTCCTGGGCCATCGCCATGATCCGCGTCACGCGCTCGTCCGCCGGTCTGGCCTGCCTGGCGGCGCGCTCGGCGGCGCTCGCCCGGGCGTACAGCTCCGCGTTCTCCTGTACGAGCACGGTGAAGGTGGTTTCGACCTGGCCGAGGAAGGTGTCCACCTCGGCCAGGTCGTAGCCTTCGCGCAGCCGGACCACGGTGAACACCTGGTTGCGTACGGCGGCGGGGCTCAGCCGGCTCACGCCGGCGGAGAGGCCGGGGCCGAGCGGGGAGGTAGGGGTGTGGTCGATCTCGTCAAGGGAGGCGGGTGCGTCCCCGAGCTCGTCGTGCATGGCCTTTCACGTGACCTTTCACCATGGTTTTCGAAGCGTGAGCGGGACCGGCGAGATCGGGAACCGGTGGCGTCCGACCGTCGCGGTCCCGGGCTCCGCGGCGGATGCCTGGCCGTGTGGCACGCACCGAGGCCGGCCTTTCGCACCCGGCCTGGCCGCGGGGTACCGGATGAGTGCGGGCGGCCCCACGACCGGCATGTTTCCCGGGCCCGGGTCAGGTAGTCGGCGCTGCGGTCGGTGAGGATGCGGGTGACGCCGCGGCCTGCCGTGCGCCACGGTTGTCGGGGGTCCAGGCGTGGACGGCCGCGCCCGTGTCACGACAGGCGCGGACCCGGGCGCGGGTCAGCTGGTCGTGGCTCACCGCGACGAAGGCGTACCTCCCGGCCGGCGCGGACCTGGTCACCAGGCCTTCGCGGACCGGGAGGGAATCCGCCACCCGCGGCGCCACCGCGGAGAACGAGGCGAGGTGCGTCCAGTGGAAAGCGGCTGCTCGCGGCCGCTACGTGGTGACCTTGCGCAGGTAGCCGGCCGAAGCCCAGCCGCGCTTGCCGCCTGCCGCCCTCACCTTGACCCAGCCTCGGGTCGCCCCGCAGGCGCCGGCGAGTCGGCCGTCGGCCACCCGCAGCTTGGCGACGGAGCGAAAGCGCAGCCCGGCGCCGGAGCGGACGTTGAGGAAGCTGACGCGCCGCACGTGGGTGACCCGGTAGACGCAGGCCAGTGCCGCGCGGCCGGGAACGCGGGCTGAACCCGCGTTGCGCACCTTGCGCACCTGACGGGCCAGGACCCAGCCGGTGACGCCGCCGGCGGTCGTGACCCGTACCCAGCCGTCGACGCTCTCACAGGCGCCGGCGACCGGCGTCTCGTTCGCCCGCAGGGTGCCGACCGGGCTGAAGATCTGGCCGGCTTGGGAGCGGACGGTCAGCACGGTGTCGGAGTGCACGTCGGCGACCCGGTAGGTACAGGACAGGGCGGGAGTGGGGATCGTCTCGGTGAGGCGCGCGGTCGCGTGGACGGGAGGGGCGGTCCAGATGAGCCCGCCCGCGGCGGCACACGCGGTCAGGGCGGTCAGGGTGACGGTGGTTCGCTTCGCGGTCATCGCGGTGGTTCCCTTCGATCGGCATCTGTTCACCGGCGCGGAGTCGGCGGCCTGGCCAAGCTGAGGGCACTTGACCTGCGATGCTCACGAAGAGTAATTTCCTGATTACTGAACGCTTAAACATGCGAGCAACTGAACATACATCCATTGCGACCCGCATCCCTTACCCCGACGAGGAAAAGAGGTAGGCGCCGTGACCCCCCGAACCACGGTCTGCGCCCATACGGACCTGACCGGCCACTCCTCCACGAAGGCGGCCGCGTGTCCTGACGCCCCCTGCGGTCCGTTTCTCGCCGCCGAACGGGTGCAGAGCATCCGGCGGGCGCTGCCCGCCGAACAGGTGGTGCAGGAACTCGCGCAGGTCTTCGCGCTGCTGGCCGACCCCGGAAGACTGCGGCTGACGGCCGCCCTGCTGCACGCCGGAGAGATGTGCGTACGCGACCTGGCGGCGGTCACCGGCCAGAGCGTGTCGGCCACCTCGTGCGCGCTGCGACTGCTGCGCGCCCACCACGTGGTGCAGGTCCGCCGCGCCGGACGGCTGGCGCACTACCGGCTGGCCGACTCCCACATGCGGATGCTGTTCGCCCAGGCGATCACCCACATCGGGCACGAAACAGGCACCCACCACGGGGAGTGAAGCGATGGCCGAGCACGAACACCCGGGCGGGCACAGCGCCGAACACGAGCACGCGCACGGGCACGGCCACCGGCACGGGCACGGGGTGAGCGCGGAAGCCGATCGCCGCTGTCTGACCGGAGCGCCGGCGCTGATCGTCGGATTCATGGCGGTCGAGGTCGTCGTCGGCCTCATCGCCCGCTCCCTGGCCCTGATCTCCGATGCCGGGCACATGCTCGCCGACGCCGACGCCGACGCCATCGCCATCGGCTTCGCGCTGATCGCCATGCGGATCGCCGCCCGGCCGCCCAAGGGCGGCTTCACCTACGGGCTCGAACGTGCCGAGATCATCTCCGCGCAGATCAACGGCATCACCCTGCGCGCCGCGTCACGAGACAGGGAGGGCCGGGCCACGAACGCATGCCCGGTGAGGATCCTCGGCCGCGTGCGCCGTCAGGCTTTCGCCGCGCCACGCCGGAAAAGCCGGGACGCCACCGTGCGGGGGCATTGGCCACACACTGAGATTTCATGGTTGGAGCAGGTCAGAGCCGCTGCCGGGCGGGCTTCGGCTGATCGACGCGGGGTGATCCGATGAGTGTGTCGAGGCGCGAGATGGTCGCGGGACTGGGTGCGGCGGCCGTCTGCGCTGTTTCGCCACCGCCTCCTCCCTCGCCGACCGCGGCGTCGCCGCGGTCGGCGGAGGCCGGGCCACTGGTCGTTCCGGTCGGCCGAACCCCTGACCAGCTTGCCCGGGACGAGAGATTCTGGACCGCCGTGGCCCGGCAGTACCGGGTCAGCGCGGACTTCGTCAACCTGGAGAACGGCTACTACGGGATCATGCCCGAACCGGTGCGCCAGGCATACCACCGCAACGTGGACCAGCTGAACGAGCTGAACTCCCACCTGCTGCGCACCTCCTACGCCGACCGGGCGAACCAGATCAGAAAGCGCGTCGCGACCGCCCTGGGCGCCTCCCACGAGGAGATCGCCCTGACCCGTGGCGGCACCGAAGCCCTGCAGAACCTGATCGGCGGCTACAACCGGCTGCGGCCGGGCGACGCGGTGATGTACACCGACCTCGACTACCACAGCGCGCGGTACGCGATGAACTGGCTGCGCGACCGGCGCGGGGTGAGCGTCGAGCGGATGGTCATCCCCGAGCCGGTGACCCGCCGGATCGCACTGGACACCTACGCCCGGGCGCTTCGCGACCATCCGCGGGTCAAGCTGCTGCTGCTGAGCCACATGAACAACCGCACCGGACTCGTCCTGCCGGTGGCGGAGATCGTCGCGATGGCCCGCGACCGCGGCGTCGACGTGATCGTCGACGCGGCCCACTCCTGGGGGCAACTCGACTTCACCCTCGATGACCTCGCGGCGGATTTCGGCGTGTTCTCCCTGCACAAGTGGATGGGGGCACCGCTGGGGTCGGGATTTCTCTACATCCGCAGGAATCGCCTCGCCGACATCGACTCCGCTTTCGCCGACGAGACCTACCCCGCACGCGACATCCGCTCGCGGGTGCACTCCGGCACCATGGACGTCGCCTCGATCCTCACCGTGGGCACCGCCCTGGACTTCCACGACGTGCTGGGCGCCGCGGTCAAGCAGGCGCGGTTGCGGTTCCTGCGCGACCGCTGGGTGCACCAGGTGATCGACCTGCCGGACATGGAGATCCTCACCCCCGAGGATCCCGCCATGTACGGGGCCATGACCGCGTTCCGGATCACCGGACGCACCTCGGAGGCCGACAACGTCGCGATCGCCAAGGACCTGATGGACCGGCACCGGATCTTCACGGTGCGCCGCGGCGGCCCGGTGCGCGGCGACTGCGTCCGGGTGACCCCGGCACTGTTCACCTCCCGCGACCAGGTCGACCTGCTCGCCACGGCGGTGCGCGAGCTGGCGCCGCGGATGCGCCGCTGACCGCGGGCCGGCCGAAGCCATGGCACGAGCTGGGAGGATCCGTGCTCGCCGGTTCCCGGCACGTTCGGCGGAACCTTTTCGCGATCATGGACGCCTCAGGTGGCGGGCCCGCCATCGGGCGGGCCCGCTTGCTCGAAGTCTTCCGTCGCGCTCAGGGTCTCATCGGGGTTTTCGGACGGTGCTACGTCGGCGCCTGGGCGCTTGGCGGTGAGGGCGCCAGGCGTCCCGATCGGTCCAGGGCGTTGACGGCGGCGGCGCAGCCGAGGCCGATCAGCGCCAGGGCCAGCCACGGCAGGCTCGGCACGCCGGCCCGCATGCCCAGGTCCAGAGCCCACCCGGTGAGCAGGTTGCCCGCGGCGATGCCGACTCCGGCCAGGGTGCTGTAGAGGCCGTAGTACGTACCCACCGTGTGCCGGCCGCCGAAGGCGGCGATGGTCGCCATCTCGAACGGGTAAATGATCATGGTGGCCAGGCTGAGCAGCACCGCCGCCCCCAGGACCGGAAGCAGCAGGAGAGCGTGGGTGATGCCGCCGACCGGTGTGGTGGCCGCGCTCGCGAAAGGTGCGGCCAGCGCCAGTGGGGTGAAGGCCAGTCCCATCAGCACGAGTCCCCAGGTGATGGCCTGGGGCGGCCGCCGGCGCCGGGCCGCCCACGCTGTCGTTCGTGCCTGGCCGGCGACGGTCATGAGGCCGGGGACCACGAAGATGAGCGTGACGCCGAGGTCGCCGGCCGTCACCCGGCGGATCTCCAGCGGCAGGCTCAGGTAGACCTGGAAGTTCAGCACGTAGGAGCCGATCATGGCCAGGGAGAACAGCAGGAAGGGGCGGTCGGTGAGCGCCTCGCGCCAGTCGAGCAGCACCGCCCGCCTTTCCTGCCGCTCCTTGGCCTGCGCCGGCAGAGCCCGCATCTGGGCGACCGTCAAGGCGGCGAACATCAGTCCCGCGACGAGGCAGACAAGCTTGAACGCCATGCCGTTGAGCACCAGGCCGATGAGAGGCCCGACCAGGATGCCGAGCTGCTGGAAGGCGTTGAACGCGGCGAACGCCTCGACCTTGCGCTCGCCCGCCTCCCGGACCAGGTAGGCCCGTACCGCCGGGTTGAACAGCGCCCCGGCGAACCCGGTCAACGCCGAGGCGACCACCAGGACGAGGAGGGAATCGGCCACCGCCAGCAGCAGGAACGCGACCGTACGCAACCCGCATCCGGCGACGATCATGGGTTTGCAGCCGACTCGATCGGCGAGGGTGCCTCCCACCAGGAACATGCCCTGCTGGCTGAGGTTGCGGATACCCAGGACCAGGCCGACCAGCGCGGCCGGCAGCGCCAGCGTTCCCGACAGGTGACCGGCCAGATAGGGCATCAGCATGTAGAAGCCGGTGTTGATGGTGAGCTGGTTGACCAGCAGCAGTCTCACCGGCCGGTCGAAGGAGCGGGCCAGGGCCAGCGTGCTTTTCATCGCCGCGCCCCTTCGGTAAGGCGTGCCTCTTCGGTAAGGCGTGCCCCCTCGGTAAGGCGTGCCCCTTCGATGCCGCCTCCCGGGAAGGCGGCCGGATCTGCCGGGTCGAGCACGGTCGCGCATCGCGTCCAGCGCGTCAGCTCGCGCTCGGCCGGATGGGTGATCTCGTCGGGGTCGGTCGCCGGCGGTGCGCCGAGCAGGCCGTGTTCGGCGCAGTAGTCGTCGTTGAAGACGGTGTCGAAGTAGCGGTGCGGGCCGTCGGGGAAGATCGCCGCTATCCGGGTGTGGCCGGGCAGCACGCGAGCCAGCCAGGACGCCACCAGGGCCACCGCGCCGACACTCCAGCCGCCGGTGGCGTAGCGCAGCGCGGCCAGCCGCCGGCAGGCCCAGACCGCCTCCGCGGGCGCGACCCAGTGAACCTCCCCGAAGGCCTCGTACGCCACGTTGCGCGGGTGGATGCTGCTGCCCAGGCCGCGCATGAGCCGGGAGCGCGCGGGCTGGCCGAAGATGGTCGAGCCGACCGTGTCGACGCCGACGAGCCGCAGGTCGGGGTAGAAACGCCGGAGTCCGCGATGGACGCCGGCGCTGTGGCCGCCGGTGCCCACGCCGCACACCAGGACGTCGACCCGCCCGAGCTGACCGGCCAGTTCCACGGCCAGTCCCGTGTAGGCGGCGACGTTGTCGGGGTTGTTGTACTGGTCGGGGCAGTAGGCGTCCGGGTGCTCGCCGAGCAGTTCCCGTACGCGCGCCCGTCGGGCCTGCTGCCAGCCGCCCACCGGGTGCGGTTCGGTGACGATGACGACGCGGGCCCCGTAGGCCGTCAGCAGCCGTCGCATCAGCGGTTCCATGCCCGGGTCGGTCACCAGTGTCACCGGGTGGCCGTGGACGATGCCGGCCAGGGCCAGGCCCAGCCCGAAGGTTCCGCTGGTGGATTCCACGATGGGCGCTCCCGGTCGCAGCAGGCCGCGCTCGCGCGCCCGCTCGACGATGTAGAGCGCGGAACGGTCCTTGATCCCGCCGGGGTTTCCGCCCTCGAGCTTCGCCCAGAATCCGTGCCCGCACCCCGAGGCGAGTTCCGGGACCCAGAGCACCGGCGTGTTGCCGACCATGTGCTCGGGAGTGTGGCAGGTGGCTCCGGTGATCAGCCGGCCGAGTGAGGCGGTGTCGATCTGCGATGAATTAAGTGTGTGTGTCATGATCCGTTTCCCATGGTTGCGATGTGGTCGACTCGCTTTTGGGCACGCGGAAGCGACGGCTCACGCCGATCGTGTCGAGGTTGAGTCGTTGCCAGGCGGCCCGGTGGGCCGGCTCTATACGCGGGAAACGGATTTGAGGACGAGGAGCGCGGCTCCTGGCGGCGGGCACGCCGGCCGCGAAGATCGCCGGGCGGGCGGCGGCGAGGGTGCCGACGCCTCCTCGGTGCTCATCGCGTCGCCGGCGGCGGAACCGGTCTGCAGCGAAGGACGCACGTCGGTGATCTGTGCCCCGGCGGCCGCACCGCACAGGCGATGATCATGATCGACGGGAAGGCTCGGGCACGGCGCGTGCTCGCTCGGCACCGCGGCGGGGGGTTCGGCGTTCGAGCCGCCGGCGGAGATCGCCGTCTGCGCGCCGGGCGCGTGGTGATGCGCCGCATGAGCGTGAGTGGCGGCGTACAGGGCCAGATGGAGCAGCACGACGATGCCGAGCACGGTCAGGCACAGCGTGAAGGCGAAGCCTCCGCGCCGCGCGACCCGCCGCATCGACACGATCATGACCACAAACGTACATTACCGTGCGTGACCACTCGACTTCAGGGTGCGATTCGGCGCTCTTGGAATGCCCGGGGCGCGGCAGGCCCGCGGAGCGGCTGCGACGGCCCCGCAGGGGTGGACCTGCGCCGGTTTTCCAAAGTGGTCCTCTCTGGCATGAACGACGTCCGGTACGTTTTCGAGTCTGAGATGACGCGGTGAAAAAGTCATTGATCTTTCAGGCCGGGTTCCCCGTGTTCGCGGGCCTGGCGGCATGGAGTGCGGCCTGCCGGTGTTCGATCGGTGTCATGCCGTAGCCGGCGCGGAACGCGCGGGTGAAGGAGGGGGCGTCGGTGAACCCCCAGCGGCGTGCGATGACGTGTACGGCCTGTGATCGCAGAGCCGGGTCGGCCAGGTCGCGGTGACATTGAGCGAGGCGGCGTTGCCGTATCCAAGCGGCCACCGGCAGATCCTCGTTGTGGAACAGCCGGTTCAGTTGGCGGCGGGAGACGCCGTGTGCTTCCGCGACCATCTGCGGTGTCAGGTGCGGGTCGCCGAGGTTGTCGGTGATGAACGCCCGGATCCGCAGGAGCAACGCGTGGTGGCGTGTCTCGGGGGGCACCGGCGCGTCGCCCGCCACGTGCCCCAGAAGGACGGACAGCAGATCCAGTAGCGCACCGCCGAACCGGGAACTGTCCGCGGTCTCGGCGCGCGCGGGAGGAGCCGCGTGGGTCACCAGGCGAGAGAGGATGTCGCACAGGCCGTCGCTGTCGCCGAGGCGGACACCCAGGAGTGGTTCGATTCTCTTCGGCGAGAGCGGAAGATGCGTTTTCGGGATCGTGACCAGTACTTTTCGAGCCCACAGTGTCGGGCGGATCATGTGGGCACTGAAGGGGCTCGAGGAGTCGAAGAAGACGAGATCTCCCGCGCTCAGCCCCACTTCCCTGTTGGCGTGGGCCAATCCCAGGATTCCTTGTTGCACGAGCGCGAGGAAGTACACGTCGGGGTCGCTGCGGCGGATCAGGGACGGAGATCGCGTAGAGGTCAGGGCCGAGCAGGTGACCGTACTGACCTGCACCGGCCCATACGCTCGCAGTCGCATCGACGCGTGGAAGTCGTCTCGGTGCTCGGACTTGATCGTGGCCGGGATCAGCGCCGTGGCGGCCAGCTCACACCAGCTGGAAAACCGCTCGGATACGGGAAGGGCGCCGCTGTGAAAGACCAGATCTGTCAACGGGAACCTCCTGTGTTCTAGAGGGTCACGGGGAGATGCGGGGTACGGGATCCGGCGCTGGCGAATGCCCCCGCGACCCCAGGGATCGATCCGGTCGAGGGGGAGATATTTAGATGGCGCTGGAGGCCGTTTTGTTCAGCGTTGAGAAGGATCTTGACCGTTGTGAAAGGGCGCGGAGAAGAACCTGGGCGGAGTTGTGGCGCCGGGCGCGTGATCTTGGCGACTGTCGGGTGAGGGGTGTCGGCTCCTCGTGTTCGGGTCGGTCGTGGTTCACCGATCGCCTTCGTCGTGGCCGGGTGTGGGCATCTGTCCGTGAGCCGGCCGGAAGCGGATGGCGGGCTAGGTGGGCGGGCCGAGTCCTTCCACCATGGTGATCAGGGCGGCGAGCTGGTCGAGTGCGGCAAAGGCGTGTTCGGCTCCAGCCGGGTCGACGCCTCCGAACAGTTGCAGGCCGATGAAGGAGGCGGAGACGGCCTTGGCCAGTCCGGTGATGTCGATGAGTTCGGTGAGCGGGGTGGCGGCCAGTACGCGTTCGAGCACCCGCTCGATCTCCTCGGTCCACAGCGCGAGTCCGGCGGCGGTGACGGGCGCCAGCTGTGGCTGCGTCTGCGCGCCGGTCAGAAGCTGGGCCAGGACGGCGACATGGCCGCCGTCACGCTCGGCGGCATGCAGCTGCCGGGCCAGCACCAGGAGGTCGCCCAGGGTGCGTATCTCATCGAGGCGGTCGCGGTAGACGGCGACCCGCTGCTGGACGCCGTAGCGGCAGGCGGCGATCAGTAGTTCGTCGACGCTGCCGAAGTGGTAGAAGATCAGTGCCTGGTTGACCCCGGCCGCGGCGGCGATGTTGCGGGCGGAGGTCTTGGCGATGCCCTGCTCGGCGAGCGTGATGAGCGCGCCGAGGAGAAGCTTCGTCCGCGTGTCCTGGCTCATACTCGTGCTTCCTTACGGACCGGCCGCGAGTCGGTGCGTACACCGTGGGCGGCCGCGTCGAGGTGTTCGGTGCCGCAGGAGCCCTCGTGGCCGAGGAACGGCCCGAAGAAGTGACGGGAGACGACGACCTGGACGCGAAAGCGTCCCACCTGCTCGTCATGCGATTCTCAGGCGACGGCTTCACCTCCGGTCAGGGGCGGCACCCGGGCGTCCGCCCGGCCCTTCCGAAAACGGTGGCTGCCGGGGCGGATGATCAGGACGCCGCTGTGGTCGGTGGCCAGGCGCTGGTGCGTGCCGAGGTGGTCCCGCGACGCGGCCGCGTTCGGGGCTGTAGACCGTCGTGGCGCCGAACCGCCGCGCTTCTCCCTTCCGCACGGGCCCGATGGTCGATGGCGGTGAGGCGCAGGTCCCGGAGCCGATGCGGCTCGGCCTGTCTTCGCGCTTTCACGTACGGCTCCATACGCCTTTCCTCTCGCGGCACTTTTGACCGATCGCTCAATACGCGAAGCATACAATGCTTTTGAGCGTCCGCTCAAGAAGAAGTGTGAGCGAGAGGCGCCTCGTCCGGCAGTTGCGTTGCCGGCCGTAATGGCTCCAGGGCGGGCGACGTGGCGGCCCCCTCAGGGCGTGTCGCCGTCTGCGGCCCGGGGGGGTGCGGGCTCGCCGCACCACCCCGGGCTCGTTCCCGCCTGCCCGGTGACGGGCCTTCGGCCGTTTGATCGTTTCAGGGTGGCTCGCTAGGGTTGGGCGCCCTTGCTCGGATCCTGTCCGCTCGTGCCCGAGGGTGTTCCCGTGCGCCGCTACCGTTTCGGCAGAATCGCCGCGCCTCTCGCCGCCGTCTACGTGGCCGTGGTCGTCGTGGCCGGCGTCCGCGCGCTGGCCACCGGCGACCCCGCCCTGCTGCGCTCGATCGTCACCGGGGGGTGGGGCTCGGATTTCGTGCCCTACACCTGGTGGGTGGAGCTCCTCATGGTCGCGGGCGGGGTCCTGCAGGGGTGGGTCTACTGGCAGGTGCTGCGCGGGCGGCCGGCCGGGGCGGCGGCGGCCAACGACAGACCGGTCCGGCTGCTGCGGGCGGCTCTGTACATCAGCGTCGCCTGCTCGTTGCTGCACAGCCTGATCCCTTACCGGTGGTGGCTCAGCCTGCTTCCCGACCTGCTCCAGTTCGCCGTCGCAGGGCTGTTCTTCGCGGTCCTCGCCGGTGTCCTGCCCAGATGGCTGCGGCTCCTCGGGCTCGTGGCCGGGCTGGTGAACGCCGCCATGAGCACGGCCTCCACCGTCGCCTACGGCCTCGGCCAGTTCTCCGTCATGCAGTTCGTCCCTCCGTACCAGCTCGGCAACGCCGTCCACCTGCTGTGGCTGGTGCCGGTCCTGGCGGGCCAGGCCAGGGACGCGCGCTGGAGCCGGGGCACCGTGCGGATCGGCTGGGCCTCGGCGGCGCTGGCACTGCTGTCGTCGGGAGGTGGTTCGATCATCTCGTTCGGCGGTTGGGGCATCGACTACGACCTGCTGCTGGTCATGGTCCTGAGCGCCCTGAGCGTGTTCGGGATGGCGTGGCAGGCCCGCTCCGCCCACGAACTGGGCGTCCCGGCACCCGTACCGTCCGCGGCGCCTTCGGTCCCGCTCGCGCCCGCGCGGGCGTGGCCCCTGGCCGCCGTGGCCGTGGTGCTCCCGCTGATCCCCGCGGCCGTCAACCTCTCAGACGGCATGCCCGCGTGGATCGGCCCCCGGGGCGCGGTCGACGACCTCTTCCACGGGCACGTGGGCTACCCGGCGACGGTGTCATGGGTCGCCCTGGACATGCTCGTCGGGGTCGGCGCCCCGGCCGTACTGATCCTGGTCGCGGTCGTGCGCAGGAGCAGGCGGCTGCTGCGTGTCACGACGCGGGCCCTGACCCTCACCGCGGCGGCGGGCGTGATCACCGCCCTCACGGCGACGTCCGAGACGGACTGGCGATTCATCCCCGACATGGCCGAGCAGCGGCTGGCCCTGTACCCGGACGGGCTGTTCGCCCCGGACGAGAAGAACGAGATCCTCTTCGGGCTCACCCCGCTGTGGTACAGCGCCGCGCTCGCCACCTCCGCCCTCATCCTGTTCCTGTTGTATCGCACCCCGCCCGCCGCCCGCCCGCGCCACCACGTGCTCGCGGCGGCGCCGGCCGTCTTGGTGGCCCTGTGCTTCCTGCCGGCGGCCGACCAGGCACGCGCTCTGATCACCACGGCCGAGGACTGCTCGCCTCCCTGGCCCCGGGAGACGGACGGCGAGGCCGTGGAACCCCCGCCGCCCACCGGCCCGCGCGCCTTCGTCTGCGCCGTACGCCGGCAGCAGGCGCTCCCCTTCGCCGCCACCGCGCCCGACCAGGTGCTGCTCGCCCACGGCCGTCGCCTGTGCGCCGCCTACACCCGCGACGATCCGCGCGAGCTGGCCCGCCTGAAGGAGGCGGAAGGGGTGGATGTCCGCTCCCTGGAGGGGGTGCTCGCCGACATCTGCCCGGCCGCGAACGCGGTGGTCACGGCGGAGGCGGCCGCCGAGGAACGCGAGTTCGACGAGTCCATGGCCGAGGAGCGGCGCAAGTGCGACGCCACCCCGCGTCACCGCCCCCTGATCGAACCCGCCAGGGCGATCCGCCTCAAGGAGCCCGAGTGGCCCGAGGTGGGGCTGGAGCTGTACGACGATTTCACCGGCGAGGGCGAGTACAGGGGCACGAGCTCCGGCCCGGTCAGCGCCGGGCCCGGCTACGTGAGGGTGGGCACGCACTCCGACTTCCACGTCTGCGTCACGCTGGAGACCTACACGCGCCGCCCACCGGTGGAGACCAAAGGGTGGGACAGCGTCGTCGAGGTCGGCTTCGCCAACCAGAGCGGCGAGATGATCTTCATGGACGGCCTGAGCGGCACCGAACTGCCGGACCTGTCACTCAACGGCCGCACGGGGAACTACCGCATCCGCGTGCACTTCGCCTGGTTCCCCTGGAAGGGCGAGGAGAACGGCACCCAACGGCTGCTGATCATGGCGTACCCCGGCCCTGGCGACAAGGTCCTCACCTACCGCGGAGCGCCGAAGCGACGTTGAGGCAGTCCTCGTCCTCGTGCCGATGCCGGTGCCGGTGCCGGTGCCGGCCGCGGTCGCGTCGCGAAGAGCGAGCCTGTCCTCGGCGAAGCCGACGCGACGGGCATGTGAGGGTCATCGTCCTTGGCCGGTGCGTTTCGGCTGGCGCGTTTCGGCCGGTGCGTTTCGGCTGGCGCGTTTCGAAGGAGAACCCGCGTGCGGTGAGGACGCCGGGGTAAGGCGATCACCCGGGCATACCTGCCCGGTGTCCACCGGGCCGGGCTCAGCCTGCGTCGTGGCCGGCCCCTCTGCCCGGAGCGGTCGGCGTGTGGCTGTGGACCGAGCCGCCGCGGGGCAGGTGCGGCTCGGTGTCGATCCTGCCGGGCGGACAAGCCCAGCGCGAGTTCGTCACCTGGCCGGACCACGTCACCGTCATGCGACGCCACCAAGGACGGGGGGACGGATCGGGTCCGTCACCTGGACAGCCGTCCAACCCGACCGCGGCATCCGGGTCCGGGCCCGCTCCTGCCTGTCCGGCGGCGGTGCTCCGATATCATGACCGGCGCCGCGAAACGAGAAGGGCATATGCAACACGAACCTGTGACCGAGCCTGGCCGGCATGAGGTGCTGCGCGTCCTGGCCGACCGGATCCGCCGCGGCAGCCGCCCGGGTGAGCGCCGGGACGGCCACCGGGTGGCCCTGGCCATCGAAGGCGGCGGCATGCGCGGCACGATCTCCGCGGGCATGGCCCTCGCCCTGCACGAAAGCGGGCTGACACACGCCTTCGACGCGATCTACGGAGCGTCGGCGGGGGCCATCACGGCGGCCTGGCTGCTCAGCGGAACTCCCGAGCACCTGACCGGCTGGGCCGAACCCGTCTACGCGAGAGCGATGATCCGCCCCTCCAACCTGCTGCGCGGCCGGCCGATGGTCGATGTGCACAACCTCGTCGAGCATCTGTACATCGAGGTGGCCCGGATGGACTTCGACGCCGTCCTGGCCAACCCCGTCGAGTATCACCCGCTCGCCACCGATGTCCGCACCGGGCGGTCCACCGATCTGCGCCCGCACCTGACCGGTCCCGTCGAACTGCGGCTGGCACTGCGAGCCAGTGCCGCACTGCCGTTCCTCGCCGGCCCGCCCATCGAACTGGGAGGGCGGCTCTACTACGACGCGGGACTCGCGGAGTCCATCCCCTACCGCACCGCCCTGGCACAGGGTGCCAGCCATGTCCTCGTCCTGCGGTCCCGTCCCGCGCCTCCGGCCGGAATCGGAACGCCGGCCGCCGGACCCGGCGCGCGCCCGTCCTACGGGGCACGCCTGGTCGCCGCGACCGTTCTGCGGAACCATCCGGAGGCACTGCACCGAAGTTTCTTCACCCGCGGCCACCGCCTGCTGCACGACGACGCGCTGCTCGCGCAGTACGACCAGGCCGTGCCACCGGTGACCCCGCCCGCCGACAGCCGGACCCCAGCGGTGTTGTCCGTGCGTCCCGGGCCTGACGCCCCGCGCGTCGGCCGCCTCACCCGCAACGGCAAACCCCTCAAGGCCGCGCTCGAAGCCGGCCGCGCGGCCGTCGACCAGCTGCTGCGACCACTCGGCCGGCTGACCGCCATGCCGTAGGCGCGACCGGCGCGCACCGGCCCTGACCGGCCGGCCTTCCTCCGGGTTGTCCTGCCGGAACTCCTTGGCGGTGCGTTTGAGCACCGCCCACCACGACTGTTCGGGCAGCTCGGCCGGGCTCTGAGGAGCCGCCCGGTCCTCTGGTCCGGGGCCGGGGTCCGATCGTCGGGTGTCGTGGCGTGACATGGGCTACCGCCTCCGTCGGAGCGCCGCCATCCCCGCGGACGGGGCGGCGGCGCCGGGGTCTGCCGGTTCGATCTACTGCTGACCGGCGGGACGGGCGTGCTCGCTCACCTGCTGGGCCTGCTCGCGGGCGTGGTCACCGGTGGTGTGCGCGGCCTGCGTGGCGGTCTCCCTGACCTGCTGGGCAGCCTGCCGGGCAGCTTCCTTGGCCTCCTGGCCGAGGGTCTGGGCCGACTCCTGCACCGCTTGCCTGACCGGCTGGATCACGCCGTCGGCCTGCTCCATGAGCTGGCCCGCGGCTCGTTCCTCGGCCTTGGTCCTGGGAATGAGGGTCGCCGCCAGCAGGCCGGCGCCCAAAGCGATCATCCCGGCCGCCAGCGGATTACCTTGTGTGCCGCGCATCGCCTGTCGCGGCGTGTTCTGGACAACCTCGCTCACCTGCTGGGCTCCTTGCTTGACGGTGTCGGCGGTGTCGGAGGCGACGTCGCGAATGGTGCCGGCCGTGTTCGAGGCCGTCTCGGAGACCGTGTCGCGGACACCGCTCACGGCGTGTGAGGCCTGGTGGCCGACCGTGTGGGCGGCGTGGGCGGTGTGGGAGGGGGTCCCCATCACCTGCTCGCGCACCGACCGCAGGCCTCGGCGCACGGTCTCGGTACGCCGGCGCGCGATCCGTGCCGGGCTGGTGCGATCGGCCAGACGTTCCACGTCCGCGGCCAGCTCGGCCCGGGTGGCGTCGATCTCGGCCCTTATTTCGTCAGGTCCCGCGCCCATCGCGCATCCTCCTTGAGGGTTTCAACGGTACGTTCCGGCGTGGGGGAAACCTCGCGCAGCCGGGCGCGCCCGCTCACGTACAAGACCGTGCCGGCCACCGCCCAGATGACGGCGACGATGAGCGCGGCCCAGCCCAGATCCATGACGTTTCCCAGGCCGAACACGACGGCCAGCGTCACCAGGACGGCGACCATGTATCCGGCGAATCCCGCGCCGCCGAGCAGGCCGGCCGCCTTGCCCGCCTTGGTCGCCTCCTCGCGCACCTCGGCCTTGGCCAGCAGCAGCTCCTGGCGGACCAGCCTGGAGAGGTCTTCACCGATCTCCCCGACCAGTTCCCCCAGTGACGGCTCCCGTGCCTCGGGGCCGGGGTAGGTCATCGGATCTCACCGCCCGGTCTTCCCGGCGTGGCCGGGGCGCCGAAGCCGTCGAATTCCTCCCGCGGTTCCTGCGGGGTGATCGGTCGCGTGCGGTACGGCTCGGCCGGCGGCTGCGTCAGCGGTTGGTCCGGGACCGCTACGGGCGGCCGGGGCGGCACCGGTGACGCCGTCGCCGCCGGACCGGGAGCCGAGGCACCCGGCGCGTGCGAGCCGTCGTTCCCGGTCTCGGGAGAGGCCGTGGAGGTCGCGCCTCCCGAGGCCGTGGAGGTCGCGCCTCCCGAGGCCTTGGCGATCCTGCCGATGAGGAAACCGGCGGCCGCCGCACCGGCCAGGAACGCTCCAGGACGACGGCGTGCGAAGCTCTGAACCTCCTGGACCACTCCGGTCAGGCCGTGCTGGTCCAGGTAGTCGGCCGCTCGCTGCCCCCCGTCGGCGACCTGCCGCACCACACCGGACACCGGCGAGTCGGGCTTGGCCCCCTCGCTCATCGAGGCCAGGTCCTCGGCCCACTGGCGAATCCCCTGGGCGGCGCGTCGGCTTTGGTGCTGGGCCTGATCCCCGACCCGGCCACGTAGCTGATCGACGACCTGGCGAGCCTGCTGCCCGGCCTCCGCGGCCACTTCCCTGGTCTGCCCCTTGGCGGTGTCGGCCACCTCCCCGGCGGCGGACCTGGCGTGCTGAACCGTGCTTTGAGGGCTGTCCTGAAATTCTCGGCTCTGGCCCGGACGCTCCCCCGCGCCGGTCGGATACTCACTCATCGATGCCCTCCAAAAGTTGTGCATCTTCGATTAAGAAGGCAATTACCCTCACCTGCCGTTCCACTCGTAAAACACCCGGAAGTTATTTGAAGATCTGTTGTTTCCGATGTTTTTCGTCCCTTGAGCTGCCCTTCGGCAATTTTATTTTTCCTGTCACCTCGCCCCGCTCGCACCCGTCCCCCGAGGGCCGGTGCCGTGATCGTCGCTGCTGGACCCGCCACCCACCGACCGTCACCAGCCACTTCTTCGCTGTCGGCGCACGCCGGGCGATCAGGGCGACCCGGCGGGCGCCTCGCCGCACCGACCATGCCCTTCGGCCGCTCCGTGCGCCCGGCACGCGACCTCGCCGATGGGCGGCAGCCTCTTCGGCGAGGTCGCGAAGGCATATCGAAGCGGCGGGCCATGCGCTTCTCCCGCGAATGTTTGTCCATTGGGGAGCGGGTAAAAGCTCGTTCACGGACGAAAGAGAGGCGTCACCGAAGGAGTGAAACCACCACGGGACGCCCATCCGGAATTCGAATCCCGATCCGAGAGCTCAGGAACAAAACAAAAGTTTCACGGCCACATCGAAGGAGAACAAATGGCATCGACATCGCGGCCGCCCGGCCACGAACCCGGCACGCCGCAGGGCATCAGCCCGCAAGGTGTGCGGGCCCGTAGCGAACTGGCTCGCTGGATCAGCGGCGCCGACGCCTTCCCCGCCGACCGCGCCACCCTGCTGGCGCGAGCCCAGGAGCAAGGCGCACCCGAGGCGGTGCTCGAAGCGGTGCGATCACTGCCGGAGCAGACCTTCGCCACCCTGGCCGACGTGGCGCAGACCCTCGGGTACGGCAAGGAGGAAACCGGACAGGGCTGAGACCGGCGGGTGATCATGGCTCTTCACGCGAAGGCCGTGATCACCCAGGACGAGCCGGGCTCGAAGTGCTTCGCGATGCCCGCGACCGCCATCGCCACCGGCCAGGTCGGCGAGGTGCCGGCCCTTGATGACATCGCCGCGGCGATCGCAGCCCATCACCTCGCCGTGACCCCTTTGCGGCCGCCTGTCGATCCCCTCGCGCCTAACGGTCGGCAGGGCCCCCCGGAATCGGGGTCGGTGGCGGTGTCGACTCCGGAGCCGGCCTTATCTGCTCGGGGAGAAGGGGATGCGGCCGGCGCTGTCGCAGGGCGCCGACCGCCTCGGGCAGCGTCAGGCGAACCTCGAAGTGATCCACCATGCGGGTCAGCTCGAAGAGACGACGCGCCCGCCCCTGCGGGGGAAGGACCACGATCAAGCGCCCCTGGCGGCGTTGGACGTCCAGGCGCATCCGTACCAGGGCGCCCACCCCGACCGAGGCGATGAAGGTCACCTGGGTGAGGTCGACGACCAGCAACAGGTCCTCGAAGGTGAGCAGCGCCTCGTCGAGCTTCACCGCCACGGCCGGAACCGTCACCGCGTCCAGCTCGCCGATCAGGCGAAGCACCCGCACCGAACCCACACGCCAGCTCTGCACCTGCGGCGCGGCCCGATCACCTGGCATGACGCCACCCCCTCGCGGTCATGCCCATCTCAACGTGGTCATTGTCCCGGTTGTTGCACGCGGCGTCCATTTCACGAGCGCGGTTCCAGGAGGTTCGGGTGTTTCGGCAGCCCAGGCGCGGTGAGGGCGTCCGGCGCGAGCCGCACCGCGAGGGCGGTGTGATCGACGAGCGGGAGCGGGGACATCGCCGCGGTCCGGCGTGGCCTCACCCGGCCGGGCCGCCTGCGGCCCCGATCGTTCCCAGCCGGCGTGTGAGCACCGGCTCCTGCGGTTGTCGTCCGGTTGCGGGGCGTCGGTGCCGGTCACAGCATGGGCCGCGTCCCCCGTCGGTGTCGCCGGGCGAGCCACCGGCCTGCGCCTTTCCCGATGTGATCGTTTTGTGACGCATCACACCTCCTTCCCCGGGCAGACGACCGGCAACCGACCAATGAGGAAGTGTGGACATGACAGTCACCGGCATCATCATCGCCATTGTCATCGGAGCCGTCATCGGCGCCCTGGGACGGCTGGTCGTGCCGGGGAAGCAGAACATCCCGATCTGGCTGACCATCGTGATCGGTATCGTCGCCGCTCTCATCGGGACCTTCCTCGCCAACGCGCTGGGAGTGGGCAACACCGAGGGCGTCGACTGGCTCGAGATCGTCATCCAGATCGCCCTGGCCGCCGTCGGCGTGGTCCTGGTGGCCGGCCTGTACGGCAGGCGCGGCGCCCGCTAGCCGACCGGCCTACGCCGCTTCCGCGAAAGCGGCGTTCACCGGCACGCCACTGGCCTCGGCCCGAGACCCTCGGGCCGAGGCCAGTGGCGTGTCCGGCGCCTGAGATGCGCCTCGCGGCACCGATCACGCTCCTCGGCCGCTTCGCGCGGCCGGAATGTGACGCGGCTTTTCGACCTGGCCCGCATGACGGATCACTTCGAGGTCGAGGAGAACGTGAAAGGGGCGGTATGCGCCCTGCGGCAGGTGGAGCGCGACACGGCCTTCGGCTTGAGGCCGGCGGGTAAGTTCACGCTCACCGCGCGCGAAGGACGCCTCAGCCGCCCGGTGTGGGACGCAGGTACATCCGCAGCCGGACGCGGGAGCCCGCGCCGGCGCGGTCGATGGTGAACTCGTCGCACAGGTGTCCCATCAGCCACAGCCCGAACCCGCGGACCGCACCCGGGCCGGGGCGCTCGCGGCGGGCGTGCTCGGGGCGCAGACGTCCGGCGGCGTCGACGATGTCGACGGTCAGTGCCTGGGTGTCGTAGCGGATGCTCACGGTGCCGGTGGCGCCACCGTGCTCCAGCACGTTGATGACCGCCTCGTTGGCGGCCAGCAGCAGGTCGTCGCGTCGCACTCCGGCCAGCCCGGCCCGGCAGGCGTGGTGATACAGGTGCCGTCGTAAACCGACCAGGTCATCGCTGATCGGCCAGCGGCCGTGCTGCTGGCTGTGCACGTCCGTCCCTTTCCGTGAACGCCGTCTGTGGCTTCACCGGGGGGCTACCGACGCGCCTACCAGAACCAGATCATTGATGATGAACGACATCAGGGTAACTACCCGCCCGGACCGGCGTAACCATCACCTATCGGTGGGAGCGCTCCACCTGAGCGGCCGGACGTGAACCGCGGCTTCGGCCCGTCGCGAAGGGATGAGATCCCTTCTATGACGGAGAGGGTGAGACACGCAGCAGGGCCAGAGCGTCGGCGCGGGTGGGCCGGAGGGTGAAGTACCCCGCCAGCCCGGTCATCGCGAAAACCCGGCTCAGCTGAGGGGGCAGGTCGCTCAGGACGACGACGCCGCCGCGATCGGTGATCAGGGTGCGCAAGGCCAGGAAGACCCTGACGCCGGTGGAGTCACAAAAGGTCAAGGCGCCCACGTCCAGCACCAGGTGACGGTGACCGCCCTCCAGCAGGTCCAGCACCCGGTGCTGGAGCTGGGTGGTGTTGGTGTAGTCCAGCTCACCGCCCAGCGTCACGATCAGGGCGCTGGGCAGGCTGGGATCGGGGTGGGAGTCGAGCTGGACGGAAGAGGTCATCGAGGAGCCTTCGGCGACGGAGACGAGAACGGGAGCGAGGCACCCGGGACCAGGACGGCGGTGTTGTCGATCAGGCCGGACCGGCGACCAGTCACGATCATGGTGTGTCACGGCCGGGACCGGCCATCTTACGGTTTTCCCGATGAGGCACCTGCTCGTAGCCGGCGAACGAGATGAATCCCACCCACCAGGTCATCTAGGACATCGCCGTCATCGTATCGCCGGCGTTCGACGTGTCGACGAGGGATACGGCAGAAAGACACCGCGGCATGACCGGCTCGGGCGTCCGGGCGTTCGTCCAGGGCTTTTTCAAAGGGCGTGTGGACGAGCCGGCTGTTCGGCCGGTCGATACCGGGCCGATCACCTACCGCGATCACTGCCTCCGCTCCGGCCGCGGGGCGGCGGACGCCAGGGCCTCGCGCGCCTCGGTGGCCCAGTGCGTCGCACCCCACAGCTCGGCGACGGCGGCCGATCGGGCGAAGTGGCCGGCCGCCTCGTCGTCGCGGCCCAGCAGCAGGGCCAGCTCGCCGAGCGCGTGCGCGACCGGGCGCAGGGCCAGCGACAGGCTCGTGGCTCCGGCGGGCGGGCCGTCCCGGTGGGGCAGCAGGATCGCGTACAGCTCCGCCGCGGCGTCCCGTTCGCCGAGCGCCACCACGGCCGTCGCCCGGAACGTCGCGAAGAGCGCGAAGAAGAAGTCGGGGCGGATCGCCACGGCCCGCTCGCGGATCCGCCGGGCCTCCCCGGTCCGGCCGGCGGCGGCCAGCGCCACGGCGAGCAGATCGGCGAAGAACGGGCCGTGGTCGTCGAGCAGCGCCTGGGCGGCGGGAACGACCTCGGCGACGCGTCCGCGCGACGCCTGGACGGCGGCCAGCGCGAGCTGGAGGTAGCCGGCGGCGTGCAGCGAGCCGTGCCGGGCCATCCGCTCGGCCGTCTCGGTGTAGAGCCGCTCCGCTTCGTCGAACCTCCCTTCGATGTGCGCGAACATCGCCAGCGCGCATTCGCAGGCGCCGACCGCCTCGGCCATCCGGTAGGCGCGGGCAGGCTCCAGCGTCTCGCCGATCAGCCGGCGCAGCGCCGGCACGTCGTTCGTCGCGGCGGCCGCGCCGGCCCGCGCGAGGAGCCCGGCCACGCGGTACGCGGGCAGGTCGTGCTCGATGCCGATCCCGGTGAGCTCCACGCACAGTTCGGCCCGTCCGGGCAGTTCGAGGCCGTCCTGGTCGCGGAGCAGGGCCGCGATCGCGGATGCCCTCAGCCGGGGGTCGCCGAGGGTGGCGGAGAGGGCGAGAGCCTCCTCGGCGGCGGCGCGCGCCGTCGGATCGGCCTCGCCGATCAGCTCATGGGTGTAGGCCTCCAGCAACCGGCACCGGTCCCCCGGATCGAGATCGGGCCGCGCGAGCAGGCGGCTCAGCCGCGTCACGATGGGCCGGTCCACGACACCGTACGGGCGGGTCTGCCAGGGGGTCGGCTCGGTCCACGCGGTGAACGCGGCGATCATCAGGTCGTCGCGCCGGACCGACTCGGCGAACTCCACGGCTCGCCGCCGGGTCTCCCGGGCGGCCGCGACCGCGCCGGCCCGCACCTGGGCCCGGAGCAGCCTGCCCAGCAGGTCGACGCGCTCGCCCGGATCGCGGTCCTGGCGGGGGATCCGGTCGAAGCTCGCCACCGCGTCGGTGAGCAGGGCGACGGCCACGTCGTGGGCGTACCGGGCCTCGGCCGACTCGGCGGCCCGCACGCCGTACCGCACGGCCTTCGCCGCGGTCGCCGCCGACGCCGCCCGGCCGTAGTGATGAGCCAGCGCCGCGAGCCCGGCCGGATCGTCGCCGAGGCCGGCGCGGTCGAGGGCGGCGGCGATCCGGCCGTGCATCCGGGTGGCCCGCAGCCGGCTCACGTCGGTGACGAGCGTGTCCCGGACGAGCGCGTGAACGAACCGGACCCGGCCCGGACCGGGTTCGACCAGCAGCCCGGCGATGAGACCGGCCTCGAGCGCGTCCAGCACGCCGTCCTCGTCGGTGTCGGCGGCGCCCACGAGCACGTCCACCTCCGCCTCCCGTCCGGCGACCGCCGCCAGCCGCAGCACGGCGACCGCCGGCTCGGGAAGCCGGGCGAGCCGGCGCCGCAGCACGTCCCGTACCCCTTCGGGAACGTCGGACAGTGCCACCAGGGCGCCCTCGCTGCTCAGCAGCCGGGCGCTCTCGCGCACGTAGAAGGGGTTGCCGCCGGTCCGCTCGGCCAGCGCGGCCACGGTCGCGTCGTCGGTGGCGCACACCCCGCGGACGAGCTCCGCCACGGCCCGCTCGGGCAGCCCGGCCAGGGGAAGTCGCAGCGGCGCGGACCGGGCGAGGACGGCGAGGGCCTCGGTGAGCTGCCCGCCGATCTCGTCGGGGCGGTAGGCGGCCACGAGGAGAAGCGGAGCACGCACTTCGGCGACACCGCTCAGCATCGCGAGGGTCTGGGCGTCGGCCCAGTGGAGGTCGTCGAGGACGACGGCCAGCGGGCGCTCCCGAGCCACCGCCGCGAGCCAGGACCACACCGCCCGGTGCAGCCGGAACCTCCCCTCGGTGGCGTCGGCACCGCCCGTACCCGCCGCATCGGTCAGCAGCGGTACGAGGTCGGTGGCGAGTTCCCCGGACGGGGGCACGCTCTCGGCCACCCCGCGCAACGCCTCCGCCCAGGCCCACGCCGGTGGGGCGCTCTCGGCGTCGGGGCAGCGGCCGGTGGCGACGAGCCAGCCGTCCTGCTCCAGGCGCTCGGTCAGCCGCCCGAGCAGGGCGGACTTCCCCAGCCCCGCCTCCCCCGTCACCAGCGCGACCCGAGGTCCCGCGGTGGTGGCCGCCGCGGTCGCGACCAACGCCGACAGCTCGGCGTCACGCCCGACGAACGGCTCAGCCGCGGGCGCGCCTGAGGCTGTGACCGAGGCCGTGCCCCGGGCCGGGTCGCGCGGCGGCACCGCGATCGCGGCCGGCGACGGCCGGGCGGGCGCGCTCTCGCGCGGGAGAACCGACGGCCGCTCCCCCGGCCCCGGCACCGAGGCGCGCAGCACCTCCACGCGCTGCGCGAGGATCGCCTCCTCGAGTGCGGCCAGCTCCGGGCCCGGATCGAGGCCGAGGTCCGTCGCGAAGGTCTCCCGCGCGCGGCGGAGCGCCGCCAGCGCGTCGGCCTGCCGCCCGCTGCCCCACAGGGCCAGGGCGTGCAGCCGCCAGCCCTCCTCCCGCAACGGCTCGTCGCGGGTGAGCCGCCCGGCCTCGGGCACCACCGTGGCGACGTCTCCCGCGCACAGGCCGGCCGCCACGTGGAGTTCCCGCGCGGCCAGCCGCAGCTCGCCGAGGCGGGCCGTCTCGCCGGCGGCCCACGGCTCGTCGGCCACCTCGGCGAACGCCGGTCCCCGCCACAGCCCCAGCGCCTCGGCCAGCAGGGCCCTGGCGGCCGGCGGGTCGTCGGCCGTGACCGCGCGGGCCTCGCTCAGCAGGTCCTCGAAGCGCCAGGCGTCCACCGCCTCCGGCGGGAGGCGCAGCGCGTACCCGGGAGGTGCGCTGACCAGGAGCCGGGCGGGAGCCCGCGGCGGCCGTCCGGGCTCCAGCAGCCGCCGCAGGTTGGACACGTACGCCTGCAGGGAGGTCACGGCCCTGGCGGGCGGCTCGCCGCGCCACAGATCGTCGATCAGCCGGTCGATCGACACGACCTGCCCGCGCGCGGCCACCAGCAGGGCGAGGACGCCGCGCTGCCGCGGCCCCCCGAGGGGGAGCGCGACGCCGCCGGCCTCCGCCGCGAAGGAGCCGAGCACCCTGATCAAGACCATGACGCCGCACATCGTAGCCGCCCGGTTCCATGACGACTCCAAACGACCTCCAAGACCTTCGGCGGAGTCTGTTCGCAGCACCGGGAACCGACGAAAGGCAGGCCCCATGACCGCCCCCGACCACGAGACCGTCGACACCCACGAGATGGTGGTCGTCCACCGCGCCCTCCGCCGCGAGGCGCGGCTGCTCGCCGAGCTCGTCGCGGCGGTCGCCCCGGGCGACACCGCCCGCGCGCGGGTACTCGCCGGCCATTTCCGCGACTACCGGCTCGGGCTGCACAACCATCACAACGGCGAGGACGAGCTTCTGTGGCCGCTCCTGCTCGCCCGGGTCGATCTGGACGCCGAGGTCGTGCTCCGCATGGAGGCCCAGCACGAGCGGGTCGCCGCCACCCTCGGCCGGCTCGACGCCGCCATGGCCGCCTGGGAGGAGACCGCCGGACCCGGCGAACGCGACACCCTCGTGGCCGCGCTCGTCGAGCACCGGACGGTGCTCGACGAGCACCTCGACGACGAGGAGGACAACCTCCTCCCGCTCGCGGCGCGGCACCTGTCGTCCCGGGAGTGGCAGGCCCTGGGCGAGCACCTGGTGGCCAACACCCCCAAGCTCACGCTGTTCACGCTCTTCGGCCTCGTGCTCGAGGACGCCGACGCCGGCGAACGGGCCATGATCCTCGCCGGTCTCCCCTGGCCGGTCCGGATGATCTGGCACGCCCTCGGCCGGCCCCGCCACGCCCGCCGCATGCGGCGCGTCCGCGGCTGAACCGCCTCCCGGCACCGAACCCACCTTTCCCTCAAGGAGAAGACAATGCTCACCTTCATCGCGTACGGCCTGGCCGTCCTGCTCAACGCCTTCATCGTCTTCATCGGCGCGCGGTTCCTGCTGGTGCCCCGCGCCGCGGCCGCCGGCTACGGCGTCCCGGCCAAGCCGGACGGGGACGCCGCGTACCTGACCGTCAAGGGCCTGCGTGACTTCGGCTACGGCGTCGTCGGCCTCGCGCTGCTGGCCTTCGCGGGCGCCCACGCCGCCGGGTGGTTCATGCTGGTCATCGCCCTCGTCCCGCTCGGCGACACCTTCGTCGTCCTGCGTCACGGCGGCACCAGGGCGACGGCCTTCGGCGTCCACTTCGCCACCGCCGTGGTCGTGCTCATCAGCGCCGCCCTGCTCTTCGCCGTCTGAACCGGGGTCCCGGTGGTGGCCTTCCACCCGGGCCGGCGTCACCGGTCCCGAAGCAGCCGCGAGTGGCCGGATCCTCTCGGCGCACCCGGACGGCTTTCCGGCCGGTCCGAAGAGCGCGAACGCCTCGCCACAGACCTCGCGCGCCTGCCGTGGGATCTCCCGCGATTCACCGCCCACCACGGCGGCGAGGTCTCCGAGCTCGCCGCCGTGCCGGTCCGCGTGTTCCCGGCCGGCATCGGAGAACCGCCGGCCAGGACCCGCGTCCGGGGCGCGATCCCCGCGGTCCGATCACGGCAGGAGGTCGCGCCAGCGTTCGGCCGACGTCAGGGCGTCCAGGCTGATCCGCTCCAGGAACGCGCCGCCCCTGGCCAGGCGGCGTCCCACGGGCGTGTCGAGCCCGAGCGTCTCCCCCGCCGCCTTCGCGATCTCCGCCGCCGCGAGCGTCTGCCTCGCGCCGATCATCGTCGAGTGGTACCAGGCGTCGTCGTCGACCACGTAGACGTCGTGCCGCCGCTGCGGATCACGTTCGCGCCTGATCAGCCCCTGCTGCGTCAGGTAGCCCACCGCCGTGGAGATCGAGGCGGGACTGACTCCCAGCCCGCGCGACAGCTCGGCCGCGGTGAGCCTGCCGTCCTCGCTCAGCCACAGACCGATGAGCACGCGCGCCATCATCTTCGGCAGGCCCATCCCGACCGCCATCTCGACGGCCCCCGCTTCCGCCTCGAAGACCTTGCGGTCCCGGGGTTCGGCCTCGGGCGAACGTGCCGGGGTGCCGCGCCGGGCCCGCCGCGCCGCCGCCTGGTGCGCCCGCTCGGGACGGTAGTCGCCGGGGCCGCCGTCGCGGCCGACCTCACGGCTGATCGTCGAGGTCGGCCGGTCCAGCCGCCTGGCGATCTCGGCGTAGGAGCGGCCTTCGGCGAGGCCGGTCGCGATGCGCCGGCGGTCCTGCAGGGTCAACCTTCCTGGCATGACACCACTATTGCGTTCGGCATCACACAATGCAACGTTTCATTGCATTCGACTTCACCGTCAAAGCATCAATTAATCGCCTTCTACCTGCAGTTATGGATATCGATTGATTGACAGAATTTCTGAAAGCAACGTAGCTTTCAATTGTGATGAACACGTACTATCGCGACGAGCCGGTCGCTCCCTTCCTGGACCGCTCCCCCGCCTGTCCCTTCGATCCCGCCGGGCCGCCCGCCGACCTCGTCGAGGTCTTCACGCAGCCGGTTCCGGCGCTGATGATCTGTGAGCCGCTCGGTGTGCCGTACGAGGACCGCGACCGGTTCCTGAGCTCCCCCCGGGCCCTGCCGGACGCCGGGAGCGCCGAGGCGCAGGTGTACGGCGTGCACAGCCTGCCCGTCACCCGGGATCGGGGGTGAACGCGATGCGAACCACGCGAGACTTCGTCTCGGTAACCGGGCTGCGTAAGTCCTACGGCGCCCACCGCGTCCTGGACGGCATCGACCTCACCATCCCGCAGGGCACCGTCTTCTCGCTGCTCGGCCCCAACGGCGCGGGCAAGACCACCGCGGTGCAGATCCTGTCCACCCTGATCAGGGCCGACGCGGGCGAGATCCGGGTCGCCGGGCACGACCTGGCCAGGGAACCCGACAGGGTGCGGGCCGCGATCGGCGTCACCGGCCAGTTCTCCGCGGTCGACGGCTTCCTCACCGGCGAGGAGAACCTGCGGCTCATGGCCGACCTGCTCCACCTCGGCCGCGCCAGGGGCCGCGGGCGCGTCCGCGAACTGCTGGAGCGCTTCGACCTGACCGACGCCGCGCGCAAGCCCGCGGTCACCTACTCGGGCGGCATGCGCCGCCGGCTCGACCTCGCCATGACCATGGTCGGCACGCCCGAGCTCATCTTCCTCGACGAACCGACCACGGGCCTGGACCCGCGCAGCCGCCGCACCATGTGGCAGATCGTCCGCGATCTCGTCCAGAACGACGGCGTGACCATCTTCCTGACCACCCAGTACCTGGAGGAGGCCGACGAACTCGCCGACCGCATCGCGCTGCTCAGCCAGGGCCGGCTGGTGGCCGAGGGCACCCCTGAGGAGCTCAAGCGAACGGTCCCCGGCGGCCACATCGTCGTGCGCTTCGCCGACCCCGACGGGTACCGCAGGGCGGCCGGCCACGTCGGCGCCACCTCCCGCAACGACGCGGCGCTCACCGTCCAGATCCCCGACTCCGGCGGGGTCAGGACGCTGAGGAGGCTCCTGGAGTGGCTGGACACGCATGCCGTCGACGTCGCCGAGCTGTCGGTGCACACCCCCGACCTGGACGACGTCTTCCTCACCCTGACCCAGGAGCCCTCGACCACGAAGTCCTCGACCAAGGAGCCTCCGCCCCAGGAGCGCTCGACCAAGGAGTCCTCCCGATGAGAGCGATCACCGACTCGGCGACGATGCTGCGGCGCCAGGTCAAACACATCTGGCGCTACCCCACGCTGATCCTCACGTTCGCGTCCGTGCCCGTGGTGTTCCTGCTGCTGTTCGTCTACGTCTTCGGCGGCACCATGGGCGCGGGCATCGGTGCCGACCGCGCCGCCTACGTCGGTTACCTCACCCCCGGCATCATGATCACGACGATCGTCGGGGCCGCGCAGGGGACCGCGATCTCGGTGGCGACCGACATGACCGAGGGCATCATCGCCAGGTTCAAGACCATGGCCATCGCCCGCGTCTCGGTGCTCACCGGGCACGTACTCGGGGCGATGGTGCAGACGTTCCTCGCGATCGCCGCGGTGACCGTGGTGGCGCTGCTGATCGGGTTCCGCCCGTCCGCCTCGGTGCCGGACTGGCTCGGCGTGGCCGGTGTGCTGGCCATGTTCACCTTCGCGATCACCTGGCTGTCGGTCGCGCTCGCCATGGTCACCAAGAGCGTGGCCACGGCCAGCAACCTGCCGATGCCGCTGATGCTGCTGCCGTTCCTCGGCAGCGGCTTCGTCCCGACCGAGTCGATGCCGGCCGGTCTGCGCTGGTTCGCCGAGCACCAGCCGGTCACCCCCGTCATCGAGACGCTGCGCGCGCTGCTGGCCGGGCGTCCGGCCGGGTCCGGTTTCCTGGAGGCGGCCGGGTGGAGCGCGGGCATCGCCCTGGCCGGTTATCTGTGGGCGCGCAGGCTCTACAACCGGTGAGGTTCACCGGATTCTACGCCGGATTCCACGCCCTCGACCGTCCCCGATGCGAAACCCAGCGTGAGTGGGACGTCATGGTCGAGGACGCCCGGCTGGCGAGCCTGCGCGGCGAGGTGGAGCGCCCGGACGTTTCGGCTACCGCGCCGGACCTCGGGCCGGCCCGAACCCCGTGCCCCGACCCCTCGCTGAGCCATCGCTCCAGTCGTGACATGACGGCCGCCCCGGGGGCTGCGATGCGAGGATGGAGGGATGTTCAGTTTTGCTTCATATGACGGGACCGTGCTCGTCTGTCATGAGCGGGGTGAGGGGCCGGCGCTGGTCTGCTTGCCGGGCGGGCCGGGGCGGTCCTCGCGATACCTGGGAGATCTCGGCGGCCTGGCGGCTCAGCGCCGGCTCTTCCTGCTGGACAACCGGGGAACCGGCGAATCCGCGGCGCCACTCGATCCGGACACGTACGCGATGGACCGCATGGTCGCGGACGTCGAGGCGCTGCGTGCGCGTCTGGGGTTCGAGCGGATGGACCTGCTCGGGCACTCGGCGGCCGGAGGGCTGGCGTTGCTGTACGCGGCCCGGCATCCCGAACGGATAGGGCACCTGGTGCTGGTCACCCCGAGCGTGCACCCGGTGGGGATCGAGATAACCGACGAGCAGTGGTGCGCCCAGATCGAGCGCCGAGCCGATGAGAGCTGGTACGAGAGCAGGCTGCCGGACCTCAAGGCGTGGGACGCGGGCGACGAGAGCCGGCGCCCGGGGGCGCAGCCGTTCTTCTACAGTCCCTGGAACGAGACCGCCGAAGCGCACGCCGTACGGTTCGCCGAACGCTCGGCCGAGGCGGCGAAGCGCTTCCACGCCAACCTGCCCGCCGCCGAGAAGACCCGGGCGAGCCTGGCGAAGGTCACCGCGCCGGTCCTGGTGATCGCGGGAGAGCGGGATCCAGGACCGTTGCCCGCGCACGCGGCCGAACTGGCCGGGATCTTCCCGCACGGGACCAGCATCGTGCTGCCCGGGGCGCACTATCCCTGGGTCACCGCTCCAAAAGCCTTCGCCGAGGCGGTCGAGGGATTCCTCGGCGGCTAACCGACCGGCAGCACATCCGAAACTCATCACAGGCAAGGTGAACGAGCCCGGCTTCCGCTCCCGGCCCGCCGATCACGACCGTCCGCCCGGAGGCCGGCGACGCGGCGGCGGTCGCGGAGAGCCTGGAACCCGCCTCCGTTCCCCTTCCGGTGCCGATGTCCTGGAATTGCGCTTACGCGAGCGACGCCCGATCGCCACCAAGCAACCGCAGTTGACTAAGGCGAAATAGTCAACTACGGTTGCTACATGTCGGCAGAAGACGTATCGACACCCCGCGACCCCGCTGACGCCCTGGCCGCCGTGGCGGCGCTGCGGCGCCTGGCCGATCAGCTGGAGGACGCGGCCGTGGAGCAGGCCATGCGTATGGGCTGGAGCTGGCCGGACGTCGCCGAGGCGCTCGGCGTCACCCGCCAGGCGGTCCACAAGAAGCACGTCAAACGGCTCGTCGCCGCCGGTGTGAAGCTGAGGAGACGACAGTGAGCGCGATCGACCACTACATCAACGACATCATCGTGCGCGGAGCGGCCGAGGCGCTGGAGGACGGCTCCGCGGCGACCGAGGCCCACCACCTCCTGCTGGCGATCGCCGACCACGAAGACACCGCCGCGCACCGCGTCCTGACCGTGGCGCGCCTCGGGAGGCAGGAGATCAGGCAGGCCCTGGACCGGGAGTTCGAGCACAGCCTGAACGCCGTCGGCGTGTCCCTCACCTCTTACGACCTCCCCAAGCCGAGCCGGGACAAAAGGAACCCGCCGAAGCTCGGGGCGTCGGCCCGGCTCGCGCTCGAACGCGGTTTCGCCACCGCCACCGGCAAGAAGGATCTGCGCCCCGCCCACCTGCTGCTCGGCATCCTGGAGACCGGGATCGGCACCGTCCCCCGCGCGCTCGCCCTGGCCGGCGTCGACCGGGACGGCCTGATGGCACGGGCCAGGGAAACCCTCGAACACGAACGATGGTGAGCCGACACCGCCGGCCGCCCGCCCCGGCGTAGTCCGGAAGGCCCAGGTCAGGCCACTCCCCTTCCCCTCTTTCCCCTTCTTTTCCCCCTCAGCCCCGTTCAGGCCGTGACGCGTCGTGCCCTCGCCTCCGGGCCTGCCGACCTGCGCCCCGACGCGACACCGGGCGAACACGAAGAGAGACGACATGATGACGAAGAGCGAACGAGTCGTGCTCGACGTCGACCGGCTGCGCATGCGCTACGGCCCGGTCGACGTCCTGCACGACGTCACCTTCCAGGCCCGCCAGGGCGAGGTGCTGGCCCTGCTGGGGCCCAACGGGGCGGGCAAGACCACCACGATCGAGATCCTGGAGGGCTTCCGCGTCCGCTCGCAGGGCCGGGTGACGGTGCTCGGCACCGACCCCGCGCACGGCGACGAGCGGTGGCGGGCCCGGATCGGGGTCGTCCTGCAGTCCTGGCGCGACCACGGCAAATGGCGCGTACGCGAGCTCCTCGCCCACCTCGGCACCTACTACACCGCCTACACCACCCCAGAGATCCAGCGCCCCTGGGACCCCAACGAGCTGATCGCGGCCGTCGGCCTGACCGAGCACGCGCACAAGAAGCTCAAGACGCTGTCGGGCGGCCAGCGCCGCAGGCTGGACGTGGCCATCGGCATCGTGGGCCGCCCCGAGCTGCTGTTCCTCGACGAGCCGACGGCCGGCTTCGACCCCCGGGCCAGGCACGAGTTCCACGACCTCGTCCGCGGCCTGGCCGACGGCCACCACACCACCGTCCTGCTCACCACCCATGACCTCGACGAGGCCGAGAAGCTGGCCGACCGCATCCTCGTCCTGAACGACGGCCGCATCGTCGCCGACGGCACGGCCGCCCAACTCGCGCGCCGCATCGCCGGCCAGGACGAGGTGCGCTGGCTGCGCGCCGGGCAGCGCTTCACGGAGCGGACCGCCGACTCCACCGAGTTCGCCCGCGACCTGTTCGCCCGCTACGGCGAGGAGATCCGGGAGCTAGAGGTCCACCGGACCTCCCTGGAGCAGACCTACCTCACCCTGGTCCGCGAGGCCGAGGCGACTCAGGAGAAGACCCGATGACCCTGACCGCGACCGCACTGCGCGCGGGCCGGTCCCGCGGCCTCGTCGAGCTGCGGCAGTCGTTCACCAACGGCGGCGAACTGTTGTCGCACCTCCTGTGGCCCGCACTGATGATCGCCACGATGTTCTTCATCAGGGACCTGCCGATCGGGACCGGCGGGCTGCTGCTGGGCACGCTGGCACTGCCGGGCATTCTCGGCATGAACGTCGCCACCGCCATGATCGGCATGAGCCAGCAGCTCACCGCCGACCGCGAGGACGGCACCCTGCTGCGTGCCAAGGCCACCCCGCACGGCATGCCCGCCTACCTCGTCGGCAAGGTGATCCTGGTGTCCGGCGGCCTGCTCGCCGACTTGGCGATCTTCCTGGTGCCCGGGATGCTCATCGTCGAGGGCCTGTGGATCGACCCCGGCTCCTGGCCGACCCTGGCCTGGGTGCTGGCGCTCGGCCTGCTGGCGACCCTGCCGCTGGGCGCGGTGCTGGGCTCGCTGTTCCCCAGCGCCCGCGGCCTGGGGCTGGTCCAGCTGCTGTTCTTCGGCGTGATCGGGATCTCCGGCATCTTCTACCCGCTCACCGCGCTGGCCGAGTGGCTGCAGTGGATCGCCCAGATCTTCCCGATCTACTGGATGGGGCTCGGCATGCGCTCGGCCCTGCTGCCGGACGCGGCGGTCGCCGTCGAGGTCGGCGAGTCCTGGCGGCACCTGGAGACCGTGGGGGTGCTGGGCGCCTGGGCGGTGATCGGCCTGCTCCTGGCGCCGGTCCTGCTGCGGCGGATGGCGCGCGGGGAGTCCGGTTCGAGCGTGGCCGCCCGCCGCGAGCGCGCTCTGCGGCGGGTCGGCTGAACACCATGACACTCACGACACCACTGCCCGCGCGGGCCGGCGTGGCCGGGCGGGCCGAGCCGGCCGATCTCCTCACGGGCGATCGCCCCCGGAAGACGCGGTCGGCAACGTCGGGCCTGCCCGGCAGGCCCGACGTGGAGGCGGGGGTGCCGTTCAGGTGGGTACGGCGGGGTGAAGCGGTGTCCGATCAGGCGGGCAGAACGTTTTCCGCGAAAGCGCCCTGCATGTTTCCGCGTTCCTCGAAGACGAACACAATGTATGTCTCGAAGAATTCGCCGCCCTGTCCGGCGGCGCGCCCGATGCCGACTTTCGTGCTGGCTTTCCAGACGAGCTGGGTGAAGTGGCCGGCTGCGGGCGAGAACTCGGCCGCGGCGAAGTCGTAGTCACCGATCTCGTCGTACCAGCTCTTGACGGCCACCGATCCGGGCAACGCCTCGGAGCCGCCGCCCCAGAAGATGTTCTCGCCCGTCTGCCGGCGCAGGTCGGTGTGACCGGCCTTGAGCTGTTCCTGCTCGGAGCGGGAGAGCGCCCTCGCCTGGGCGTAGGCGTTGAGCTCGGGGTCCAGGACCAGCGGCGGCGCGTGGTGCTTGGCCCGGAAGGCGTTGGCCTCGGCGAGCGCCTCGGCCTGGAATTCAGGGGTGGTCGCGTCGGGAAGAGCGGGACGAGTTCCTGACATAAGACACCTCAAACAGCGCTCTGAGCGCCCTCTGGCATCACGATCACGGTTAATCGCGATTTATCGCTCAATCTTCTTCCCTGTCTTACTCGTCCGGCAAGCAGCATTTCTGTGGTAAGCCCGAAGAGGGAGAGCCGTAATGGATTCGGACGACATGATTTGAATACGCTCTTCCCTCTTAACTTAACGGATAAAATGCGCAAAAGAAATAAATCGGACAGGAATGGGAGCGAGAATCATCGGAGCGGTATGGCCCGGAGTCGTGGAAAGGCCGTAATCCTCACCGAAGGCGGGAAGCTTTAAGTGGAGGGAGGCCGGACCCGTGCCGTCGCCACCCGGTTGTACCTGTAGGTCGGTGCGGCCCGCAGATCAGTGCGGCCCCGCCCGGCGTGCGGCCCCCGCCCCCCGGCACCGGCGATCCCGGCACGGTCCCCTTCGGCGGCCTTCAGCCGAGCTGTTGGGCCAGTCCGACGACGATGCCCTCGGGGCCGCGGACGTAGCAGAGCCGACGACTGTCCTCGTAGCGCACCAGTTCGCCGACGGCCGGCGGTTCTCTCGTCATACAGGCATCGTGTCGCCTTCGTCCTGTAGGTATTTGGGCCGGTACCGGGCGCGCATTTCAACACAGACCGGAGGGGGTGCGAGGCGCTTTCCTTAAGCATCGGCCCGACGGGGGCCGGGAACACCGAATCGAAGGACTGAATGAAAATGCGTCGTCACATCGCCGCCCTCGCCCTCACCGTCGCCGGTTTAGCCGGTATGACGTCCCTGTCCGCTCCCGCCCAGGCGGCCGCGCCGATCAACGTGACCGTGAGCCTCGGCGGCATGTCGGTCACCGGCACGACCGGATCCGACCTGATCACCCTGGCCGAGGGCGGTAGCGGTCTCATCAAGGTGACCGGGACGGGCGTCACCTCCAGCGACACCGACTGCCAGCCGATCTCCGGCGGGGTCAGCTGCAAGAACGCCAGCACGATCATGGTCAACATGCGCCAGGGCAACGACATCGTCAACAACGACACCGTCAACCGGTTCACCGAGATCTTCGGCGGGCTCGGCAACGACACCCTCTGGGGCGGCAGCGGCCGCGACGTCCTCGTCGGTGGCAGCAACGACGACTTCCTGCACGGCCGTGGCGGCAACGACACGACCGACGGCGGCGCCGACACCGACAACTGCACCGGTGAGACCGAGGAGAACTGCGAGATCTGAGCGACCGGCCCAACGGGAGCGGGCCGGTCGCGGGCCGGGCGTCCGATGGGACGCCCGGCCCGTCGGCCGGAGGGGGAAGGACCGGTCGCGGGTCCAGGTCGCGGTGCTGAAGCGCACCGCCACCGGCCCGGTACCGGAGGGGGCGGCGATGACGACCTGGGCCACGCCGATCGCCGGCTCGATCGCCAGGACTGTCCTGTCCGCCCTTTCTCGCCGATGATCACCAGATGCAGGCGGGGCGAAGCGGCGAAGTAGCCGACCATGTCACTCAGATTGCCCTCCGGCGGGCCGCGCGGGGCGCCGAAGGTCGCCGGGGGACCGCGCGTCGGAACCGGAAGTCGTGTCCTACGGCGACCTGGATGGCCAGGACGACGATCCCTGTCATCTGCACCGCGACGGAGGAGTCACTCAGGCCCAGAAGGATGTAGATGATTTCGAATCCTGTCCGAGAGCCGTACCGATCTCTGCGAATCCGCTCGGATTGTGCTTGGACGCAGGCGCACCCGCGTTTGTGGTGGCTGCCGGAGAACTCCCGCTTGTCGCGCATTCTTCACGCCTTCCGCTCCGTGTGAACCCTATGACCGAGATATAGCCGCGGTTCGAGATGGCGAGCGGGGGCCCGGACGAAGTCGCCACGTGACCGGAGGACGTCGATTCCTCCCCATGCGTTGGCTGACTTCTCCCTGCGAAGCAAACGATGACTGATGATGATGGGTAATAGCTGATATTCCGTCCTGCGGGAGGTCCGCGTATGCCGTCACGTCCGCGCGTCCTGGATCCGGCCGTCCCTTTGGAGCGGTTCGCGCTGGCGCTTCGACACCTCCACCGGGAGGCGGGCCGTCCCCAGCAGCGGGTCCTGGCGACCGCGCTCCACAGCAGTCACGCGACGATCTCCGCGATCCTCAACGGCCACCGTTTCCCGTCCTGGGAGCAGACCGAGGCCTTCGTGCTGGCGTGCGGAGGCGATGCGCGAGCGTGGAAACGGCGGTGGACGCAGACGGATCAGGAAATCAACTCGGAAGCGGAGATCGAGAGCCCCGACGCGGTGGGGTTGTCTTCGCCGTCGTTGCACCCGTTGTCAGGAGCCGAGTTCTATGCGGCGATGCTGGCCGAGACGAACCGAGCCAAGTACCGGATCATGACCACGTTCATCCGGCACAGGCCGCCCGCCTACTTTCTCGGGTTCACCGACGAGGAAACCGGCAGGGCCGCGTCGGCGTACTTCGAAGGAATCATCAGATGGTCGAAACTGCCCGGTCCGCGTTCGGTCCGGCGGATCATCTGTACGCCGAACGCGGAGATGGAGGAATGGGCCGAGAAGTTCCGCCGTGAGACGGCGGATTGCCCGCATCACGAGATCCGCGTGGTGGACTGGCCGCTGGCGACCGACGCGGTCAACATGGCGATCTTCGACGACGCGGCGGCTTTCCTCGCCTTCACGACCGGATCCGCACAGCAGCTGAACGGATTCCGAATCGCTCACCCCGACTTCGTCCGCGGTTGCATCGGGCATTTCGAGCAGCTGTGGGGTGAAGCTCGTTGACCGGGTGGGTTCCCGAAGGCTTGCCCGCGTGTCCCGCCACCACGCACGGCGCGCGCGTCCTGCTGCCGTGGCAGCCGCCCGTTGTCCAGCGGATCGTGCGCGCCCGCGCCTTCACCGCCTGCCGTCCCGGCACCGCCGCTCTCCCGGCCCCGGCGCCGGGGCGGCACGGCCGGTGCCGCCCCGGCCTTCCGATGTCAGCCGCCGCCGCCCGTTGCGAGCGTCCTCACGGGTCTTTCCGGCTGCTCGGGCCAGGTCGGCCGGTGGGTTCGCCGAACCAGCGGCAGAGGTGGTCGTCCAGGTCCTGCTGGTCGTCGCCGATCCAGGCGACGTGGCCGTCGGGGCGTAGCAGGACGCACGGGACGTCCAGTTCCGCGGTGGGATCGGCGAGGTGGTCGACCCGGTCCGACCAGCCGCCGACGGTCAGGCGTTCGGTGCGGTCCAGCAGCAGGCCGCGGCCGCGACGCAGCAGGCCGTAGAGGTTGCCCTGTTTCACGTCGATGTCGCGCAGGCGGCGGCCCAGCAGGTCGGGGCCCTCGCCGAAGTCGTAGCGGACGCCGATCGCGGTGATCTTCTCGATCAGGTGGCGGTTCACCTCGCCGAGGTCCATCAGTTCGGTGAGCAGCCTGCGCACGGCCTGCGGACCCGGTTCGGGAGACAGCAGTTCCGTCTGGGCGCGGGTGTTGTCCAGCACGGCCTCGGCGACCGGATGACGTTCGGCGTGGTAGGTGTCCAGCAGCGTCTCCGGCGCCCAGCCGCGGATCTGCGCGGCCAGTTTCCAGCCGAGGTTGAACGCGTCCTGCACGCCCAGGTTGAGGCCCTGCCCGCCGATGGGTGGATGGATGTGCGCCGCGTCGCCGGCCAGCAGCACCCGCCCGACCCGGTAACGTTCGGCCAGCCGGGTGGCGTCCCCGAAGCGGGACAACCAGCGCGGGGAGTGCACGCCGAAATCGGTTCCGGCGATGGCGCGCAACCCCTGTTCGAAATCCGTGAGGGTGGGCGGTTTCGCGCGGTCGCCGACTTCCGTGGCGGGGACCACGACGCTGTAGACCCCCTCGCCGAAGGGCCGGAGCCAGAACGGTCTGTGGGTCTCGCCGACTTCGGCCACCTTGGCGGCGATCTCCTCCTGCGGCATGCCCACCTTCATCTCGCCCATCAGCGTGTCGGTCCGCGAGGGCTCGCCGGGGAAGCCGACGCCGAGCAGTTTGCGCACCGTACTGCGCGCGCCGTCACAGCCGACGAGATAGCGCGAACGCAGCCTCTCCCCGTCGGCGAGCTCGACGCTCACTCCCTCCTCGTCCTGTTCGAGACCGGCGACCGCGCAGCCGTGCCGGACCTGCGCACCCAGCTCGATCGCGTGTTCCTCGAGCAGGCGGACGACGACCGGCTGCGGGATGCCCAGCAGGTAGGCGTACGCGGAATCCAGGCCCTCGGGCACGGGTTTGGGGATGGCGGCGAAGAAACCGGCGGCCGGACGCCGTCTTCCGTGCCGCAGAACGCGATCGAGCAGTCCGCGCATCGCCAGCAGTTCGAGACTGCGAATATGCAGGCCGACTATGCGGACGAACGAGGCGGGCTCGGTCTCCTTCTCCAGAACGAGCACCCGTACATCGTGCAGCCGCAGCTCGGCGGCGAGCATCGCACCGCTCGGCCCGCACCCGGCGATGATCACGTCGAACATGAGGGGCGCGCGACCGGCGCCGGAGGCCGGGGGGACGTCGCCTGCAGTGGTGGAGTCACGCTCGATGCCGTCGTTCGACGGCGGCTCGGCGGTGCCCTGCTGAGAGTGCATAGGTGTTGCCTTCCGGGAGTGCCTTGTTGGCGAGGCGCTCCCGGCGACACCTACGTCAATCGCCCGGCCGTGACGGAAAGGGGGAGCACCCACATCGATACAGCGTTCATGGGTCTCACCTCCTTGGGCGGTGTCACGGGCAACCGCAAACTACAAGCCCGAGCCTCGTCCCGTCCAATCATTTCCCGGCCACGTGTTCACGACCACGCACCATGAACCGTGAACGACGACCTTCACGTATCGCGTGAGTACCCGAGCAGCTCCATGGCCGTGACGTTGTCGGGGCGGGACCAGAGTGCGCATGAATTGGTCCGTTCATGGCCGCGAGCCTTCGATGAGGCGGCGAATCGCTCCGACGTTCGGCAACGCGGACCCGGCGAACGCACCGACGCCCAGCTCAGGAGGCGCATCCTCGGCAAGCTCCGCCGCCCCGCAAGAAAGGCAACCCATCCGCTTTCTCCGGAGAGGTCAAAATAGGTGGAAAGATGGGCTGATGAGTGCAATGGCCAGAAACAATGTAGTTATGGTCGGCAGGGAAGACGGGCCGCTGCTGATGCTCGCGCACGGGTTCGGCTGCGACCAGAACATGTGGCGCCTGGTGGTCCCCACACTGGCCGAGAAGTTTCGCCTCGTACTGTTCGACCACGTCGGAGCGGGCCGATCGGACCTGTCGGCCTGGCAGGCTGAGCGGTACGCGACCCTGGACGGCTACGCCGAGGACGTACTGCGAATCTGCCGGGAGCTGGACCTCCAACAGGTGATCTTCGTCGGGCACTCGGTCAGCGCCATGATCGGAGTCCTGGCCGCGATACGCGAACCCGGCCGGTTCGCCAAGCTCGTCCTGCTCACCCCCTCGCCGCACTACCTCAACGACGGCGACTACCAGGGCGGGTTCAGTAAGGCCGACATCGAAGAGCTGCTCGAATCCCTCGACAGCAACTACCTGGGCTGGTCGGCGGCGATGGCGCCAGTGATCATGGACAACCCCGACCGTCCCGAACTGAGCGAAGAACTGACCAACAGCTTCTGCCGCACCGACCCACAGATCGCGTCCGTCTTCGCCCGCGCCACATTCCTGTCCGACAACCGCGCCGACCTGGCCAAGGTCGAGGTGCCGACACTGGTGCTCGAATGCGCCAGCGACGCCATCGCCCCCCGGCAGGTGGGCGCGTTCGTACACGCCCAGATCCCCGGAAGCCACCTGGTCACCCTGGACGCCGTCGGGCACTGCCCCCAGCTGAGCGCCCCGCAGGCCACCGCCCAGGCGATCGCCTCCTTCGCGGCCGACCGGTGATGTCGGGTACCGGGGCCGTTCCCGGACCGACCGACTCCGGCAACCACAGCATCCCCCGGGCACTGTTCAACGCGCTGCTGGAAGACAGCGCCGAGGACCTGTACGAGAACGCGCCGTGCGGCTACCTGTCCACCCTCCTGGACGGTCAGATCGCCAAGATCAACACCACGCTGCTGACCTGGCTCGGCTACACCCGCGAGCAACTCGTCGGCCGGCGACGCTTCAGCGACCTGCTCACCGTCGGCGGCAGGCTCTACCACGAGACACACTTCGCGCCCCTGCTGCGCATGCAAGGCGAACTCGGCGGGGTCGCCCTGGACCTGCGGGCCGCCGACGGCACCCGGCTGCCGGTCCTGGTCACCTCGGTCCTCAAGACCGGCACCGACGGCGAGCCCCTGCTGATCCGCACCACCGTCTTCGACGCCCGCGACCGCCGCGCCTACGAACGCGAGCTGCTGCGCGCCCGCCAGGAGGCCGAGCGCGAACGTGAACGCCTAAAGCGCCTGGTGACGACCCTGCAGCGCAGCCTGCTGCCCGCCGTCCTCCCGGCGGTGCCCGGCCTGGAAGCCGCCGCGCACTACCACATCGCCTCCGCCGACCAGGTCGGCGGCGACTTCTACGACCTGTTCCCCCTCGCCGACGGCCGCTGGGGCTTCTTCCTGGGCGATGTGTGCGGCAAGGGAGCCGGAGCCGCGGCACTGACCTCCCTGACCCGCTACACCCTGCGCGCGGCGGCCGTCCGCGCCCCCGACCCCATCGAGGTGCTGGCCACCCTCAACACCGTGCTGCGCCAGGAGTACACCGGCGACGACCTGCGCTACTGCACCGTCATCTTCGGCCTGCTCACCCCGGACGGCGACGGCTTCACCCTCACCCTCGCCAGTGGCGGCCACCCCGCCGCCCTGCTGATGCGCGCCGGCGGCGGGGCCGACTACCAGCCCACCCCCGGCGGCCTGCTCGTCGGCGTCCTGCCCGACGCACGCTTCGCGGCCACCACCACCCGGCTCACGCCCGGCGACACCCTGTTGCTCTACACCGACGGCCTGACCGAGGCCCGCCTCGACACCGAGGGCAACCGCCACAGCGAGGAAGCCCTGCAGGCCTTCGCCGCCGCCCTCTCCCCCACCACCGCGACCGCCGCCATCGCCGCGGTGAAGGAACTGCTGACCTCCTTCGGCGACGGCCTGGACGACGACACCGCCCTCCTGGCCCTCAGCGTCCCCGCCCCGGCCGGCGAAGAAGCCCGATGAGCGAGCTGAGGGTCACCGTCCACGACACCGGCACCGGCCCGGTGCTCGAGGTGAGCGGCGAGCTCGACTTCCACACCGCACCGCGGCTGCGCGAGGCGCTCCGACGCGTCGCCCCGCTGCCGGGCCAGCGGCTCGTCATCGATCTGACCGGCCTCACCGCATGCGACTCCAGCGGCATCACCGCCCTGCTCGTCGCCCGCAACCGCGCGCTGGAAGCCCACGCCGGCATCGTACTGACCGCCATCCCCGACCACCTGGCCCGCGTCTTCCGCGTCGTGGGCCTGGACCAGGTCTTCACCGTCCACCCCACGCGAACAGACCTCGCGGACACCACGGTCACGGCGGGCGAGACGGACGCGGCCGGAGGACGGCCCGCTGTCCGGCCCCGGCAGGCGCACCCGAGCCGCGAACGTCGGTGAGGACAGCGAACCGGGCGGCGCGGCCCGTGACGGCCGGCCTGAACCAGGCCGTCCGTGGCCGTGACCGTCCTGCGGCCTCGAGACCGGCCGATTCCCCGGCCGTTCCCCCGCGTTGACCGGACCGCACGTAACGAGCAGCCCGGCCGCATCCGGGATACCTCGAATCCTGGCCGGCCGCCCCGGGAGCGTCAGTCCAGCGCGGCCACCTTGCGCAACAGCACCGAGCGTTCACGCTGGTTGGCGCACAACCCGGCGGCCAGCTCCAGCTCGGCGCGCGCCTCCGACCGCCGGCCGAGACGGGCCAGCAACTCCCCGCGTACGGTCGCGACCAGATGCGAACCGGGGAGCCGGTCCGAGGCGGCCAGCTCGTCCACGATGGCCAGGGCCCGCGCCGGGCCCGAGGCCATGGCCACGGCGACGGCCCGGTTGAGCTCGACCACCGGCGAGGGCGCGACCCGGCCGAGCGCCTCGTAGAGCGACACGATCCGGCCCCAGTCGGTCGCCTCGACCGAGGGCGCCGACGCGTGGACGGCGGCGATCGCGGCCTGCAGACCGTACGGGCCCAAGCCGCGAGCCGATGCCCTGGCCAGCGCGGCCAGCCCCCGGCGGACCGCCGGGAGATCCCACGACCGCCGGTCCTGGTCCTGGAGCAGGACCGCGGTGCCGTCCGGGCCGGTCCTCGCCGGAAAGCGCGCGGCCGTCAGCTCGCACAACGCGAGCAGGCCGTGCACCTCAGGCTCGCCGGGCTGCAGCGCGGCCAGCGTGCGGACCAGCCGGATCGCCTCGTAGGCGACGTCGGGACGCAGCAGCCGGTCACCCGACGTGGCCGTCGACCCCTCGGTGAAGATCACGTACAGGACGCTGAGCACGCCGCCCAGCCGTTCCCGGCGCTCGCCGGCCGACGGCAGCTCGAACGGCACACCGGCCGCCGCGATCGCCTTCTTGCCCCGGGTGATGCGGGCCCGCACGGTCGCCACGGGGACCAGGAACGCGCGGGCGATCTCCTCGCTGGACAGGCCGCCGACCACGCGCAGGGTCAGCGCCACCCGCGCCTCGCGAGAGAGCACCGGGTGGCAGCTGACGAACATCAGCGCCAGGACGTCGTCGTCGACCCTGTCGGGATCGATCTCCCGGTCGACCACGAGGTCGGCCGCCAGCAGGGCGTACCGATCCCGCAGGGCGGCCCGGCGGCGGATCGCGTCGATCGCCCGCCGCCGGGCCGTGGCCATCAGCCAGCCTGCCGGATTGGCCGGACAGGCACGCGGCCACGACACCAGTGCCTCGGCCACCGCCTCCTGGGCCGCGTCCTCGGCCAGCCCGAAATCACCGGTGAACCGGGTCAGCGCGGCGACGATCCGGGCCGACTCGATCCGCCAGACGGCCTCGACGTCAGCCCTGCCCATCAGATCCGGCCGCTGCTCTCGCCACCCTGCGGTACCTCGTCGGCCCCGGCCACCCGCCGGACCTCGATCTTGGACCCGCGAACCGCCGGGACCCGCTTCGCCCACTCGACCGCCTCCTGTTTCGTGGCGACATCGAGCAGGAAGTAGCCGCCGAACAGCTCCCTGGTCTCGCCGTACGGCCCGTCCGTGACCACCGGCACCTCGCCGCTGAAGTCGACCACGACGCCCTGGCCCGGATCGTCCAGCCCTTCGGCCGCGACGAGAACCTCGGCCTTCATCATCTCCTCGATGAACCGGTGGGTCGCGGCCATCATCTCGTCGAGATCAGCCATCATGGCCGCGTTCGTCTCATCGGTGCCCCGCATGATCAGCGCGTATTTCGGCATCGCGTTCTCCTCGTCCGGCGGGGCCGCCCCTCGGCCCTCGCCCCCACACGTCGAACGAGCGGCCCGCGGATCGACACGGCCCCGGAGAAATCTTCCGCCGCGACGCGGCCGATCCGGCCAGACCGGCCCCGGCACGCACAATCCCCGGACCACCGCCGAAACGACAACGACCACCTTAACGATCGACCATCAGCCCACGGCGCCTTCCTCGCGCCACTACCGGCATGATCAGGCCGCTGTTCTCAGGTGATGAGTCTTCGGTCCGTCGCAGGCGGAGCCATGCGTCTGTGGGAGACCTCCCGCCAGGGTCGGCGATGGCGGTCCCGCCGGGGCCGGGCAGCCGACGAGCCCGGCCGACCGTGGTGGCTCGACCGGGCTCGTCGGGTGGAAACGGATCAGGCGAGGTCGAACCGGTCGAGCTCCATGACCTTGGTCCAGGCCGCGACGAAGTCGGTCACGAACCTGCCGGAGGCGTCCTGGCTGGCGTAGACCTCCGCGAGGGCCCGCAGCTGGGAGTTGGAGCCGAAGACGAGGTCGACCGCGGTGGCGGTCCACTTCACCTCGTCGGTGTTCACGTCGCGGATCTCGTACACGTGCTCCTCGGACTCCGACGCCTTCCACCGGGTGCCCGGGGAGAGCAGGTTGGTGAAGAAGTCGTTGGTGAGCACGCCGGGCCGGTCGGTGAGGACGCCGTGCCGGGTGCCGCCGACGTTGGCCCCGAGAGAGCGCAGGCCGCCGACGAGGACGGTCATCTGGGGCGGGGTCAGGCTGAGCATGTAGGCACGGTCGACGAGCAGCACCTCCGGCGGGGTCTTCTCGCCGGCGGACAGGTGGTTGCGGAACCCGTCGGCGCGGGGCTCGAGGACCCGGAAGGACTCGACGTCGGTCTGCTCCTGGGTGGCGTCGGTGCGGCCCGGGCGGAAGGGCACCGTCACCGTCACGCCGGCCTCGCGCGCCGCCTTCTCGACGGCGGCCGAGCCGGCCAGCACGATCAGGTCGGCGAGCGAGATCTTCGCGCCGCCGGCCTCGTTGAACTCACGCCGGATGCCTTCAAGGGTGTCCAGGACCGTCGCGAGCTGCTCGGGCTGGTTGACCTCCCAGCTCCGCTGCGGCTCCAGACGGATCCTGGCGCCGTTGGCGCCGCCGCGCTTGTCGGTGGAGCGGAAACTCGCGGCGGAGGCCCAGGCGGTGGAGACCAGCTGGGCGGTCGTGAGGCCGGACTCCAGGACCTTGGCCTTCAGGGAGGCGATGTCGCCCTCCCCCACCAGCTCGTGCTCGACGGCAGGCACCGGGTCCTGCCACAGCTGGGGCTCGGCGACCCACGGTCCGAGGAAGCGGCTGACCGGACCCATGTCGCGGTGCAGCAGCTTGTACCAGGCCTTGGCGAAGGCCAGCGCGAACTCGTCGGGGTGCTCCAGGAAGCGGCGGGAGATCTTCTCGTACGCCGGGTCGACGCGCAGCGACAGGTCGGTCGTGAGCATCGTCGGCTTGTGCTTCCTCGACGGGTCGTGGGCGTCGGGGATGATCGCCTCGGCGTCCTTCGCGACCCACTGCTTCGCGCCGCCGGGGCTCGTGGTGAGCTCCCACTCGTAGCCGAAGAGGATCTCGAAGAAACGGTTGCTCCACTGCGTCGGCACGTCGGTCCACGTCACCTCGAGACCGCTGGTGATCGTGTCTCCGGCCTTGCCGCTGCCGTAGGTGCTCAGCCAGCCCAGCCCCTGCGACTCCAGCGGCGCGCCCTCGGGCTCCGGCCCCACGTGGTCGTCCGCGATCCCGGCGCCGTGGGTCTTGCCGAACGTGTGGCCGCCGGCGATGAGGGCGACGGTCTCCTCGTCGTTCATCGCCATCCGCCCGAAGGTCTCGCGGATGAAGTACGCCGCCGCGGCCGGGTCCGCGCTGCCGCGGGGCCCCTCGGGGTTGACGTAGATGAGACCCATCTCGGTCGCGCCGACGTCCGGGGACATCTCGTTGTCGGCGACGTAGCGCGAGTCGCCGAGCCAGGCGTCCTCCAGACCCCAGATGATCTCCTCGGGCTCCCAGATGTCCTCGCGGCCGAAACCGAAGCCGAAGGTCTTGAACCCCATGGACTCCAGGGCGACGTTGCCGGCGAGCACGAGCAGGTCGGCCCACGAGATCTTCTGGCCGTACTTCTGCTTGACCGGCCACAGCAGCCGGCGGGCCTTGTCGAGGTTGGCGTTGTCGGGCCAGCTGTTGAGCGGGGCGAAACGCTGGGAGCCGTCGCCGGCGCCGCCGCGGCCGTCGTGGATGCGGTAGGTGCCCGCGGCGTGCCAGCTCATCCGGATCATCAGGCCGCCGTAGTGGCCGAAGTCGGCCGGCCACCAGTCCTGCGAGGTGGTGAGCACCTCGACGATGTCCTGCTTGAGGGCCTCGACGTCGAGCTTCTCGAGCTCCTTGGCGTAGCTGAAGTCCCCTGCCAGCGGGTTGCTCTTGGAGGAGTGCGTGCGCAGTACCGAGAGGTCGAGCTGATTGGGCCACCAGTCGCGGTTCGTGTGCGGACGACCGCCGGTCTTCGGGGTCGGCGAGTCGATGGCCGGGTTCTCGCTCTCGCTGCCGTGCGCCGTCACGGAGTCGTGGGCGACCGGACAGCCGCCTGCTTCACCCCCGCTCTTGGCGCCGGTGACGATCGCGTCGTGGTTCTCGGTCATGGAAATCCTTCCGGATCAGCTGGCGGTGGAACAGGTGGAGCACACGCCCCAGTAAATGATCTCGGCCTCGTCGATCGCGAAGCCGTGATCGTTGGACGCGGTCAGGCAGGGCGCCTCACCGATCGCGCAGTCGACGTCGGCGACGACGCCGCACGATCGGCACACGATGTGGTGGTGATTGTCGCCGACCCGCCCCTCGAACAGGGCCGGGCTGCCCGGCGGTTCTATACGGCGGACGAGCCCCGCGGTGGTGAGCGCGTGGAGGCCTTCGTACACGGCTTGGAGAGAAACCTGGCCGATGCGGTCACGTACTCCCGAGGTGAGTGCCTCGACATCGAGATGGTCACCGTTTCGGACGGTTTCGAGCAGTGCGACACGAGCCGCCGTCACCCGTAGGCCGGCACCTCGCAGCTCCTCGGCGGTGGTCGGGGGCTGGGATGCGGTCATAACTCCAACATACCCCCACAAACAGGAAGAATTTAAGGTATTGACTGATTCAAGTCTAGCTAGATCCTTTTCGATGTCCGGTGGGCACACGCGCGCACGTGCTCATGATCATCCAAACCCGGCTGTGACCCGGCGCCCTCGCCCCCCGCCCGAGGTGAGGCACCGGAGGCGAGCGGAACGAGGCATGGGCATGGCGCGGGCATGGCGGGGGCACGGCGGGGGCGCCGGTTCGAGTGCCCCCACAGGGGTATGGCGTAGCGCTGCCGGCTGCGGGTGCTTTGACCTGCGTCATCAGCGTGAACTCCTACACGCGCATTCGGTTCTTGATGGCGGTGGCACTCTGCCACCGCCATGATTCAGGGAAGAAACGATGGAAAAGTCCCACCCGGTGAAGGAAGCGGTCGACAAGGTCGTCGACAAGGTGACCGACGCCGTGTCCGGCGGGCCGTCCGGTGAGGTGCCCGGCAAGCCGGGAAGCGTGACGCCGTCGCCGGAGGAGCCGACCGAGGCCCGGCCGCCCGCGGCGCCCGCTCCGGACCAGAGCGGGCCGGAGCCGTTCTCCCCGACCGGGCAGCCGGTCCAGGTGCCTCCGGCGGCGCGGGCACAGGGCGGTGCGCACCTGACGACCGCCCAGGGAGCGCGGCTGCCCGACAGTGACCACTCGCTCAAGGCCGGGCCCCGGGGTCCGGTGCTGCTGCAGGACCACCACCTGCGCGAGAAGATCATGCATTTCGACCACGAGCGCATTCCCGAGCGGGTCGTGCACGCCCGCGGAGCCGCCGCGCACGGCGTCTTTCGCGCCCACGGCAACGCCTCCACCGTGACCAGGGCCGCGTTCCTCGCCGAGGGCGTCGAGACCCCGGTCTTCGTGCGCTTCTCCACCGTGCTCGGCTCGCGCGGGTCGGCCGACACGGTACGCGACACGCGGGGCTTCGCCACGAAGTTCTACACCGGTGAGGGCGTCTTCGACCTGGTGGGCAACAACATCCCGGTGTTCTTCATCCAGGACGCGATCAAGTTCCCCGACGTCATCCACGCCGCCAAGCCGCACCCGGACCGGGAGATCCCCCAGGCCCAGAGCGCCCACGACACCTTCTGGGACTTCGTGTCCCTGCACACCGAGGCCACCCACCACACCATCTGGAACATGTCCGATCGCGGCATCCCCCGCTCCTACCGCACGATGGAGGGCTTCGGCGTCCACACCTTCCGGCTGGTCGACGCCGAAGGCGCCACCACGCTGGCGAAGTTCCACTGGAAGCCCAAGGCCGGGGTGCACTCGCTGGTGTGGGAGGAGGCGCAGCTGATCAACGGGGTGGACCCGGACTTCCACCGGCGCGATCTGGCCGACGCGATCGAGGCGGGCGCCTATCCGCAGTGGGAGCTGGGCATCCAGGTCTTCCCCGACACCCCCGAGCAGACCTTCGAGGGCATCGACCTGCTGGACGCCACCAAGATCGTGCCCGAGGAGCTGGCGCCGATCCAGCCGATCGGCCTGCTCACCCTCAACGCCAACCCGACCAACTACTTCGCCGAGACCGAGCAGGTCGCCTTCCACCCCGGTCACCTGGTGCCGGGTGTCGACGTCACCGACGACCCGCTGCTGGCGGGGCGGCTGTTCTCCTACCTGGACACCCAGATCAGCCGGCTGGGCGGCCCCAACTTCGGGCAGATCCCGATCAACCGCACGCACGCCCCGGTCAACGACATGCTGCGCGACGGTTTCCACCAGACGGCGGTGCACGCCGGCGTCGCCCCCTACAAGCCCAACTCCCTGGACGGCGGCTGCCCCTTCTTCGCCGGGGCGGCCGAGGGCGGATACGTGGAGACGCCCGTACAGGTACCCGCCGCGAGCAAGGTACGTGAGGCTCCGGCGTCGTTCGCCGACCACTTCGGCCAGCCTCGCCGGTTCTGGCTGAGCCTGACCCCGATCGAGCGCGAGCACGTCATCGCCGCCTACACCTTCGAGCTCGGAAAGGTCTACGAGCAGCCGATCAAGGAGCGCGTCCTGAAGGTGCTCGCCGAGATCGACCCCCACCTGTGCGAGCAGGTCGCCCAGGGGCTCGGCCTGCCCGCCCCGGCCCCGGCGGGCCCGCTGCCCTCGCCCGAGCCCAGCCCCGCCCTGTCCCAGCTCGGGCGGACCTGGCCCACCACCGGCCGGATCATCGGCATCGTCGCCGACGGGAACAGCGACCTGGAGGCCGTGCGCGCCGTACGCCGGACGATCCTGGACGGCGGCATGGTGCCGCTGGTCATCGCCCCGGCGGGCGGCCTGCTCGGCGCGGCGGGCGAGGATCCGCTCACCGTGCAGCGCACCTTCGCCACCGCCCGGTCGGTGGAGTTCGACGCCCTGGTGCTGGCCGGTACGCCCGCACCGGGCAAGGACGCCCACGGCGCCCGCGACGCCAAGGCCGGCGACGGCACGCCCGTCGCGGCGGGCCTCGACCCGAGGGTGGCGCTGATGCTCGGTGAGGCCTTCCGCCACGCCAAGCCACTCGGCGGCTGGGGGGACGCCGAACGGGCACTGGCCGCCGCCGGCATCGACACCTCGGCGCCGGGCGTGCTCGTCGGCGACGGCGGCAGGGTCCTGGAGGAGATCGTCCGGCTGCTGGGACAGCACCGGGTCTGGGAACGCTTCCCCACCGCGACCGACATCGCCTGACCCGCCACCCGGCCCTGGTCCCGGATCGCCGAGCACGTGCTCGGCGATCCGGGACCTGTCGTTCCAGGCGGCGGGCAGCGGGCAGCGGGCAGCGGGCAGCGGGCAGCGGGCAGCGGGCAGCGGGCGGGAGGCTAGCGCGCATGTCTCGCCCCGTCGATGTCCCGCCCCGTCATCCGCGCCGACCATTCGCGCCGACGCCTCGGCGAGGTCAGGCGGACGCGGGCCGCGCGATCGCGGGCATCCCGCTCATGCGCGCGGCCGGATGAGGACGTAGTGACCGGCGCGGGGTGCCGCGCCGCCCCCGCTCACGTGGCCGGACCGGAGTACTCCAGGGCAAGCTCGCCCGCCAGGCCGGACGCGACCTCGACGGCGATCTCGATCGCCCGGGCCGCCAGGGGAGAGTGGGTACGGCCGGCCCGCCAGTGCAGGCAGACCTCGCGCGGGGAAACGGCCGGCCGCAGCTCGTGGACGCGGAGCCGGTCGTCGGACTCGATGCCGGCGGCGCGGACGGCGAGCCACGGCAGCACCGCCGACCCCATCCCGGCCCGCACCATCGACAGCAGCGTCTCGTTGCCCGCCGTACGGAAGACGATCTTCGGGTTCGCGCCGGCGCGGGTGAACGCCTCCTCCATCCTGGGCTGGTCGCAGGTCGACGGCCAGGCCACCAGCGGCGCGCCGTCGAGCCGGTCCAGCGGGACGCGACGCCCGGGGAAGGTGCCGCGCCTGGCCACCAGCAGGTACGGATCGTCGAGCAGCTTGACATGCTCGACGTCGCCGTCGAGGGGGCCGTCGTAGAACAGCAGGTCGAGCTCGCCGATCTGGGGCGCCTCCGGCTCCTCCTCGGACAGCCGGATGTCGCAGCCGGGGTGCTCGTCGCGCAGCCGGCGTACGACGAGCGGCAGGATCACCGTGGACACGCTCTGGAAGGTGCCGATGTCGATCCGGCCGTCGCCGGCCTGGAACCGGTCCACGGCCCCGGCCAGGGCCGCCGCCTTCGCCAGCAGCTCGCGGCCGTGCTCCAGGACGACGGCGCCGAGCGGTGTGATCCGTACCGGCCTGGGCCCGCCCGGCCGGTCGAACACCGGGCCGCCGACGGACCTCTCCAACGCGGCGATCTGCTGGCTCACGGTCGACTGGGTGTAGCCGAGGCGGGCCGCCGCCCGGCCGAACGAGCCCTCCTCGACGACAGCGGCCATCGCGGCCAGGTGCCTCAGTTCGATATCGGTCACGAGCCCCAGCGTACGCCGGGCCATCGCTTCAAGCGATCAACTTGATCGATAACAATCGCTTTTCCCGATGGCTCCCGCCTCCTAGCGTGGTCGGCATGACAGTGACCACCGTCGCGAACCACCGTCGCACCGGCGAAGGCTCGAAGCCCTCCCCCGCCCGTCGGGGCCGCCATGGCGACCGTCCACGTCGCCCGGGGCTCGGCCCGCCTCGCGATCCGGATCACGGCCGGGGAGGTGCGGCCCCTCGTGAGCGCCGGGGTCCGCTTCCTGACGGCCGGCCCGCCGGTGGCCGTGTGCCGGGGACGGCTGATCCTCGCCGGCGGCGTGACCGTGATGCCCGCCGTCGCCGGCGGCGTGCGCCGCGAGTTCAACCGATGAGTCCGGGTTCCACCGATCGAGGGAGAGTTCGATGAGCACGTTCGTGTTGATCCACGGCGGAGGAGACACCGGATGGTCCTGGCACCTGGTGGAGGCCGAGCTACGGGCGCGCGGGCACGACGTGCTGGCTCCCGACCTTCCCGGCGGCGACGAGTCGAAGACTCTGACCGACTACGCCGACGCCGTGGCCGAGGCCGTCGGCGACCGGCGGGACCTGGTCGTCGTGGGCCACTCGTTCGGCGCGTTCACCGCCTCGCTGGTCGCCGATCGGCTGCCCGCCGACGTGCTGGTCCTCCTGGCCGGCATGATCCCGTCACCGGGTGAGTCGCCGGACGAGTGGTGGGCCGCCACCGGCTACCGGAGCGCGGTGGAGGAGCAGGCCGGGCGCGACGGCGGTCTGACCGGCAACGCGGACCCGTTCGTGAGCTTCTACCACGACGTACCCCGGGAGCTGGCCGTGGAGGCGATGGGCAGGGAGCACGCCCATCCGTCCAGGGCCGCGACAGCCGCTCCGTGGCCGCTGGACGCGTGGCCGAACGTGCCGACGAGGTTCGTGCTCTGCGGCGAGGACCGCTTCTTCCCGCCCGGCTTCTTTCGCCGGCTGGTGCCCGAGCGCCTGGGCATCGTCCCCGACGAGATCGCGGGCGGCCACTGCGTCGCGCTCAGCCGCCCCAAGGAGGTGGCGGACATGTTGACGGGCTACGCGTCCGCCACCAGGAGCGAGCGGTGAGCCGTTCCCCGGCGGCCGGCCCGCCGGACCGGACGCGAGGCGAACTCCGCGAAGGGCCGGGCGCAGCCCCGGGACGTCCCCGCCCGCACGACCGGCCGGCGGATCCGGTGACGGTGACGGTGACGCCCGACCGGCGAGAGACCCGGATGCGGCCGGACTCCGAGCCGGCCGGCCTGTTCGACTACGACGCGGAGTTGCGCCCGCACAACGAACTCTTCCGTGCCGCCGCCCGCGTCGGCTCGCGCGACCACGTGCTCGACGTCGGCTGCGGTACGGGGCAGTCCACGCGCGAGGCCGCCCGCGCCGCCGTCAACGGAAGCGCGGTGGGTGTCGACCTCTCCGCACCGATGCTCGAACGGGCCCGCCGGCTCAGTGACGACCAGGGACCGCCCAACATCACCTACCTGCGGGCCGACGCCCAGGTCCACCGCTTCCCACCGGCGCGCTTCGACCTTTGTATCAGCAGGTTCGGAACGATGTTCTTCGCCGACCCGGTCGCGGCGTTCACCAACATCGGGCGCGCCCTGCGCCCCGGAGCACGCCTCGTGCTGCTGGTCTGGCGAGATCACGACCGCAACGAATGGGCCTCCGCGATCCGCCGGAGCCTCACCGCCGCGCCGGCCCCGCCCACCGGCGGTCCGGGCCCGTTCTCACTCGCCGACCCGGCCGCCACCCGGGAGATCCTGGCGGCGGCGGGCTTCACCCACGTCGGCTTCACCGACGTGCACGAACCCGTCTACTACGGCCCTGACACCGCCACCGCCTTCGACAACGTGCTCCGCCTGCTGAAGTACGAGGACCTGCTCGCCGGCCTCGACACCGCGACAGCCGAACGGGCGCGCACGCGGCTGCGCGCCACCCTCGCCGCCCACGACACCGGCAACGGCGTGTACTTCGACTCGCGTGCCTGGATCGTCACAGCCCGCCGCCCGGTCGATCCGCCGGAGCGGCCTTTCGCGTGACGATGAGGTAGGAGACCGCGGCCGTGAAGGCGAGCAGGGCGGTCCAGTCGTTGAGGCGCAGGCCCAGGATGTGGTGGGTGGGATCGATGCGGAGCCACTCGATCCAGGCGCGACCGGCGGCGTAGGCGGCGACGTAGAGCGCGAACGTCCGGCCGCGGTCGAGCCGGAACCGCCGTTCGGCCCAGATGACGAACCCGGCCACGCCCAGGTTCCACAGCGACTCGTAGAGGAAGGTCGGGTGGTAGGTGGCGACGGACTCCATACCGGGTTGCCGGTGGGCGGGGTCGATCTCCAGCGCCCAGGGCAGGGTCGTCGGCCTGCCGTACAGCTCCTGGTTGAACCAGTTGCCCCAGCGGGCGATCGCCTGCCCGAGCGCGATCCCGGGCGCGACGGCGTCGGCGAAGTCGCGCAGCGCGACACCGCTCCGGCGGCAGGCCAGCCACGCGCCCACCGCGCCGCCCGCCACGGCGCCCCAGATGCTGATCCCGCCCTCCCAGATCGCGAACGCGCGCAGCGGGTCGTCGCCGGGGCCGAAGTACTGCTGCCAGTCGGTGGCCAGGTGGTAGAGCCGGGCACCGACGATGCCGAACGGCACGGCCCAGGTGGCGATGTCCCCGACCACCCCGGGGTCGCCGCCGCGGGCGGCCCACCGGCGCCGGGTCACCCAGATGCCGACGAGGACGGCGAGCAGCATCAGCAGGGAGTAGGCGCGGATCGGGAGCGGGCCGAGGTGCCAGACGGCTTCGGTCGGGCTGGGGATGGCGGTCACGCCGTCAAGTCTGGTTCCGGTACGGCGGCGCCCGCATCGAGCGGAATGCTGATCACACGATCAGTCGACTGGTTGATGCAGAAAGGACGGGTGGTTGATTATCGTCGGCGGTGTGGAGTCCTGGGAACGTTCGCAGCGCCGGTGGCAGCACGCCTTCTTCGCCTCATGGCTGGTGCTGACCTCGGCCGGCCCCCTGAGGGAGGTCGGCCAGGTGCTCCCGGTCGTGCTGGTGGCCGGGCTGGCCGCCTGGTACGCGGTGTGGTTCGTGCTGCGCACGCCGCCCGCCGACGGCGTGCCCGCGCCCTACACGCTCGGCGGCGGGCTGCTCTGGCTGGGGCTGTTCGCCATCGACTCCTCCTTCCTGGTGGTCGTGCTGAGCGTGCTCGTGCCGTACTGCATGGACGCCGTGCGGGTCGGGCTGGTCGCGGTGGTCTCGTGTGCCGGGGGCTGGCTGTGGCATCGCTTCCACGCGACCGGGTCGATCACCTGGACCGAGATCGTCGTCGCCGCGCTGATCGCGATCAGCGCGGCCACCGCTGTCGGCTACTTCGGCTCGGTGTCGCGGCAGAGCGCCGAGCGCAAGCGGCTCCTGGACCGGCTGCAGGTCGCGCAGGAGGCGCGGGCGGCGGCCGAACGGCAGGCGGGGGTGGCGGCCGAGCGGCAGCGGCTGGCCCGCGACATCCACGACAGCCTGACCCAGGGGTTCGCCAGCGTGGCGATGTTGCTGGAGGCGGCCCAGGCGACCCTGCCGGACAACAAGCACCTGACCCAGGCGCTGCGGGCGGCACGGGAGAATCTGGCCGAGAGCCGCCGGGTGGTCAGAGCGCTGCGTCCCGGCCGGCTCGACGAGTGCGGCCTGCCCGAGGCCCTGCAGTGGCTGTCCGGCCGGCTTTCGGACGAGACCGGCATCCACGCGCACACCGTGATCACCGGCAGTCTCCGGCCGCTCGAGGCCCAGGCCCAGGCGGAGCTGCTGCGCGTGGCGCAGGAGGCGGTCGCCAACGTCCGCCGCCATGCCCACGCCGAGCGGGTCACGCTGACCCTGTCGTACATGGAGGACCTGGTCGTGCTCGATGTCCACGACGACGGTGACGGTTTCGACCCCGGGCGGACCGCCTCCGGGCACGGCCTTTCGATCATGCGGGAGAGGATGGAGCAGCTCGGCGGCACGCTGCTCGTGGAAAGCGCCCCGGGCGCGGGCGCCACGGTGGCGGCCAGCCTTCCGGTGGTGGCGCCGATCGGGGCACGATGACCGTCCGGGTCCTGATCGCCGACGACCACCCGGTGGTCCGCGACGGCATCCGGGCGATGCTGGGCACCCAGGACGACCTGGAGGTGGTCGGCGAGGCGGTCTCCGGCACGGACGCGGTGCGGCTCGCGCGCGACCTGCGGCCCGACGTCACCCTGATGGACCTGCAGCTGCCCGAGATCGACGGCGCGACGGCGATCAGCCGGATCCGCGACCACGACCCGGGCGCCAAGGTGATCGTCCTGACCACCTACGACACCGACGGCGACATCTCCCGCGCCATCGACGCCGGAGCCATCGGCTACCTGCTCAAGGACACCGGCCGTGAGCGGCTGTTCGACGCGATCCGGGCGGCGGCGCGAGGGGAGAGCGCCCTGTCGCCGGCGATCGCGACCCGGGTGCTGTCGTGGGCGCGGGCCGATGCCCCCGACGCCCTCAGCGGCCGGGAGATCGAGGTCCTCGGCGCGGTCGCCCAGGGGATGAGCAACAAGGCCATCGCCGCCCACCTGTGCATCAGCGAGGCCACGGTCAAGACCCACCTGCTGCACATCTTCGCCAAGCTCGGCGTGGACGACCGCACCGCCGCGGTGACGGTCGCCGCCTCCCGCGGCATCATCCGGCTGGGCGGCTAGCCGCTTCGGCCGAGCGGCCCGTTTTCGTTCGTCACCCCACCCGGCTGCGCCGTCTTTCGAAGCCGCCTCCCCGAAGAACGCACAGGCCGGACCATGGGCTCCGCCGGACTCGGCCGCGAACTCGGCGACGCCGGCGGACCCCCGCTCGCGGCCGTGGTGGCCACCGTCTCCACGGGTGCCGGTTCGAGGCCGCCGGGGGGCCGGGCGATCGGGTGACTAGGCGATGGCCGGTGGCGGACCCATGTCCGTGTGGTGGGCGAAGCCGTGGTCCGTGCCGAAACCGGTGCCCGGCTGATCGGGGCCGCTGCCGAGGGCAAGGTCGGTTTCCGGCAGGTCGCCGGAGTTCTGCCCGCCGAAGTCCGTGCCCGGCAGGTGGCCGTGGGGCGTGCCGTCGCTGCCGTAGTGGCCGGTGCCGCCGAAGTCCGTACCGGGCAGCGTTCCCGTCGAAGGCCCCTTCGACGGGAACGCGTCGTCGCCCGCCCCGGGCCGGAGGCCTTCATGGTGCTCGGTCGAGACCGTCGGCTTGTGCGCGGGGGTGGTGTGGGAGTCAGCGGACCCCGGAGCCCCGTGTGACTCCAGGACGGGGGGTGCCGACGATTGTGAGTTGTCGACTCCGATCTGCGACTGGATCTGGTCCAACGCGCTCTGCGTGATCCCTGACTGGTGCGCCGCGTCCGCGGGTGCGCCGCCGTCCAGCCCGGGTTGCGCGTGGTGCGACCTGGCCTGCCAGTTCTCGCGAGCACCCGCGTCGAAGGGGATCGGCTGCCCGGCGATGCCGCCGGCGGCCGGCGTGTGTGGTGCGGATGCCTCGGATGCGGATGCCGTGGGTGCGGACGTGGCGTGATCCGCGGACGTACTGTGCTGTGCGGACGTGGCGTGATGCGCGGACATGGTGTGATGCGCGGACGTGGTGTGCTGTGCGGGTTCCTGCGAGAGGCCGGCTTCGTGGTGCGGCGCCTTGGGCTGCGGCGCCAGGTCCTTGTGGGGGTCGTGGGAGGTCAAGTGTTCCGTCATGGTGAAGGGCGGGGAGTAGTGTTCGGCCGCCTGGTGGTCGGCCAGGGTCTGCGACGCGGCGTACGGCGCGTGCTCCTGCCCCATCGGCGTCTTGTCGGAATGCTCGGCCGGCTGGTGTTCGGTCGCCGTGCTCTTGTCGAAGTCCGAGGCCATCGTCGCCACTCCGTTCAGGTCTGAGGTGGGAGGCCGGATGTCAGGTCCACGGCCCTCGGATCGGCAGGCGTTCGGAGGGGATGCGGGATTCGAGATAGCGGCCGATCCTCTTGACCAGCGCCGGAGTTCCGACGCCGGACATCTCGATCCGGGTGACGGACGAGGCCCCGTTGTCGTTGTAGCGGATCCCCAGCGACGCGGTGTGCGTGAAATAGCTGCTGAGGGTGCGCAGATAGCTGGGTGACTCAACAATCTGGTAATACCAGATGAATTGCACGGTTCGCCGGATTAGTCCTCTTTTTATCTCAACACCGTATTCATAGACGTCCGACCCGTTGATCCAGGAATTCAGGAGAGCGCCCGGAATTCCGATGATCACGACGATCAGGACGAAGGTCGTGCCGCAGACGGAGAGCAGCGTGTCCGGGGACGGCAGGGCCAGCGCGTCCCCGACGTTGCCGAAGATCCGTACCGGTGAGCGGAGGTATCCGGTGAGGACGCCGCCCACGACGACGAGCAGCACCGCCACCCCCGCGACCCGAGGCGCCCCGAACAGGATGCCGGCGGCGACGAAGAGCGGCACACCGGGCAGGTCTCCGAACAGCGCGGCCACCAGCAGGACCGCGCCCGCCGTGGCCATGAGCGCCTTGCCGAACATGGCGGGGGCGAGGTGCCTGGCCTGGAGCCGGAGCACGTCCTTCAGCTCGCCGCGGTCGGCGGCGTGGCGGCCGTCCACCCGGGCGCGCAGCGACGGCGGAACCTCCTCGCCCGAGGGGAAGGTGTGACCCAGGTCCGGGGAGCCCGAAGGTGGCTGCTCGCACTGACGCAGTCTCGCGCGCGCGTCCGAGAACTCGGCGAGCTCCAGGACGCGCCGGTAGGCGTCCGCGGCTCCGGCCCGGTCGCCCGCCGCCTGCAGGATGCGGCCCAGGCGGTAGGCCGCCTCGTGATGCTCGGGCACGGCGGCCAGCACGTGGCGCAGGTGGGGGACGGCGTCGGCGGCGCGTCCCAGATCGGTCAGGCACACGACGAGCGCGTAACGCGCGGCGGTGTGGTCCGGGTCGCGGCGGAGAATGCCTTCCAGGAGCGTCAGCGCCTCCTGCGGCAACCCCTTTCGCCGTAATTCGCTCGCCTGCTCGTAAACTGTCCGGACATCTGGATCGGCCTTTTCCGATGCTTTCGGCAAAGGGTCCGTGTCCGCGGTATCCACTTCTCGCACGCCTTATTTTCGACCTGCGTGACCCGCTTTGCCAAGCGATGATTCCAAACGGTGACCGGCCGAATTCACCAGGTGAATTATCATCATATTTCGGGATAATTAGGCGCACTTGCGCCGGGCTGAGACGGTCGGCCATCGGCAGGGAATCCCCACGCCGACGCAGGCTGCTGGGAGGGCGACGGCGAGGCCGGGCCTTCTCGGAGGGCTCGTCGTCCTCGACGGCCGTTCCAGCCCGGCCGGCGATCGGCGTGACCGGTTCCGCGATGAGGCCGGGCTCCCTGGGCCTCGGGCTTCCTCAGGGAAGCGGCCTTTCGGGGGCAGTCGATAGGATGATCCAGTGATATTAACGAAATTCGGGCATGCCTGTGTGCGCGTGCAGGACGGCGACCGAAGGCTGGTGATCGATCCGGGCACCTTCTCCGAGGCGGAGACCGCGCTGTCCGGCGCCACGGCCGTGCTCGTCTCGCACGAGCACGCCGACCACATCGACGTCAAGGCGCTCAAGGCGGCCCGGGCGGCCAACCCCGCGCTGACCGTCCACACCCATGAGGCGCTGGCCGCCGAGCTCGGCGATGGAGCGGTCGCGGTCGCCGCGGGTGAGACCTTCACCGCCGCCGGCTTCACCGTGAAGGCCGTCGGCGGCGAGCACGCCGAGATCATCGACGGCCGGCCCGGCTGCCCGAACCTCGGCTTCCTCGTGGAGGGCGTCTACCACCCCGGAGACTCCTTCTTCGTGCCCTCCGAAGAGGTCGACACCCTGCTGGTCCCGGCGTCCGGGCCGTGGGTGAAGATCGGTGAGGCCATCACCTTCGTCCGGGGCGTCCGGCCCGCACGGGCGTTCCCGATCCACGACATCCACCTCAGCACGATCGGCCTGGAGTACTTCGACGCGTGGCTCGAGGAGGAGACCGACTACGCCCGGATCCCGGCGGGCACATCCGTCGATCTCTAGGCCGCCCGTTCCGGGTGGCCGGCCCGCGCGGGGCGCGGTGACCGGGCGTTCGGCGGCGACGTGAGACGCGGCGCGAATCCGTCCCGGTTCGCCGGTCTCGCGACCGGACGCCGTCCCCGTCCCCGCCGCCGCCGCCGACGGCCGTCAGGGGGCGGCGTTGAGCAGGTCGAGCGCGCTGTGCTGGCAGCTGTGATTGGTGGGGACGAACGGGCCGGCCCAGTGGCTGCCGTAGCTGTCGAGGCTGTCGCGGTTGCTCGCGTGGGCGGTGTCGGCGTTGCGCCGCAGGTAGGTGTCGTACGCGCCGCCGGTGGCCTTGTTCAGGGCGCCGAGGCCGCGGATCGCCGCGCCCTTGAACGACGCTCCGTCACCGCCGCAGACGTTGCTCTCGTTGGGTTCGCGCAGGATGCCGCCGGGGCTGAGGTAGCCGCTGGTGGTGAGCGCGTCGCCGATGCGGCGGGCCGTGGCGAGCGCGTTCGCGTCGCCGGTGAGCCTGTTGAGCTCGACCAGCGCGTTGATCAGCACACCCTGGTTGTAGGTCCAGGTGGTGTCTCCGTTGTTGCGGCAGGTGCTCAGGTCGATGCCGTCGTTGACCAGGTTCGAGCCGTTGAGCATGCCGGTGCCCTGGAACCAGTTCCAGGCGGCCTGTGCCCTGCCGCGGTAGACGGTGTCGCCCGGGATGCGCTGGGACAGCTCGGCGTTCAGCTGGATGTAGAGGCTGTTCTCGATGGCGTTCTTCTGGGCCCGGTCGGTCTTCCACCACACGCCGCCGCCGCAGCGGTTGTCCCAGTAGCCGTACATGAAGTCGGCGTCGGCGCGGGCGGTGTTGAGGTAGCGGCTGTCGCCGGTCACGTCGTAGGCGGCCACCCAGGCCAGGCCCCACCAGCCGGTGTCGTCGAGATACTCGTTGCGGAACTGGCCCTGGTGAGTGTTCAGGTTCTTGTCGTAGGTGTTGGCGATCGCGTAACGGTAGCTGCCCATGCCGCTGCGCTGGATGTTCTCGACGAGCGCGGTGAGCGCGTTGGCGCCGGTCCACCACCCGTTGCCGTCGAAGAGGCCGGTGGCACGGTCGTAGCGCATCATCAGCGCGGTGGCCGCCGCGGTGCGCCGGTCCCCGGCGTTCCAGGTGCTGCGCGTCCACGCCGTGCAGGTGATCTCGGGCCGGTTGCCGGCCTTGCCGCAGGCGCGCAGGGCGCCGACGCCTTGATCGGCCCAGTCGTCGACGTTGAACATGGCGGTACGCGTGCCGGAGGCTCCGGCCGGGATCGTCGTGGCGCCGAGGCGGCTGTCGACCCAGGTGCGGCCGCCGTCGAACGAGCGGTCCAGCCACACCTCGTCCGTGCCGGTGCCGTCGTCGACGGTGGCCCAGGCCATCGAGTCGGTGTCGTTGACGTGCACGGTGAACCGCCGCCCGTACAGGGTGGCGGAGACCGGCTGCCGGTCGGAGGGCGACAGCGCCGGATCGCGTCCGTCGCAGTGGCGGTTGCAGATCGTCGCGGCGGCTCGCGCACCGGTGGTGCCGGTCGCGGCGCGGGCCTGGCCCGCGACGGCCGGCGCCGCCGTCGTCACGACGGTCAAGGCGGCCAGGACGGCGAGCACGCGCAGGGATCTCATCGCATTCCTCGATTCACCGTGGCGGAGGGCACCGTCGTTTTCATCGTCGGGGCTCCAGGATCAGACAGACGTGCTGTCGCCGGACCGAAAAGTCACCGAATGACGTAAGTAAAGAGGGATTACCGGCGTTTGTCACCGTTGTCTCCACGATTGTCAGAAATGACGGTCGTCGCCTGCGGCGGGGTGCCGGGGTCGCCGAGAGCCTCCCCGGCAGTGGTGGCCCGAACCCGGCGGGGCGCTGGTCGATCCTCCGTCCGGACGCTGCCTCGACGTGCCGGGCGCCAACCCGGCCGACGGGATCCAGCCGCGGATCTACGACCGCAACGCCTCGGCCGCCCAGGTGTGGCGCCTGCCGTGACATGACGGCCCGGCCCGCCGTGCCGGCGGGCCGGGCCGTTCGGGCCGTTCGGGCCGTTCGGGCCAGGCTCCTCGCCCGCGCGGACCCGGGTGCGGACACCTCGGATCGTTGCGGCCGCCGGTGTCACGATCGGCGATCGCGGGCCTGTCGAACCCGAGGTTCGGGTGAGGTCGGCCTCCAGGTGAGATTCGCCGGAAAATCTCGTGAAGGGATGTCGAGAACCCGCGCGTGGCTCCGTCCCAGGGGCGAACACGGCCACAATGGGCGTGTATCTGACCAAGGAGAAACACGATGGCCAAGTATCTGCTGCTCAAGCACTACCGGGGCGCGCCGGCACCGGTCAACGACGTGCCGATGGAGCAGTGGGAGCCGGAGGAGGTCTCGGCCCACGTGCGGTACATGCGTGACTTCGCCACCCGGCTCGAGGCCACCGGCGAGTTCGTCGAGGGTCAGGCGCTCTCCCCGGAGGGGACGTTCGTCCGCTACGACGGCGAGGGGCGGCCGCCGGTCACCGACGGCCCGTTCGCCGAGACCAAGGACCTGATCGCCGGCTGGATGGTGATCGACGTCGAGACCTACGAGCGCGCGCTGGAGCTGGCCGGCGAGCTGTCGGCGGCCCCGGGCGCGGGCGGCAGGCCGATCCACGAGTGGCTCGAGGTGCGCCCTTTCTACGGTGAGCCGCCCACGGTGACCGAGTGAACGAATCGCTGCTGCGGGAGCTGGTGCCCGCGGTGATCGGTGTCCTCGTCCGCCGCGGAGCCGGCTTCGCGGCGGCCGAGGACGCCGTGCAGGACGCCCTGTTCGAGGCCGTGCGCGCGTGGCCGGACGACCCGCCGCACGACCCCAGGGGCTGGCTGGTCACCGTGGCCTGGCGCAAGTTCCTCGACGCCGCCCGCGCCGAGACCTCCCGGCGGCACCGTGAGGCACGCGTCGAGACCGAGCCCGTGCCCGGCCCGGTCGAGGCGGCCGACGACACGCTGCGGCTGTACTTCCTGTGCGCGCACCCCTCCCTGACACCGGCCTCGGCCGTCGCGCTCACGCTGCGCGCGGTCGGCGGCCTGAGCACGCGTCAGATCGCGCGGGCCTACCTCGTGCCGGAGGCGACCATGGCCCAGCGGATCAGCAGGGCCAAGCGGACCGTCTCGGACGTGCGGTTCGACCAGCCGGGTGACGTCGCCACCGTGCTGCGCGTGCTCTACCTGGTCTTCAACGAGGGCTACTCCGGCGACGTCGACCTCGCCGCCGAGGCGATCCGGCTCACCCGCCAGCTGGCGGCCACGATCGACCACGAGGAGGTCGCCGGCCTGCTCGCGCTCATGCTGCTGCACCACGCCCGGCGCCCGGCGCGGACCGGCCCCGACGGCAGGCTCGTACCCCTCGCCGAGCAGGACCGCGGCCTGTGGGACACCCGCCTGATCGCCGAGGGCGTCGAGGTGCTCCAGGCGGCCCTCGCCCGCGACCGGCTGGGCGAGTTCCAGGCCCAGGCCGCCGTCGCCGCGCTGCACGCCGACGCCCGGACGGCCGCCGAGACCGACTGGGTGCAGATCGTCGAGTGGTACGACGAGCTGGTGCGCCTCACCGGCAGCCCGGTGGCCCGCCTCAACCGGGCCGTCGCGGTCGGCGAGGCCGACGGCCCGCGGGCCGGCCTGGCCGCCCTGGCCGGACTCGACCCCGCCCTGCCCCGCCACACCGCCGCCTCGGCGTACCTGCACGAGCGCGACGGTGACCCGGTGACCGCGGCACGGCTCTACGCCGAAGCCGCACGATCGGCGCCCAACCTGCCCGAACGCGAGCACCTCACGCGGCAGGCCGCGCGGCTCAACGCGCGACTGCGTGGCTGAGCGGTTGAGCGGCGCCTCATCCACCCGCCGTCACCGGACTCGCCGTACGGACGTGTCCGGGCCGGCGGCGGCAGGGGGCCCAGAGGTCCTCAGAGGTCCTCAGAGGTCGAGGACGAGGTCCTCGCGGGGTCGCGAGCAGCAGATCAGCGCGTTGCCGTCGGCGGGGGCCTCCACCGGCTCCGGCGAGTAGCCGATCGCGCCGGACAGCAGGCCGCTCTCGCAGGTGTGGCAGACCCCGGTACGGCACGACCAGCGGGCCGGCACGTCGCACGCCTCCGCGAGTTCGAGCAGGCTGTCGTAGGCGGAACTCCAGGGGACGGTGAGGCCGCTGCGCGCGAACGTGACAGCGGGCCCGGCTCCCGGCGCGCCGGTGGGCGGGTGCGGGGGCCGGGCGGCCACCGGGGCCACTCCCGGCGTCATCGCCGCCTGCGCGCCGAAGACCTCCGTGTGGACGTTCGCGGGGGCGAGTCCGTAGGCGAGGAGGGCCGGCGGCAGGTCGCGCATGAAGGCGGAAGGGCCGCAAAGGTAGGCGTCGGCGGAGTGCGGGACGCCGAGGCGGCCGAGCAGGTCGGCCGACAGCCGTCCCGCCGTGTCGTAGTCGGCTCCCCGGCGGTCGCCGGGCGCGGGGCGGCTGTAGCAGACGTGCTCGTGCGCGTCGGGAAGCAGGGCGCAAAGGGCGCCGCTCTCGGCGGCGAACGGGTGTTCCGTGCCGTCGCGCGTGCCGTACAGCCACCACACCTCGCGGGCCGGGCGGGCGGCGGCCAGGGCGTGCAGCATGGCCAGGAGGGGGGTCGCGCCGATGCCCGCCGACAGCAGCAGGACCGGCGCGTCGCCTTCTCGCAGGGTGAACGTGCCGCGCGGCGCCGCCGCCTCGAGAGGGTCGCCGACACGCAGGTGGGTGTGGAGGTAGGTGCTGGCGACGCCCCTGGGCTCCTGCTTGACGCTGATCCGGTAGTGGCCGGCGTCCGGAGGGCCGGACAGGGAGTAGCTGCGGATGACCGGCGGGCCGCCGCGCTCGGGGCGCAGCCGTACCGTGAGGAACTGGCCCGGCAGGGCGGCGGGCAGCGGCTTTTCCTCGCCGGCCTCCAGGGTCAGCGAGAACACGCTGCGGCTCTCGGCGTCGATCCGGGTGATCCGCAGCGGCCGGAACCCCGGCCACGCGGGCGGCGGCCCGGTCGCGGCGGGTGTCAGCCCGGGGTTGCCCGCCGGTCCCTTCGCGTCCTCGCCGTCGGGCCGGTCGAGCAGGGCGCGCAGGGACGCCCGCCAGCCTTCGCTGAGCGCGGGGACGCGCAGCGCCCGCTCCAGCCGGTCGCGGGGGTGGCCCGGCAGGTAGAGCAGGGCGTCGATCTCCGCGACCGACATCTCCTCCGGCCCTGAGGAGACCTTGACGATCTCCTCGCCCGCCTCCACCCGCCCTTCGGTGATCACCCGGAGGTAGAACCCGGGACGCCGGTGGGCCACCAGCAGGGCCGCCATCCGCGGCTCGTTCATCCGCAGGCCCACCCGGTAGCAGGTGACCCGGGGCTGGGTGACCTCGAAGACCGCCTCCCCGACGCGGTAGCGGTCGCCGACGCACACCTCGTCGTCGGGCAGCCCGTCGACCGTGAAGTTCTCCCCGAACTGCCCGTAGACGAAGTCGTCACGGCCGAGCTCGCGCTGCCAGTGCCGGTAGGAGTCGATCTGGTAGACCAGCACCGCGCGATGCTCGCCGCCGTGCCCCCGGAGGTCTCCCTGGCCGTCCCCGTCGACGTTCAGGCGGCGTACCGTACGCGGCCCGCTCACGGACCGCTTCCACACCCCGGTGTGCACCGTCCTGCCGTGCCACGGGACGTCCTCGGGCAGGCCGACGTTGATCGACAGAAGCCTCGCCACGTGTCTTCCCCCTCGCAAAGAGGCACCCGGCTCCCCTGCAGGATACCTTGTTCTCGCAGGTCAGCCGGGATCGCGTGGCGCGGCAGGCCTCACACCACGGTATCTGCGGCATCGGCGGCACCCGTGGCCTCGGCGAGCTCGGCGGTGGCGTGCAGGGCGGTCAGGATGGTCAGTATCCGCTCGGCGTCGGTGAGCAGGCTTCCGGTCACCGCCCAGCCGTGCGGCTGGTCCAGCCGTCCGGTGCGGACCTCCTCGGTCATCTGTTCCTGGATCGCGCCGGCCCGCTCCAGCGCGGCGGAGATCACCGCGTTCAGCCTCGCGGGCTCGTCGTCGGTGCGCATCTGGGCCTGGAGCGCCTGGGCGAGCAGGTCCAGCAGCGCGGCGTAGTCGCGGGCGAACTCGTCGCTGATCCACGGCGAGCCGTCGCCGTGCCGGCTCTGGCGCTGGGCGGCGTAGGCCAGCGCCCGCACCAGGGCGTGGATGTGCACGCCGATCTCGCTCATCGCCTCCAGCAGCTCTTCGTGATCGTTGTTCGTCTCGGGGACGCGGTTGCGGCGCAGGTTGTAGCGGCGGCTTTCCGCGCCGTCGGCGATGGCCGCGCTCGCCCGGGCCAGGTGGGCGTCCAGCCGGGCGGCGTGGCGCTGCCAGCCGGGCAGGTCAGACAGATCACAGCGCTCGCGCAGCCCGCCGGCCACCGCCTCCAGCAGCGCGGCGGCCTCCTTGCTCAGCCGGCGCACCGCCTCATAGGGGCGGCGCTGGTACAGCGGCGGGAACACCATCGCGTTGACCACTCCTCCCGACAGCGCGCCGATGCCGGTGGCCACCACGTAGGCCAGCAGGTAGCGTTCCTGGGAGCCCGCGCCGAACGACAGCATCAACACCGCGGTGGTCGCCACGTCCGTGCCGTGCCGGCCCATCCGCCGCCAGCGCGCGGCCACCAGCGCCGGTGGCACGACCAGCAGCAGGCTGAACGCGTTGAGACCGATCAGGTGGCCGACGCTGCCGGCCAGGATGACACCGGCGGCCACCGCGCACACCCGCCGCACCCCGTTGGTCAGTGTCTGGTACACCGTCGCGTGCACCATGATCACGGCGGTGGCCGGGGCGATCCACACCGTCTCGTGCGGCAGCAGCCGATCGGCCAGGAACCAGGCCAGCGCCGCGGCCAGGGTCGCCTTGGCGATCTGGCGCACCTCGAAGCGCTGCTCGGAATCTCGCGTGCCCAACCCGGCCATCTGCTCGCGTATGTATCGCACCTCCCTCCGGATCGCGGCATACAGCCAGTCCACGCTCTGATCAGCCATCGTTCGACCCTCAACCAACGATCATGGCTTGGCGGACGGTGAGCGGCACGCCGTCTCACCGTCCGCCGCGCCGGCGGGCGTTTTGACCTTGTCCGCCACGGTGCCTGCCCAGGCCGTGGCCTCGGAATCGTCGCCCAGGGTGTTCGGTTTCGCGTTTCGAAGGTGGTCGCGCCGGCTCACCCGCCGCAGCCCGGGCCGCGTGCCGGGGCACGCGGCCCGGGGTGCGCCGTCTCCTCACGCGGGGGCCGCGCCGGATCTGTCCGCCCCGTCCAGCAGGGCGTTGATCATCTCCTGGAGCTCGGCGCGCCCGGTGGTGCCGAGCGCGCCGGTCAGCGCCCGGGCGAGCTTGTCGAGGGGGTCCTCCACCGGCAGCTCCCCCGCCTTCCCGGCCAGTTCCTCCACGCTCCACAACCCGTCCTTGTGGACGTGGCCGCCGAGGGACCAGCCGTGGTTGACCGCGACCGTGCCGCCCCGTACCGACAGCACCTGGCCGGTGAGCGGGCAGGCCGGGCCGGCCAGGTAGGCGGCGACGGGCGCGACGGCGGCCGGGTGCAGGGGGTCGAACCGGGCCGCCGGCGGTTCCTGGCTCATGCCGGGAACGGCGAGGGTGAGCCTGGTGCGGGCCATCGACGGCGAGACGCAGTTGACCCGCACGCCGTAGCGGCCCAGTTCCAGGGCGGCCACGACGGTCAGCGCCGCCACCCCGGCGTTGCCCGCCGCGTAGGAGGCCTGCGTGGGCAGCGGGTTGAGCAGCCCGGAGCCCGAGGAGGTGTTGACGACGGCGCGGTCGGCGCGCACCCCCGCCCGGAACCGGTCGCGCCAGTGGCGCGCCGCCCAGCGCGTCACCGCGAACGTGCCCTTGAGCTTGACGGCCAGGACCTCGTCGAAGTCCTCCTGCGACAGGTCGGCCAGGCCCGCGTTCCGTTCGATGGTGGCGTTGTTGACCACGACGTGCAGGTCGCCGAAGGAGCGCAGGGCCGTCTCCACCATGCGGCGGGCGCCGTCCCAGTCGGCGACGCTGTCGGTGCTGGCCACGGCCCGCCCGCCGCGCGCGGTGATCTCCTCGACGACCTCCGCCGCCACCCCGGGGTCGCCGCCCGTGCCGTCGACGGCGACGCCGGGGTCGTTGACGACGACCCAGGCGCCCTCGGCGGCGAAGAACAACGCCTCCTCCCGCCCGATGCCGCGTCCCGCTCCGGTGATGAGGACGACCCGTCCGTCCAGGCTTCCCATGACGACCACCCTTCTTTGGCTGCAGTCACTGTACTGATTCAGTGTATGCATGAGTGCACACACTGAAGTAAGATGGTTCGCATGGTCGAGAAAACGGGGCTGCGGGAACGCAAGAAGCAGCGCACCCGGCAGGCACTGATCGAAGCGGCGGTGCGCCTGTTCGAGGACAGGGGCTACGAGAAGGTCACCGTGGCCGAGATCGCCGACGCCGCGGAGGTCTCCCCCCGCACCTTCTTCCTGCACTTCCAGACCAAGGAGGACGTGCTCCTGGCCAACACCGACGTGCGCGTCGATCTGGCACTGGAGGCGATCGCCGGGCGCCACCCCGGGGAGCGACTGCCCGAGGTGCTGGTACGGGCCACGGACCAGATGATCTTCAACGCCTGGGACGGCGACCTGTCCAGCGGCCTGGCCGCCCTGCGGGCGCGGCTGGCGGCCTCGGAACCGGCGCTGCAGGCCCGGCTGCTGCAGCGCTACCTCACCGCGCAGGCCGACCTGGCCCAGGCGCTGCAACGGGCGTTCCCCGACAGGCTCGACGCCACCACCGCCTCCGCCCTGGTCGGTGCGATGGTGGGCGCGGTCGGCGCGTCCGCGCTGAGCGCGCTGCGGCGCGGCGAGGGGCCCGACGAGGTACGCGACGCCATGCGGCAGGCCATGGCCCTGGTGGCGCGCTCCGTCACCTGACCGCCGGTCGCGACCGGCGAGGCCCCGGCGGCGCCCCGGTCATCCGGCCGGCGGGCCGAGCGCGTGGCCGATGCGCGCGTGCAGCACCCGGAAGCGCTCGACGAGCTCGGCCGGTTCGTGGACGGTGAAGTCGAAGCCGAGCAGGGTCACGTGCAGGGCGAGCCCGTCGAGGGAGTCCGAGCCGACCCACAGGGTGCAACTGCGCTCGTCGACCGCTTCGATCACCCCCGTGTCGGCCGACACCCGTTCGGCCACCCGCGCCGCCGGGGCGTACATGGTGAACCGCGCCCGGTGGCGATACCGATCGACGCCCACGGCCCAGGAGGCGTAATTGCCGATGTCGCCGGCGGGCGGCTCGCGAGGGCCGAACCGGGGGCCGGCCGGGGTACGGGGCCGCAGCCGGTCGACCCGGAAGGTCCGCCAGTCCGCCCGGTCGAGGTCGTAGGCCACCAGGTACCAGCGGCGCCCGGCGTGGACGAGCTTGTGCGGCTCGACCGCACGGGTGCTCTCGGTGCCGTCATGGCTGCGGTAGTCCATGCGCAGCCCCCGGTGGTCGCGGCAGGCCGTGGCGATCGTGGTCAGCACCTCGGCCGAGACGACCGCGCCCGGCCGGTGCTGGGCCACGATCGCCGCGTCCAGCGTCGAGACCCGGTACCGCAGCCGGGGAGGCAGGACCTGCTCCAGTTTCGCCAGGACCCGCACCGACGTCTCCTCGATCCCGGCCACCGTGCCGTTGGCCGCGGTGCGCAACCCCACCGCGACCGCGACGGCCTCCTCGTCGTCGAGCAGCAGCGGCGGCATGGCGGCCCCGGCGCCCAGCCGGTATCCGCCGACGTTCCCGATCGTGGCGTGCACCGGGTAGCCGAGCTCGCGCAGCCGATCGACGTCACGGCGCACGGTGCGCACCGTCACCCCCAGCCGCTCGGCCAGCTGTGGCCCGGTCCAGTCCCGGTGCTGCTGCAACAACGACAACAACCGGAGCAACCGGGCGGACGTCTCAAGCATGATCCCATTGTGCGTCGCAAAGAGGACAGTAACTGACCTCCTTGGCTGACATGCTTGTCTCAGTGATCGCCACCGACCGGAGCACACGCCGGACGGCCCGGTACCGGGATCCTTCGCCCGGAACACCGGTCACGGGCTCGCGGCCGAGCCCCGCGACACGAACACCCCCGGCGACACCCCGGCCAGGACACCAAGCGCGCACGCGGCCAGGCGCCTCGTGCCGACAGATGAGGAGTCGTGTGTTGAACAGCGAGATCAAGCCGTTCCAGGTCCACATCCCGCAGTCGGAGCTGGACGACCTGGAGCGGCGGCTGTCCGCCGTTCGCTGGCCCCGCCAGATCCCGGACGCCGGCTGGAGCCGCGGCGTGCCGCTGGAGCACCTGAAGGAGCTGACCGAGTACTGGAGCACGACATACGACTGGCGCGCGACGGAGAAGCGGCTCAACCGCCACCCGCAGTTCACCACCCACATCGACGGGGTCGACCTGCACTTCCTGCACATCCGCTCACGCCACCCGCAGGCGTTCCCGCTCATCGTCTCGCACGGCTGGCCCGGGTCGATCGCGGAGTTCCTGGAGGTGATCGAGCCTCTGACCGACCCCGACGACCCGGCCGACGCCTTCCACCTCGTGATCCCCTCGCACCCGAACTTCGGATTCACCGGACCGGCCCCGGCGGGCTGGGACTCGCACCGCATCGCCACCGCCTACGCCGAGCTGATGGCCAGGCTCGGCTATGACAGGTACGGGGCGCAAGGCGGCGACTTCGGCGCGTTCATCGCGCCCGAGATCGGGCGGGTGGCCCCCGAACGCGTCGCCGGCGTGCACGTCAACGCGGCCACCGTCGGGTTCATCCCGTTCGGCGACGTGCCCGCGGACACGGCGCTCACCGACGCCGAGCAGGCCAGGCTCGACCGGATGAGCCGGTTCCTGTCCGACGGCAACGGCTACTTCCAGATCCAGGCCACCCGCCCGCACACGCTCGGCTTCGGCCTGGCCGACTCCCCGGTCGGCCAGCTCGCCTGGATCGGCGAGAAGTTCCACGACTGGGCCCACCCCGCGGGCTCGATCGGAGCCGAGCACGTCATCACCCACGCGATGATCTACTGGCTGACCAACACCGGCACGTCCTCGGCCCAGATGTACTACGAGTCCATGCACACCGGCAACTGGCCCACCCCCTCCCAGGTGCCGACCGGCGTGGCCAACTTCGCCGAGGACATCGCGATCCGTCCCTTCGCCGAACCGCTCAACAACATCACCCGCTGGACCGAGTACGACCGCGGCGGGCACTTCGCCGCGCTCGAGGTCCCCGACCTGTTCGTGAACGAGGTGCGCGCCTTCTTCCGTACCGTCCGCTGAACACCCGTACCGTCCGCTGAACACCCCGGGCCGTTCGCCGAACGCCCGGTCACCACGCCCCTCACACCGCCGGCCGTCCCCGGCGCGAGGGGCGTGGTGGCTTTCCCGCACCGGCGGGAAAGCGGCCCGCCCGCGGAAGGCGACGACCCTCAGGACGACGCTCCGTAGCGGGTGGCGATCGCGGCGGCGCGGTCGCGCAGGGCGTCGCGCAACCACTGCGGGGACAGGGCCTCGGCGTTCGTGGTGAGCTGCCACAGCGCCCATTCGGCGTGTCTCGGATCCTGGAAGGTCACCTCCAGCCGCAGCCAGCCGTCCGGGTCGGCCTCCTCGGCCTCCTCTGCTTCCTCGGCTTTTTCTGCGCGGACGGCCAGCGCGGTGCCCACCAGGTCCTCCCGCCGCGCAGGGTCCACCCGCACCAGCACGGTGACCTGGTCGCCGCCGGCCCGGAACCGCGTGCCGCGCTCCTGCCAGGCCCGGTCCAGATCTACCCGGTCCGGTCGCTGCGCGGGCTCGGCGAGCTCCTCGGCGGCCAGGATCCGCGACAGCCGGTAGGTGCGGTCCGCGCCCGACCTCGTGGCCAGCAGGTAGCCCCGGTCGCGTACGGTGACCAGGCCGATCGGGTCCACCGTGCGCCACATCGGGGCCTGGTCCGCGGCCGCGTAGTGGATGCGCAGCCTGTGACCGGCGAACACCGCGCGCAGGACCTCGGCCACCACGGCGTCGGGCACCTCCTCGTCGACCAGCCGGCGCGAGAGGAGGTCGGTCTCCGGATCGATGAGCAACCGCTCGGCCGCGCCGGCCGCGGTGCCCCGGTAACTCTCGGGCAGCGCGTCGACCACCTTGAGCATCGCCGAGGCGAGCGCCGAGCCGAGGCCGAACGCCTGCGCGCCGCGCCGCGATCCGGCGACCAGCAGGGCGAGGGCCTCGTCGTGGTTCAGTCCGGTGAGCTCGGTACGGAAACCGGGCAACAACGCGAAACCGCCGTGCCGGCCGCGCTCGGCGTAGACCGGGACACCGGCCGCGGACAGCGCCTCGATGTCGCGCAGCACGGTGCGGGTGGACACCTCCAGCTCGCGGGCCAGCGCCGCCGCCGACAGCCGGCCGTACTGCCGCAGCAGCAGCACCAGCGAGACCAGACGGTCGGCACGCACCCGAAAACCCTACCGAAATACACGACACAAGATGTCGTGATTTGCCGGGAGGCTGATCACCATCACGAGAAAGGCGACGGCCACCGAGCCGATCGACGTACGTGATGCCGGCGAACCGAATGGAGCTGATGTGGCAATGGAGCGAACCGCGATCAACCCGTGGGCGTGGTCGGTGGAGATGGGATACAACCAGGGTGAACTCGTCTCCGGGCACACCCGGACCCTGTACTGCGCCGGGCAGACCGCGATGGGCGGCGACGGCAGGCCCCGGCACGCCGGAGACATGGCGGCACAGCTGGCACTGAGCCTCGACAACCTGGAGGCGGTGCTCGGCCAGGCCCATATGTCCCTCGCGAACCTCGTCCGGCTCAATGTCTACACCACCGACGTCGACCGGCTCTTCGAGCACTACGGCGTGCTGGCGGCACGACTGGGCGCCACCGGGACGGCACCGTCCACCACGATGCTCGGGGTGACACGGCTGGCGATCCCCGACCTGATGGTCGAACTCGAAGGAACCGCCGTCGCGTGACGCGACCCCGCCCCCGACCGGCACAGGCGGGAGAAAGGTAGGTGACCTCCGGCGCTCGGGGTGGTGACGATCGGCGTCCGCGGCTTCGGCGGCGGGTCCTTCCCGCGACGACGGCACGCGGACGTACGCCTGCCGCTCGACGGACGTACGCCTGTCGCTCGACGTACGCCGGCGCCGCGGTGTCCGCGGGCCGCCTGCGGCCGGGCGAACCCACTCCGGCCGCGGGCGGCCCGCGCCCAGGCCGGGATCGCCCGCGAACACCACCCCGGGCTCGCCCCGGCCACCGGACCACGCCTGCTCCGGGACGGGCTCCGCACCCGCCCGGGGCCTTCGACGACTCACCCCCGGTTGAGCCGAAGATGCGCTGTTCATCCTGATGAATCCGCCGGGCATAGGATCGGCGACATGGCATTGCGGCTTGTTCAGATTGCGATGAACGCTCAGGACGACTCGGCGCTCGGCCGGTTCTGGGCGGAGGCACTCGGCTGGACCATCTCCAGCGAGGAACCCGGCGTGACCAACCTCGAACCGGAGGGCCTCACCTATCCCGACCCCGTCGCCGTCTTCGTCGACATCATCGCCGTCCCGGAACCCAAGACGGTGAAGAACCGGGTGCACCTCGACCTCGCCACCACCTCCGCGGCCCACCAGGCGGAGTTGGTCGCGCGCCTGAAGGCCCTCGGTGCGACGCCCGCCGACGTGGGCCAGGGCGACGTGCCGTGGACGGTCCTGGCCGATCCGGAGGGCAACGAGTTCTGCGTGCTGGAGCCTCGGGAGGTCTACCGCGACACCGGGCCGATCGCCGCGGTGGTGGCCGACTGCGCCGATCCGCGGGCCATGGCCCGGTTCTGGGGCCAGGCGATCGACTGGACCCCGCACGAGGTCACCGACGACCACGCGGTGCTGCGCTCGGCCAAGGACGTCGGCCCGTACCTGGAGTTCCTGCGCACGCCCGGCACCAAGACCGTGAAGAACCGCGTCCATCTCGACCTCCGGCCCTACCCCGGTGACGACCAGGCCGCGGAGGTGGCCCGGCTGCGCGCCCTGGGCGCCACCGACCTCGACCTCGGCCAGGGCGACGTGCCCTGGACGTGCCTGGCCGACCCCGAGGGCAACGAGTTCTGCGTCCTCACCCCGCGCTGACGCGGAACCTCGCCGACCCCTGCCCCGGCCCGTGGTCGAGCCCCCGCGCGACCACGGGCAGCCAGGTCGCGCCGATCCCCCACGCTCCGGCCGAACCTGCCGACGCCGGCCCGCGCGAGCGCCACGACGACACCCGGGCCGGCGACGGGGACCACCGCCGCCGGAAAACCGTTTGAGCCCTCCCTCTGCGTTCCCCTAGATTGCCTGCGGCCCCATCGCAGTGAGGACAGAGGAAAAAACCGCGTGACCCCGCCTGCTTTCTAGACCTGACACCTTCTTCCGCTCACCTCCAAGCCGACCTTCCCGTCGGCTCCGCCGGGCTGCCCGTACACGCCCGGTCGTACGGCGTTTGAGGCCGCGCGCAATCGGCCTCGTGTCAGGTCTAGAGAGATCATGTCTTCACAACCTCATATCGTGCTGCCCTGGGTCGTTCGCCGGACCAGGCTGCCCCTGCTGTCGCTGCGATGCGTGGACTGCCCGTCGGAGTCGGCCACCACCGGCGAGGGCAGGTTCCGCGTCAACGCCAACGGCAAGCTGCTGGACATCTGGCTGCTGATCCGCTGCGTGTCCTGCGACCGGACGAGCAAGCTCACCGTGCACGAGCGAGCGCCGGTCAGGTCCTTCGATCCGGCCGAGCTCGACCGCTATCACGCCAACGATCCGCGGCTGGTGGCGTCCCTGCTGCTGGATCCGCTGCTCGCCCGGCGCAACCGCTTCACCCTGGACTGGAAGGGAGCCTGGCGCCTGGACACCACACCGGTACGGCTCGACGAGGCGTGGCCGGTCAAGGTGGAGGTCCTCTTCGAGGACCCGGTCCCGCTCCGCCTGGACCGGCTCATCGCGCAAGGACTCGGCCTCAGCAGGAACGAGGTGTCGCGCCGGGTCAAGTGCGACACCCCGCTGCACCGCACGACGAGTGCCGGATTCACCTTCACCGTGATGGCCGGGGACTAGCGGGGACACGACCAGGATCGAGCCGCACGCGGGCCTGCCCTCGTGTCCCGGCACGTCATGATCCGGCCGCGATCGCGCCCGCGTCCTGCCTGGGCAGGACGCGGGCGCCCCCCGTTCCCGCCGCCCTCACGGAACCACTCCGGCTCAACCCTGGTGACACCAGCCGCGAAATGTGAAGATTGCAATCGTTTGTCCCCTGATCGATAGGTGAAAACATGACAGACGACCGCACCCGCAGAGCCCTGATAGTCCGGGGCGGCTGGGAAGGCCACGCCCCGGTGGCCGCCACCGAACTCTTCGTCCCCTTCCTCCAGGAACACGGATTCGAAGTACACCGGGCAGACTCCCCCGCACCGTACGCCGACCCCGCCTTCATGTCCGGCGTCGACCTCATCGTGCAGTGCTACACCATGGGCACGATCGAGCCGGACGAACTACGCGGACTCGAGACCGCGATCCGCGCCGGCACCGGAATGGCCGGCTGGCACGGCGGCATCGCCGACGCCTTCCGCGCCTCCTCCGACTATCTGCACCTCATCGGCGGGCAGTTCGCCTGCCACCCCGGGAAGAACCCCGCCGAACGGGACGGCTCGCAGGCCGACAACTACATCCCCCACACCGTCACCATGCTGCCCGAGGCCAAGAACCACCCGATCACCACGGGCATCGCCGACTTCGACCTCGTCACCGAACAGTACTGGGTACTGGCCGACGACTACATCGACGTACTGGCCACCACGACCCAGAAGATCCGCCCATGGGACCCCTGGCACAGGGAGGTCACCTCACCGGCGATCTGGACCCGCGAGTGGGGCAACGGAAAGATCTTCGTCACCACCCCCGGACACGACCTCGACATCCTGCGCGACCGCAACGTGCGCACCATCATCGAAAGGGGAATGCTGTGGGCCGGCCGATGAACGTCGGCGTCGTCGGATGCGGATTCATCTTCGGCCAGTACCTCCGCAACATCGAACGACTGCCGCAACTACGACTCGTCGCCGTGGCCGACCTGGACCCCGAACGAGCCAGGAAAGCGGTGAGCGAGCACCCGGACGTCGACGTACTGGACGTGGCGGAACTCATGACCGACCCGCGCGTCGACGTCGTACTGAACCTCACCGTCCCCGCCGCGCACGCCGAGATCACCCTGCGGGCCATCGCGGCCGGCAAGAACGTCCACTCGGAAAAACCCCTCGCCACGACCACCGCCGACGCCGCGCGAGTGCTGCGCGCGGCCACCGACGCCGGAGTACGGGTCACCTGCGCACCCGACACCGTGCTCGGCACCGGCACACAGACCGCACGCAAGGCGATCGACGACGGCCTGATCGGCAGGCCCGTCGCGGCGACCGCGACCATGATGACCCCGGGCCACGAGCGCTGGCACCCCAACCCCGACTTCTACTACGCCCCCGGCGGCGGCCCGCTCATGGACATGGGCCCCTACTACATCACCAGCCTGGTCACGCTGCTCGGACCGGTGACGACGGTCGTCGGCGCCGCCAGCCGCACCCGGGCCGAACGAACCATCGCCACCGGCCCCCGCCGCGACGAGGAGATCCCCGTCGCCGTCGACACCCACGTCACCGGCGTGCTGATCCACGCCTCGGGGACGCTTTCCACACTGGTGATGAGCTTCGAGGGAGCGGCCACCAACGCGCCCCCCATCGAGGTGCACGGAGAACAGGGCTCGCTCTCCATCTCCGACCCCAACCACTTCGACGGCCCCGTACTCCTGGCGAGAACGGGCGAGGAGAACTGGCGGACCCTTCCCCCCACGGCCGGCTACGTCGAGGCCGGGCGCGGTGTGGGCCTCGCCGACCTCGCCACCACCCCGGCCGGCCAGGAGCCCCGCGCGAGCGGAACGCTGGCCTACCACGTGCTCGACATCATGGAGTCGCTGCTGTCCTCGGCACACTCCGGAACCGCGGTGACCGTCACCAGCACCTGCGAGCGACCCCGGCCCGTGGCCTCCACCCGGCTCAGCGCCGATCGACACGAAGCGTGACGTCGCCGGCCCGCTTGTGGCCGGCAGGTCTTCGGTCCGTTCCCCCGCCCCCGCGTGCGGCAGCAGGCCTTCGCGCGGGGCGCGGGAGCCCGCGGGAGGCGCTTCGCCGCTCACCGCCGGACCTGCGCGGGCCGCCTCGTGACCAACGGCCTGCGGCGACGGCCGCCGCGCCGGGGCTCGCGCCACCGGGATGACGAGAGCCGGCGGGGCGTTGACTTTGTCGCAAGGCTTGACGCACTATATTGCTACAAAGCTTGCGACAAAGGAGACGCCATGACCCGCGAACCGCTGCCGGACGCCGACCCGCCGGTGCGGGAGGCCGATCTGCGACTGGCGGGCGAGTGGCTGGCCCAGCACGACCTCGCCGACGCCCGCCCGACCCCCCTGCTGGCCAGCCGGCTGGCGGTCCGCAGACGCGCCCGCCTCGCCGCTCACATCATCCTGGCCGTGCTGATCATCGCGAGCGCGCTCGTCGCCACCTCCGCCTTCGGCAAACCCCCGCAGCATCGCCCGCTGCCGCTGCTGCTCCTGGCCGCTCTGGTGGCCGGGCTGCTGCTGGCACAGTCGCTGCTCGACCGGTGGGTGCGGCGCGTCGACCGGCAGGCGGGCGCGACATTGTCGCGCCGGGCCGCCCATCTCGTCCAGCCCGGCTGGCAGGCCCTGCTCGGCCGGCCGTACGCCGTCTTCGCGACCGCCACGTTCGCCGGCGCGATGGTGCTGGCCGGCAGCGCCCTGACCCTGCCCGACCCCACCGTGCGGCAGCTGGCCGTCGTCCTGCTGATCGGGCTGCTCGGCGTGACGGCCATCATGGCCATGCAGCTGCGCCACCTGCTGCGGCGTCCGGTCGTGGCGCAGGACGAGGAGTCGCTCACCGCCGACGTCATCATGCGCGTCGAGGACGCCCGCGAGCTCACCATGCCCAGCGTGCAGTGGTCGCTGCCCATGGTGCTGCTGTTCGGCACCGCACCCGGCTGGTGGAGCGCCGCCGCGGTCGTCTACCTGATCCTGGGTCTGATCGCCACCATCGCGCTCAACGCCAGGATGCCGTCGAGCACGACGGTGGCCCGGCGGGCCATGATTATCTGATGATCGTCATTGACGCGGCCTCGCCGGTGCCGCCGTTCGAGCAGCTGCGGGCCCAGCTCGCCCGGCAGATCCAGGAGCGCACGCTGGC
>NZ_JCADBG010000110.1:0-1087 GCF_059358815.1 Streptosporangium nanhuense
TGCTGGAGGCCGTCTCCAGCTTGCAGAAGATGGCGGGCGTCCACGACGAGTACGTGCGGCTGGAAAAAGAGTCCCTCCGCGAGGACCCCAAGAAATAGCCCGCTGACCAGCGCAATCGCGTTGTTCGGGGCCACGAGTAGGCAGGTGAGGTAACCGATGTCCAAGCAGATCGATCTGGTGGAAGCCGCCGCCGCGTTCGTCGACAGCGACGTGACACGCAGCCACCAGGCGTACCGCGACTACCAGGAGACCGTGCGGGCGATGCTGTGCGCGATCTCGCTGACCATGAGCGAGGACTCCCGCCAGGCCGCGGCCTGGCTGCGCCACCGCACCGCCCCCGACGGGCGCCGGGTGGGCTGGCTGCAGCGCATCTTCCTGGCCGGACGGCTGCGCGGACACGGCAACAACGCCGCCGAAGCCATGTTGGAGGCGGCCAAAGCCATCGTCCGGATGTCGGCGGTCCACCAGGAGTACCTGCTGGCTGAGCAGCAGGCCAACAAGAAGACCGGATCCGGTACCGGCACCACCAGCCAGCGGCAGGGCCGCTACGACACGAGGGACGGTGCGTGATGGCACGTCGTAAGAAGACCCCGCAGCTCGCCACCGGCGCGCAGATGGTCCACGTGGAAACCGCGGACGGCGCCGGCCGGTTGGGCGGCGGCTGGCTGCTGGTGCACGGCTTGCCGCTGGTCACCCCGGCCATCGGCTGCGCCGTCTTCGCGATCCTGATCGCGCTCGCCCACGCCAAGTGGGGTGGCGACCCGGTCTGGACGCCGCTGCTGAGCATCTTGTTCCTGGCCATCGGCGCCCTGGTCACCTTCTTCGCGCACCTGTCGGCCGGCCCCCGGGTGCTGCTGCGCATCCTGATGGTCGTCACCGGCTCCCTGGCCACCGTCTCCCTCGTGCTCGGCCTGGTGGTCGGCATGGGCCCGATCTGGCCCGCCTACACCCTGTGCTCGCTGATCGTGTGGGTGCTGTGGGTCATCTGGCGCGGCACCAAGTACGCCGGAGCCGCCCCCGGCGCCGCCGACGGCGCGGGCAACCCGCTGCTGGACGCCATCAAGCAGGCCCGGGTGCAGTTCCACGG
>NZ_JCADBG010000111.1:0-1016 GCF_059358815.1 Streptosporangium nanhuense
GTGTGGTGTCGCTGAGTGCGGTGGATGTGGCTGGGGAGCCGGTGTTGTCGGTGCGGTCGCTGGCGTTGCGCCCGATCGTGGTCGATCAGGTGGCCGCTGGTGGTGGTGTGCATCGGGATTCGCTGTTCCGGCTGGAGTGGAGGGTGTTGCCGGAGGTGTCGGCGATACCTGATAGCGGGCAAGTGATCTTGGATTTGGGGTCGGATCCGGAGGCGGGGCTGGCGGCGTTGGGGGTGGTGCCGCAGGCGGTGACCGTCACGGTGGAGTCGGCCGGTGATGTGGTGGGGTCGGCGCATGTTCTGGCCGCTCGTGTTCTGGGCTTGCTGCAGGGGTGGCTGGCCGATGAGCGGTGTGTGGGTTCGCGGTTGGTGGTGGTGACGCGGGGCGCGGTCGCGGCCGGTGACGGCGAGGCGGTCACCGATGTGGGGGCTGCGGCGGTGTGGGGGTTGGTGCGGTCGGCGCAGGCGGAGAATCCAGGCCGGTTCGTGCTGGTCGATGTGGACGGGGAGGTCTCGGCGTCGGCATTGCCAGGGGTGCTGGCCTCAGGCGAGCCGCAGGTGGCGGTACGCGGAGGTGAGGTGCTGGCGCCGCGTCTGGCCCGGGTGACGTCTTCTGCTTCTGGTGATGGTTCCGGCCTGGGTGAGGGGCGTGTCTGGAATCCTGAGGGGACGGTGTTGATCACTGGTGGGACCGGTGGGTTGGGGGCGGTGTTCGCGCGGCATGTGGTGGCCGAGCGTGGGGTGCGGCATCTGCTGTTGACCAGCCGCCGGGGGTTGGAGGCTCCGGGGGCGGTGGAGTTGCAGGCGGAGTTGATCGCGCACGGCGTCGAGGTGGAGATCGCCGCCTGTGATGTGGCCGATCGGGACCAGGTGGCGGCGCTGCTGGCCGGGATCGATGCCGATCACCCGCTGACCGCGGTGATCCACACCGCCGGTGTGCTGGATGACGGCACGATCCCGTCACTGACGTCCGAGCGGCTGGACACCGTGCTGCGCCCCAAGGTGGATGCGGCCTGG
>NZ_JCADBG010000112.1:0-1004 GCF_059358815.1 Streptosporangium nanhuense
TCCGAGGAGAAGGCGGCGTCGAAGGCGGCGGTGGGCGGGGTGATGGCGTTGAGCTTGCGGATGACGGCCAGCGCGTCGGGGGCGCCGTCGAGGCGGTCCATGCCGGCGTCCTCCCACTCGATGGAGATGGGGCCGTCGTAGCCGATGGCGTTCAGGGCGCGGAAGCAGTCCTCCCAGGGCACGTCGCCGCGTCCGGTGGAGACGAAGTCCCAGCCGCGGCGCAGGTCGGCCCAGGGCAGGTGGGAGGCGAGCCGGCCGCGGCGGCCGTCGCCGGTGCGGACCTTGGCGTCCTTGCAGTCGACGTGGTAGATGCGGTCGGCGAAGTCCAGGATGAAGGCGACCGGGTCGATCTCCTGCCAGACCATGTGGGAGGGGTCCCAGTTCAGGCCGAACGCGGGCCGGTGGCCGATGGCCTGCAGGGTGCGCACGGTGGTGTGGTAGTCGTAGGCGATCTCGCTGGGGTGGACCTCGTGGGCGAAGCGGACGCCGACCTCGTCGAAGACGTCGAGGATGGGGTTCCAGCGCTCGGCGAAGTCGGCGTAGCCGTCTTCGATCATCTGGGGTGGGACGGGGGGGAACATGGCCACGGTGTGCCAGATGGAGGAGCCGGTGAAGCCGACCACGGTCTTGACGCCGAGTTTGGCGGCGGCCCGGGCGGTGTTCTTGATCTCTTCGGCGGCGTTGCGGCGGACCTGTTCGGCGTCGCCGTCGCCCCAGATGCGGGCGGGCAGGATGCCCTGGTGGCGGGCGTCGATGGGGTTGTCGCAGACGGCCTGGCTGACCAGGTGGTTGGAGATGGTGTAGACCGACAGGTTGTGCTTGGCGAGCAGTTCTTGCTTGCGGGGGATGTAGTCGTCGTCGCCGAGGGCTTTGTCGATCTCGAAGTGGTCGCCCCAGCAGGCGATCTCCAAGCCGTCGTACCCCCAGCCCGAGGCCAGGCGGCAGACCTCCTCGAACGGCAGGTCGGCCCACTGGCCGGTGAACAAGGTGATCGGCCTGCTCAT
>NZ_JCADBG010000113.1:0-983 GCF_059358815.1 Streptosporangium nanhuense
CCCCGCCACGCCCCCCGCAACCCCCGAAACACCGGCCCGTACTCCAACCCACCCCCAGCCAACCCCTCATACACCCCGTCCAGCTCGATCACCGCCGCACCCCGAGGCGGCCACACCTCCACATCGAACCGCTCCCCGGCCCGGCCGCCGGTCACCAGCACACCGATCGCGTGCCGTACCCAAGGCTCCTCATCCCCGGCCTCCGCCGGGCGGGCGTGAACACTCACCTCACACCGGCCTGACTCATCCGGGGTCCTCACCCACACCTGCACCGCCACCGCGTCCCGCTCGCCGAGCACCAGCGGCGCGGTCAAGGTGAGCTCCTCGACCACATCGCACCCCACCTCATCACCCGCCCGCACCACCAACTCCAAGAACCCCGTCCCCGGGAACACCACCGTCCCGCCCACCACGTGATCGGCCAGCCACGGATGCGACCCCAGCGAGATACGACCGGTCAGCAACACCCCGTCCGAACCGGCCACTCCCACAGCGGCTCCCAGCAGCGGGTGGCTCGCGGCCGCGAGTCCCGCAGCCGTCACGTCTCCCACCTGCGAACCGGCGCCGTCGGGCCAGAACCTCTGACGCTGGAAGGCGTACGTCGGCAACTCCACCCGAGCGGCACCGGGAAGCACCGCCGACCAGTTCACCGGCACCTTACGCACGTGCAGGGCGGCCAGCGCCATCATGATCGTCTTCTGCTCGTCCTGGCCCCCACGCAGGGCCGGGACCAGCAGTACGTCCGGATCCGCCGCCGACGCCACCTCGGCGTCGCGCGCCGAACCAGCGGGCGCGGCCACACGCGTGTTCGCGTCTGTGAGTGCGGTGAGGGTGTCCTGCGCCATGGCGGTCAGTACGCCATCAGGGCCCAGCTCCAGATAGGCCCGCACCCCGTGGGCGTGCAGAGCGCGCACCCCGTCGGAGAAACGGACCGCGCCCCGCACCTGCTCCACCCAGTACTCCGGCGAGCACAACCGCTCAGC
>NZ_JCADBG010000114.1:0-930 GCF_059358815.1 Streptosporangium nanhuense
TTCGACGCGCCGTCCTGGTTGATCGCCGAACCACGAAGAACCGCGAGCACCTGGTGACCGTTGCGCCGCGCGTCCGATAGGCGCTCCAGCACCAACATGCCAACGCCCTCGGACCAGCTGGTCCCGTCGGCCGCGTCAGCGAAGGACTTGCACCGGCCGTCGCCGGCCAGCCCGCCCTGCGCGCTGAAGCCGATGAACACCCCCGGGGTGGCCATCACCGTCACCCCACCGGCCAGGGCCAGGCTGCATTCACCCGAACGCAGAGCCTGGGCCGCCATGTGCGTCGCCACCAGGGAGGAGGAGCATGCCGTGTCCACCGTCACCGCCGGGCCCTCCAGCCCCAGTGCGTACGAAATACGGCCGGTCGCCACGCTGCCCGCCGTGCCGGTGCTGACGAAGCCCATCGCCTCCGGCGGGAGATCGGCACTCATCGCGTAGTCGTGATACATCACGCCGGCGAACACACCTGTGTGGCTGCCCCGCAAGGACACCGGGTCGATCCCGGCCCGCTCGACCGCCTCCCAGGACGCCTCCAGCAGCAACCTCTGCTGCGGGTCCATCGCCAGAGCCTCACGCGGAGAGATCCCGAAGAACCCCGGGTCGAAGTCGGCCGCGCTCTCCAGGAAGCCGCCTTCACGCACGTAACCGGCGCCCTGGCCTTCCGGATCCGGGCCGGAGAACGCCGCCAGGTCCCAGCCTCGTGTCGTCGGGAACGGCGAAATCCCGTCCCCGCCCTCGGCCACCAGCCGCCACAGATCCTCTGGACTGTTGACCCCGCCCGGGTAGCGGCACGCCATGCCCACGATCACGATCGGATCGTCCGTCACCGGCACCACCGACGCGGGAACGACCACGTCGGCGTCCTCACCGAACAGCTCGGCCAGCAGGAACTCCGCCAGCACACTCGGCGTCGGATAGTCGAACACCAGC
>NZ_JCADBG010000115.1:0-924 GCF_059358815.1 Streptosporangium nanhuense
AGAAGGTGTTTGAGAGCTGATCGTGAAGCCCTCCCGCGAGGGGGTAGGGGTGCAGACATGACACGACGCCCCTTTCTACCCCTCTGATCTGACCGATGAGCAGTGGGCGCTGATCGAGCCGCTGCTGCCCGCCCCGCACTGGGACGGCCGCAAGGAGAAACATCCGCGCCGGGAGATCGTGGACGCGATCTTGTATGTCGTGCGTACCGGCTGCGCCTGGCGGCAGTTACCGGCCGACTTCCCGCCCTGGCAGACGGTGTACTGGCACTTCGTCCGCTGGGAGGACCAAAACGTGACCCAGCGGGTCGTCGATGTATTACGGCGACGGGTCCGCCGGAGCGCCGGCCGCCGGGACGAGCCGTCGGCGGCGGTCATGGACTCCCAAAGCGTCAAGGGCGCCGACACCGTCGGGGCCGACAGCCGCGGCTACGACGCGAACAAGAAGATCAACGGCCGTAAGCGGTTCGTGGTCACCGACACGCTCGGGTTATTGCTGGCGGTGATGGTGCGTCCGGCCAGTGTGCAGGACCGTGCCGGGGCCACCACCATGTTGCTGGGGTTGTACCTGACCGGCGCCTGCCGGGTCGTTTTTGCCGACCAGGGTTTTGCCGGACGTCTGGTGGTCTGGGCGCGCGAGGTGCTGGGCATCATCGTGCACATCGTCGCCAAGCCCGCTGACCAGCGCGGTTTTCAGGTGCATTCCAGGCGGTGGGTGGTCGAGCGGGCGCTGGCCTGGCTGATGTTGCACCGGCGACTGGCCCGCGACTACGAGCGGCAGGCACCGACGAGCGAGGCGATGGTCCGATGGGCGGCGATCAGCACGCTGCTGCGGCGTATCACTCGGGGACATCCCGTCCAGCGGCCCGGACCGCACCCACTCGAATGGACCCGCTGAAGCCGATGATCAGCTCTCAAACACGTTCT